>CAMWXJ010000011.1 GCA_947178215.1 uncultured Porphyromonadaceae bacterium
AAATTTGTGGAGCTATTCAGAACGAAATTTTGCACTTCGTTCTTGAATCTTCAGTGGATGTCAGGGGCTTGCAGCAACTTCGTATTACGATGGATGAAGAACTGCAAGCAAGAGTGAGATTGATCGAAGAAACATTAAACTATTCTAACGACTAAATTCATTGCATCTTCTGCATTGTGAGATGAAAGCGGTGGAGTCAGCGACAGTCAGCGGCGATTGCGGGGGTGACAGGCAAGGATGTCGCGGCGGAGTATGGTGGTGTCGATGTGGAGATATATTTCGGTCGTGGCAATGCTTTCGTGGCCGAGCATCTGCTGTATGGCGCGCAGGTTGGCACCCCCCTCGAGCAGATGAGAGGCAAAGGAGTGGCGCAGTGTGTGGGGCGAGATTGTCTTTATGATACCGGCTTCGGCCGCCGCCTGCTTGATGATGTAAAACACCATGACGCGGCTCAGACGGCCTCCGCGACGGTTGAGAAAGAGTATGCCGTTATCGCCCTTGTTGATTGAGGGCAACGAGTTGCGGTCGTCGAGATACGACTCTATCTCTGCCACGGCCGACGGCGCCATAGGCACAAGGCGCTCTTTGTTGCCCTTGCCTATCACTATGAGGTAGCCTTCGGAGGGGAAGATGCGGTTCATCTCAAGGTTGACGAGCTCACTCACGCGCAGGCCACACGAGTAGAGCGTCTCGATAATGGCACGGTTGCGCTGCCCCTCGGGCTTCGACATGTCGATTGACGCCTCCATAGCATCTATCTCCTCAACCGACAGCGTGTCGGGGAGTCGGCGTGAGGTAGCCGGCGCCTTCAACAGTTCCGACGGATTGACGTCGATGTGGCCGTCGGCGGTGAGGAAGCCGAAAAACGACTTTATGCCTGATATTATGCGCGCCTGGGTGGTGGCGGCGACCCCGAGGTCGTAAAGCCCTGCGGCAAAGGCCCGAAGCGTGTCGATAGTGACCTCAGTGACAGGGATATTCTCGCCATCGATAAATTCCAGCAGCTTGGAAGCGTCGCGTGCATAGCCGTCGAGCGTGTTGTCGCTGAGTCCGCGCTCGAAGCGCAGATAAGCCTCAAAGAGGTCAATCAGGGCAATGGATTGCGGCTTCATGGCTGATTATCGGCGTGGCAGCCACACGTTGAGCCTGAGCGGAGGGATGCCCTCGCGGCAGCAATATATAGCCATGTGGCGGCCCACAAACAGTACGCCTACGCCATGGTCGCGGGCAAAGGTTTCGAGTGACGGAATATCGTTGCGCGACAGGCAGACATATGTAGCGCAGGGGCGGCCACGATCGGCGGGCCACTCCCCTACCGAGCCGCGCGCCTCGACGCCCACTCGGTATAGCAGACGCGCCCTGGCGCCGTGAAGCCGATCCTCGGCGTAGTAGCGGGCACCGCCGCGCGGACGTATCACGCTGTTGAGATAGCCATAGGCAAATGGCGAATGCACACCGAAACCCCGCGTACGCCAGGCACGGCGTAGCGGGGCTGTCAGTCTGCGTATGATTCCGGGCGAGGTCATGCCCCGGATTTCTTTGAGCCGCCGTTTTCGGCGCCGGCGGGCTGCTTCACAAGCGCTCTCACAGCGAGCGCTATTGCCGCCAGAAGCGCAAGATAGATGAGAATAACCGATGTCGACGCTACGGCAACGGTGGTGTGGAGGCTCTGCGGGTCAAACCACATCTCTATCGTGTGGTGGCCGGCCGGCACGGGAATTGCGCGGAGCAGGTAGTCGACGCGACCTATCTCCACCGGCTCGCCGTCGATAGTGGCGTGCCAGCCCCAGGGGAAGAAGACCTCCGAGAACACCGCAATACCGCCACGGGCCGATGTCGCGGAGTAAGTGAGGCGGTCGGGGGCGTATGTTGTGAGCCTGATGACGTCGGCTGAGTCGGCCGGAGCGGCTTTGCCGAGGATAGCGGCAAACTTCTCGTCGGCCACAGCGGCGCGGCGCGTGTCGAGAGTGTCGAGCGCGTCCATTTCAGCATCGGCGCCGGCCACATAGGCTATCGTGTCGACAAACCATGCGTTGCCGTAAGCCCGGTCGTTGAATATCACCTGACCACCGCGGTCGACGAAGTAGCGTCCGTTGAGCATGTCGACGACGCGGAAGTCGGCTTCGTCGGGCACGCCGGCCTCGAAATTGCCGAGGTGACGGTCAATCATATCCTGGTAGCGGGTGAGTTTGGCCGCATGGTAGCCGCCTATGGCTTTATGACGGTAAGAGGGCGCCGGGCTCTGGAAAGCGGCGATGTCCATGACACGGTAGTGGGTCGTGGTGTCGGCAAGTATGGCGCGGTCGGTCTCTGTTTCGGGGAACGGCTCAGGACCGGCCACAAGCTTGGCCACGAAAGCGTCGCCCGCCAGATAGCGTTTGTTGACAAGGAACAGGTCGCCGCATATCACCACACCTGTCACCGCGGCGGCAAGCGCGAGAGTGAGCTTGCGGCGCAGGTAGAGAAACAGGATGATGAAGCCGATGCCGACAATGAGGAAAGAACGGAGCGAATCGGCCGATACCATGGTATGGCGCAGGGCCACTACGGCGCTGTAAACGTTAGGATTGGAGAGCGACAGAGCCGCAGCCTGCTGCGGTGTGGCGCCCTGGGCTTGAAGGGCCTGGCTGAGATAGGCGTCGGTGGAGCGGTCGCCCTCACTTATGGGCGAGCCGAAGATGTCGGGCGAGATGACACCGGCCAGACATATCACGAGCACTATGCCGAAACACCAGAGGAACGGCTTGCCATACTTGGCCCAAGCCTCGGCACGGTCGGCCGAGAAGATGCGTTGCAGCGCCATAACGGCGAGCAGCGGCATAGTGAACTCAGCTATGACGAGAATCGACTCAGGAGTGCGGAAGCGGGAGTACATGGGCACATAGTCGATAAACAGGTCGGTGAGCCACATACAGTTGCGCCCAAGCGCGAGGAGAATCGAGAACAGGGTGAGAATAATGAGCATCCACTTCATAGGGCCGCGCACTATCACGCAGCCGAGCAGGAACAGTGCGCATATAAGCGCACCCACATATACCGGACCGCTTGTGCCCTCGGGCTCGCCGAAGTACTGCCCAACCCATTGGAGATACTGCTGCTCGGCCTGCCCTATCGAACCGTTGGCGGCCATATCCTGCGCTTCGGGCAGGTCAGCGAGGGTGAGCATCATGTTGCGGCCGGCGACGGGACGCATCGAGGCTCCGCCCTTGACGTTGGGGATGAGTAGCGTCCAGGTCTCGGAACGACCATAGCTGTACTGAGTGATATAGTCGCGGTTGAGGCCGTCGGTCATGTTGGCCGGGTCGGTGTCGGTCGACAGCTCGGAGTGGTTGCCGCGCATGGTCTCCTTGGAATACTCGTAGGTGTTGTAGAGGCTCGGCAGATTGGCACCCACGGCGAGAAGCGCGCCAACGAAAAGCGCGCCGGTGGCGATAGCCCAGCGGCGCACCCGGCCGGTGCGGATAGCGTCGATGAGATAAACCACTACAAATCCGGCCGTGACAGCCAGGAAATAATAGGTCATCTGCACATGGTTGCCGGCAATCTGGAGCATGGCGAAGAGCGCGGCCACGGCGCTGCCAAGCAGGTAGCGGCCGCGATAAGCGAGCACGAGACCTGCAATAGTGGGCGGCACATAGGCCAGCGTGATGAACTTCCAGATATGGCCGGCGCCGATGATGATGATGAAGTAGGAGGAGAAGCCGTAGCCTAAGGCGCCTATCAGAGCCACATACCACTTCATCTTCATCGACAGGCCGAGTATGAGGAAGCCAATCATCATCATAGCGAGGAGATTGGCGGGCGACGGCAGGCCGAGGCCCATTACTGTGTTGAGCCACGTGAAGAGCGAGTTGGAGGGATATGAAGGCGAAATCTGGAAAGTGGGCATACCCGAGAAAAGGCTGTTGGTCCAGCGCGGAGCGTGGCCTGTGGCCTGCTCGTAGAGCTGCGCCTCATGGCCTATCGCGGCACCCTGCTGCATGTCGTGCTGTCGCAGCACGTCGCCGCGGGCGGCTTCGGGATAGAAATATACAAATGCCGTGACGGCAATCACGACAAGGGCTATGAGTGTGCCCCAAACGGCCGGTCGACGGAGGTTCATTGGCTTAACGGTGTGTTGAGTGGTTGGTATCGAAGATGATTTCGGGTGTGTCGAGGCCCGATGACACGGGCCTCAGGAGCAGCTGGTAATCGACAACATCGAGCCAGCGTCCAAACTTGCGTCCCACAGCGCTGAAATAGCTCACTTGACGGAAGCCGAGAGCCGAGTGCATGGCGCAGGAAGCCTCGTTGCCGGCGGTGATGCAGGCTATGAGCGACACCGTGCCGCGGCGGCGGCACTCGTCGATGAGCGCCTCCATCAGCTTCCTGCCTATGCCGCGGCGGGCATAGACAGGATTGATGTAGACGGTGGTTTCAAGGGTGGGATTATATGCGGCCCGCTCTTTCCACGGGTGCGCATAGCAATAACCGGCGACGGTGCCGTCGGGTTCCCGCCACAGGAATCCCGGAAATTCGCCGAGGAAGTCCTCGAGGCGCTGACGCATCTGAGAGGCCGACGGAGGCTCGTCGGCGCTCTCAAACGATATGTCGGTGTCGGTGACGAAATGGCGGTAGATGCGGGCTATCGCTTCCGCGTCACGCGCCGGGTCGATAGGCTGTATCATAGGTCAGAGGCCGAGGTCACGGAATGTACGGGGAGCGGGCACGCCGGGAAGCTCCTTGCGGTCCTTGAGCTGTTCGAGGGCTGTGGAGATAGCCTTTTCGAGCTGCTGGTCGATGCCGGCCTCCTCCTTTATGGGGTCGTTGTCGATGAGGATATCGGGCTCCACACCACGGTTCTCCACAATCCACTGGCCGGTGGCGGCGTCGTAGTTGGTGAAGAACGGCACGCGCACGTCGGTGCCGTCCATGTAGGGCAGCGAGCCTGAGATGCCTATGATGCCTCCCCATGTGCGGGTGCCGATAACGGTGCCGAGCTTATTGGCCTTGAAGCTCCACGGGAAGAGGTCGCCGTCGCTGGCCGAGTACTTGTTGATGAGCAGCACCTTCGGGCCCACATGCGTGGCGTCGGGGATAGTACCGACCTGACTCGACGTGCGACTCATTGTCATGCGGTAGGGCTTGCGGAGCAGGCGCTCGATAATCATGGGGCTGACGTTGCCGCCGCCGTTGGCACGGTCGTCGATAATAAGCGCCTCCTTGTCGAGCTGCGGGTAGAAGTAGCGGGCAAACTCGTTGAGGCCTTCGGGCCCCATGTCGGGGATGTAGATGTAGCCCACGCGGCCGTCAGTGGCCTCCTCGACTTTCTTGATGTTGCCTACGACCCAATTGTAGTGGCGGAGCGGCTCCTCGTTGTCGGTGGGCTTGACCACGACCTTGCGGGCGCCGTCGGCCGACGGCTTGCCGTTGACGGTGAGCTCGGTGAGCACGCCGGCCTTGCCGGCGAGAAGCGAGTAGATGTTGTCGGTGGTAGAGGTGGGCACGCCGTCGATAGCGACGATGTAGTCGCCCTCGCTCACGCCGAGGCCCGGCTCGCCGAGAGGCGAGCGCAGACTTGCCGAGTAGACGGCTCCGGGGATAATGTGGTCGATACGGTAGAAGCCGCTCTTGGCGTCACGGCTTATGTCGGCGCCGAGCAGACCCATCGACACACGCTCTATCTGCTTCACCTCACCGGGGTTGACGTAGGCGTGACCGCAGGCAAGCTCGGCAATCATCTCGCCGATGATGTAGTTGAGGTCATAGCGTGTGGCGCAGTAAGGGAGCAGTTGTGCGTATTTATCCTTTATGGCTTTCCAGTCCACACCGTGCATATTTTCGAGGTAGAATCCGTCGCGGAAAGCGCGCCAGGTCTCATCGAAAATCTGAGGCCACTCCTGCGAATAGTCGACAATGGCGGTCATGTCGGCGAGACTTACGGGATTGTTCAGACGCATCTCCGACGTGGGGAGGTCGGTGACGTATATCTTGCCGTCGCGGCCGCTCACCACTGCCTTACGTCCTGTGGGGTCGACCGTCATGGAGCCGCGGCCAATCTCCGTCTCCTTGTTTGTGTCAAGCGATAGCATCTTTATCGCGCCGTCATTGTACCAGATATGGCCTTTGGCGTCGGCATATATGGGGCGGTAGTAGCCACCGCGGTCAGACGACAGCTTGACAAGGCGTCCCGGGAGACCATCGGGATTGACCACTGTCGCTGCGGGAACGGAGCTGTCGGGCTTTTCAGGCTTCTCGGAAGCAGACGCCTCGCCGTCCTTAGGCAGGAGGGGCGAGGGGGTGTCTTCGGCCAGAAGCGCGAGGTAGAGGCCGCCGAGACGGTTGTAGGTGTGGTTCCATTCGAGAGAACCGTAGGTGGGATTGAAGTCGCGGTCGGCCTCGAAGACGAGATATTTGCCGTCGGCACTGAAAATGGGCGACGACGAGTTGTACCACTTCTCGGTGGCGGGATATTCCTTGCCGGTGGTGCGGTCGTAGAGCCATATCACCGAGAATGTGTTCTTGTCGGGGCGGGTGTAGGCAATCCAGCGGCTGTCGGGCGAGAAGCTGAGCGAGCGTATCTCGCTTTCGGGACAGGTCACGAGGGTCTTTTTGGCGCCGGTGACGGGATTGACCTCGACCATGCGGTTGCGGCGGTCGGTGTAGACTATGGCTTTGGAGTCGGGAGTCCATGCCAGACGGCGGATGTAGGTGTCATTGTCCTTGGTGAGCTGACGTGCCTCACTGTTGGAGTCGGCGGGGCGAAGCCATATCTCCGTCTCGCCGGAGAGGTCGCTGATATAAGCGATGCTGTTGCCGTCGGGGCTGAACGCGGCGCCGCGGTCGTTGGCACCGGGCGTGTGGGTCAGCAGACGTGTAACACCGCTCTTAGCGGGCACATCAAACACCTCGCCGCGTGCGGTGACAGCAAGACGTGTGGCGCCGGGGTTGGGCGATATTGCGGTGATGTTGTCGGCTACGGCCTTGCGCTCGGCGCGGGCCATGGGGCGATCGCTCCCGAGAGTCACTTCCACTTTCTCTGTCACACCCTTGGCAGGATCGTAGGTCCATAGATAGCCCCCTTTCTCAAACACTATGGTCTTGCCGTCGGTCGAGGGAAACTTTATGTCATAGTCTGTGAAGTCGGTCACCTTGCGGGTAGCGCCCGTAGTGGTGTCGTAGGCGAAGAGATTCATCGTCATGTCGCGGTCGGAGATAAAGTATATCTCCTTGCCTATCCACATGGGGATTATGTCCTGGGCTGGATTGTCGGTGATATTTACTACGGTCTTGGCCTGCGGGTCGTAAATCCAGATGTCGTCGGCCATGCCGCCGCGGTAATACTTCCAGTTGCGGAACTCACGCATCACGCGATTGTAGGCGAGCTTCTTGCCGTCGGGGCTCCATGAAGCGAAGCCGCCCTCGGGCAGCGGCATGCGCTCGGCCATTCCGCCTGTGGGTGCCACTTCCCAGAGCTTACCGTCGAATCCGTCGCCGGTGCGATTGCGGTAGAGGATGCTATTGCCGTCGGGGCTCCATGTCACGACGATGTTGTTGGGACCCATGCGGTCGCCGAGGTCGTCGCGCGAGTTGGTCGAAGTGTAGGTCAGGCGCTTCGGCTCGCCTCCGGTGGCGGGAATGGTGTAGACCTCTGTGTTGCCGTCATACTGGCCGGTAAAGGCTATCGTCGAACCGTCGGGGCTGAAACGGGGGAATATCTCATTACCTTCGTGGGATGTCAGGCGGCGTGCCTGTCCCCCCTTGGCGGGCACCGAGTAAAGGTCGCCGCCGTAGCTGAACACAATTGTCGACCCGTTGACAGCGGGAAAACGGAGCAGGCGCGCCTCGGCACCCGGGGCAGCCGACGCTCCGGCCATACCAAGGCCGAGCGCCGCTGCTATAAGGCTGTTTCGCAGCATCATATTGCTTGATGTTTAATTAGTGGGAGAAGGGATGTCACTGCACGCTTTCGCTCTCGGCTTCAAGGACTTCTTCCTTGTCCTTGATGTTGGGGAGTTCGAGGCCGTAATGCTTGCGGGCGTCAAGAATCTTGAGCCAGATGCCGAACACCAGAGCGAGGGCTCCGAGGCAGGCAAAGAGAAGCATGGGCCATGTGTAGTTGTAGTCCATAGGGTCGCTAACGCCCTTGTTGGTGGCGCTGAGCACCTGACCGATGAGGATGGGGAAGAGGGCCAGGCCGATGTTCTGCACCCAGAAGATGAGCGAGTAGGCCGAACCGAGGAAGCGGGCGTCCATAATCTTGGGCACCGAGGGCCAGAGTGCGGCAGGCACGAGCGAGAAGCTGATGCCGAGTATCACGATTGCGGAGAAGGCGATAGCCTCCGACGGCACTGCGGGAAGCACCAGCGCGAAGGTAAGGTGACATACAATCATGAGTATGGCGCCGAGGATGAGCATTGTTGCGCCCTTGCCCTTGCGGTCAAGGAAGTAGCCGAGGAAGGGGGTGAGCACCATGGCACCCATCGGGAACCAGCGGAAGATGTCGGAAGCGGTGGTGGCATCGATATGGAGGGTGCATTGAAGCATGTTGGCGGCGTAGCGCTGGAAGGGGAAGATCGCCGAGTAGTAGAGCACACACAGCAGAGCCACAATCCAGAAGAGCTTGCTGCGGAAAATGAAGCCCACGTCGCTGATTTTGAACTCTTCGTCGGCCTCCTGCTTGCTATCTTCGCGAGCCTTGGCAAGCTCGCTGTCAAGACGAGTGTCGAAGATGCAGAACACGAGGAAGTTGAGCAGACCTATCACGAGGAGAGCGGCACAGAAGCCTACGGGAATTACAACGGTGGGGTCGACGGCGCCGAACCAACCGCTATCGGCCAGGCGTGGCGACATAGAGAAGATTGCAAACACGCCCAGACGCGCGATAGCCATCTCAAGACCCATGGCGAGAGCCATCTCCTTGCCCTCAAACCACTTGGCGATAGCCTTGCTGACAGTGATACCGGCCATCTCGCAGCCGCAGCCGAAAATCATGAAGCCGAGGGCAGCGAGCTTGGCCGAGCCGGGCATAACGGTCCACCATGAACCGAGCCACGCGTCGAGGGCCGTACCCTCAAACCACTCGCTCACAGCATAGAATTTAAGGCAGGCACCTACAACCATCAGCGAAGCACTGAGAGTACCGGTAAAGCGCACGCCCATCTTATCGAGGATAATGCCGGCCACAATGAGAAAGCCGAATACATTGAGCACATATTCCGCGCCGGCATAGTAGCCGAATGCGTCGGGTGACCATCCGCGGGTGGTCTCGACAAGAGCCTGCAAAGGCGACATTACGTCAACAAACATGTAGGCGAAAAACATCATCGACGCAATCAGAAACAGCGCCGTCCATCTTGCCCAAGCCTTGTCATTGAGCAGCTGTCTTACTTTTTCCATTATATAATGTGATATGATTTTACGGGCGCGGCCGCGCCATATATAAAAATTTTGGCAAATATACCTATTTCCCGCCAAATTGTTGCTAACTTCGCCGCTTTAATTCCCGACCTTATGTCACGTCCCTTTACCTTCGACCGTGTGGTGAGGATCCTTTTTACCATCGCCACAGTCCTCACCATAATATGGCTCATCAACCTGCTCAAAGATGTGCTGCTCCCCTTTCTCGTGGCCTGCCTCATAGCCTACATACTTGAACCGATGGTGCAGCACAACCGCCGGTTGCTCAGGCTCAAAGGACGTGTCACGGCCATCTTCGTGACTCTCTTCGAAGTGCTCTTCTTTTTCAGCGTGATCTGCTACTTCCTCGTGCCGATGATTATCGACGAAATGCACCACATGGCAAAGGTGTTCAGCGCCTACGCCGCCAGCAGCAACTATGTGAGCTTCATGCCCGAGGACTTCCAGGATTTCCTGCGCCGCAACATCGACTTCAAGCAACTCTCCGAACTCTTCACAGTCAAGGATATCACCACTATCGTGGAAAACGTGCTCAACACCGTGTGGGGCATCATCACCGGCAGTCTCGGCATGGTGATGGCAATAGGCAGCTGGTGTATAGTGGCGCTCTACGTGGTGTTTATCATGATTGACTACGAACGCCTCAACAAAGGCTTCCGCCACATGGTGCCCCCGGCCTACCGCACCACCGTGTTCGGCATAGCCGATGACGTGAAAAACTCGATGAACCACTACTTCCGCGGCCAGGCGCTTGTGGCCTCGATAGTGGGTATACTCTTCGCGATAGGCTTCGTCATAGTCGGTCTCCCCATGGGCATAGTACTCGGACTCTTCATCGGAGTGCTCAACATGGTGCCCTATCTCCAACTCATATCCATAGCACCCACCGCACTGCTATGTCTTGTTTACAGCGTGGGCGGCGGCCACCCCTATTGGCCCATCTTCTGGCAATGCATGGCCGTGTACATCATCGTGCAGGCCATCCAGGACCTCTTCCTCATCCCCAAGATAATGGGCAAAGCCATGGGGCTCAACCCCGCCGTCATCCTCCTATCGCTTTCAGTGTGGGGCTCCCTCCTCGGCTTCATCGGCCTCATCATAGCCCTCCCCCTCACTACCCTGTGCCTCTCCTACTACGACCGCTACATCATCCGCAATCCCCGCGACGAACACGCCGTCAACGACGCGCTCAAAGCCCCCTGAACCATGTTACCCTCGGGTGAGTTGCTTACATATATTTTCCGTTCCTGAGATTACCGGCGTTGCATCGTGACATTGAGTCGGTGCAACACTGACACATACTGTCATATCATGACCGGTCAAGGGGTGAGGAGGGAGGCGGCGCGGTGTGCGTCGCTTTCGAAGACGAGGAGGCGATAGCCGCCGGCGGGCACGGGGACAGGGGCGTAGAGCGTGGAGAGGCCGTCGGTGACGACGGCGCGGATTCCGGCGTTGCGCAGTACGCCGAGTGCCACATATGCTTCGGGACCGTTGGCATATTCCCTCAGACAGATGATTGGGTCGTTAGTGTTCTTCTCGTTGTCGTTCATGGCGATGGAGGTGTTAAGGTTGTCGGCGTTAAGTGTGGGGGCGGCGCTTACGCCGTCAAGTCGGGCGAATGGCGTCGCGAAACGGTGCACCACCATGCCGCTGTGACTGTGGCCGTTGCCGCAGCATTATTTTATGCTGCGGGCGTTGAGGGCGGCCTGGTAGCGGCGGGCGTTGACGCGGTGTGTCTGGTAGTCGGTGGCGAAGTCGTGGTAGCCCGAGAAGTCGGGACGTGCGCACATATACAGATAGTCGGCGTCGGGGGCGTTGAGCACGGCGTCGATAGCGCGGCCGTCGGCCACACGTATCGGGCCGGGTGGCAGGCCGGGACGCAGGTAGGTGTTGTAGGGAGAGTTGATTGACAGGTGACGGCCACGGATGCGGCGCAGCGTGAAGTCGCCCGTGGCAAACTTGACGGTGGGGTCGGCTTGTAGGCGCATGCCGCGGTTGAGGCGGTTGAGATAGAGGCGAGCGATTTTGGGATGCTCATCGGTCTTGTTGCTCTCTTCCTCTACAATCGAGGCGAGTGTGGCCACCTGCACCGGGGTGAGGCCGAGAGCCTTTGCTCGGGAGGTGCGCTCGTCGGTCCAGAAGTCGTCGCGGTATTTCATCAGTCGCTTCACAATAGCCGAAGCATCCGAGGTCCAGTACATCTCGTAGGTGTCGGGGAGGAACGCGGCCACATATTCGGCCTCCTTGTATCCCTCGGCGTCAAGCACATCCTTGACGGCAGCAGTGAAGTTGTCGGGCGTACACTCCATGGTGCGACCTATGCGTTCGGCAAGCTGTGGGAGTGTGCGTATGTTGTTGAACGTCAGCCTGACGGGGGTCTGCGCTCCGGTAGCCATGCGGCGCGCTGTGCGTAGGGCGCTCTGCCCTTCGTCGACACGATAGGCTCCGTGGGCCTTAGCTACGTCGCCCCCTTGGAGCTGCCAAAGGTTGTAGACGCGCTGACCCTCCGACTCGCCGAGAGCGGCGCGCAACGAGTCGGCCACGGCCTCCGCAGTAGCATTACGAGGGAGATAAAACCAGGCGGCCTCGCCATCATGCCCCCTGAAAACATACATCAGCGCCCCGACGGCGGCGGCTGCGACCACCAGGGTCACGACCACAAACGTCATGGCGTGGCGACGCAGAAAACTCTTGCGGGGACGCGGCTCCCTGTCGCCCTGCCGCTGCGGCCCGGCGGTCGGTTCTGAGAAATTATCCACAGGCTGTCCTGACCTGTTTTGTGAGTGAAGATCCATGTTGACTTGCTAATGATACACAAAATTACTCACTTTTCCCGACACCCCCAAGAAATAATTCTTTTCGGGCGCAAAACGATTCAGCCGTGTAATCGTCGGGCGACTACACGGCTGAATCATATGTTGACCGGCTAAGTCGGAATCAGTTGGCCGGCTTCAAGTTGTGAGTATCAAGGAAGTCGCGGAGCACTTTCAGCTGTTCGGGGCTCGGTCCGCTGAAAAACGACACTCCCGACGCACCGTTGTCAAAGGCCTCACGCAACGCCTTGGCGAAGTCGTCGCCCTCGGCGAGATCGGGGCACATGACGCCGGCAAAAAGGTCGGCGCGGCCGTCGAGCGTGGTCACGCTCTCGTTAACTGAACGACCTATCCATTCCGGGCCCTCGTAGTAGAAGCCGTTGTAAATCATGGGGAAGAAGCCGTCGAGAGGCCAGTTGCCCCAGTCCTGACGCACCATCTTGCGGGCCATGGAGGGGCCGGGGAACACGGCGGCGGTGAGCTTGTGGCCGTGGCCACGAACGCTGTCGGCTATCTGCTGAACCACGTTGGTGATAGCGTCGAGGCGGAAGTTAATCCACGACTGGTCCTCTTGCGGATATTTGAGCTCACGCGGGTCACGGCCCGTGAGAGCCTTGAATTTCTCGCAGCAGAGGTCGCAGTAGCAGAAGTCAAACTCCGGCAGCTCGCTCGTCTGCTCTATGCCGTAGTTTTTCCACAGCGACACGGGGAGCACCACGTCGGGCATGCGCACATAGTCGAGATGCATGCCGTCGACATACGGCAGCTGAGCATCCCTGAGATAGTCATCGGCCAGATACTTAGCCACTTCGGGATGCGAGGGGCAGAGGAAACGGTAGTAGCCGACGTAAGGGGGATTGTCGGCGCACGACTTGCCGTCGCGGCTCACGGCAAACCATTCGGGGTGCTTGTCGAGCAGCTCGTTGCGATTCATGGTCCACTTCCAATAGTGGGCCTCCATGCCCGACTCCTTGCACAGACGGTACACCTCGGGGTCGTAGCCCTCGAAGAGTATGGCCGATATGCCTGCGTCGTGATAGCTCTTGAAGAAGTCGCGCCACTTCTGCTCGGTCATGCCCTCGCGGTGGGGGCCCATCCAGGCCCAGTTCTTGACGGTGCGGGGCTTAGCCTCGGAGAGGTTGAAGCGACCGTCCTGGTTTACGGTGTAAATCGTGTTGCCGTCGGTGACGGTGATTGTGAAAGCGTCGTCGGAGGCATCGATTACAGTGGGGAAGGCATCGCGGTCGGAGGCCGGTATGTCGGCCACGCGGTGATAGTAACGGCCTGTGGCGTTGCGGCGGTCCTGCTGGGCGTAGAAGAGCTTCCACAGCTGATTGTAGGCCTCGATATTGATAGGATTGGAGGGCACGGTGCCGTCGCTGTCGACAAAGTTGACAAATCCCCAGCGCTCGGGCATGTGCATATTAATCTCTCCGGTAGGGCTCCACACCCAGTTCTCTTCGGGTCCGCCGGGTTTCACCCACTGTACACGCGAGAAGTTGACACGCCATATCTTGTAGTCGCGAGGGTCGGCGAAGTCGCGTTTGAGGGCGGCAAAAGGTATCGCCATTTCCACGGTCCACGCCTTGTCGGTGTCGCTCTGCTTGTTGAGAGTACCCTCGTGGGCCACTTTGAGTTCAAGGCCCTCGCAGTTCCAGGGGATGAAGAAGCTGCCTCCGGAGCGATAGGGCTTGTCGAGCGTGAGGTCAAACACCACGCCGCGGGCATTGTTCTCAATCTCGAAGTAGTTGAGGCCGTCGCCGTCGGGGTCGAGAAACACCTCGAAGTCGTTGTCTCGGTAGATGATAGTATCGCGCTGAGTGAGGTTGGCCACGATGTTTTTCTCGTCAAGGCGGGCACCGATGTAGAGATAATTGTCATCATAGAGCATCTTCACGCGTGTGTCCTGAGCGGGCTTGGTGAAATCATAGCCGCTGATGTCGACAAAGAGCTCCGATTCGGGCGCCTGGGCCCAAGCCTTGTCGTTGAGCTTGCCGTCGATCTTTATCGGGGCTGATGCACGCTGACAGTTGTAAATGCGCGGCGGGGTGAGGCGGGCGGTATACTTCTCCTGCAACGTGCCGGCGGTGGACGCCGCCGGCAGTAGCAGTGCGAGCGCTATCGCACTAAAATGATTTTTCATCATCGCGTGGCTAAGACCTGTCAGTTAAGTTCGTTGTCGTTGAAGCTTATCACCTGACCTTCGCCCTCGTAGAGAGTTACGGGGCTGTCGAGCTCGAGAGCCATAACGGTGATTTCGGGGTCAAGCGCCTCTTCGGGGATGCTGAAATAATACACACCGGGCGATGCGCTCCATGAGATGTCATTGTAGATTTTCCAGTCGACCGGAGTATCATTGCCTACGATGCGGGCCGACTTGACGCGGCTTTTCAGACCTTTGAGCTCAACGCCGCCGGTAGGACGGTAGGGCATGTACACATAGATCGTCTTGCCGTCTTTGCTGATTGAGGTGTTGGCCTGGATATGGCCCTTGGGGAGACCGGCGCGTGTGCCGTAGACAGCCTCGGCGTGCTTGTTGACCCAGCGGCCTACCGCTTTGAGCATGGCCACTTCCTCTTCGGGAATGGAACCGTCGGCGCGCGGTCCTATGTCGAGGAGCAGATTGCCGCCCATGCCGATGCAGTCGACGAGCATATGAAGCACGGTGTTGGGGGTCTTGTAATTGTCGTCGTTGGTGCGGAAGCCCCATGAGTCGTTGATAGTCATACAGGTTTCCCACCAGGGCGAGGAGGGACGCTTCACGGGGACACCGAGCTCGGGAGTGGCATAGTCGCCGTAGCCCTGTATGCGAGAGTTCACGATAACGTCGGGATTATAGGAGCGGAGGAGCTTAATCACGCCCGGGGCGTTCCACTCTTCGGCCGAGTGCTCCCAATCGCCGTCAAACCAGTAGAGGTCAGGATTCCATGTCGAGCTGAGCTCGGTTAGCTGCGCATTGTTGAAGTCGAGGAATTTCTGCCACCTCTTAGGCTCCTTCTTGATGTCGTATTTGGGAGCCTTGTCGCGGTAGGTCTCGGGATAGTCGGGGTCGGGCCAGTCGATGAGCGAGTAGTAGAAGCCGAGCTTCAGTCCGGCATCCTTTACCGCCTCGGCGAAAGGTGCGAGCACGTCGCGCTTGGCGGGGCTGCTCTTCACGGCGCTCACCTTGCCGGCCTTGGTGTCCCAGAGGGCAAAGCCGTCGTGATGCTTGGTGGTGATTACGGTATATTTGGCGCCGCTCTCCTTGATGAGGTCAACCCACTCCTGTGGGTTGTACTTGTCGGCGGTGAAGTAGTCAGACTGCGCCATGTAGTCGGGGAGCGAGATATGACCGTTGTGGAAAGCCCAGCTCTCCGAAGTCTCGCCCTTAGAGTAGATACCCCAGTGGATGAAGATGCCGAGCTTGGCATCGCTGAACCACTCCATACGCTCGGTTTTGAGCGAATCGGGTTCGGGAGATTGTGCCGCTGCCGGGAGGGCACACGCGGCTGCTGCCGCAGCCCATAAAAGTCTTTTGGTTAATTTCATGGTTCGATAAGAAAATAATACCGGGTTCCTGATAGATTGAAATGCAAAGATAACCAAAACCGCCGACCCGTGCAATCGGGCGGCGGTTTTTTTGACGCTTAATACGTTGAAGTTAAAGTTTTTTATTTGCCGTTACGTAATTTTACCGTTTTTGGCGGCGACGACGGCCATGCATGCGGGTCATACAAGCCTTATAGCGGCGGAGCAGAGCCACGCTATGACGATGAGAATCCATGACATAGCGGTGCGGTCCTGAGCATAGCAGCGCCAGGCCAGCCATGCCGCAAGGATGATGATAAACGGGTAGAAAAGCGAAAGGACATAGGCTTCCTCGCCGCTGTCGGCCAACAGCCACGGAATCTGCAATGCAGGCAGCGCCGTGATTACAGCTATTACGGTAAACCAAACGGGCACGGGACGCATGGGTGGAATCTTGTCGCTCATCGTTTGTCGGAAGATTTTTGTGCCTCGTCGGCGCGCCACGACCGGATGACTTCGCGGATGCCCTCGCGCAGGCTCACACGCGGAGCGAAGCCGAAGTCAGCCACGGCCCGCGAGCAGTCGGCCTGCCAGTTGCGCTGCTTGAGGATGTTGAACTTGTCGGTGTTGAGTGTCGACGGCTTCAAGCGCGCCACACCCCACTTCTCGCTCACCACACACACTATGCGGGCCACCCAGAGCGGCAGGCGCACCGGTATCACGCAGCGCGTGCCGAGCTCTTCGGCCACTATGCGGCGAAAATCGGCCTGCGAGTAGCTTTGCAGCTCGCTCACAATATATTTGCGTCCCGCTGCCGCCGGAGCCACGAGGGCGTCCATTACCGCACGCGCCAAGTCCTCTACATAGATGAAGGTTAGCATCTGGCGCCGGAAGCCGATGCCGAAATCGAAATGACGGTCAATACATTTTACCATCATCAGATAGTCCTGCTCGTGGGGGCCGTAGACACCCGTGGGGCGCAATATGGTCCAGGGGATGTCGGAGGTTGTGTCGAGCAGTGTCTCGGCCTTCATCTTCGACAGTCCGTAGCGGGTGTCGGGATTGGGTATCGACATGTCGGTAAACGGCGTGTAGCCGCGCTCGTCGCCCTTGCCGAGCGCCGACAGCGAGCTCATATAGAGCAGTCGGTCGGGACGCTTGTCGGCGATGCGGAGCGCGTCGAGGAAGTTGCGAAGAAACGCGAAGTTGATGCGGTTGAAGTCGCTGAAATTGGTGGCCTTGGTGGCGCCGAGGTTGTAGACTACGTAGTCCCACCTGCCGTCGGCCGACAGGAGCGCCTTGGCTATCGACTGCGGGTCGTCGAAACTACCGCACACCAGGAATCGCAGGCGTGGGTCGGTAAGATAGCGGCGTGATGTCGACTCGCGCACCATGCATGTCACATCGGCACCTCGACGCAATGCCTCGACGGCCAGAAAACCGCCTATGAAGCCGCCCGCGCCCACAATGAGCACGCGCTTCCCGGCCATCGGGCTGTTGTTGCTGTCGTTATCCATACGCAAGGTCAGAAGGGAATGACAGCGGGGCGCGGGGTGCGGATACGAGGTTTCAGCTCGCCGCCGGTGACGATTGAGCGGGACGCTGAGGGAGCCACGAGGAGCGAGGCTCCGGCGCGGGCCGTGTCGGCGCTGTCGGCTACCGTCCATGTCTCTGTGGCGGGGTTGAAGATGCAGGCGTAGGGATTGAAGCGATACCACTCAATGGGGTGCGAGAGGTAGTCGGGAGCCTGGTCGACGAGCGCGGCAAGGAACACGTCGGCATTGACGCCGCCCACAGCGAGTATGCTGCCGTCGGGGAGCGTTGCCGCCGCTCCGCCGCCGAGGCTCAGGGGCTTGCCCGAGGGTTCGGCGGGGCCTGCCACGACGCTCCATTTCTTGCGCTTGGTGTCGTAGCGGAGGCCGTCGGTCGAGAGAGTAGGCTCGGCCGTGGCGGTTCGGCCGGCGAAGCCGCCGAAGATGTAGAGGTTGTTGCCGGCAGCAGCCATTACGGGCTGGTTGCGGGCATCTCCTGGCATCGGTTTGAGCGCGGTCCAGCCCTTGGCGGTGTTGTCGAGGTCGAGCACGAGGAGCTCACGGCCGGCAGCGCCGTCGGGGCCGTTGCCGCCTGCGAGATACACCTTGCGGCCTATCGCGGCTGCGGCTGCATTGTCGACACCGTAAGGGAGCGCGGGGAGGTCGCTGAGCTGCTTGCCGTCAAAGAAACGCACGTCGGCCGAACGCCCGTCGGCATTGCTGCCGCCGATGAGCACCACTCCGTCGGGCAAAGTGACGGTTGCGCCGTAAGCCATAGGCTCGGGGAGCTGCCCTGCGAGGGTCCATTCGAGTACATCGGCCGCCGGGTCGGCGGTGTAGATGCCCGAGTAGAACTTCTTCTGCGCGCCGGGGGCGAGCGGGGTGTCGGTGGGGAAGTTGCAGCCTCCGGCAATCATGACGAGGCCAGAAGGGAGCGTGCCGCCAAACGAACCCGACAATCCACGTTCGATACCCACGTCGGGATTGCCGGCCGCTTCGGCCGCGATTTTGAATGTTGAGGCGGGGAGGAGTGCGGCATTGACGAGGTTGGCGCGGGTAAAGGGCTGCCAGCCATAACGGGCCGCAGAGGGATTAGGTTCGTTCATTGAGCTGAGGATTATTCGATTGCCGTCGACAACGGCGACGGCGGGATAGAATGGGCCGAGAGGCGATGACGCCACCTCGAAGCCGATAATAGAGTCGCCCGACGAAGCGTGCATACCGTCGGCCCACTTCATCTCTACGGCGAGGCGTCCGCCGGGAAGACTGTAAGCCTTTACCGGCAGCGGGCCGGAGGGCACTGTGGAGCCGCTCGAATATACGTCGTGTAGGGCTATGGCCGCCAGGCGGCGCCCCACCTCACGCTTTCGGCGCGGATGAACGTCGAGCGAATCGCCCATGTCGGATGTCACGGCCATGCCTGTGCCGGATATAGACTCGGCAAGACGGCGCTGGCTGTCGCGGAACGCCGGCCACGACGGACGGTTAAGGCTCGACAGCTGGGTGAAGATAAAAGGCATTTCAGGGCTGTCGAACTGACGGCGCCACGAGGCCACGAGGCGCTTGAACATACGCTCGTGTACTTCGAGGTTGTGGGCGTTGCTCTCGCCCTGATACCAGATTGTACCGGCAACGGGGAGCGCTCCGAGCGGCAGCACGCCCGCACCGAAGAGATAGGCCGGCCCGTAGGGGTGGCTGTGGCCGGGAGCGTTGAGCTTGGCACGACCCTGGGCCCAGGGCTGGATATAGTCGTTATTGCGCCAGTCGACGAGCACCTGCGGCTCCTCGCGCTGAAGAGTCTCGAGGTCAATCCAGCTCTCGGTGGTGGAACCGCCCACAGGGTTGGCGACAATGCCGACAGGCACGTCAAGCGAATCGCGCAGCGTACGGGCGAAGAAATAGGCCACGGCGCTGACAGCGGGCAGCGTGGAGGGGGAGGCTATGCTCCAACGGTCGGGCACGCAGTAATAGTCGAGCGAGTCGACACGAGCCATATCCTCAGCACTCCATGTCACGGCGTCGGTAGCGGGATTAGGTGCCATGGTGAAGAATCTCAGCAGCGAGTCGGGCGCCGAAGCTATGGCTTCGGGACCCTCGACGGCAGCCGAAAGATGGAACTCCATGTTGCTCTGGCCCGAGGCAATCCACACCTCGCCGATAGCGACATCGGGAAGGGTAATCACAGTGTCGGGGGCGGTCACGGTGAGGGTGAGGCCGGTGGCCTCGCCGCGCGCGGGCAGCGTCACGACAAAGCGGCCGTCGCTGCCGGCCGTGGCTGTGGCGCGGTCGCCGCCGAGAGTGGCGGTGACGGTGACGCCTTTGTCGGCACGGCCCTCGACGCGTATAGGCCGATAGCGCTGGAGCACCATGCCCGGGGCGTAGACGGGCAGCAGACGCGTGGGGCCACGGCGACCTGTGATAGCGGCAGCGGCCTCGCGGGCCATGATGGCGGCACCGGTCGAGTCGGGATGCACCGCGTCGTGTATCAGCTCGGGCCGATAGGTAAGGCCGCGCCCGAGGTCTACAAGCTCCACGCCGGCCACTTCGGCCACGCGGGCTATGACGTTGTTGATGCTGTCGCGCCATGCCTGGGTGCCGGTTGCAAACCGGCGGTGGGCCGCTCCGAGCGGCGTGAGGCGCGAAATCATGATGCGTATGTCGGGATTGACGCGACGATACGAATCAATCAGGTCAAGATAATCGCCGACGAAGTCGGAGCCGAAGTCGGGCCAGTCGCGCGGGTCGGTGTCGTTGACGCCGAGATGTATCAGCGCTATGTCGGGCTTGAAATCGAGTGATGCCTTGTACTCGTCCTTTTCGATATACGGCCTGTGGCCGCGGGTAAGGAGCGTGGTGCCCGAGTGGCCGAAGTTGCCCACCTCATATCCCGGCCCCAGCAGACGCGAGAGCACGGAGGGATATGACTGTGTGGCAGGGTCGGCGAGCAGATAGCCGTAGGTGATTGAGTTGCCTATGCAGGCTACGCGGACCGGTTTTTCGGCCCTCGCGGGGCCGAAAGCGGCCAGCACCGACATCAGTGAGGCGGCAAGGAGTTTTTGCAGATGCATCGTTGTTTCCGGCAGGGTGTTATGACAGTCGCTCGGCGAGAATGTCGGTGATAAGCATGGAGCTCTTAATCATCATACGCGGAATATGGAACGGGCCCTTGAAGAGGTTGCCCTTGGCGGGCTGGGCGACTGTGCCGTCGCGGTGTAGATAGCCATACCACTCGCCGTACTCCGGGTCGGGCAGATGCGTGTAGGCCCACTCGTTGGCGAGGCGGTGCATTTCGAGATACTTGGTGTCGCCGGTGGCGAGATAGGCGTAGAGTGTGGCGATGACAGCCTCGGTCTGCGGCCACCAGAACTTCATGTCCTGCGAGTAGTCCTGCTGCGGGAAGCCCTTGGCGTCGACAAAGTTGATGATGCCGCCGTACTGCTTGTCCCAGCCGAGCTCCCACGACCAGTCGAGGATTGTAAGAGCGGTGTCGGTAAGCGTCTTGTCGCAGTTGCGGTAACGTGCCTCTTCAAGGATAAACCAGGCCGTCTCGATGCAGTGGCCGGGGTTGATGGTGCGTCCGGCGATGGTGTCGATGAGCTTGCCTTCGGGCGTCACCATTTCGAGCAGTGCCTTGACCTCGGGATGCATGAACTTGGTGCGTATCAGATCGAGCGAGCAGTCGATGCGGTCCATGAGCCCGGCCTCGCGCGCGGCCTCGTCGCCCACAGCGCGGCGTATGCTGGCCGCGGTATTGAGCAGAATCATCGTTATGGAGTGGCCTATGGCCTGCAACTCCGGCAGATACTTCGGTTCAAGGATGCCGGGGGTGTCGATGAAACGCACAATATCGGCAAACAGGCGCAGCGCCTTAATGCCGTACTCCTTGTTGCCCGAAGCTATCGAGTATTCGCTCATGGCGATAGCGGCGAAGCACTCCGAGAACACATAGCGACGCTTGCGCAGGGGGCGACCCTCGGCTGTCACCTCGAAGTACATGCGGCCATCGGTGTCGAAGCAGTGGGCCTCGATGAAGTCGATGCAGCTGCGCGACATTTCAAGGTATTCGGGCGAGGGGTTGATATTATTGTAGGCGTAGGCGTAGATGAAGCCGCAACGGCCCTGAAACCACACGCTCTTGGTCGAGTCCATGAGTCGGCCTTCGCGGTCCACGCAGGTGTAGACGCCGCCGTTTACAGGGTCAGCTCCATGTTCGAGCCAGAAGGGAAGTATGTCGGAAGTAAGGTCGGTGCGATAGCGGTCGGCCCATTCGCTCAGATATTTTCTGATGCTGTCGGTTGATTCAAACATATCGTTGTCGCGGGTTGAGGGTCAGAGTTTGTTGCAGCGGCAGAAGAAGTCAATCTCGTCGAGCTCGCGACGGAGCGATTCTTCCTCCTCGTCGGTGATGTTGCGGAAAGGCACGCGGTTGGGGCCGAGGTCGAGGCCTATGAGCTTCATGATGCGCTTGCCGCCCACGATGTTGCCGCGGTAGCGGCATATCACGTTGATTACGGCCTGCGAGAAGTTCTGATGCTCGCGTGCGGCCTCGATGTCGCCGCGCTTCCAGGCCTCGATGATGGCGTTGAGCTCGCGGCCATTGTAGTTGGTGGTGCCGCCGATGCCGCCCTGTGCGCCGCCCTGAGCGAGCGACGGAAGTATTGTCTCGTCCTGACCGTGGAGCATGTCAAACTTGCCGTCGCCGTAGAGGCGGCACTGGTTGTACTCATAGAGGCTCTCGAATGTGTACTTGATGCCGGCGAAGTTGGGCACGCGGCCGTCGACAGCGGCAAGCAGTTCCGTCATGGGGAGGAAAGCGCCGTTGAACGCGGGGATATGGTAGTAGTAGAAGGGAAGCTCGGGAGCACCCGAAGCAATCTCTTCGATATATTTCACAAGCTCTTCGATGCGGCCTATCTTGGGGAAGGGGGGAGCCATGGCTCCGATACCCCATGCGCCGATTTCGGCGGCGTGGCGGGCAAGCTCCTTGGCCGAGCGGAGGCAGCATGAGCCCACATGTACTATTACCTTGAAGTCGGGGTCGTCGCCCACGGCGGCTACCCATGCTTCGGCGAGACGCTTGCGCTCGTCGTCGGTGAGCATATAGCCCTCGCCCGACGAACCGTTGATAAATACGCCCTTCATGCCGTTGGCGCGGAGCATGTTGTAGTAGGCGGGGATAGGCTCAAGGTTGAGGTCGCCTTCGGGGGTAAAGGGAGTGAAGGGGGCGTCGATGAGGCCCGTAATCTTCTCGAATTGCTTCATTTCAGTGCTCATGGTGCAATGTATATGTCGATTGTTTTTGTTGTTGTCGTGACCTGTGTCGCGATGTGATTAATCAAATCGCAAATTTAGCGTTTTATTTTGTGACAAAAACAAAAATTCAGCCCAATCGACGAGAATTTACCGATTGAGCTGAACAATGCTCGTATCAGATTGCCATCTGGCGACATCGACATGTCATCCGGCAATTAGCTTATGGTCAATCGCGGTCAACACGAATCACTATCTCATAGTCGTCTCGCTCGGGATTATTATGTTAATTTTTACAATAATTTACTGATTTATCACAACGAGAGTACATAAAAACGTTTTCCGTTTTCCACACGGCGGGGTGGAAAACGGAAAACGTAAGACTTAGACGATGACGGGGCCAATCAGGGCTGTTCGCGCTGATATACGCGCACCCAGTCGACCTCGGTCAGATAGGTGTGGGAGGTATCGGCGTCAGCGGCCCATGAGCCGTTGCCCACGCTCTGATTGAGAATCAGATAATACTTGTTATCGTCGAAAGGCCACAGGCCTCCGTTGATAGTCGAGCGTGTGACGGTGCCACACACGCGCCCGTCGATGGTGAAGCGCATCTCGCCCGGAGTCCACTCCACGCCATACACGTGCCACTCCCCTATATCGGTGGGCTCCTTGTAGGCTGCGGTGATGATGTCGTCGTTGGCGACGCGACCGGTGTGGAGCGTGGCGTAGGCCACGTTCTCGGCGTTTATCGACTCGAAAATGTCTATTTCGCCGGCTGTGGGCCAGCCGTCGGGCTGGCTGTCGGGCATCATCCAGAACGCGGGGAAAGAGCCGCGGTAGCCGTCAACCCTCATACGTGCCTCGACGCGCCCGTGACGTATCGAGAAATGGCCGCGGGTCTCTATCGCGCCCGACACCATTGCGCCCGGATTGTCGGCATCGGGAGTGTCGTTGGGTCGGCAATACATTTTCAGTACTCCGTCCTCCACGACCATGAGGTCGGGGCGCGTGGAGATGAAACGCGCCCACGCCGCATTGGAGCGGGCCGGGGTGGAATAGAGGTCGGCCGACGGCGCGGCGGGACCGGGCGCGTCAAACTCATCGTGCCACACAAGGGTATAACCATCGGGCGACGAAGCGGCTGCGCCTAACGACATAAGCGAGCACAATAGTGTGAATGTTGCTGATTTGAGATTCATTTTTTGCGTTGTTACAGGTTAAAGTCATAACAACCGGCTTGCCGTTCCGTATCTGCTGAAAAAGTTTTTTTTGCAGCAAAAACAGTCGGCTCACGGATTCACTTGACTACTACGCGGCGCCCCGACGGCGCTTGCCACGCCTGCAACAGTTCGCGCACGAGCTTGTAGTCGGCAGCAGGATATACACTTCCGGCGAGCGAGATGCTGCGGCTCACCGCGATTTTGTCGCCCTCCGGCACTATCAAGATGTCGACTTTACCGGCGGCGTTGGCAACCGATTTGCGGTAGGGGCGCACGGCCGAGGTCACGCCTGTGAGATTGACGGTGTAGGTGTCGGTCTCGTCAATAGCGCAGGGAAGCTCGATTGCCTCCGCGCGGTCGCCTGTGAAATTGCCTATACCCCACGAGTCTACGCCGGCGTCGCCGGCGGGAAGGGTGTAGACGGTGTAGCCGCCTCGGCGTTCCACATTGTCGCCACCTTTAAGCGTGGCGGCCTTGTCGGAGCCTTTGAGAGCGATGTCGCGCGACACAATCTTGGCCGAGTCGGCCGCCAGGTCGATCACGGCGTTGACATTAAGGGCGAGGCGCACAGGAGCAATGTCGATACGCTCGCCGCCGAGGGTGAAGCATTCGTCGCGGTCGGCGCGCAGTGCCGGCTCGTAATCGCTTGTCGACAGCGGGGTGAGGTAACGCTCCCCTGCCTTGACGAGCCAGCGCGAGATTGCCGCGGGGCTCTTGGCCTCGACGCCCGAGGGCATCAAGACAACCGCCTGTGCATCGATGCCCTCGGCTCGGAGCATGCGGGCCATTGCGAGAGCCTTTTCGGCCTCGGTGCCTATCGCGCTGCCAACCACGTCGGCGCACTGACGGAGATGATAGCCCAGAAGCGACGGCTCGACGCGGGCGAGAGCTATTCCCTCGGCCACATAGTCGCGCACGGCGTCAATCTTGGCCTTGACATCCATGGTGTCGCTCACCACCCCCTCGGGAGCCTCGCAGAGGTCGAGCGTCTCGACCGTGAACGGCGTGAGGGCCGCTGCAAGGCTGCTTGCGGTGGTGACACTCACGCGGGCCTGGCCGTCATGGTTGAGCGGGGTGTTGGCCTCGCCCGATGCGGGAGCGATGTTGCGGAAAGTCCAGGTGTAGGTGTCGCCTTTCACCGACGGCTTGACAGCCGAGCCGGCCACACTCCAATTTACAGGCGTGCCCGACGGCACGGTCACTTCAAGGGTGTAGTCGGTAAACTCGGCGCCCTGCACAGGGATTATCTTGTCGATGTCGAGCGTCGGGGCACCGTCGCTGCTGCTCTCGATTGTATAGTCGAGGAATGCCGTCGCGCCTTTTTCAAGGCCGGTGTGGGTTACGACCATTTCGCGGAGACCGTTGAAATCGGCCGAGTTGGCCGCTCCCGACGGCAGCACCTCGTTGAAAGCGTTGGCGGGGGCGTCGATGCGGGTGCCGTCGGCCTGCACGGTGTAGCTGTCGTTGATTTTCAGCTTCTGAAAAGCGGGGTTATAGACTATGAATGTCTCGCCAAACAGCGAGAAAAAGCTCGGATTGGTGTTGAAAGTCACGGTTTTCTGCACGCGATGCGTCACCGACCCGTCGGCGTTGAGCGTATATGAGTCTTTCACTCCCGAGAATGTCGCGTCGGCCTTGCGGGCGGCTGCCGTCAGGACGGATAATATAAGGAGTGCCGCGGCTAATGTTATCTTTTTCATTGTCACAGATGATAGGAATTATTCTTTAACGAAGACAAATGGCGTTGACGCCAGCTCCTTATAATCGTTTACAGCGGTGCGGAAGTCGGTCCAGTCGGCGGCGTCGTACACGCGCTTGCCGAGCGAGAGCGATGCTTTGAGACGGAGGGTGTTGGCTTTTGCGGAAATATCCGATGCGAACGAGGCCACGTCGCCGTCGTAGTTGACGGCCTCGTCGACGCCGTCGGCACCGAGCTTATAGCCCTTGGGCAACGTCATGGTCTCGTTGAGCTCCACCAGGCGCGAGCAGGCGTCCTTGAAGCCGTAGGCGCGCTTGTCGGAATCGGTGTCAACGCGTAGAAACGACTTCACACCCTGATATATATCACTAAGCACCACAGGCTTGCAGATAATGGCGCTGTCGGTGACAAGAGCGTAGTCGGGAATTACAAAATTGAGTGTGAGCGACACGGGAGCCTTCTGGTAGTCGGTGACTCCGGGGGCACTCCACGACGTGAGGCGAGCTAACGGTGAGATGCGTTGCAGCTCCGCTTCCAGCGCCCTCACCTCACGGCCCGAATAGCCTTGCAGGAACGGGCGGCGCACGGCGGCGTCGGACTGACCTTCGGCCGAAATCACGATGCTGCCGGTGAGAGTGCCGTCGGCGCTTACCTTTGTCTTTGCGTTAAGACGGAAATAGTGGTTTTCAGGCGCCGACACCGGAGTGAGGCACAAGTCTGAACCCTCGGGCAGGCCCGGGAGATAGTTCTGCTGCTGCTCGGCGCTCGACCATATCTCGCGGTTGTAGGGCACCCATGTCGGGTCGAGAGGCTGGTATGTGCCGTCGCTGAGCTTCACCACGGCCACGCAGTGGTTGAAGTGGTCGGCCGGGATGCTCTCGATGCGCGAGCCGGCCATAGTCATTGCGGGATAGGCCTCGAACCCTGCCATGCGGAGCATGGAGATGAGCAGCGCCGCCTTATCCTTGCACACGCCGGCACGGTCGGTGAAATTGGTCTGCGTATTGTGGAGGGTATAACCCTCACCCTTGCCCATGGATATGCCCGAGTATCGCATATTGTCGGCCACCCAGTGTGTCAGGGCCGCTATGCGCTCCATCTCCCCGGTCTTGCCGCGGAGAATCTCGTCGACCTTTTTCTGCGCCTCCGGAGTGGGCTCGAAGCTGCCGTAGTCCTCGTTGACGTTGTAGAACCAGAGCGACTTCTCTTTCCACTCGCCGGTGGTCGACATCATGAGCTTTGGAGCCACATCGAAGCGGTCGACCATATTGGGCTCGGCCTTGAACGGAAGCTTGTTGTCGACGGCAAAGGTGTAGACAGTGCGGTCGCCGTCGCGGCGCACCGAGGGCTGAACGTCGCCCTGATAGAACTCATATTGCAGCTCCTTCTCCTTGGGCAGGCTCACGCGGTAAACCTTGCGCGCCGTTGGCTCTGCGACCCAGAAAGGCACAATGTCGTAGAACTGGCCGCGCATGGGAGGCACGAAGCGGTCATCGGCAGTCTCGTCGCCGGCAAGGAGGGCGTAGGTGAATCCCTTTTTGGCGATAGTGTAGTCGATTACGTCGCCGGGGCTGAGCCGTCCCGGTTCAAGCATTATCTGGCGTGCGCCCCAGTAAATGGCTCGTGCGGGGGCCGGATAGTCGCACGCCTTGGTCACATCAAGGTCGGTGACAGTGCCGTCGGGATGGTATATCTTGGCTTCGGTAAATTCGGCGAAAGCTGTGAGGGGGTCATAGTCGTATTTGATGACACGGTTGGCGAGCGCGCCGGCGGCGTTGCGCACCTGTATGACCTTGCGTATGGTAAAGGTGCCGGAACCTTGCGGCGACACTACCACGCTCGTGCTGTCGAGCAACACCACGGCGGGCTTTGACGCAAATTCCGGATTATTGGCCACGGTCTCGAGCTGCGGCTTCCAGCTTTGTGCCGTGGCTGCCACGGCGACAAAAGCTGTCGAAATAAGGAATAGAAAACGTTTCATGTGATGATGATGGATTAGGAGGGGGAGAACGGGATTGGGGTCAGCGGTCAAAGTGCGGCAGCGGAAGACCCGGCAGCGGCATCGAAATCTCCACCAGGCCGCCGACAGTGCCGTCGGGGTGGCGCCATGGCGTCTGGTAAATCATTTTCAGCACGCCCTTGGAGGTGGTTATAGTGTAGGAATTGCTCTCGCCGGTGGCAAGCATATGGGCTATCTTGGCGCGAGAGGCCTCGTTGTGGCAGGGTATCAGACTCTGCCCCGTGAGGGTGCCTCCGTCGGGGGCGAAGGTGGCGCGGGAGAGGCGGTTCATGTAGATGATTATGCCCTCGGCATCACACACAGTCACGGCGCAGTTCATGTCTTCGGCCCAGGCAAACTGATTGTCCATGATTCTTTCTGTATCGCTATTTATGAAGCGTGAGACCGACGCGACGGCCGGCCTCACGAAGATGTGAATATGACTGCCGTTCGCTTACTTGGCGAGCTGTCCGGCGATGAACTCGCGCATCGCGGGATAGTTGTCGAGCACGGAGTGGAAGAGAGCGAGCTGGTTGTGGGTGCGGACGAGATTGTGTTCGGGATATTTGATTTTGTAGTAGGTGTCGCCGTTGATGTAGTCGGCGAGGAAGCGCACGGCCTGCATGTAGGGGAAGAGTGCGGCGGCATAAGGCAGATTCTCTATCTCCACGGGGAGGAGGAAGCTCTTGGCACCTTCGAGATAGCCTTCGGTGAACGCACGGAATATATCCATGTCAAATGCCACCTTGTCGATAGCGGGGTCGTCCTCGGCCACCTTGTTGGCGCCTGTGCGGAGGAAGTCGCCGTAGTCGGAGAACACAAACGAGGGCATCACGGTGTCAAGGTCGATGACGCAGAGCACGTTGCCCTCCTTGTCAAACATCATATTGTTGACTTTGGTGTCGCAGTGGCAGATGCGCTTGGGGAGCTTGCCCTCGCGGTACAGACGCTCGCCGGCGGTCATCTCTTCGGCGTGGTTCATGATGTCGTCGAGCTCGGCCTTGACCTCGGCGACGCGACCCACAGGATCGGCCTCGACTGCCTCGCGGAGCTGACGGAGGCGGAACTCCATGTTGTGGAAGTCGGGAATGCTCTCGGTGAGCTCGCGGTCAATATCCACGAGCGACGCCTCGAAGCGTCCGAAAGCGCGGCCGCAGTCGCGCGAGCTCTCGGGGGTCACGGCCTCCTTGGTCACGGCGTCAGGGATAAATACCATTACTCGCCAGTAGGCATCACCCTCGGCGTCGTAATAATAGGTCTTGCCGGAACCGTCAGTGAGGGGCACGAAAGTGAGCACCTTGCGGTCGATGTCGTCGGCGCTCTCAGCTTCGAGCTTGCGGCGGATATGCGATGTCACGGCCTCGATGTTGTTTTGCAGACCCTCTACATCTGTGAATATATGATGGTTGATGCGTTGCAGCACATAGTCGGGGTCAGTGCCGGCGGTAGTGACCTTGTAGGTGTCGTTGATAAGGCCGTTGCCGAGAGGCTTCACGGCCTCCACTGTGCCTTTTATGGCGAAGCGACCAATAATGTCATTGAGATTTGCTGACATGGTGTTGTGAGATTTATGGTTGTGGTTTTGATGATTTTTTCGGGAGCGGAGCGGGGTCCGCTATTATTTTAGGTGATAGGTGAGAGAGCGCTCGAAATCGTTGTCGAGGTCGGCCATGCCGCCCGAAAGCCGCTGTCCGTTGCGCTCGAAGCGGGCGAACGACGCGGCGCGGTCGGCGCCTATGATTATGGCGCGTAGGAAAGTGGCGTCGGCAGGTATGAGGCGTTCGCCCTGCTCGTAAGTGGAGCCGAGCGGCAGGCTGTCGGGGCCGAAATAGCGCTTTATCACGTTGCGGCCATCGTCGGTCGAGTAGTAGATGAACACGCCGTCGTCGGGGCGTACGGGCGAGAGAAACACGAGGTCGCCACCCGATATGCGGCCCTGCGGGTCGAGGCGGTCGTACTGATAGCGGATGCCGTGGCCGGAGTCGAAGATTGCGAGCAGATAGCCCGCGGCCTCGTCCTCGCGTAATTTCAGCGAGAGGCGCGCCGAGTCGTCAATCCACATGTTCTGCCGGCTTATGCGGTAGGAGCCGTCGTCGCCGGTGATGTAGAGAAACGACACCGGCTCATGGAATGGTGTGCCGTCGCAGGTGTCGAAGTCGCGGTTGTCGCGCAACACCGATGTTGCAATCTGCGGTATCTCGCGGCGACGAGGTTCCGAAGCGATGATTGCCTCCTCGACACTCTCGGCCGGAGCTGCGACCGGCTCGGCGTGTGTCTCCTCAGCGGGAGCGGCGGTGGCTGTGGCTACGGGCACCATCGCGGTCACAGGAGCGAGAGCCTGCTCAGGCTCGCCGGCGACAAACGACAGTGGCACCGACGGGTCCTTGCGGTTGCGGATAAACTCTGCTTCGAGCTCGCGCGGTATGGGGCGCGTGGAGGTGGAGTGACGCTGATAGTAGACCCCCTCGTAGACGATAGGGGTGCGTGTGGGCTTTACGTCGACCACATACACCTTTTTGCCGTCGTATTCCTGCCACGAACTGCGGATGAATATATGACGGTTCACCATCTTGAAGTTGTTGTTTATCTCATTCATCAGATAGAGGTCCATTTTGTCGGGAGCCTTGAAAAATTCGAGGTCGTTGGCCACGCCGCGCACATAGCCCTCGTCGCTAACGCCGATATAGAGTCGGCCGCCTTGCGAGTTGAGGAATCCGGCTATAATCTGGAGTATCTCGCGTGTCTGGCGGCGCACGTCGCGGCGCATGGCGTTGCCGGCGGGATATACGAGCGATGTCTTGAACTCCACGGTCTGACTTTCGAGGCCGTTCTCAAGCTGCTCGGGCAGAGTGTCGGGCGACAGGTGCAGCTCGTTGTAAATCTGTTCGCGTATGGCAGAGCGCTCGCGGCCGAGCTTGAAGCCGTCGAGGGCGTTGTAGGCGAGTATGAGGCGGCCGAGCTTGTCAATCTGGGTCGACATGGTCGAGCGTATCACGTCCCACACCTTGTCGGTGCGATCGGGACGGTCAAGCGCGGCGAGAAGTTTAAGCTTCTGTGTCTCGGACGACGATGACGACGCCTCCATTATCATTTCCGACAGGGAGTCGACGCGCACGAGGTCTACACGACCGTTTGAGGCAAACTCGTCGAGCACCTCGATGACGGAGCAGCGGCGTGCGTAGTACAGTGCCTGCTGTTCCAGGCCGAGCATCTCGGCCATGAGCCTGGCAAACCAGAAGTAGTTGTAGGCGTGCACCATTTCGGTGGTGAGGTCGGCCATGCGGGCTATGATGCGCATCAGCTCGCCTACGCGGATGTCGCTCAGCGGCTCGTCCATCTGGCCGGCCGAGTCGGCGGCATCGGTCTTCGAGTCCCCTTTCGCGGCTTCGGCGTGGTAGTCCTGGGGCGTCGTGGTATCAGCGCCGTAGACGCGCTCGTCGGCGTAGCTGTAAATCAGCGTAGCGAGCGAGTCTTCAAACGTCACCTTTTCGGGCACATAGCTCTGTATGCAGGTTGCAAGCGTCTCCTGACGGGCGCCGGTGCCTACGGAGTCGATGCGTATGCGTATGTTGTCGCCGGGCATTATTGCCTCGGAGAAATCGCCTCCGTCGACCCATGCGGTGAAGCCGTGCTCGGTGAACACCGTGAAACGGTCGCCGAAAAAGCCTCCGGTATGCGACGGCATGGCCGTGACCACGGCGTTGAGCTCGCTGTTGAGCTCAACGTTGTCGTTGACGTAGCGGTTGAGCTCGTCGATAACAGAGAACGACAGAGTATCGTCGGCAGGCGAGCAGGCCATGACACGGGCCGTCAGGCGGTAAGGCCGGCCGTCGGGGTCAAAGAACACCGACAGGGGCACAGCGCCGTTGCCGCGTATAAGGTTGGAGCGGTCGAGGAAGCCCTCGCCGCGATAGCCGTCCTCGACCACGCGGCAGGCGAAGCGCTCGTTGCCGGGAGTGTCGTTGACTATCGACTCGACAATTATCTCCACGGTGTCGCCCGGATCGGGCAACATCAGCTTGCGCTTTTTCTTGGCCTCCTTGGGCTTGACGACAGTCTCGACGACAGCGGATTCCGCCGAACCCTTGCTCTTGCGTGTGCCGGCGAGAGCCTGGCGCACCAGTGCAAACGTGTCGCGAAACTGCAAGATAGTGCCGGGGCGGCGGTTTTCGGGCGGGAGGGCGTCGCTGAGCCATATCTGCAAGCCGTGCCACAACGGCAGCTTGGCCGGTATGACGGAGTGGGAGGCGTCGGAGCCGTTGATACGAAGCGCTATTGACGACGAGTCGACCGACAGTGTGGCCTGGGGCGTCGCAAAGGTGTAGGTCGAGCCGTCGAGCGGTTCGGTCTTTACGAGGGTGCGGGCGAGGCGTCCGAGGTCCTTGGTGTCGTCCCACTTGAACTCGTTGTCGGGAATATCGCCCGAAATGGCCACTTGGAGGGCCTTTTCGAGCATCTGCTGCTTCTCGCAATTGCTCTTGAACGAGAAGTAGCGGTAGAGGCGCGAGCGGTTTACCGCCAGCTCGTCGGCGGCCTCGGAGGAGGCAGCTCCACGGCGGCCCGAGGCGAGAATCTGCTGTATGGCTATGGCGGCGAGCATCTTGTCGAGACGGCTTTCGGCCTCGTCGCCGTCAATCTCCGATATGTTGTCGAGTATGGTGTGACAGGAGTCGATATAGAGTTGCAACTGCTCGATGAACGCCGAACGGAACGGCTCGGCCATCCACGACGACGGGTTGCCTCGGTGTATCACCTCGATTAGTTCCGTCATGCGGCTGTCGATGCTGTCGGGGTCGAGCGAGAACACGCACATGAGCGTGCGCAGCTTGCTCTCGGGCCGGTAGAGGTAGCCCGAGGCGCGAAGCTTCTCCATTATGTGGGATATGTATTCGTTCTGGCGCCCCTCGTCGACTATGCCGAGCGCGGTGAGCATATCGTCGCAGTAGCTCACCAGTCGGGCCGTCTCCTCGCGCAGGGCGAAACGCCTGGGCGCCGCGAACGCGCAGAGCAGCTCGGTGTCTTCGAGCACGTAGGCCGTAATGGCGCGCAGCGTGGCCACACGCTCCGGGTCGGGTCGTATGCCCGAGGTGAGGAAATGCTCGCGGGCCGTGCGGAGGGCTTCGAGAATCCACTCGGGATTCCTGGCTTTAAGCATCGACATAGCCTTCACCATACGCGGCTCTTCGGCCAGTGCCTCGAAGAGTTGCTCCACCTGTTCGGCTCCAATGTTGGTGTCGAGGTCCTTGCGGGTCACGAGCACCATGGGCGGTTCGCCGTGACGTTCAAGCACTTCCTCAATTTGAAGATTCAGGTTTATGCCCTGCATCTTGCCTACCCGACAGCGCACTCGGTCGCCGTGGGTGAGCTTCATGCCTCGCTTGGCGGGGAGCAAAATCCAGTATCCGAGTCCCTCCTGAGTGACCTTGTAGTGAGGCATCTCGGTTTTGGTCATGTCGGCCTCGACAATAAATTCGTAGGATTCCCCCTGTCGATATCGTGCCGCGAATATCGGCGACATATCCTGTTTGAGAAAAACCAAATTGCCGTCAACGCGGTCCACTATACAGGCAACCTGCTCGGGTGTCTTGTCGTAGCGTTGAAAATCAAATTTTTTTACTTTAACATTTTTTCCGTCAAGATTCAGGGTATAGTAACCATACGAATCGGCCACAACGTCGAGCGTGATTTTTTGCCCCTTGGTAAGCAGGTTTGCCATAAAAGATTGAAATTTAATGCGATAAAATCAAAGGCTATACGGCAGCTGCGACTGTGCGCGGCTACCGTCAAGCAAATATAGCAAAAATCACGGAATATCAGCGCCTCACCGCTATCGCTATCACGGCGGCGCCGGCTATGCAGGTCCAGGCTACGCGGGCGCACAATCCGGGCGCCTCGACTGCCTCGCGGCCCACGCGGATGTCAAGCAACGGCAGCCCGCGCCGCCCGAATGCCTTGTAGGCCGCTTCCTTTGCGGTCCATATCTCGCACGGCGTGAGCGAGGGGTCATCGGCCGCCGAGACAAAACGCGAGGCTATACGCCGCAACTGGCCCTCACGGCACGGGTCCTCGATGTCGACGCCGGGCCTCACAGCCGGGTCGTGCGACAGTGCGAGCAGGGCATATCCGGCCCCGTGGCTCACCGACACGGCTACGTCATCGCGCCCCACGGCGAAGGGAGCGCCGTCGGGGCGGTGCCCCTCGACGGTGCCGAGCAGCTCGCGGAACAGACGGTCGACGGCCTCGCGCTCGGCGGCGCGCCCGCGGCCGTCGAGCGGCAACAGCCACAGCTCTATCCCGGCCAACGGCGACTCAATACCGATTATCCCGCTCATAGACGACAGACATTTGCGGCATCATGCGGCAGCGGCACGCTGCGGAGCGGCAAGCCATGTGCCACGCTTCCAGAGATATTCGAGCGGCCCCTGACGGTGGGTCGCGAGCCGGCGGCGGCTGAAAAGCAGCAGCACACCGAAGATTACAAACGCTATGAGCACCGATTCAACGGCACCGGTGCGCCACCACAGGTCAAGTCCAAAGTGATAATACACCGTGACGCCTATAATCGACTGCGCGATATAGTTGGTAAGGCTCATGCGGCCAAACGCCATGATGAAACGCTGGCCCCGATACCCGTTGCCGGCGTGAAACCAGGCGAGCATAAACAGGGCTACAAGCAGCGTCATGAATGCAAAATTGTAGAGCATAGGCACAGCTATGCTGTAATACGACAGCACCGTGATGTTGCCGATATGCTGAGGCACCAACTCTTTGAGGAGATAGAGCGGCACACACGCCATAGCGGCGCACACGGCTGCACGGCCCCAGAAGCGGCGGCTCTCGGCCGATTTCTCGAAATAAGCCTTCCGACCGAGCCACATCCCGAGCAGAAACAGAGCGGGCGTCTGAAACAGGCGGCCCGCCTCGACCTGCCAGAAGTTGCTGTAAAGCTGACCGTTCCAGATATTGTTGGCGAGGGTCTGGATGAGGTTGCCGTTACGTCCCACTTCCTCGGCCGACAACGCGTATCTGACAAACGTCGAGTTGGTGTCTACATAGTCGGGATTCATCAGCGCATAAACTATCTTGGCCCAGCATAGCGGCTGAATCATCAGCAGGGCGGCCACCCACAGCACAGTGCGGTTGCTCCACGACGACGCCGGTATCAGGACAAGGCCACACACGGCATAGAGCAGCAGTATGTCGCCGTTGTAAAACAGCGCGTGAAGCTGTGAGAATCCTACAAGCAGCAGCATGCGCCACGCAAACCTCAGCCTGAAATCGGAGCCGCGACGGCGGGCGTTGCGCATCTGTATGAAAAAGCTGAAACCGAAGAGCAGCGAGAACGTTGCGTAGGCTTTTCCGGCAAAGAGGAAATAGATTAGCTGCGTGGTTTTGGCGTCGAGCCATTGCAGCCATTCGAGGCGCGGCTCCGAGCCGTAAAATATGTTGTAGTGTTCCAGATTGTGGAGCAGCACTATGGCCAGGAGGGCAAAGCCACGCAATGCGTCGACAGCTTCGAGGCGGCAGGATGTAGTGAGGCTTCGGTAGCCGGGGGCAGTGTTCATGACAGACTGATTCAGGGTATATCGTAGTTTAGGAGGTGCAAAGTTAGTATTATTATTGAAAAAGCGAAAAAAATTGATTACCTTTGTGTTTTCTAATCTAACAACCCTAATTCTAAACATGAACTACTGTATGCGTTTTGTCATGCTCCTGTGCATGGCCGTCGTATCGACGGTGGCGGCTTTCGCCCAATGGGAACATGGCACACTCTACACTATCAGTCCTGCGTCTGACACTGTTGCCACGGTGGCTACATCGCCCACAGTGCGTGTGCTTGCATCAAGGGCCGACGCCACCGACAACTGCTTCATCATATCGCGCCTTTCGGGCTCGTGGCGCATCATCAATCCGTTTTCGGAAAAAGCTCTCCGCGCAGGCGACGCCGGCGTAGAGACCGGCGAAGTCAACGGCTCCGACGAGGCGCAGCTCTGGCTCATAGAACGCGGCCGCGTCAAGGGCTGCTATATGCTCGTGCCCACCAACAGCCCCACTCTCGCCGCTTCCGTGCAGCCCGACGGAGCGCTCGCCCTGGTCGACCGCAAGGAGGCCGCCGCCAGCCCCGCCGCCAATTTCCGCATCACCTCTACCACGCGTGAGGGCTACACCGGCGCCTCCTCGATGATGGACAAGGTGGGCAACGCCCCTATATGGGAAGACGAGACGGTGTATGCCATCAACCGCCTCCCGGGCGCGGCTACCATGACGCCCTACGCCTCAGTTGCCGAAATGCAGGCCGACAAGGAGTTCTACGCCACACCCTGGACCGACCCGAAGTCGAGCCGCGTGATGAGCCTCAACGGCACATGGAAATTCAACCTTGTGAGCGAGCCTTCAAAGCGCCCGCTCGACTTCTATGAGACCGGATTCGACGACTCCAAGTGGGATGACATACCCGTGCCCTCCAACTGGGAGATGCAGGGCTACGACCGCCCTCTCTATTGCAACGTCGAATATCCCCACGCCAACACTCCTCCCTACATCCAGGCCCGCCCCGGATTCAACGACGGCGGCGCCAACTACGGCATCAACCCCGTAGGCTCCTATCGCCGCAACTTCACGCTCCCCGCCGGCTGGGACAAGCGCCGCACCATACTCAACTTCGCCGGCATCTACTCTGCCGCCAACATATGGGTCAACGGCAAGTATGTGGGCTACACACAGGGCTCCAACAACACCTCCGAGTTCGACATCACGCCCTATCTCCACCCCGGCGAAAACACTCTCGCCGTGGAGGTGATGCGCTGGAGCGACGGCTCATATCTCGAATGTCAGGATATGTTCCGCATGAGCGGCATCTTCCGCGACGTGACCCTCCGCTCGGTTCCCGCCGGCTCGGCCGTGCGCGACCATGTGATTAAGACCATTCTCACCCCCGACCTCTCGCAAGCCACCGTGAGCGTCGACATCGACATGCTCGCCGACTCGACCGGCGCCCCCGACAAGACCGTCGAGCTCGCCCTCATAGCCCCCTACGGCAAGGAGCTTGCACGCACTTCGGCCGTATCGAAAGCCGGCGCGCCGGTACACGCCGACTTCAACGTCGCCGCCCCGATGCTGTGGAGCGACGAAACCCCCAATCTCTACCGCCTTGTGGTGGTTCAGAAAGACGGCGCAGGCCGCGAGGAGCTCGCCTTCTCCACCCCAGTGGGCATCCGCGACATACGCATCGAGGGCACACGCCTGTTGCTCAACGGCAAGCAGGTGTGGATTAAGGGCGTCAACCGCCACGACACGTCGCCCGTCAACGGCCGCTCCGTCACCACCGACGAAATGCTCACCGACGTGACCATGATGAAGGCCAACAACATCAACACCGTGCGCACGAGCCACTACCCCAACGACCGCAAGCTCTACGCAATGGCCGACCACTATGGCCTGCTCGTTATCGACGAGGCCGACCTCGAAGACCACGCCAACCAGTCGATTTCGGAAATGCCGTCGTGGATTCCCGCCTTTACCGACCGCATCGACCGCCTCGTGACCCGCGACCGCAACCACCCGTCGGTAATAATGTGGAGCCTCGGCAACGAGGCCGGCGCAGGCAGCAACTTCGCCGCCTGCTACGACACCGCCAAGGTGCTCGACCCCACACGCCCCATACACTACGAGGGCACACGCATCAACCGCAGCTACGGCGGCGAGATTTACAGCGACTTCTACTCCAAGATGTATCCCGGCCAGGCATGGATGCACGAGAACACATCGGGCCTCGACAAGCCGATGCTCATATGCGAATATGCCCACGCCATGGGCAACGCCATTGGCAACCTATCGGAGTACTGGGACGTAATTGAGGCGTCGGACGCCACCGTGGGCGGATGCATCTGGGACTGGGTCGACCAGACCATATATGAGCCGCGCCTCATGAAGCAGGGCATCTACAAGCTCACCACCGGCTACGACTATCCCGGCCCCCACCAGGGCAATTTCTGCGCCAACGGCATCCTCACTTCCACCCGCGAGCCGTCGTCGAAACTCGCCGAAGTCAAGGCGGCCCACCAGTGGATTAAGTTCGACACCATGACCGTCGACCCGAAGCTCAGAAACATCACCGTAAAGCTCACCAACACCTACCACTCGACCAACCTCTCGGCCTTTGACATCGTGGCCGAGACACTCATCGACGGCTACCCCGCCGGCAGCGTGACCCGCCCGCTCCCCGCCGTAGCTCCCGGCAAGAGCGGCGAGATTGAGATACCGCTCCCCGCCGAAGTCGCCAAGCCAAAGAACAAGAAGAACCGCGGCGCCGAGGTACTCGTGACGCTGCGCGTGGTGAGCCGCAATGACCTGCTCTACGCAAAAGCCGGCCACGAAGTGGCACTCAAACAGTACAGCGTGACCCCGGCCCGCGCGCTCGCCCCCGTCAAGAGCTCCAAAGCCAAGGCCGACGCCCTCACCGTCGACCGCACTGCCGAACAGCTCACCGTGGCAGGCCGCAACATCAAGGCCGTGTTCGCTCTGCGCACCGGCCGCATGACCGAGCTTGCAATCAACGGCCGCGACGTAATTGTCGACGGCATGGGCCCCGAATACAGCAACCACCGCTGGATTGAAAACGACCGCTTCAACAACACCGACAACGGCCTCGACCCCGACGGCACAGTAGAAGTGACCGAAAACCGCGACCGCTCAGTAACCGTGACCACCCGCCGCAACGGCTCTATATGCTCCACCGACATCACCTACACAATATATCCGCAGGGCATACTCGACATCGACGCCACCTTCAACCCCAAGAGCGCCGACCTGCGCCGCGCAGGCCTCGCCATGGGCATCGACTCGGCCCTCTCGACAGTCGACTACTACGCCCTCGGCCCGTGGGACAACACCAACGACCGCCGCGACGGCACCACGATAGGCCGCTATACTTCGCGCGCGGGCGAGATGGACGACAAGTACAGCAAGCCCCAGAGCGCCGGTTCGCGCGGCGAGATGCGTGAGGTGAGCTTCACCGACCCCGCCACCGGCTACACCCTCTGCATAGAGGCGCAAGGCCCCGTCACATTCTCGGCCATGCGCAACGACGACAAGCAGCTTATGGAGGCCAATCATCAGTGGGACCTCGTGCCCCTGCCCTACACCTGGCTACACCTCGACGCCTCCTACCGCGGCGTGGGCAATGCCTCGTGCGGCGCCGACGTCGACACCATGCCCGAATACCGCGTGCAGGAGGAGCCTGTAAGCTATCGCCTCCGCTTTTCGGCCAAGTGATGAACCATAGCGGCCGGAGGGTTGTTGGAGATAATGTAACTACACACACTCCAATTATTAAAATACCCCACACCGCTATGGCTATAATCAAGACACCCCAACAACGCGAACTGAGCGCTCTGCAGAAAGTAGAAAAAGAAATGCAGCACCACATTCGCATGGAACGCATCCATCATTGCATCATGGGTGCCCTCGGCGCGATGGCCGTCGGAGCATTCTTCCTCGGTCGTTGCCTCCGCCGTTGAGCCACGCGTCTTAGCGCCCTGCTCCGCGAGCCGCATTTGAGCGGCCGGTTCAGCAACATATACCACTCACGTCGACGCCCCGCCCGGCCAAAAGCCCTGCGGGGCGTCGGCGCGTCTTATCACCACCTGCAATCCGCCGCATAACATCGCCGGCCACCGGAACCAGCATCACGCTTCAATCATGCGCATGACCTGCTTGCTGCCATTTTAACCAAAAATAAGCTTACACCGCGCCATAACCGGGAAAAGGGATTGAAATTTTATGTTTTTTAGCATTATTTTTGTCAGTTTCGCACTTTTTCATTAACTTGCGGCACATTTCGTTTACCAACCTTTGGAATCGATCCATATATCTTAAAAAATATCAATCTCCATCCTAACCATAAACATCTGATTACCAGCAATTTTACAAATCGAAACCCTTATTCCCAAAGGCACAAGCTGCCATCTGACTCAATCAATCACTATCCACTTTAACCTCAAATTAATTACCAAACATGAGTAAGCAACTCAGACCGACACTGACGCTGATAGCGCTCCTGACAGCGGGGTATTTCCCTGTAAATCAGGTATTTGCGTCTACCGTATCGGGGGGGGTAATTTCTGCCTCCGAGGCTTCTGCGGCCAATCCTTCCGCTGCCCCTGACGAAACCACCCGAACCGTCACGGGTGTCGTGATCGACGGTGACATGAACGAACCTCTCATGGGTGCCAACGTACAAGTCGTTGGCGATCCCAAAAGTGTCACAGTAACAAATATCGACGGCGAATTTACAGTAAAATTCAGCAGTAAGCTCAAAAGTCCTAAACTGCTTGTCACATATATCGGATATGAGAAAGCGGAAGTAAACATCGGCGATTTGGGACAAATCACCGTGACAATGAAGCCGACAGGCAACGCCCTCAACGAAGTGGTCGTAGTCGGCTCCGGTACCCAGAAAAAGGTATCCGTAACAGGCGCCATATCGTCAATCAAGGGCGAGGAACTGAAAATGTCGACCTCGACCCTCACCAACGCCCTCGCGGGTAAATTTGCCGGCGTATTCGCCAACAACACTTCCGGTCAGCCCGGCTCGGGCGCCGAATTCTACATCCGAGGCATCTCCAACTTCTCCAACAAGAGCGCCACACCGCTTATCCTTCTCGACGACGTGGAGATTTCGTCGAGCGACCTCAACTATATCCCGGCTGAAAACATCGCCAGCTTCTCGGTGCTGAAAGACGCATCGGCGACTGCTATCTATGGCGCACGCGGCGCCAACGGCGTTATGATCATCACCACCAAGGGTGGCGACTACAACAGCAAGACCCGCGTCAACGTGCAGTTTGAAAACGCCTTCAACATGCTCAACCAGATGCCTGAGTTTGTCGACGGCGCCACCTATATGGAGCTTTACAACAAAGCCCAGTACGGCCGCACGCCCGGCGAGGCTCAGCGTTTCAGCCAGGAGCAGATCGACCGCACCCGCTCGGGCGAGAATCCCTACCTCTATCCCGACGTAGACTGGTCCGACGTACTCTTCAAGAAACTCGCCACACGTCAGAAAGCGAGCGTCACCGTATCGGGCGGCGGAAGCAAGGTGAAATATTACATGGCTCTCGAAGCGCTCCACGAAAACGGCCACTACCGCACCAAGAAACTCTATTCGTGGAACAACAACATCCAGAACTACAACTACACCTTCCAGAACAACATCGCCTACAAGCTCACACCGACCACCACTGTGTCGATGAACATGAACGCGCAGATAAGGCAGGGCACACAGCCTAATGTCAACGCCACCACCCTGTTCAATTATGTGCTTCAATACAACCCGACACTCTTCCCGGTGACATACCCCGCGCGCGAAGGATACAACCACATACTCTACGGCACATACGAACTTGCCGGCGGCCAGTACCTGGCCAACCCTTACGCGCAGCTCACCACCAGCCTGTATCAGAGCAACCAGAACACCATCAACACCGTGATGAAGATTGACCAGGAGCTCGACTTCATCACCAAGGGCCTCAAATTCCAGGGTTGGGTCAACTTCAAGAACTGGGCGCAGAAATATTACTCCCGTTCCATCACACCCTACACATATCTCCCCGGCAACATCGACGACGCCGACTGGACCAATCCGATATTTGACCTGCAAAGCGCCGGCATAGGCACTAACTTCATCTCGGAATCAGACCTATACAATCTTTCCGACAACACATTCGAGCTTCAGGCCAACCTCAATTACAGCCGCCGTTTCGACGAACACGACGTGTCGGCCATGGTGCTCTACCGCATGCGCGAATATCGCAAAACAACAATTCTTCCCAACCGCAACCAGGGCATATCGGGCCGCGTGACCTACGACTACGGCCACCGCTATCTCCTTGAATTCAACTTCGGCTACAACGGTACCGAACGTCTGGCCAAGGGCCACCGTTTCGGCTTCTTCCCCGCAGGTTCGATAGGCTGGGTAGCAAGCAACGAATCATTCTGGGAGCCGTTAAGTCCCGTGGTGTCGCACTTCAAGCTCCGCGGCTCCTACGGCCTGGTAGGCTCCGATGACCTCGTGCAGCCCAACGGCGCCTACTTCCTTTACTACGACCAGCTTACAGGCGGCGTCCTCAACGGACTCACATGGCAGCCGGGCGCCGGCGGCAGTGCAGGCTGGGGCGCATCGATGGGCGGTCCGCAGATACTCTACTATGGCGTGACCGACCTCGGATGGGAAAAGGTAAAGAAGCTCGACATCGGTGTCGACGTGCACCTCTTCCACGACCTTCAGCTCACCTTCGACTACTTCCTCGACAAGCGCTACGACATGTTCATGCAGCGCAAGTCGTGGCCCGCAATGCTCGGTTACGGCGACATGATGCCCTACGCACCCGTAGGCCGCGCCGAAAACCGCGGCTTTGAAGGCAGCCTCTCTTACAACAAGGCCCTCAACGAGGAGACAGCGATAAGCGTGTCGGCCAACTTCACCTACAACACCAACAAGCTCATCAATGCCGACGAGCTCAACTACCGCTACGCATGGCAGTTTGAGACCGGTCTGCCTCTCGACCACACCCGCGGCTATATCGCCGAAGGATACTTCACCTCGCAGGAGGAGATTGACAACAGCCCCGTGCAGAACCTCGGCTCGCAGGTCAAGGTCGGCGACATCAAGTACCGCGACCTCAACGGCGACGGCCAGATCAACCAGGACGACCAGACCATGATCTCGGAATACGGCTCCGTACCCCGCCTGCAATACGGCTTCGGTGCCACACTGAACTGGCGCAAATTTGACTTCGGCTTCTTCTTCACCGGCTCGGCCAAGCGCACGCTGCTCATCACCGGCGCCCAGATGAACGGCGTCAACAACGCGATTTTCCCCTTCCAGCAGACTCCGGGCAACGCTCCCCGCAACGTGTTGTCGGCCATAGCCGACAGCTACTTCGACCCCGACCGCGGCAATTTCGACGCCGAATTCCCTCTTATGGGCATTCAGGTGACCGACGTGGCCAACAACACCGTGGCCTCGACACACTGGACTCGCGACGGCTCGTTCCTGCGCCTGCGTAACATAGAGCTCGGCTGGTCGTTCCCTCTCGGCCGCGTGTATGTATCGGGCATCAACCTGCTCAACTTCACCTCATTCAAGCTCTGGGACCCCGAGCTGAAGCAGTGGAACTCATATCCCCTTCAGAAGACCGTAAACGTAGGTGTGCAATTCAATCTCTAATCCCTCTCAACATCAGTAAACAATGAAACTCAAGAATATATTCAACAGACTGGTGCTCGGCGCGGCCGCCATATCGCTGCTCGGAGGAACCGCTGCCTGCAACTACCTCGACGTAGTGCCACCGGAACAGGTCAAGGTTGAGGACGCCATGGAAAACTATAATACCGCCCTCGGCTTCCTTTACAGCTGCTACGCTTTCAGCGCCAACAATAGTGTGGGCGAGCTCCCCTACGGCAACTATCTCTCGGAGATGAACACCACCGCCGACGACGTGCTCAACCCCCACGCATGGGCATCCGACGGTGGCGCCGCAGCAATACTCCTCAACACCATCTCGGCACAGAACGCCCCCGACTACTGGGGCCACAACTACAACGGCATAGGCCAGTGCCTGCTCTTCCTCGAACAGCTCGACAAAGCCGGCCTGGTGGAACGCGGAGTCATCACCGCCGACATGGACCGCGAGTGGCGTGCCGAAATGAAGGCCCTCATGGCTTACTATCACTTCGTGATTCTGCGCCGCTACGGCCCGATAGCCATCCTGGAAGAAAAGCTGCCGCTCGATGCCCCGCAGAGCTCATTCCCCGGCCGCTATCACTTCGACTACTGCGTCGACTGGATTGTCAACACCCTCGACGAAGCAGCGGCCGAGTTGCCCGCCAAGCGCGACGTGGCCCAGATGGGCCGCATGACCTCGACCATCTGCAAGGCTATCAAAGCCCAGACACTCCTGCTCGCCGCATCGCCCCTCTACAACGGTTCGTTCCCCTACACCGACTTCAAGAACACCAACTGGGAGACACCCGGCTACGGCCAGGAGCTGATTAGCCGCACCTACGACGCGTCGAAATGGAACCGCGCGCTGGCAGCTGCCAACGAGGCTATCGACTGGGCCGAGACCCGAGGCGACCGCGCAATATATCGCGGCGACGAATACATCAACGCCAACATCAATCTCGACGAAGTCTACATCCCCGGCGGCGCGAGCGACGAGTTCAAGGCCGCAGTGCTACGCATGCGCTATCTGCACTACGCCTGCGAAAACGAGGGCAACCGCGAGGCTATCATGACCACGGGCGCCGGCGGCCTCACTACTCAGTGGTTCGCCTCTTTCCCGAAGAAAATCATGCAGCTCAACTCCGGCACCATGCTCTCGGGCTACTCGGGCCAGGGACCCACACTCTTTGCCGTGACCCACTTCCTGACAGCCAATGGCTATCTGCCCGAAAACGACCCGAAGTTCACCCCCGAGGCCGAGTGGTTTGAGAGCGCAGGTCTGCCCGACGAGGGCGTAGGCCGCTCGCGCATCATCAACCTCCACGTGGCCCGCGAACCGCGATTCTACGCCTGGATAGGTTTCGATGGCGGCGACTACTCGCTGCGCATCGCCAACGGCCAGCCCGTGCATCTCAATATGCTCGACAAGGACCTGCAAGGCTACAACACCTCTACCCGCGACAACAGCCCCACCGGCTACCTCTGCCAGAAGTTCATGCCCCCCACAATGCAGATTGCCCCCACCAACACCTATGTGGGCTACGTGGGCCCCTCGCGTGCCGTGATTCGCCTGGCCGAACTCTATCTCATCCGTGCCGAATGTGAGGCACAGCTCGGCATGACCGATGAGGCTATCCGCGACGTCAACGTAATCCGCGAGCGCGCCGGCGCACAGCCCCTTACCACCGCCATGATAGGTGCCGGAGGCATGACACTCATGGACTGGGTCAAGAACGAGCGTGTGTGTGAGTTCTTCAACGAGGGCAAGCGCTATTTCGACATCCGCCGCTGGGTGGAGGGCGACAAGTATCTCGGCCTCGGCAAGCGCATGGGTCTCAACGCCCTCGCCAAGGAGAACCCCTCTTTCGAGGAGTTCAACAAGCCCACCCGTCTGCCCTACAACTACACCTGGGCCAACAAGCTGTATCTCTATCCCATACAGTATGGTGACGTGTACGCCAATCCGCAGCTTGTTCAGAATCCCGGTTTCTGACCTCATAGTTATATATGACACCCTACAACAACTATCCTAAATGAAAAAAATATATATAGCATCTGCTCTGACAGCACTTATGTTATCGGGTCAGTCGTGCTCGGAGAGCTACGACATCTATCCCGACGAATATGCCGGAGTAGTCATGATAAAGGACGCCGGCGAGAATCCGCTCAACGTGTACTCGACCGACGATAAAGTGCCGTGCAGCTTCACCGTGATGAAGGGCGGCCATGGACAGAACGCGGCTACCGCTACCCTGCGCGCCATGACGGCCGAAGAGTTTGCCGAATATCAGGCCGAGTCGGGCAAGCCTTACGCCATGCTCAGCTCCGACTGCTACTCGTTCTCAGCCGACGGCCAGACATCGTCGACCGACCTCACTTTCAGCGCCGGCGAAAACTACAAGCAAGTCAACGTGTATGTCAACGCCAAGGCACTCGGCAAATTCATGGAGACCTTCGACGGCTCCCTTTACAGCCCGGTAGTGCCCGTGATGCTCGAAAGCTCCGACGCCACCGTCAACACCGAGAGCTTCGAGTCGTTCATCCTCCCCGTGTACAGCGAGCCTACACTGCTGCTCACTGCCGCAGGAGCCGCCGACAACAGCTACTCGCTCGGCCCGCTCGCCGGCCGCACATTCTCGGCAACCGTGCAGCTCCCCATCGAAAACCAGTGGGACATCACCTTCGAGCTTGCCGTCGATCCCTCGGTAGTAGCATCGTACAACAGCATGTACGGCGCCTCCTACACCTCGATTGACCCGTCGGCCGTGACAGGCAACATGACGTTTACCATGCCCGCCGGCACCAATTCCATGGATGTCAGCATGAACATCGACCCCTCGAAGCTCGCCGACTGCAACACCGTCGTGCCTCTGCGCATTGTCAGCACCAACGTCGACGGCATCAATCCCGACGAGCTCAACGGCTGGATTGTAGGCACCACACGCATTCCGCTCACCGTGGATATGCTGTCGACCAACGCCCTCGAACCGTCGGAAGGCTCGCTCGCCAACCTCCTCGACAACGACCTCAGCACGTTCTTCCACTCGGCATGGTCGGTAAGCGTCGACGGCGCCCACTATCTGCAAGTAAACCTGCCCGACAGTTACAGCCACATACAGATACAGTATGCCAACCGCGTAAGCGCCAGCACCAACACCCCGGCATGGTTTAACTTCTACACGGGCACAAGCGACAGCAACCTCGTGCTCTTCAAGCAGTATGCCTGGGATATCGACGGACTCAACGGCAACAGCGGCGCATACAACCTCCTTGCTCCCCTTGACTTCACCACTCCCCAGAGCGTGTTCCGCATCGAGAACACCCGTAGCTGGAACGGCAACGCATTCTTCGTGCTTACCGAACTTGCAATGTGGGGATATTGATGTATATCTGTTTACCGACTGTACCAATGCGGCAGTATAGATATGATTATGGTTAATCAGCAGACGATTTGTCAAGTGATTGACTGAATCTCTGAAAGGCATGGTCCGGGCTTCGGCAGAAGTCCGGACCATTGCTTTTTCTAACCTTAATATAAGCTGTCGTTACTGTACCTGCGTATCGCAGATTTTCGCTATATTTGCAGTCAGACCCCGTTTTTACCGCCATGAGAGAATCCATCGTCATCAAAAACATAGGCCCGCTCGCTAAGGGGGATAGTATTCACTTACGTGGAGGTGAGGTATCCAAAGATGATGAAGTGATGGGGAGCGGAATGAGATCCGGGAAGATTATAGGGGCGATGCCTACGGTGGTGAGCCGCATGCGCAAGGCGTGCAGGGTATCGGATGCCACGCTGCTTGAACTGGCAGCGTGTCTGGAGCCCTGCTCGTTTCCGAAAAGGCACCTCCTTGTGGTGGACAATGCACGCTCGCGCTACGCCTACTTCGTAGAGAAGGGACTCACGCGCTCGTTCTGGATTGTCGACGGCGAGGAGATTACAACCTCGTTCTCCACCGACGGCGCTATTGTGTTCAGCATGGACGAGCTCTATTATGACAGGCCGAGTGAAGAAAACGTCGAGACAATCGAGGCGGTAACCGCTTTCAGAATCCATGTCGGCGATCTCACAAGGCTGCTGGAGACCAATATCGAGCTGGCCAACTGGGGCCGCATCATCCATCAGGACGAATACCGCCGTCTCCACCGCTCACACAAAGAGCGGCTGACGCTCCCCGCGCGCGAGCGCTACGAGGCGTTCTGCAACCAGTTTCCCGAAGTGGCGGCCAAAGCGCGTCTGGGCCACATAGCATCGTATCTCGGCCTGAGGCTCTCGACTCTGAGCCGACTGAGGGGACGAATTTGACATAGGTCAAATTTTTGCCGGATGCAAATGACTAACTTTGCACTCCTGAATCAACCAACCTGTCAATCATCACCACACAACGAAAAAACTCAACGATATGGCCCAAACAGCAACATCACGCGCAGTGGCTTCGGGAGCATACGCCGACTCCAAGCCGCACTATGAGCTTCTCGACGGACTCCGAGGCGTTGCCGCGCTCCTCGTGCTTTGGTATCATGTACACGAAGGATTCGCCTTTGCGGGTGGCCTGCCCGTCATCGACGACATCAACCACGGCTATCTTGCCGTCGATTTCTTCTTCATGCTCTCGGGATTTGTGATAGGCTATGCCTACGACGACCGCTGGGGCCGCGGCCTCACCACGGGCAACTTCTTCAAGCGCCGCCTCATACGCCTCCACCCGATGGTGATTATGGGCGCTATAATAGGACTGATATGTTTCCTGATACAGGGTGCACAGCAGTGGGACGGCACTCCTGCCACTGTAGGTGGCATCATGACGGCCCTGCTCTGCGCCATGCTGTTTATCCCGGCCATGCCCGGCGGGATGTATGAAGTAAGGGGCAATGGCGAAGCGTTTCCGCTCAACGGTCCGGCCTGGTCGCTTTTTTTCGAATATATAGGCAACATACTCTATGCCCTCTTCATCCGCCGCTTCTCTACGGCTGTGGTAGCGGTGCTCACCGCTCTTCTCGGTCTCGGACTGATAGCTTTCACATGGCTCAACATGAGCGGCTACGACTCCATAGGAGTGGGCTGGACCATGGGCGAGTACGGTATCTTCACGGGTGGCCTGCGCATGCTGTTTCCGTTCACGGCGGGCATTCTGCTCTCGCGCGTGTACAAGCCTCGCAAGGTGCGCGGCGCCTTCTGGCTGTGCGCCGCAGTGCTGCTGCTACTTTTCAGCGTGCCCTATATACCGAGCGAAGGCTCGATAAGCCTCAACGGCGTTTATGAGTCGGTGTGCATAGTGCTGATATTTCCGGCCCTGGTGTGGCTCGGTGCGTCGGGCACCACCACCGACCGTCTGTCGTCGGGCGTGTGCAAGTTTCTGGGCGACCTATCGTTTCCGCTCTATATCACCCACTATCCCGTGATGTATCTCTTCTATGCCTGGATGATTGACAGCGGCAAACACACTTTGGCCGACACATGGCCGGTGGCCCTCGGCGTCATGGCCCTCAACATCATCGTGGCCTGGGCATGCCTCAAGCTCTACGACGAGCCTGTCAGAAAGTGGCTCACACGCCGTTTCAACCCCGCCACAGCAAAGCGGCAGGGCTGAGACCGGTAGTGTGGCGAGTCAGTCCTGATACTCGGCGGCAACCTCCGATATGGCGTCGGCGTCGGGTATCCATCGGCCAGGATCGGCAGGATTGGCTTCGACGAGATCCATCACCGACACATAGTCGTTTGTCGGGTCGGCATCAATCATGGCGTCGATATCTTCCTCGTCATCGGGATCGACAAGAGTTACGACACGGGCCTTGGGGTCGATTTTCACAAGGGCGTTGTCGGAATAAGCAAGGTCGTTGGAGGCAAACTCTTCAACGGCCTTGATTATCTGTCGGGCTATCTCATTCATGGTGCTTGACGGGAGGCTTTGGTTGTCACTCCCGCCACAAAGATAGTCAAAATCCTCGTCGGTCCTTTGCCTTGACCGATAAATCAACCGTGAGCAGGTCACTGAAACGGCAGCGGGTCGATGCCGGGCACGGTATTGCCCCAAGTTGAGCGGTCGAGGCTGCGGTAGCTTACGGCCTCGCTGATATGCGCCGGGCCGATGTCGGCGGCGCCGTCGAGATCGGCTATCGTGCGTGCAACCTTGACAATGCGGTCGTAGGCGCGCGCACTCATGTCAAATTTCGTCATTACCTTTTCGAGAATCGCCAGGGTGTCGGGGGCGAGGGGTGCGTAGCGAGCCATGAGTCGTGAGTTCATCTGCGCATTGCAGTGTATGCCCGGCTCTGAGGCAAACCGCCGCTGCTGGATGAGGCGGGCGCGGCACACCCGCTCCCGTATTGACTCGCTCGGCTCGCCGGGGGCCGCGTGAGCGAGTTCTTCGAACGGCACGGGGAGTATCTCGACTTGCAGGTCGATGCGGTCGAGAAGCGGCCCGGAGATACGTGACAGATAGCGCGCAACGGCTCCGGGAGCGCATGTACACTGCTTGGTGGGGTGATTGTAGTAGCCGCACGGGCAGGGATTCATGCTCGCCACAAGCATGAAGCCGGCGGGATAGTCGATCGAGTAGCGGGCGCGCGAAATAGAGATATGGCGGTCTTCAAGGGGCTGCCGTAGCACTTCGAGCACCGCTTTCGGAAATTCGGGAAATTCGTCGAGAAACAACACACCATTGTGCGCGAGTGAGATTTCGCCGGGACGGGGATTGGAACCACCCCCCACGAGCGCCACCGGCGATATGGTGTGGTGCGGCGCGCGAAACGGGCGCTGCGTCATGAGTCGTGAACCGCGTTTGAGGCATCCGGCCACAGAGTGTATCTTGGTCGTTTCGAGGGCTTCGGCGAGCGTAAACGGAGGCATGATTGTGGGTAGGCGCTTTGCCATCATCGACTTGCCTACGCCCGGAGGACCCACGAGAAGGATGTTGTGGCCGCCGGCACATGCCACCTCAAAGGCACGCTTTACCGTCTCCTGCCCCTTGACGTCGTAGAAATCCACGTCGAACACGGCCGACGAGCGGGCAAACTCGGCGCGAGTGTCGACTTCGGTGGCCGGCACGATAATGGCGCCGGAGAGCATATCACACACCTGGCGCAGACTCTTCATACCGTAGACTTTAAGATTGTTGACTACGGCGGCTTCGGTAGCGTTGGCTTCCGGCACAATCATCCCCTTGAAGCCCAGCTCGCGCGCCTTGATAGCCATGGGGAGCGCCCCGGAGATGGGCAGCAGGGTACCGTCGAGGCTCAACTCGCCCATCATGAGGTAGTCGCCGAGACTGTCGCATTTGAGCGTGTCGTCGCCGGCAAGCAGCGCGATAGCGATAGGGAGGTCGAAAGCCGAGCCCTCCTTACGGATGTCGGCGGGCGACAGGTTGACGACAATACGGCGGCGCGGACGCCTGAAACCGCTTTGGTCAATAGCCGTCATGACACGCTGAAAACTCTCTTTGACGGCAGCGTCGGGGAGCCCCACGATGTTGAAAGCCGCGCCCTGCTCCACCGATGCTTCCACGGTGACGGAAATGGCGTCGATACCTTGCAGTGCGGCGCCGTAAACTTTTACAAGCACTTGTAGATTAGATTCTTTGAGGTGAAATAAGAGTTGAAACGGGCAAAGGGAGCATGGCGCGGAGTGTGTGACTCCGGCTATGCTCCCGTATATGATGGATAGCGCCTCACGGCTTACACCGTGGCGGCTGCGACATTAACTTACTCTGCGGCAGGTTCTTCGGCTGCGGGTGCCTCGGCGGGTGTTTCGGCAGGAGCCTCACTTGCTACGGGAAGCTGGCTGTCGTAGCCGGCAACGCTCTGCTCTACCGCTGCGGGAGCCTTAACACGGGGGGCGGTGTTGCCCACGCTGTTGGGGATAAAGAAAGTGGAGAGGATAGCGAACACGGCGATGCAGCCGGCAAGTGTCCAGGTCACTTTCTCGATAAAGTTGTTGGTGCGACGCACGCCCATAATCTGGTTGGAGCCGGCAAACGACGACGAGAGGCCACCGCCCTTTGATTTCTGGATAAGCACGACACCAATCATCAGCAGAGCTGCGAGAAGCGAGAGAACAATCAGAATGATATAAATAAACATAGCTGTAAATGTAGTAATTACACGTTATTTGGCTCGTCGGCACCCCCTTTTGAGGCACGCTCGATGAGCATAAGTTTTTGCAGAAAGCGCAATTGGTCTGCAAAGTAAACACTTTTTTTTGGATTATTCAAGCTGAGAGCGTGAATAATGTCATACGCTTTGTCATAACGGCCCCTTCGGATATAGACCTGGGCGAGACTCTCGCTGAGCGAGGCGCCACTGTCGTTGGCCGGCGGCACGGTATGCACCGGCCTTGCCGCCCTCGTCGGCACCGCCCTCACACCCTTGTCCGAGCTTTCCGAATTGTCCGAGCTGTCCGAGCCTCCAGCACTGCCCACGGGCTCTTTGGCCTCTTCGGCAGCAGCCTCCCGCTCCAGCAGAGCGGCATAGTCATCCGGCACCGGATTGAATATCATCTTTTCAAGCAATGCCTCTTCACGCGGGCTCATGCGGCCGTAGGTAGCCAGAAAGGTATCAATAGCGCGGTCGGTGTCGGATGATACGGCGACAGCTTCCTCGGCCGGGCAGCTAATCGCTGCGACACGCTCGCCGTCGGGGTCGAGCAGGCGAAACAGCATGTCGCGCCCCGGCACGCCCGCAGCCACGCGCATTATCAGCTCCTCGCGCTCACTGTCGGTAATCTCGCCTCGGGGGGCGTTTTTGAGCCGGAGCACAGCCGGCAAGGACATATATGGATATGCCTCGGCAAGCGCCTCGGCTTCGGCCGCGGTGGGGCAGGCGTCGGGCTCCGTGAGAAGCCGACGAAGTATTGCTGCCGGGTCGTGCGATTGCTGCTGAGTGTCGTTGATGTCGTCCATGGCTCGTGTCAATAAAGCGTCATAGCGGCTTACCAGTCGCCGAGAGTGGCGTTGAATATCTGTATCACGAGGTCTTCCGAAATAGCCTGACAGAGCTGATCCTGCACCTCATTGAGCATCTGGTTGGAGTCGAAGTCCTGATAGGCCGAGAAGTCCTGGTCGAAGCTCTTCTTCTCATCCTTGTTGTCGGTGTAGACCACATGCACCTTGATAGTGAGACGCGTCTTGGATGCGTAGGCGTCCTGCGTCACGGCCTGAGGAGTGAGGCTGTAATCGGTAATCTCGCCCTCTATCTGGATGTCGGCAGGCGGGTCGGTGACTTGCAGGCGCGTGTTGCGCGACACATAGTCGAGCAACTCGTTTTCAAATATCGTCTGAAGCTGCGGGTACACAAGCGCCGTACGGATAGGGAAATTGGCAATAGATATGGTCTTGTAGATGTTGTAGTCGAGCGCGGCGCCGTTGAGAGTCCAGCTGAAACTGCATCCGCCGAGAAGCAGCGGAAGCAGGATTACGGTGAGGCTAAGGAGGAGTCGGCGCATGATAGGCTGTCGGTTGGCTTTATGGTGGGATTGGTTTAACAAGGCAAAGTTAGCAAATATTTCACGATAACAGGCGACAACGGGCGGTAAAAATAGCGGCTCCGCCTCGTACGGAGGTCGGAGCCGCTTATTATTGTAGTCGCTTTGGCTGTCGGCGGCGCTTATGCGCGACGACCTGCCTTGGCGTTGCGACGGCTGTCGGTGATATACGCAACCGGAGCTGCAATGAACATGGTGGCGAGTGTGCCGAATACTACGCCGAATATCATGGCGAATACAAACGAGCGGATAGCGTCGCCGCCGAGGATGAAGATGCAAAGGAGCACGAGCAGGGTCGTGGCCGATGTCATCACCGTACGGCCGAGGGTCGAGTTGATCGAGCTGTTGATGGTGGTGGCGAAATCCTGCTTGGGATATAGGCTAACGTTCTCACGCACGCGGTCAAACACAACCACGGTATCATTAATCTGATAACCAATCACGGTAAGGATTGCCGCAATAAACGACTGGTCGATTTCCATGGCGAAGGGGAAGAGGCCGTAGAAGAACGAGTAGAAACCGATGATGAGGAAGGATGTCAAGCTGACGGCGGCAAGAGCGCCGAGCGAGAAGGCCACGTTGTGGAATCGGATGAGGATGTAGACGAACATGGCTGCGAGAGCGAGCACCACTGCGATTACGGCGTCGGTACGCATGTCGTTGGCCACGGTAGGACCAACCTTCTGCGACGACATGATGCCGATGTTTTCGTTAGTGGTGGAGAAGTCGGACATTGACATGTCGCCGATTTCGCCTTTGAGGCCGTTGTAGAGAATCTCGGTAATCTGGTCGTCGACATTCTCCTCGTCGGAGTCAATCTTGTAGTTGGTCGAGATACGCACCTTGGTGTCGTCATCGATAGTGATGACGCTTACCTGAGCACCGTCGAAGAGGGGAGCGAGTGATGCCTGGAGCTCGTGAGTCTTCACGGGGTGATCAAACTGCACCACATAGTTGCGGCCGCCGGAGAAGTCGATACCCTGGCTGAGGCCGCGGGTAAAGAAGCTGATGACGGTGGCGACGATGAGCACTGCCACTACAATGAACGCGGTGCGGCGCGCACCGAGGAAATTGAAGTGGGTGTTGGTGAACATGCGGCGCGAGACAGCCGTGGTGAAAGTGAGGTTGGCGATAGCCTTGCTCTTGGCGAAGAGGATGAACACGAGGCGTGTCAGGTACACCGCAGTGAAGAACGAGCAGATGATGCCGATGATGAGGGTGGTGGCGAAGCCCTTGATAGGACCTGTGCCGAAGAGGAGCAGAATCACGCCGGTGATAATCGACGTGAGGTTGGAGTCGAAGATTGCCGAGAAGGCGTTGGAGTAACCGTCGGCGATAGCGGTGCGCACATTCTTGCCATTGCGGAGCTCTTCCTTGGCGCGCTCGAAGATAAGCACGTTGGCGTCTACAGCCATACCGAGAGCGAGCACGATACCGGCTATACCCGAAAGGGTGAGCACTGCCTGGAACGATGCCAGGATGCCGAATGTGAAGAAGATGTTGAAGATGAGGGCAAGGTTTGCGACAAGACCGGGGATAAGACCGTAGATGAGGCACATGAACACCATGAGGAGCACGAGTGCCACAACAAACGACCACATACCGTCCTCAATGGCCTGCTGGCCGAGCGACGGACCGATTACAGTATCGGAGATGATGTCGACCTTGGCGGCCATCTTACCGCTCTTGAGCACGTTGGCAAGGTCCTTCGCCTCATCGGTCGAGAAGTGGCCGGTGATCGATGTGCGGCCGCCTTCGATAGCGTTCTGCACGTTAGGAGCCGAGTAGACCTGATTGTCGAGCACGATGGCTACCTGCTTGCCTACGTTGGCGGCGGTCATGCGGGCCCACTTCTTGGCAGCGTCGGGGTTCATCGACATCGACACATAGTTGCCGCCCTGCATATTGTCGTACTCGTTGTTAGCGGTAGTGACAACGTCGCCGTAGAGTGTTGCCTTGCCGCCCACGGTGCGGAGACCGACGAGGGTGTAGAGGTCAACCTTGCGGTTACGGCCGGTTACAGTATCGGGCATCTCTATGGTCTGGGGCTTTACTTCCCAGGCGAGTTTGAGATTAGCAGGGAGGATACGCTTGGCGGCGGGCGAAGCGATAATCGAGTCGATGGTGGCGCGCTCCATGAGTGTAGCGGAGCCGACAGCGATGGGATTGTACTGCGAGCCGGGCACGAGGAAATGTGCGAAGAGGCCGCGGCCGTCGGTGGTGGAGTCGGCGGCGATAGCGCGGTCAAGCTCCATAAGTGCGCCCTGGTAGTCGGCTACGGGGAATGTCTCGTAAAATTCGAGGTTGGCCGAGCTTTTGAGAAGCTCACGCACGCGGTCGTGCTCCTTTACACCGGGGAGTTCAAGAAGAATCTGGCCGTCGTTTTCAAGCTCCTGGATGTTGGGCGACACGACACCGAACTGGTCGATACGCGAACGAAGCACATTGGTCGACGAGCTCACGCGGTCCTTGACCTCCTGTTTGAGAGTGGCCTCGACAGCTTCGGGGCTGTCGCCGCGCTTGGTCTGGTCGCGGAACACCACGGTAAGGTCACCGGCGGGATCGATGCGGCGGTACTCGCGGCAGAACACACCTACGTAGTCGTGGCTCTTGGTGGCCTTGACAACGGAATCGGCGGCGTGGATAGCGGGTTCAAAGTAAGGGTTGCCTTCGGCGTTGGCCATTGAGCGGAGGATGTCGGGCACGGATACTTGAAGGGTCACATTCATGCCGCCTTTCAAGTCGAGGCCGAGGCCCACGCCAAGTTTCTGAACTTCGTTGAAAGTATAACCGAGATAGACGGGCTCCTTGGAGATGGAGTCGATGTAGCTCTTGTAGGCCACACGGTAGGCGTCGGAACGTGTGTCGCCGTTGCTCATGGAGGCTGCATATTTCTCGGCATTGCCCTCATGATGATTGGTCACGAGAGTAAACGAGAGATAGAACAGACAGATGAGCACGAGGAATATCGCGATGATGCCGGCAACGACACTTCCTAATTTTCCTTTGCTTTGCATGTCGGGGATAAGATGTTTATTGGTGGTTTATTATTTGTTTTTCGAGGTTGGCAAGCGGCTGACCCACATAGCAATAATCGCTCACCGAAAGCACCCTCGACTACCCGACGGCCGGGCATGGGGGTGCTCCCGTGAGGGGGAAGTCACTTTTTCAGCGTGCAAATATACGATTTAATTTTGTAATTACCGCCATTTTAGCGCCCTAATTTTAACACCGTGCGGCATAAACAACGGCACAAATGCCGACGAAGCAACCGCGACGTGACACGAGTGTTCACGCTGCGGTTGCTTCGCCATGCAGTTATCTTCCGTCGGCCGTGGGCCGACGGATGGTTGCGGCGGCTACGGTCAGCCCACCACTATGTTGACAATCTTGCCCGGCACGACAATGACTTTGCGCACAGTCTTGCCTTCGGTCCACTTGGCCGCGCCCTCGTGACCGAGAGCCAGCTTCTCCACCTCGTCGGCGGGGGTGTCGGCAGGCACCTCGATGCTGAAACGTACCTTGCCGTTGAACGACACGGCATACTTGACGGCGCTCTCGCGGAGATACTCTTCGTTCCACGCGGGCCACTGTGCGTCACACACCGTGGTATCATGGCCGAGCGCGTGCCACAGCTCTTCGGCGATATGCGGCGCGAAAGGCGCAAGAACCACAACGAGCGGCTCCAAGATAGCGCGCGAGTGACATTTGAGCTGATAAAGCTCGTTGACGCATATCATGAAAGCTGCCACTGAAGTGTTGTAGCTGAACGTCTCTATATCGCCGGTAACCTTCTTGATGAGCTTGTGGAGGCTTTTGAGGGCTTCGGGCGAGGGAGCGTCGTCGGTCACGAGCCAGTTGTCGCCCTTGAAGAAAAGACCCCAGAAGCGTTTGAGGAAGCGGTTCACGCCGTCGATACCGTTGGTGTCCCACGGCTTGCTCTGTTCCAGCGGGCCGAGGAACATCTCATAGAGGCGCAGGGTGTCGGCTCCGTAGCGCTCGACGATGTCGTCGGGGTTGACTACGTTGAACATCGACTTCGACATCTTCTCGACGGCCCAGCCGCAGATATACTTGCCGTCTTCAAGCACGAACTCGGCGGTGGCAAACTCGGGACGCCATTTGCGGAACGCGTCAAGGTCGAGCTGGTCGTTGCTCACTATATTTACATCGACATGAATCGGGGTGGTGTCGTAGTCGCCTTTGAGGCCGGCCGACACAAATGTGTTGGTATCCTTGATGCGGTAAACGAAGTTGCTTCGGCCCTGAATCATGCCCTGGTTTATCAGCTTCTTGAACGGCTCCTCCTCGACCACTACGCCGAGGTCATAAAGGAATTTGTTCCAGAAGCGTGAGTAGATGAGGTGGCCTGTGGCGTGCTCGGTGCCGCCAATATACAGGTCAACATTGCGCCAGTAAGCGTCAGCTTCGGGCGACACGAGCGCCTTGTCATTGCGCGGGTCCATGTATCGCAGATAGTAGGCCGACGAACCGGCAAAGCCTGGCATGGTGTTGAGTTCGAGGGGATAGCCGTCGGCGGTGTGCCAGTTCTTGGCACGGCCGAGGGGAGGCTCGCCTGTCTCCGTGGGGAGATACTTGTCGACCTCGGGCAGAAGCAGCGGAAGCTGATTTTCGGGGAGCATGTGGGGCACTCCGTCCTTATAATATACGGGGAACGGCTCGCCCCAGTAACGCTGGCGCGAGAATATGGCGTCGCGTAGGCGATAGTTGACCTTGACGCGGCCTATGCCCTTTTCGGCGATAAATTTCTTGGCGGCAGCGATAGCCTCCTTGACAGTGAGGCCGTTGAGGTCGAGCTCGGGTCCGGCCGAATTAATCATGACACCCTCCTTGGCGTCAAAGCTCGCCTCGCTCACGTCGGCACCCTCGATGAGTGGAATTACGGGGAGGTCGAAGCGGCGGGCAAAGGCATAGTCGCGCGAGTCGTGAGCCGGCACAGCCATAATGGCGCCGGTGCCGTAGCCTGCGAGCACATAGTCGCTCACCCACACCGGTATCTCTTTGCCGGTGAGCGGATTTATGGCGTATGAGCCGGTGAACACACCGGTTACTTTCTTGTCGATCATGCGCTCGCGCTCGGTCTTGTGCTTCACGGCATCGAGATAGGCGGCTACCTCAGCCTCGCGGTCGGGAGTAGTGAGCTGCCTTACGTACGCACTCTCCGGGGCAAGCACCATAAAGGTGACGCCAAACACGGTGTCGGCGCGCGTGGTGAATATTTCGAGTTCGATGTCGTCGCGGCCGGCGACGGCAAAGCGCATCTCCGCGCCCTCCGAGCGGCCAATCCAGTTGCGCTGGGTCTCTTTGAGCGACTCGGTCCAGTCGATGGTATCAAGGCCGTCGAGCAGACGCTGAGCGTAGGCACTGACGCGCAGACACCACTGATACATGAGCTTCTGCTCCACTGGATAGCCGCCACGGATTGACAGGCCCTCGCTCACCTCGTCGTTGGCGAGTACGGTGCCGAGTTTCGGGCACCAGTTCACCATTGTGTTGCCGAGATAAGCGATGCGGTAGTTCATCAGCACGTCGCTCTTGGCCTTCTCGTCCATGGCGTTCCATTCGTCGGCGGTGAATTGAAGCTCACGTGAGCAAGCTCCGTTGACGCCGGCGGTGCCTTCCTTGGCAAAATGGGCTTCAAGCTCGCTTATCGGGCGAGCCTTGCGGGCCGAGTTGTCGTACCACGACTCGAACATCTTGATAAAGGCCCACTGAGTCCACTTGTAATACTCCGGGGCGCAAGTCTTTATCTCACGGTCCCAGTCGTAGCAGAATCCTATCTTGTCGAGCTGCGAACGATAGCGGTCGATATTCTTGAATGTGGTGACTTCGGGGTGCTGGCCGGTCTGTATGGCATACTGCTCGGCGGGCAGACCGTAGGCATCATAGCCCATCGGGTGAAGCACGTTGAAGCCGTTGAGGCGCTTGTAGCGCGAGAAGATGTCGGAAGCTATATATCCCAGCGGGTGACCTACGTGGAGGCCGGCACCCGAGGGATAGGGAAACATATCGAGTACGTAATATTTGGGGCGCGCAGGGTCAATCTCGGTGTGATAGGTCTTGTTGTCACGCCAATATTGCTGCCAGCGGCTCTCGATGTCGCGGTGATTATATTCCATGATGTGATATTATTGACTATTGCGGGGAGGGTTTAAAGGCCGAGCTTGGCCGAGAGGTCGAGCATGCGGTCGATAGGGCGGCGTGCCGACTCGGCGAGAGCGCCGTCTATCTCTACTTGCGGGGCGAGGTCGCGCAGACAGTCGCGCAGACGTTCGAGGGTATTGAGCTTCATGTAGCTGCAATTATTGCATGCGCAGCCGCCACCGTTCTCGGGAGGAGCCGGAATGAAAAGCTTGTCAGGGCACGCATTCTGCATCTTGTGCAGAATGCCGCTCTCCGTCGCCACGATAAACTCCCGGGCGTCGCTCGCCATGGCAAATTTGAGCAGCGCGGCGGTGGAGCCTATCTTGTCGGCGACAAGACGCACGGGGCGCGGGCACTCAGGGTGTACGAGGAGCAGGGCGTCGGGATGCTCGGCTTTCAGCTTCAATATCGCGTCGAGCGAGAATTGCTCGTGGACGTGGCACGCACCGTCCCACAACACCATGTCGCGGCCTGTGATGGAGTTTATGTAGCTGCCGAGGTTACGGTCGGGGCCGAAAATTATCTTCTCGTCGGCCGGCATCGACCCTACTATCTCACAGGCGTTGCCCGAAGTCACCACGATGTCGGTAAGCGCTTTCACCGCCGCCGACGTGTTGACGTAGCTTATGACGGTATGTCCCGGGCGTGCCTTGACAAACGCCTCAAACTCCACGGGGTCGCAGCTGTCGGCAAGCGAGCAGCCGGCATCGGGAGCCGGTTCGAGCACAGTCTTGTCGGGCGCGAGCATCTTCACGGTCTCGGCCATGAAATGCACGCCACACATCACCACTATCGGCTCTTCGAGCTTGGTTGCTATACGTGCCAGAGCCAGGGAGTCGCCTACATGGTCGGCGAGGTCCTGAATCTCGGGGATAGTATAATAATGGGCGAGGATGCAAGCATTGCGCTCTGCTTTAAGACGCCTTATCTCATCAATAATCGCTTGATTGGTCATTATCTTGACAATTATCTTGCTTTTTCGGCTGCAAAAATACAAATTTTTCGCTACTCCACGGCAGTAATCCCACCCCAACACCCAATTTCATGACGCATAAAGCCGAGATTGCTGTGACGAAAGCGCACACAACGCCGCACTGAAATACCGTATCGACTTCCTGATCATAACCTGTTAATGAAAGCTGGGAGGGAGGGGAATATAATCATGCCGACGGTATGTCAACTTCCCTTTTCGCCAAAATCGGTCTGCTGTCGCTCCACTTCTTTCAGCTTCAATTCATTCAGTTCATGGCGCAGGCGTTCCAACTCCAATTCCGCGTCATTCTTTCTGTCTGCCGAAGCCGATTTCACCTGCCGGATTTGAATCTCTTCCGCCTCATCAAAAACCAACGGATACATGGGAGCGGAAGATGTCAATTCCAGTTCGCCGCTAACAGGCATCTGAGAGCCTTCGTACAACACACTTGCTCTGATCTTTATCTTGCCAGGCTTCGTGGTTGACTGAATCAGTACCGGCGCACTGCCCCATTTCACGGGCGCAGGATTGGCCATTATACCGGCATCGCCTAAAATACGCCCCTCACCTTCCACAAAGAACTTGATATAATAGTTGTTAAGGCGCTTAACATTGCCATTCTTATCAGTAACTTCGGCTATTACGGTTACAAAGTCGGAACCATCGGCGCACAGATTCACTCCCTCGTTATCGACCCTCAGGCGAACCTGTGCGGGGCGGCGAGCCGGCATTACCTTGTGGGTAGCCACGACCTTGCCGTCCATAAGTCCTTCCGCCAACATGTAGACATCCTCTCCATGGTTATTCCGGGTCAAACTCTTGTCGGTCATAAAATCAAATATCCCCGGGAATGTGATAATCGGAGAGGGCATTCCTTTCCGTGCCTTGTCTTTATTATATGTGTACACCTTTCCGTCTTTATTGACCGTAAGGCGCACTTCATCACAATTGGAATAGACAGTCACGTCGCTGTCAGAAAACGGTGTCATCTCATGAGCTATATATACCATAGGGCCGCTTTCCGCCAGCCCGTCGGAGGCCTCGGCCGGACGCTGCGCCTTAAACATGTAGTAGGAATATTTCGGCTGACGGAAAATATCCATCACTCCCCCGTAGAAAGGGTCGGGATGATAACCTCGCTGATGATCGAACGAATGCCACAGGCAACCGCCCGCGTGCCACTGAGATTCCTTGTACAAGGCATCATAACACGTATAGTCATAAGCCGGAGAAGCATAATGCACGGCTTGTATCAGCATGGGGCGTTCGCCCCAGTTGCGGGCTGTACGGCTGGAAGAGTTGTGGGAACTCCAATCATCCACATTATCGCCCCATTCACGTGTAAAATAAGTGACGTCGGGGTCGCGATTCGACAAGTCGGCCGGATGAGCGAACCTGACCGTGAAATATTGCGCTCCTTTGGCTTGTGTATCGCAGCCCGAATAACACGACGGATAAGGATACTCCTCATCGACAAGAGCTTTCACACGCCCGGCAAAATCCTCGGGATACCATGTCTCGTTAAGAATAGGCTCCCACAGCCATACACAAGGGTGGTTACGGTCGCGGCGAACCAGATTACGGATGTCGCTGTAAACCCTCTTGGCAAAAACGGGCTCATCGCTCCAAAACTGCCATCCGGGAGTGTTCACGATAACAAAAAGGCCAAGTTCATCGCAGGCATCCATAAAAGCGGGGTCTTGCGGACAATGCGCATTACGAATCACTTCCATTCCCAAATCTTTCAGCTTCTTCGCATCGCGCCAGTGAATACTGTTGGCCACTGCGTTGCCCACTACCGCAAAATCCTGATGTCGGTTAGCACCTATCAATGGCTTTCCATACGGCTTTCCGTTAAGCCAAAAACCGTCCTTCCCTTTAAATTCGATGCTGCGGATGCCGACACGGCGGCGATAACCGTCAACTACATTGCCATTCTTGTCATAAATGCGGATATACAGATTATACAGGTATGGCGACGAAGGAGACCACAAATGAGGTTGCTCCACCGTCATCTTTCCGTTGCGGCTTATCGCAGCACCTTTGCGGATATTGAGCTTCATATCCGACGATGCCACTTCCTTACCGTCACGGTCGACCAACGAATAGGCGATGTTTCCTGTAAAGTTACGTGTATTGTCGTTACGTATATGCGCTTTCAGCAGAATATCAGCCGATTGCTCCGACACATTGTCAAATGCGACAAACAAGCCGCCGCCGGCTGTCTCGTTCTCATAATTCGGGTCGGTTATAAACACTCGATTGTGAGCAATCAGCCAGCAGTCACGATATATCCCACCAAAGTATGTGTAATCCAACATGTTCTGCGGTTTTCCCGGAGCATAAGTAGAGTCATCGCTATTGTCGGCCCATACGGCTATCACATTGTCTTCTTCCCAATTTAACGCATCAGTCACATCAACCGATACCGGAAGGTAGCCGCCAAAATGCTCGGCGAGCAGATTACCGTTAACGTAGATTTTGCTTTTGCCCATAATGGCTTCAAAATGCAAAAACAGCTTCTTACCTTTTAGGTCCTGAGCCGGAGTGAAATGTTTCCTATACCAGATCTCTCCCTGATAGTTGATGCAGCCACTGGCCTCGGTAGGATAGTAGTCGATGCCATTAGGCAATGACACTACCTGCCAGTCTTTGTCATTAAACTCTCTCATTTCGGCACCGGCGGCTGTGCCTTTATGAAAACGCCATGCAGGATTCATAGAATATACATCACGTCCCGTATCAGGAACTCGGAAAAAGCCTGCTGTCGAAAAATCAGGTTCGTAGGCAAATGCCACAATAACCATACAGCAACACATCAGGTTGGCGATCAGTCGTTTTACACTCATACAATGCATTTATCCAATATTGAAAAAGAAGGGAGGGAGTTATATAGCCAAGGATTGTCAGTGAATCAGCAGGTATCCTTACACTGAGGTTTATTGGTAGATGCGGACGTAGTCGATTTCGTACTTCATGGGGAGGGCGTCGTCGGCGATGTCGCCGCCGTGGTCGCCGCCAAGGGCCAGGTCGAGCAGCACATAATGCGGCTGGCGCATGGGATTGCTGCCTTTGCCTATCGCTCCGTTGAATGTGCCGGCAAGCGCCGTCTCGTGTATCAGTTTGTCATCAAGATATATCCTGAGGTAATCTTCGTCCCAGTCCATACGCCATATGTGGAATTTCGAAGCCCAGTCGGAATCCTTGGCCGTGAAGTGCTCAAATGGCACTGCCACGGTGTGCCATTTGGCGTCATATTCCTTGTCGGTACCCCACGCCGCGTTGGCAAGGATATGCGGCACTCCGTCGATGCGGTAATATTCCATGACGTCAATCTCGCCGTTGGAGGGCCAAGGCATATCGCATCCGAGAGTCCATATCGCGGGCCATGCGCCCGGTGCCACGGGTATGCGGGCCCGCACTTCGAGGGTACCGTAGCGGAACTCTTTTTTGCCTCGAGTGTTGACCGACGCCGAGGTGTAGCCTATAACGGGCCTTGACGCGCGCCAGTCGGCGACGGAGGCGTCCTCGCTGTAGCCTGGATTTGGGCGGCACTCCTTGCGCGCTTCAAGCACAAGCACGCCGTCGCGGCAATATGCATTGTCGGGCTGATACCACTGGTCCTCATGGTTGCGCTCGAAGCCGTTCTCATAGTTCCAGTAGAGCGAGTCGAGCCGTCCGTCGCGGTCAAACTCGTCACTCCACACGAGGCGCTTGCCGCCGGGCCCCTTGTTGAGCGCGGGGGCAATGTCAACATCCTTTATCACCGGCATACCGTCGGCGTCAAACTCCACGGGGAGGCATTTGTATCTTGAATCGGCAAGACGCCGGGGGCGCCACTGGTCGGCAAAGAAATAAATCTCACCGTCAACAACGAGCGGAAACGCGCCCTGAGAGCCTAAAGTGGTCTCACTCCCCTCACCTACAAACGGCGTGGGGTGCCGGGTCCATTCCCCCATTATGTTGTCGGCCGAGAACAGCCTTGCCTCGTTGGGGTCCCAGCCTGTACAGCCCGAGCATATCATCCAATATTTGCCGCCATGCTTGAATAGCACCGGGGCTTCGTTGTGGCCCCCGGGGAAGAGTCGCACATACTTGCCGGTGTGGGCGGTGTAGTCGGGTGTGAGAGGTGCGATATGCAGCGTAAGGTTCTCTTCCGACGAATAGATATGGTAGGCCTTGCCGTCGTCGTCGACAAACAATGTCATGTCACGCGACATCTGCCCCCCTTCGCGGTCACGCTCGGCAAACATGCCCTCCTCAACAGCGCGGCGCCACTCGGGAGTCCACCACTCGCCGTCGGCCTCATCCCACTTGTATCCGCGGAATTTCCGGGCGAGATTGGCGGGATATTTGCCGGGGTTGGCACGCTGTGAGCGCAATAGCCTGAACGGTCCGGCTGGCGATTCGCTCACGGCCACGCCGTAATGAGCGGCATCATAGCCGCGCCCTTTCAGCTCGTGGTGAAACCACATGACATATTTCCCGGTCTTGGGATTGAACACTACCTTGGGGCGCTCAATGGTACATCCTCGCTGCATTACGCTCGCAGTGTCGTCGACGACTGCGAGGGCTATACCCTCGTTTTTCCAGTTGACGAGGTCGGGCGACGAATAGCATGCCACGCCTTTCTGATAGGCGGCGTCGAAGCCGGGGCGGTGCTCGCCATACCAGTAATAGAGCGAGTCGGCTTTTATTATACTGCCGCCGTGACAGTTGATGCGGTTGCCGTCGATGTCATACCATTCGCCACCGTTGTAGAGCGGCATCACTCGCCCCGCCGCCGAGACCGCAAAGGGCAATTGCAGCAGAGTAATGACAGATAGCAGAAAACATGATAAGCTTAAATGACGCATGGATTCGATTCCGGTTAAAAACACACATGGTTGTAATCGCAAAATTACTCTTTTTATCCCGACCCGCCAACAGTTTGTATGGCAAATCCATAGCCCGTGGTTCCAAAGCGTCTTTTACCAAACGGGAAATAATCGCTATCTTTGCAAAGCGGACCCCTTCTGCGCCTACCTGCATCTCTCATACCAATCCACAACCGACCATGATACGCAAAACGGCAATAGCTCTACTTACGGCTCTGACAGTAGTGGCGGCATACGGCCGCCCCAAATCCGGCACCGCCGGGCAAAGCGACCGCGACAAGTGGGTCGAAGCGTGTTACAAGATAGCGGCTCCCGTGCTCGAAAACATGAGCCGCGGCGAGCTGCGACAAAACATGAAGCTCGAACTGAGTCCCACCTACGGCAGCCGCGACACATCGGTAGCTTATCTTGAAGCGTTCGGACGCCTCATGTGCGGCATCTCACCTTGGCTCGCGCTTCCCGACGATGACACTCCCGAGGGGATAAAGCGCGCTCACCTCCGCGAGCTCGCACTTGCATCGTACAAAAACGCTGTCAACCCCGAGAGTGCCGACTACTTGCAATGGGACGGCTCGCGCCTGGGGCAGCCACTCGTCGACGCTGCGTTTCTCGCGCAAAGCTTCCTCCGCGCGCCCGAAGCCACATGGGAGCGCCTCGATACCCTCACTCAGCGCCGCTATCTCGACTGCTTCAAGGGACTGCGCAATGTCACTCCCGCCTACAACAACTGGCTGCTGTTCAGAGGCATCATCGAGGCTTTCATACTGCGCGTGTCGCCCGGCGACGCCGACCGCTTCGCCCTGCGCGCCACCGCCAACAAGATTAACGAGTGGTATCAAGGGGGCGGAATGTACAGCGACGGCGCTCATCTTGCCCTCGACAACTACAACGCTTTCGTGATACACCCTATGTATATAGAGATGATAGAGCAGCTCGAGAAGAGCGGCCAGGACTATCTCTCACCGGTCAAGTCGGGTGATGCGGTAAAGCGCATGCAGCAATACAACACATTTGTCGAGAGCCTCATAGCACCCGACGGAACATATCCCGCTTTCGGCCGGTCGGTGGTCTACCGCCTCGGCGCGCTCCAAACTCTCGCCATGGCCGCGTGGAAATACGGCTATCCCGAAGGGATGAACGACGGCTCTGTGCGCGCCGCCCTCACCGCGGTGATGGAAAACATGCTCGGCATGCCTGGCACATACGACGCCGACGGATTTCTCACTCTTGGCTATGCCGGTCATCAGCCCGAGATGGCCAACAGCTATACCAACAACGGCAGCGTGTATCTCACCTCGACGATGTTCATGCCGCTCGGGCTTCCGGCTGACCATCCGTTCTGGACGGCCAAGTCGGAGCCGTGGACGCAACAGCGCGTATGGCACCGCGAATAAACCGCGGTGCCGGAGCTGTTCAGAAGAGGGGGAAAGTGGAATTGGTGTAGACGAACTTACGCTCGAAATCCTGCTCGTTCATGGCAATCATGAGGATGCCCTGGATGAGCCACAGCACCGACAGCGCGCCGCAGGTGACGAGCGACAGCACGATAGCGATGATTCCGGCCTGAGTCTTGCCCAGATAGAAATATTGTATGCCGAGTGAGCCAAGGAATATGGCGAGAAGGCCGGCTACGCCGCGCGAGCGTCCGGAAGGACCGGCATCGAAAGCACTGCCGTTACCGGTATTGCAGTTGTTGTTCTGATTCATAGCGTTGGAATTTATATAGGTGATAATGATTTAAGTACGTGTGAGGGTGAAGTGGCCTATGCGGCAGGCGAGACATCGCCGCTCCTGGCAGTAACGCCGGCGTAGCTGAATCACCGCCTGTGAGTCAAACGCGCTTTCGGCGCGTAGTCCCGCGCGGGCAAAGGCCTCGACAATGGAATTGCGTTCGGGTTGGAGCGCTTGAAGCATCTCCACGGCGCGCTCCATGAGGCGGTCATCGCCATGGGCGGCTCCGTAGGCGTGAATCACCGGCACGGCGGCGTTGATGACCATAATCTCGGCCGACGGGCGGCTGAGGGTGCTTCCTGCCCGGGCGCCCGATTCCGGCCCGAACGTGTAGCGGGTGTGCCAGTAGGGCGACAGAGCCGGCAGAAACAGCATGCGCGCCTGGTCGGCCGTGGGGGCGGCAAGAATACGGGAGTGCAGCCTGAACCCTCCCGCTATCATAGCCGCGAGGACGGCAATGCGGCGGTGTGGGAAGTTGGCGGGCCGCATGCGGCTCATCTTCCAGCCGAGCGACACCGGCCGCCTGAGGCCGAACTTGCGCGCCATGAAACGATACTCGTGCATAAGCTGCGAGGCATACGGCTCCCCCGCCTCGGCGGGGGCATCGAGCAATCCGCTCTGGCCGAAGAGTATGGCCTCGATGGTAAACAGCGAGTCGGCGTGCTTGCCGAGGACACGCAGCGGCGTGGCGAGGGCAAGCCGCTCGAAGGGGTCGGCGTTGACGCTGAATCCGAGACCACGCGCCACGGTTACGTAGGTCGCTTCCTCATAATCGCCGCCAAGCCGCTCGCGGCGTATGCGCTCTATGCGCTCCTCCTTGTCATACAATCGCTCGAAAGCGAGGGTGGTGAGCCACGAGCGGCGGCGCAGGACATCCATGGCCGCTATCAGCGGTGCGCACGGTATGTCAATGTCGGCGCGGTCGACGAGGCTTCTGTAACGACGGTCGAGGTCGTCGCGCCGCGGCATCACCATCTGCGGTATGGTCTCGCCGTTGGAGCGGCATATTGTGGCGTCGTCGGTACCCACCACATGTAGTATCACCGAGTCGTAGGCCGGGTCGCCGTCGTGATTGTGGCGGTGCCAGTCGCTCGCGCGCACATGTATCTCGACATTACCCGCCCACCGGCGCCCACCGATTTCTATCCTGGCGTTGAAGAAATCGGGGCCGGCGTCGACGTTGCGGCGCCCCGGATCGATGATGCGCAGCGGCAGGCCGTCGACGGTGGCGACGGGTCCGGGAGGAAGCAGACGATGCTCCCAGGCATATTGCATCAGCATCTCCATAGGGGCGCGGGAGGTGGGGGTGAGTGAAGGGTTCAATAAAGGTGCTCGTCGGGCGACTTGACCTCGGCCGGGGTGATTGGGCGCGAGGTCATGGCGTGCCACACGTAAGCTATGTAGGCCACGACAAATGGCACGGCGAGCGACACAATGCTCATCACGCCGAGCGTGAACTCGGTGCTCGAAGAGTTGGCTATGGTGAGCGACGAGTCGAAATCGACGAGCGAGGGGTAGTAGGGGGTGTCGTTGAAGCCGGCGAGACAGAAGAGGGCCACCACCACGAGGACGGTGCCGGGGGCAGTGAGCCATATGCCGGAGGTGTAGCCCTTGCGTGTCACCGTGAGGATTATGCCGGCAAGCACGAGCACCACGCCGAGGAGGAGCATCACGAGCACCACGGGCATGGCAAGCAGGTTGTTGAGATACTTGTAGGGCTCGGGCATGAAGCCTGCGGGGGTAGCGGTGAGGCCGGTGGCGGTAAACAACACTCCGGCGAAGAGGAGGAAGAGCACCACGAAGATGAGGCCGTTGACGGCGACGCGGCGGCGGTTGCGCGCGGTGAGCTCCGGGCTGTCGGCTATCGAGCAGAGGAAGAAGAGGGCGGCCTGCGTGCGGGCCAGAAACAGCACCGTGAAGCCAAGCAGCAGATTCTGCCAGGTAGCTATCGCTTCCAGGCCGCGTGTTGGCGCCCACTGCGAGATGACAGGGGCCGAGGTGTCGAGCAGATTGCCTTTGGCTACGGTAAACTCGGCGCCGAAAAACATCATCGCCACGGCGACGCCGAGCAGAATGCAGCCCGCGCAGCCGTTGATGAAAAGGAAGATGTCGTAGACGCTTGTGCCGTAAATGTTGCCCGGCTTGCGGCGGTATTCATAGCTCACGGCCTGAAGCACAAAGCTGAACAGGATGAGCATCCACAGCCAGTAGGCTCCGCCGAAGCTGGTAGAGTAGAACAGCGGGAACGAGGCGAAAAACGCGCCGCCGAACACCACGAGTGTCGTGAATGTAAGCTCCCACTTGCGGCCGAGGGCGTTGACTATCATGGCACGGCCGCTGTGATCGGCCGAATGGTTGAGAATCATGGTCTGTCCACCCTGCACGAAGAGGAGGAACACGAGTGCCGCGCCGAGCACGGCAATAATTATCCACCAGTAGGCTTGAAGATTGGCGAGTGTCATCATTTTGCTTCGGCTGTTGAGGGTGATACGTGACTTGATTCATGTTCGGGGCCGCGGCTTATGGCGCGGAGCATGATGCTCAGCTCTGCGGCGAGGAGCGCCGTGAATATGGCGGCGAAGAGCCAGAAAGTGATTATGACGCTCGACGCGCTGAGGTCGGAGATAGCGGCACGCGTGGGCATGAGGTTCTGTATCACCCACGGCTGACGTCCCACCTCGGCCACCACCCAGCCGGCCTGCGAGCATACCCACACCAGAGGTATGGTTATCATGCCGAGCCACTGCACTATGCGGCTGCGCTCCATGACGCGACGCTTGCGGTAGGCGAGGAAGAGGGCGGCGACGAAGAAGAGCAGCAGCCAGCCGCCTATTATCACCATGATATGAAACGAATAGTAAGTGACGGCTACGGGAGGTACTGCGTCGGACGGCTTGTCGAGATAGCCGAAGCCAAACGAACCGTAGTCGGCCTCGATAGCCTTGCGGGCCTCGGCCATTGCGCCCTCGTCGCCGGCGGCGTAGGCTGCATCGAAAGCGCGTAGCGCCTCATGGCTGCGTCGTCCCGCCTCGATGCGCTCGGCGTAGGAGAGTGTGGTTACGGTGTCGCCCGAAGCGGTCACATCGGCCACGCCCTTCATGAGGTCGTTGATGCCCGGCACAAAGGCGTCGGGATTGTGTGTGGCGAGCAGGCTGAGCATCTTGGGCACGGATATATCCAGCAGGAACGGCTCTTCGTCGTTGTCGGGGGTCTTGTCGGGGTTGATGATGCCGAAAGCGCTTATAGCCTGGCCTCGGGAGCCGTCGTAGAGGCCCTCCATGGCTGCGAGCTTCATGGGCTGCACGCGGGCCACGTCAAGGCTCGACTGATCGCCGCTGTAAAGGGTGAGCAGGATGCCGGCGAGGCCTACCCAGCCCGCCACCTTGACCGATTTCAGGGCAAGTTCCTGATGACGCCTGCGGAGCAGGAACCAGCAGCTTACGCCCACGACAAACACACCGGCGAGGGTCCAGCCGCTCATAACGGCATGGGTGAACTTATGCACGGCCACGGGCGATAGCGCCACGTCGGCAAACGACTGCATGACATTGCGCATCTGCACCGGATCAAACTCCATGCCCACCGGATATTGCATCCATGCGTTGGCCACGAGAATCCACCAGGCCGAGATTGTGGCGCCGAGCGCCGTGAGCCATGTGGAGGCGAGGTGGAAGCCGGCGCTGACCTTTTTCCAGCCGAAGAACATCACGGCAATGAAGGTCGACTCCATGAAAAAGGCGAAGATGCCCTCGATTGCGAGCGGAGCGCCGAAAATGTCGCCCACAAACCAGGAGTAATTGCTCCAGTTTGTGCCGAACTCAAATTCGAGGATGAGGCCGGTGGCCACACCGAGTGCAAAGTTGATGCCGAAAAGCAACATCCAGAATTTTGTAGCGGAGAGCCAAACGGGGTTGCGCCGTTTGTAATAGATTGTCTCCATGATAGCCACTATGACCGAGAGGCCCAGGGTGAGGGGCACAAACAGCCAGTGGTACATCGCCGTGAGGGCAAATTGCCACCGCGACCAGTCGACTACGCTTATCAGGTCAGGCATGTTTTATGGTTTTTAATTTTTTCGGTTAAAACGCGATTCAAGGGAGGTGGGAACGTGTGTGGGGCGACGGCGGTCAGCGGTCGGAGTCGCTGAGAGCGGTACGGACGGCGCCGGCGCGCTCCTCGTCGCTGTCGTAGTTGGTGCCGAGTATGTCGGGGAAGAAAAAGAGTTTCAGCACCCCGAACATGATTATGAGCTTGATGATGATTATGGCCCAGAGGGAGCGGCCCACGGTCATCGACCGGAAGCCGTCGACATAGAGGTCGATGATGCGTCGCCAGAGGGTCATAGGGTAAGTGAGGAAGGATGGATTAGAGGAAGTCGTTGGCTACTATGGGAAGTATGTCGACGGGGTTATATATAATGTGGTCGGCGTGGTTGTCGCGCAGCTCGCTTACGGGGCGGAAGCCCCACGTTACGCCCACCGACTCTATACAGGCGCGCCGCGCCGTCTCCATATCCACACCCGAGTCACCCACATAAAGGGTCTCGGCCTTTGGTGTCGGGTGGGCCGAGAGTATGTTGAACACTATCGACGGGTCGGGCTTGGAGGGCACACCCTCCTGATGTCCGAACGCGGCAACCCACTTCACGTCGGGGAAAAAGATGCCCATGAGCTTTGTCACCGCATCCTGGTACTTGTTGGAGGCGACGGCCAAGGCCACGCCGCGCTCATGCAGCGCTGCAAGCAGCTCAACGACGCCGGGATAAGGGCGTGTGAAGTCGGCGAGATGCTCGTCGTAGTAATCATGAAACACACTGCGTATGCGTTCGAGGGTGGATTTGTTGCGATGCTCCTCGGGGAGGGCACGCTCAAGCAGACGGCTCACTCCGTTGCCCACCATCATAGGGTAGGCTTCGAGGGGATGAGTGGGAAACCCCTCGACCGCCAGGGCGTGGTTGGTAGCGTTGCCCAGGTCGTCGATGGTGTTGAGCAGAGTGCCGTCGAGGTCAAAGATTACAAGCTTTTTCATCAGCGCAAATATAAACATTTCCCTTCACACTTCACCATTCAGCGGGAATAAAAAAAGCCCGGCGATATACCACCGGGCCGAGATTGCGTAGTTGCGTAGAAGGAGGAAATCATGATTCTGAATCCTACGCAGGATTTTGCGTGACTTGACGGAAAAAGGCTAATGCGATAGCTGTCAGCTCACTGACTTCGTCACCTTGCGGCAGCCTTATCCGCTTGCAAAGTTAACACTTTAATTTCACTTCCACAAATACAGCCGTGCGTTCACCCATAAAATTGCCGCCACGGGCAACCGGGAAAGCCTGCAACCATACTGTTGTCAACCACAAAAAAAGCTCTGAACCACATGGTTCAGAGCTTTCTACATGAGGCTATCAGTTCTTAGCCGTATTTATCAGGTTGCGCGTAGACCCGCCTGAACGGTCAAAACAGTTGGCATAAAAGACCATCCCGACATTGGTCGGCGCAAACATACATGTCTTAGCTTCGTGGAATAAGCTCCAGAGTCACTGTCCAGACCTTCTTCTTGCCGTTGGCTGCTGTGATCTGATACTTGTTGGGCTTGCTCCAGTCGCCGGGCACGCCAAGAGCGGGCGCCCCGTCGAGAGGTTCGATTACCGCTGCGGTAGAGATGTTGAGCACCACCACCAGTTCGGAAGTCGTCAGATTGGGAAGCTGATCGGCCGGGAAACTGGCCTGGGCCTGACACTGGATCGCCATAGTGTTCTCTTCCGAATCGATTGAGGCGGCACGTGCCAGTGTTACCTGTCTAACTACCGTTTCGCCGTCGACGACATTTTTATAACGGTAGTAGACACCCTGAAGGCTGGTGATGTCGGCGCCATCATACACGTCGTCGGGATCATCAATGCCGTGGGTCAAGCATCCTGTAAGGCATACCACCGACAGGAGGGTCGCGAAAAGTGAGAAAATATATCGTTTCATGTCTGTTTCTTATTTATTATTACCATCCGGGGTTCTGTTCGTGATCAAGACCATAGGCTTCACGTGTGTTGAGGAAACTCTGCGGTATCGGGAATAGATAGCGGCGTGTCGTGAAATTGCGGTTGGCCGAGTTGAGCAGTGTCAGCTGATTGATGATAAATGCAGTGCGGTCACGGTTGATCTCAATCTTGTATACCGGGCAGTCCAGGTCGCGAATCACGTCGCCCGGCTGACGTCCGTAGTTGGCATAGCCGCCATATTTACCCCAGCGCAGATAGCTGAAATAGATATCGCCGGCCTCGTTGGCCATCTCTACACGACGCTCGCGCATATAGTCGGCCCATGCATCCTGCAGGTTTGTGGCAGTCGATGCGGGCAGCTTGCCGTGCACGGTACGGGTGGCATTGAGAGCGCTCACTGCGGGAGCAACCTGATTCTTGCAGAGATAAGCCTCGGCGAGGTTCATGTAGGCTTCGCCTGTGCGCGCTATGCAATAATGGAACGGCACTGACACCGAGTAGAACGCACGGGTGATGTCGCTCACCGAGTTTTTGCGCCAGTAGTAGCCGGTGGTGGTATTGTACCATCCTCCGTCCTCCTTGTCGCGCACACCCATCGAGAAGTTGCCGGCAAGATTGGTTTCAACATACTGTCCGAGCCATGTCGTCTTGTCGTAGATCACGCTTGCGGCCATACGCGCGTCGCGGTTGCCGTAGATGATGTCGGAAATGTCAACACCGTCGGCCACGCCGGCTTTGAGGGTAGCGTAGCGTGTGGCAGCAGGATAGCCGTCGTTGAGCTGCTGGAAGTCCTGAGGTGTGGGGATGCGACGCAGCTCGCCGTTAGTGCGGGAATATTCGTCGATCTCGCCGGGTGATGTCACCGAAAGAGCATTGTGCTCGGTGACGGCAGCGATATACTGCGATGTGGCCCACCAGGGCTTGGCCTCGCCGGTGGCTTCGTCGATAGCCAGATATTGGTCAACGAGATCCTGAGTGGGGAAATGTGTGGCCCACGCCTCAAACGGACGGCCCTCACCCGGCTTGATGTCAAACTGTACGGGACAGAGCGATATCTGCACGTCGTCGAGCGAGATGTTGGGAGCCGTATTGATCATCTCGACAAAAGAGCTGACAGATGTGTTGCTGCTCAGACGGTAATAGCCCCAGAGGATTTCAGGTGCGGTGGCATTGCTTTCGTTGAACATGCCTTCATAGTCGGTGGAAAGGCCGGGACCGTTGTTGACAACATCGCCGGCATAGGCAATGGCTTTGTCGAGGTATGCGGCATCGCCGGTATAGGCATAGGCCTGGAGGCATGCGCGGCTGGCTATAACTTCGGCGGCATACTTGTTGGGCAGACCGGCCGACGAGCTTGTACGCATATCGGGGATAGCTGCGTCGAAATCCTCCATCACCAGCTGGTAGCTCTCAGCCACCGATGCGGTCATGGGAATGTCGGCTTTAAGCGAGTCGGCTTCTGTCAGCACTTGACGGATAGGCACAAAGCGACCCATCGTCTTGGTCTGATAGTAGAAAATCAGACCGCGGAGGAATCGGCCATGAGCCACCAGCTCGGCTTTTTCACTTTCTGAAAGCGCATCGCTTTCAGCAGCTTTCTCGATAATGAGATTGCATTGGCGAAGCTGTGCGAAACGATTGATACCCATGTCGGTACCGTTGCTGAGACCAAGCTCTGTCGCAACTCCGTCAATACCCGAGCCCACCTGGTCGCACTGCGAACCGTCGGGGGTCCTGGCAGCCCACAGAATGCATGAGCCGCTGCCTGCCAGACCGTTAGATGTTATCACGGTGTTGTAGGTGCCGTCCACAAAAGCGTCGGCAGTCGATTTGCTACCCCACACCTCGGCCTCCGAGAAGATCTCGGTAGGATGAGTGTCGAGGGTGTCCTTGCACGCACTGAGTCCGAGAAGGCCCAGTCCGACCAAAGGATAAGTGATATATTTGATATTCATTTGGTTTCTGAGAATTATGATTAGAATCCTAAGTTAAGGGTCATAGCCAGGATGCGCTCTACCGGGTAGCCGTAGTTCTCGGTCGATGCCGTTTCAGGATCGATGCCGTATTTCTTGACGGCCGAGACGGTGAAGAGATTCTCGCCTGAGAAGCCGATACGGGCGCGTGAGAGCCAATTGACGTTCTTGAGCAGCTTATATTTGAAATCGTAGCCAAACTGCACGTCTTTCAGACGGATATACTGACCGTTTACGAGCCAGAAATCGCTGCTGATGTAGTTGTTGTTGCTGTTGTCAGGGGTGTTGCTCATCAGACGCGGGAATTTGGCGTTGGTGTTGTCGGGACGCCAGTAATCGGTCTGGAAGTCGAATATCACGGGGAGCTGCGAGGTCTGTCCGGTCTGCATGGCAAGTGATCCGGGAATAGCGACATCAAACTTCGTTGAGCCCTGGAAAAGAGCCGAGAGATAGAATCCCTTGTAGTTCAGGCTGATGTTGATACCGAACTGTCCGTGAGGGGTGCTCTGCGAGCCGCGGTAGCGGAGGTCCTCTGTGGTAATCTGTCCGTCGCCGTTGGTATCCTCGTAACGGAGGTCGCCGGGACGCATATAGCCTGAATTATAGGCATTGACATAACCTGCGCTGTTGTAGATTTCGTCGACGTCATTATAGAAGCCATAGCAATTGTAAAGACGGCCATAGACATCCTGTTTGCGTCCCTGCAAACGGGTGTAGGGATTCATCGACTGGCTTTCGGGCTCATCGGCGATGCGGGCCCAGAGCGAGTTGTACCATGTCAGGTTGGCGGATATGTCATAGGAGAAATCACCGACCATGTCATGCCATCCGAGCTGGAATTCCCAGCCGGCGCGGCGAAATTCGCTGTCGGACTTTACCAGGGGCATACTGATACCGATCACCTGGTTGAGATAGCTTTCGCCTGTGGGAGCCACGAGATAGCCCTTTGTAGAGTAATAGAAGTAGTCGACCGAACCGGTGAGGCGGCTTCCGAGTAAACCGAAGTCAAGGCCTATGTCGGTCTGGCGTGTGGTGTACCAGGTGAGGTCGGGCGAGGGAAGCGCTCCTTCCGAGAAGGTGGGCACAAACTTGCCGTCGACCACATAACCCTGGTTGTTGAGGGTATAGGATGTCAGATAGGCGAAGCGTCCGGCCGAAGTGTCAAGACCGGTTTCGCCATATGAAGCGCGGAGCTTGAGGTTGTTGACGATATTGGTCTCCACGAGGCTCTGCATGAACTGCTCCTGGGTTATGCGCCATCCGGCCGATCCGCTGAAGAATGTGCCCCAGCGCTTGCCGGGAGCGAAACGGTCGGAACCGTCGCGACGTATGCTTCCCTCCACGAGGTAGCGGTTGTCGTAGTTGTATTTCAACTGTCCGATCCACGCAGCGCGGCCAAGCTCGGCCTCGCTGCCGCCGTTTGACTGGTCGGCTTCAGGTCCCACATTGATCTGGTCGATGTTGAACTCATAGTTGATGCGGCGCAACCATGCGCTCTGGCCCCATTCGTAGTAATCCTCGAAGCCTGCGATGGCAGATACTGAGTGTTTGCCAAACTTACGGTTGTACTCTGCGAAAATCTGGTCAGTGAATGAGTACCCCGACCAGGCCTGATAATAAAGCTGCGACTTGTTGTCGTAGGAAGGCATGTCGGAATCCCAGTCATATTTGGCCGCATCCTTTCGCCAGTTCTTGTTGGTGTTGGAGTAGTAGCGGTAGTTGCCCGAGTAGCGGAGCTTGAGTCCGTCGACCCAGAGGCAATCCCATATCAGATCGATCTTGCCGTTGATCACGGCATACTTTGTGCGGTTGTAGCCGGCGTCCTTGGCTGTTTCGGCCACAGGGTTATCGGTGGTGTTGTAGGGGAGTCCGAGGCTGTTGAAGGCCGGAGTGAGCGGGCTCTTGTTATTGATGTGCGAGAACACGCCGTAATAGCTGTCGGCCGACGAAGTCGACGGTGTGCTCTCCTCCTGCCAGTATCCGTCGATCGACGGGTTGACATGCAGACCGATATCCTTGATCAGCACATTGTCGGAAATGCGGAAATTGGTACGCTTCATCCAGTTGTTGTCGTTGCGGAAGAGCGACTGCTGGTCGGTGTGACCCAGCGACACGTAGAACTGGTTGGTTTCCGAGCCGCCTGTCAGACGGGCGGCATGCTTGGTCTGAGGTGCCCATGAGCGGAGCACTGCCTTGCGCCAGTTGGTGTTGCTGTACGACAGCGGATCGGAACCGTCTTTCATCTTCTGTATGGCCACCTCGTCGAAGTAGGGGTCACGGCCTTCGCTGATACGCGCACTATTGATCCATTCGGCACGGTCCCACACGTCCATGGGTTCGGGCCAGATGTTGGGCTGCGACCACGATGCGTTGAAGTCATATTCCAGAGTCACCTTGCCGCTCTTACCCGAGCGTGTGGTGACCTGAATGATACCGTTTGACGCACGCGAACCGTAGATGGCGGTAGCCGATGCATCTTTGAGGATCGAGATGTCCTTGATGTCGTCGGGCGAAAGGTTGGCGAAGTCATCCTCCGTGCGGATTATGCCGTCGATGACATAGAGCGGAGTGCCGCCACCGCGGATGCTGACCGACGGACGGTTGTTGATACCACCGCCGCTTGCCGTGATGATGACACCGGGCGAACGGCCGGCCATGCCCTGAATCACGTTGGTGACCGGCAGGTTGACGATTTCGCCTGCATTCACGGTAGATACCGAAGAGATAAGGTCGCGTTTGGTGGTTGTAGAGTATCCGACCACAACTACTTCGTCGAGATTCGACAGCGACTCTTCAAGAGCCACCTCTACATAGTCGGCCACTGCCACCTCCTTGGTTTCAAGGCCGATGTATGAAATCATCAGGTGTTTGCACTCGTCGGGCACTTTAAAGGAAAATTTGCCGTCAATGCCTGTTGTTGTGACGATTTTCAAATCATCTCTGCATCGAACAGACGCTCCGACCACCGGCTCGCCTGTATTTGCTTCTGTAACCAGGCCTGTAACAATGCGCGCTTGCGCCAGACCGACGATCAGAGAAACAAAGGCAAAAAAAAGGATTAGCCTACGCTTCATGATACTTTGTTTAGGGTTATTGATAATAGGTTAATAAATAGATTGAATACACAGATTATTTTGATTGGTTTTATCTATGTGACTCAACATTTTTTTAGTTAATGCCTGCGAATGTACGCATAAATTACCCCCCCCCAATTATTTAACTCTTATTAAGGATTATTAACACCGACACAATATATAATTATAATAGATATCCGGCGAAAGCAGGAAGCTAAGGGTAATTCTGGTCGTCCATTGCTTTCGCAAACAGTTATCTTAACAGCGAATTATTTGTTAAATAATCCTAAAATGGGGGGGGGTAGTTAATAAATGTTTATTGCCGTACGTGGAAATATAGCTAATTTTGCGGCATTGTTTTGCAAAATTAACCTACATTAAGCAAAGATAATAAAAACACGATGCCATGACTGACACCCACGTCGCGCTCCGTCATCAGTGCAGGTAGATTGTTTTTTTTTTTGACGGCGCGGATTCCGTACTGAATTGAATAGCACCCTTTCGGTATACTGCCATAGAAAAGAAACAGATCAATCGGTCAGACGTCAACAGTCTATATTATTCTACGCTTGATCCAATCATAATCATTAAATAAATCTTATGCCAAAACAGTTAGTAAAAGGTGTGGTGACATTGTCGCTTCTCCTCTCGGGAGGCGGCATGTACAATGCTTACGCTCAGCAAGCCAGCGCGACCACACAGACAACAGGCACATGTACAGGTGTTGTTTATGACGATACGGGCGAACCTCTGATTGGCGCCACAGTGTCGGTCGAAGGCACCAACATTGCCGGAGCCACAAACATCGACGGTGAATTTTCTCTCAAAGGTGTTAAAGAAGGAGCCACCATCAATGTAAGTTATATCGGCTGCAAACCTTTCACAATCCGTTGGAACGGCCAGCCGCTTAACATCACTCTTGAATCCGACAACAACGTACTTGAAGAAGTTGTCGTGATGGGTTACGGTGTAGCCCAAAAGCGCACCAAGGTAACCAACTCTATCGCCAAGGTAAGCAAGGAAACACTCACCGTCGGCGCAAACGCCAACCCCGCCCAGGCCCTTGCCGGTGCCGTATCAGGCGTAAAGGTCAATATCACTACCGGTGACCCCGGCGCAACTCCGTCAATCGTAATCCGCGGCGGTACCAACTGGACAGGCACCAGCGAACCTCTTATCGTGGTCGATGGCCAGATTCGCAGCTCGCTTTCCGACATCAACCCCAACGACATCGCATCGATGGACGTCCTCAAAGACGCCGGCGCAACCGCTCTCTACGGTGCCCGCGCAGCCAACGGCGTTATCCTCGTGACCACAAAGCAGGGTCAGGCCGGCAAAGCCACCATCACCCTCAATGCCAAGTACGGCCTCAACTACTACAACACCGGCTATGACATGGCCGATGCTCACGACTATATCTATTTCAGCCGCCTTGGCACATGGAATACCGAGTGGGCTCACACCCGCAACGGTATCAACTCGCTCTCAGCGAACAACCAGCCTAACGGCGTAGGCCGCACGCAGATAACCTCTGACATGGTATGGAACATCATGACCATGACCGACGAGAACAAGTATCTGCTCCAACAGGGCTGGCAGTCGATGATCGATCCCATCGATCCGAGCCGCACCATCATCTACCGCGACACATCGATAGGCGACGTCAACATCAACACTCCCGCCTACACTCAGGACTACAACCTCTCGCTCTCCGGCGGTAACGACCGCGGCACCTATTATGCAGGCCTCGGTTACTACGATGCCGACGGTGCGTTTACCAACACATTCTACAAGCGCTACAACTTCTCGCTTACCGGCAGCTACAAGATAACCAAGTGGCTGGAATCCAACTCCAACTTCACATTTACCCGAGCCAACTGGTTAAAGGTTCCCAATGGCCTCACCCAGACCGACGACTATCTCGGCTATCTGTTCGGACGTGTGATGTCGCTTCCTCCCACAATCCGCCTGCTCAACGAGGACGGCTCGGCCGCTTTCGGTCAGACGACTGAAAACGGCAACTACAACTATCAGCCCGACCAGTTTATCCGCGAGTATCAGAGCGACAAGTTCCAGATGACCCAGTCACTTACCGCCAAGATTATCGACGGCCTGACAGTCAAGGGCTCAATGAGCTGGTACTACAACGAGGAACTCGACGAGACAATGAACAAGGAGTTCCAGAGCGCGGCAGGCGCACAGCCCGGCACCAACAACGGCTGGAACCGCACTTACAGCCAGAGCGCAAGCTTCTCGCGTTACTTCGACCAGACCTACAACCTCGTAGCCAACTTCAACCGCACCTTCAAGGAAGCCCACACAGTCAACGCCATGCTCGGCACCGAGTTCTATCAGCGTCAGTACAAGGGCCTTTCCGCAAGCGGTTATGGCTCGCCCACCGGCTACTGGATGGACCTCGGCCTCACATTCGCCGGCCAGCAGAATCCTTACCAGGCAAGCTCGCGTTCGGTAGACTCACAGCATCTCGAAGAGCGCATCATGTCGTACTTCGGCCGCTTTGAATACGACTACAAGGACAAGTATCTGATTGCCGCCACATTCCGTCAGGACGGCTACTCACGACTGATTAACAACCGCTGGGGCTTCTTCCCCGGTGTATCAGCCGGCTGGGTATTCTCTCAGGAAGACTTCTTCCAGAAAACAGGCCTCGCTTCGATTGTGAACTTCGCCAAGCTTCGCGGCGGATATGGTCTTAACGGTATCGTGAACCCCGACGTGATAAGCTGGTACGGCCTCCAAGGCGCATATTCGGCCTACAACTACAACGGCAACTACGGCTATCGCATCAGTGCGCTACCTAACCCCAACCTGAAATGGGAGCGTACACGTACCGGTGAAATCGGTCTTGACTTAGGCTTCCTCCAAAACAAGTACAACCTGAGCGTTGTGTACTACAACCGTCTGACCATGGACAAGTACGCCAACTATCAGCTGCCCCCGACAACCGGTTTCTCATCGGTAGTAAACAACAACGGTAAGTTCCGTAACCAAGGTGTCGAAATCGACATCAACGCCACTCCGATCCGCACACGCGACTTCTCGTGGACTATCGGAGCCAACCTCTCCTACAACAAGAACATCGTAGTAGAGCTTCCCGAAAACGAATACAAGAATTATCAGCAGAACGGTACCCTCGTTTACGACGGTATCGGCAGCACCAACAGCGAGCGCCACTATATCGGCGGTCTCCAAGAAGGTCAGGAGCCCAACCACCTCATCGGCTACAAGAAGAACTACATCGTACGCTCGGAAGCCGAACTGCCCAAGGGCTATATCGACATCTCCGGCTCATATGCTGCCGTATATGCTGACGAAGAGGGCTACCAGCGTCTCGTAAAGATGGGTTATGCCAACGGCGCCGTCAAGCTGATGCCCGGTGACGTGGTATGGCAGGACCGCAACGGTGACAACATGATCGACTCATCCGACCGTTACGACCTCGGCAACCTCACCCCCCACTGGACCGGCGGTTTCAACACCACATTAAACTGGAAGGGCCTCCAACTCTATGCACGCTTTGACATGGGCTTCGACTTCACCGTGTATGACAGCAACATGGCATGGTGGCTCGGCTGCGGCCAGGGTACATACTCATTCCCGACGCAGATTCACGACACCTGGACCGAGGATAACCCCAACGCCAAATATCCCCGCTACGTATGGGCTTCGGTATTCGGTACCGACTCATGGATTCGCACCAGCGACATACTCGCACAGTCGGGCGCTTACCTCGCCTGCCGCGAACTCTCGCTCAGCTATCAGCTCCCGCTCGACATCTGCCGTCGCTTCGCTTGCGAGGGTCTCACCGTAAGCGTGACCGGTCAGAATCTCGGCTACCTCAAAAAGTGCACCAACCCGCTGCCCGACCGTCAGCAGTATTATAACGGTAACACAGCCGGCTGGGGTGGTACTTATAACCTGCCGCGCACCGTACTGTTCGGCCTCAACGTAACGTTCTAAACACAATACATGGAATAAACAATCGTTATGAAGACCAAATATATCAAAATACTTGCCTCATTGGCCATCGCGGGCACCGGGATGCTGACGTCATGCAGCCTTGACCTCACCAATCCCGACGGTCCGACAGCAACAGGCTTCTTCGATGAGCAGGACAAATTTATCCTCAACATCATCGGCATCACGCAGGAATGGCGCACCGACTTCGACACCAACACCATGCGTAACGCCGGCGAGCTCCGCTCGGGTATCTATACCATCACAGGTATCGACGGTTCGGCACTCAACGACATCACCTACATCAACAATGTGCTTGACGAAGCCCACCCGCAGTTCGACAACTTCGCAGGCTACTACGGCGTAATAGGTAACCTCAACGCTTTCCTTTACTACGCCGAGGAAAACGCCGGCGTATTCACCAGCGAGCTCGCCCGCAATTATCTCGTAGGCATGGCTCACGGTATGCGCGCATACTGCTACTTCCAGCTCTACAAGATGTATGGCACCTGCCCTCTCCGCAAGGACCCCGACGTGCTTCTCGGCAACTTCAACGCCACAGAGCTCGCCATGCCCCGTGCAGAAGCATCGGAAGTACTCGCTTTCATCAAGGAAGAAGTGGACGCTTCGCTCGCAGCGTTCAATGCCGGCTCAGGCTACAATGACGCCCGTGTGCTCGGCGCCAACTTCTGGAACAAGGCAGCCACCGAAATGCTCGCCGGCGAAGTTTATCTCTGGAGCGGCAAGGTTTCGACCGGCAACCAGAACGCCAACCCCGCCGACATCACCACCGCCAAGGGCTACTTCCAGAACGTAATCAACAACTACGGCTATGCCATGCAGCCCACTTACGACGATGTATTCGCGAAAGGCGGCAACAGCGAGGTGATTTTCGCTACTTTCTACGGCTACGGCATCGCTACCGCCAATTGGTACTACGCATCGCTATGGAAGCCCGACACAGGTACAGCCAAAGGCACCTATTGGAGCTGCTACGGCTACGACGGCCTGACCCCCATCAACAACGCCTACCGCCTCGGCTGCTTCATCAACGAGGCCGGAGAACAGGTATACAATAACTTCTACTATCACGGCGTCAGCGGTATCGTGAACCGTTACCAGTATAGTAACGCCGTGTGGTATCAGTATGACGCCGAGGACACACGCCGCAGCGTGCTTATGGACAACTATCTTGTAGAGAACGACGAGAAGAGCCTCAACTTCATCGAAAATTTCGACAAGGATACCCACCACCTTGCAGGCACATTCGTCTATAAGTACAAAGGTGAGCTCCAAAACGACAATATCGCCGGTACCAACCACATGATATATTACCGTCTGCCGCTCGCTTACATGTACCTCGCCGAGATTGCCAACTACGAGGACAACAAAGCCGACGTAGAGCGCTATATCAACATAGTCCGCAAGCGCGCCTACGGCGACAACTGGAATGAGGCCGAGTTCGGCTACAAGGCCGGTGACTTCCGCAGCAACGAGGTCGCTATCCTCCAAGAGAAGACCAAAGAGTTCCTCCAGGAGGGTCAGCGCTGGTGGGATATCCGCCGTCTGACAGGCGTCAAGGGTGGTACCGACCGCGACCACCTCATCTTCCAGCCCGAAAGCTGTGCCGGCTGGGGTCTTGATGTCGCCGCACACCCCTACTGGAACGAAGTTTGCTCTGATGTAGCCAACCTCGCCGACTGCCCGCTGATAACCGACCAGCCGGTACTTGACTACGCCACAAAATCACACATGGTGCTGTGGCCTATCAATACCGCTCTCATCAGCGACACCGTGAAACAGACTCCCGGCTACGAATAATAGACCTCCAACGGCAACCGGTAATCACCGGTCTGCAATAATACACATCAACGGCCCCGGCGGTAATTCCGCCGGGGCCGTTGCCGTCAGGAGAGTGCCGAAGTGTCGGGGCCATCAGCCCTGCTCGAGCGCCTTGCGGTCGAAAAAGGTGTAGCTCTGGTCGCGAGGATGATAATCGGGATTGCCCCAAAGAGTGCTTGAAATGATGAGGTCGGCGCTGATGCGGTTGCAGGCAATAGGCACGTTATGGAGGCGGCACTGACGCAGAAGCATCTGTATGTCGGCCTCGTGGGGCTGTGCGTTGAGGTCGTCGATAAGGAACACGGCGAAGTCGACCTCATTGCGCACCACCATGGCGGCAATCTCGGCGTCGCCGCCCATAGGGCCGGAGTTCATACATTCGAGGTCGGGGTGAAAACCCATCTCTTCCAGTGCCTCGCGGATGAGCGAGCCGGTGGTGCCGGTGCACACGAGGTGGTGGTGAGACAGATACTCGGCGTTATACTTGGCCCAGTCGACCATGTCGGCCTTGCGGTGGTCGTGGGCCACCAGGGCGATAGTAAGCTTGTCTTTCATAAGAATGAGGAGTGTTGCAGGGTTGATTGAACCGGTGAAACGTGATGGCCGCCGCGAGGGCACCGACGATGCGTTGTCGCTTACGCGGCCTACTTCATAAACGTTTCGGCGCCATTAAAGTTGTAACCCGCCCTCACGACGTTCCGGCGTCGTGAGGGCGGGTTACGCTTATATGGATATATGTCGTGCGGCTGCCGGGGCTTATTTGGCCTTGGCGGCGTCGGCGGCGCGGAGCATCTCGGTCACAGCGGTACGGAGCTGCTCGTCGTAGCCTGAGAGCTGCTGTTCGGGGGTGTTGTAGACCTCGATGTCGGGTTGGAGTTCGAGGTTTTCAAGCCAGCGTCCCTGATTGTCGCGCATGCCCACCTGGGGGATGCCAAACACGATAGTCGGGTCAATCTGGTTCTCCCACCACACGGCGGTCATCGTTCCGGGCACGGGCGCACCTATGAGCTTGCCGAGATTGAGGGTCTGGTAGGTCCAGGGGAAGCCGTGGGCGTTGGAATAGTTGTCCTCGCACATGAGCACGCAGGAGGGCTTGGTCCAGCGGTTGAACGGGTCCTGACCGATATATTGTCCGCGAGGCTCGAAAGTGGCGAACTTGGTGCCGGAGAGGAGCACTGCGAGGTCTTCATGGAGCCAGCCGCCGCCGTTGTGGCGGGTGTCGATGATTACAGCGTCGGCGTTGCGGTAGCGGCCGAGGAGCTCGCTGAACGTCTTGCGGAACGAGGGGGAGTCCATGCCCTGGATGTGTATGTAGCCCACGCGACCGCCCGAAAGCGAGTCGACCATAGCGCGATTACGCTCTACCCAGCGGTTGTAGAGGTAGCCAGAGCGCGAGCCGGCGGCTTTGAGCTGCTGCTCGAAAGTCTTGCCGGTGGCGGGGTCCTTGACGGTGAGCATCACCTGCTTGCCGGCCTTGCCCGACAGGAGGGGATAGTAGTCGCGGCCCGCCTTGACAGGCTGCCCGTCGATAGTCTCGATAATCATGCCGGGACGTATCTTGACCGAAGCGCGGTCCATGGGGCCCTGCTCCACAATTTCCTTGACGAGAAGGCCGTCGCCCTCGTAGTCGTTGTCGAAGAACGCGCCGAGCCATGCCGTAGCGGGTGTATTGATAGCCGACATGTTGCCGTAGAAACGGGCGCCGGTGTGGGAGCCGTTGAGCTCGCCGAGCATCTCGGAGAGCAGCTCCTGGAAGTCGTAATTGTTGTTGATGTAGGGGAGGAAGCGTGCGTAGGCGTCGTGGTAGCCTTTCCAGTCGATACCGTGGATTTCGGGGTCGTAGAACTTGTCGGCCACCTGTCGCCAGGCGTGATTGAAGATATACTCGCGCTGCTTGGCGGGGCGGAAGGTGAACTCGGCGGCATACTGTATGGGCTTGGTCGACTTGGCTGCTATGTCGAGCTTCTTCATGCCTCCGCCCGAGATGAGGTAGAGGTTGTTGATTTTGGCGTCGGGCACGAACTCGCCGTAGCCGAGACCCTTGACGATAATCTTGCTCGAACGGTCGTCGAGGTCGTGCTCCCAGAGGTCGCCGTCGCCCTCAAACGAGGTGGCATAGTAGAGCTTTCGGCCGTCCTTGGAGAGGATGAAGTCGCCGAGGAACGAGCTGTTGGGGGTGAGGCGGGCGATGCGGTTGTCGCGGTTGTCGAGCTTGAACACGAGCGGCTTCACGGCGTTGTTGTCCTTGTCCTTATCGGCGTCTTTGCCTTTTTTCGACTTCTTTTTATCGGCCTTCTTGTCGGCCTTGTCGCCGTCGGCTTCGTCCTTGTCCTTGTCCTTGTCGGCGTCCTTTCGCGACTCGGCTACCTCGCGCTCTTCCTTGGAGAGACGCCATTCGTCGTATGCCTCATCGTCGAAGAACATGATATATACGTCGCTCTCTGCGCCCCATGAGCCGTGGGAGCGGTAGCCTGAGCGGTCGCTGTTCCATATCATGGCCTTGCCGTCGAGCACCCACTTGGGGCTGTCGTCGGAGTAGCCGGAGCGGGTGAGATTGGTCATCTCGCCGGAGCCGTCGGCCTTGACGAGGACTATGTCGGTATTGTTCCAGCCGCCGTTGTCGATATATTTGGCGAGGAACCAGCGCGAGTCGGGGCTCCACGCATATGTCTGGTCGCCGTCGGAGTAAGAGTAGTTGTACTTGCCGGGGAGCACTGTGCGTATCTGCTTGGTGTCGAGGTTGTAGACACACAGCTCGGTGCGGTCGCGGAGGAAGGCTATCTCCTTGCCGTCGGGCGAGAATTTGGGCTGGAAGGCATTCTGTTCGAGGAGAATCAGCGGCTCTTCCTTAAACTCGGTGGCGTAGGTGAACTTCTTGTCTTCGGGGCGCACGAGCGAGGTGCGGTAGATGCCCCATCGGCCGTCGCGCTCCGACGAGTAGATGAGCGAGCGGCCGTCGGGAGCGAAGTCGACGTTGCGCTCCTGCTCCGGGGTGTCGGTGATGCGCTTGGTGGTGGCGTAGTCGGTAGAGGTGACGTAGACGTCGCCATTGGTGATGAAAGCCACCTCTTTGCCCTTTTCGTTAAGGGCGAGGGAGCGCGCTCCGCTGCGCATGACAACCATCGTGGAGTCGTAGTCGGCGCGGTCGGCGATAACGCTGATACCCACCTTGGCGGGCTTGGAGCCGGCGGCGGTGCCGAGGGTGTAAATCTCGCCGTCGTAAAGGAAAGCGAGGGTCTTGCCGTCGGCTGAGCCTGAGAGGTTGCGCACTGGATGGGTGGTGAAGTCGGTCACGCGGGTGTCGCCGCTGCCGTCGACGTTGCGGCGGTAGACGTTAAATGAGCCGTTCTGCTCGCTGAGGTAGTAGAAGCTCTTGCCGTCGGGGGTCCACACGGGATTGCGGTCTTCGCCACGGAATGAGGTGAGCTTTGTAAACTTGCGCTCTTTGGCGGGACGGTCGGCGCCCTCGGCTTTCCACACGTCGCGGGCTATCGAGCTGACGTGATGCTTGCGCCAGGGGTCCTCATAGCCCTTTTTGTCGTGATAGAGCAGGGTCTTGCCGTCGGGGCTCACGCTTATATCCTCCATGGGAAGCGATGAGTATAGACGGGGACGGGCGCCGGGCACGGTTATGTCGAGGCTGTAAACCTGGGGGAACTGCCCGGAGGGGAACTGGATGTCGTCGGCATCGGGCTCTATGCTCGCAGTGTAGAGCACCGTAGTGGGGTTGAGGAACGTTATCGGACGCTCGGCGGCGGTTACGGTGGTGAGCTGACGGGGTTCGCCGCCTGTGGCGGGTACGGAATAGAGGTCGAAGTTGCCGTGACGATCGGAGGCGAATACGATTGTCTTGCCGTCGGGGCTCCATACAGGCTGTGTGTCGTAGGAGCGGTGAGTTGTAAGCTGTGTGGCGCGTCCGCCGCCGGCGGGCACGGTCCAGATGTCGCCTTTATAGGAGAAGGCGATACGTGAACCGTCGGGTGAGATGGCGGGATAACGCATCCACATGGGTGTCTCGGCCGAAGCGCTGAAAGCAGCGGCTCCGAGAGCGAGACTCACGATAAGCGAAAGTTTCATTTCCGTTATGATGAATGATTGGTTGATTCTTTATTCTTTGTTGAGAGTGGTGGGACGAAGGATGATAAGCTGGGCCAGAAGAGCGAGCACGAGGGCGCCTGCCATGCACACGAAGCCGATGCCCATGCGTCCCTGGTCGGCAAGTGAGCCGAGCACGTTGGTAGCGAGTGCGCCTACGAAGAGACCGCACATATTCATCATGCCGTAGGCCGTGGCGCGCGAGCGTGCCGATACGAACTGGCAGAGGATAGGCATATTGTTTGCGTCGAACAGGCCGTAGCCGAGGCCGAAGAGCAGACCGGCCGACACGGCTGCGACGAGCGTGTGGCCGTAGCCCATGAGCACGAGCGCGGGCACCATCATGGCAAGGCCGATCGACGAGGTGTAGATGCGGCCGCGGAGATTGCGGCGACTCCAATTGTCGGCCATAGGGCCGCCCACCATGACGCCGATAAACGAGGCTACGGCAATGGTGATGGTGGCCACCGGGCCGGCCCAGGTCATCTCGATGCCGAGCGAGTCGGCAAACAGCGTGGGAAGCCAGTTTTTGGTGGCCCAGCCGGGCACCGACGATGTTGCGAAGAAGAAGAGAATGGTCCAGAATGCGATATTGACGACGAGAGCGCCGAGAGATGCGCCGGTGGCGCGGAGATTGCGTTTCAGCACGGTGCCGAGTGGCTCGGGATGACCCTCGGCGGCATCCTCGGCGGCCTTGCGGCCCTCAAACGAGTCGACACGCTTCTCATGCAGGAAGAACACGAGGATGAAGCCGTAGACGATGCCTATGATGCCAAACCAGTGGAATGTCTGCTGCCAGGAGAGGTGCTCGGCCACAAATGCGCCGAAGCCGCCCACGGCCTGGCCCATGTAGAGTCCGGTCATGTGGATGCCTATGGCGAGCGAGAGTTGTTTGCCGGTGAAATAGTCAGCGATAAGGGAGAGTGCGGCGGGAATGTAGAGGGCCTCAGACACACCCATTGTGGCACGAAGCCAGTAGACCTGCTCGTAACTCTGCGCGTAGCCCATGGCAAGCGTCACGCCGCTCCACACCACAAGACTTACCACGATGAGCCACTTACGGTTTACGCGGTCGGCCACGATGCCCGACACAGGACTCATAAAGCCATAAATCCACATAAACACAGCCATTATCTTGCCAAACATGACTTTGCTTTCGAGGTCGGCGATGTCGACGGCCATAGCGTCGCGCATGGTCGAGAGCATCTGGCGGTCCATATAATTGAGCAGTGCGACGACCCAGAGCAGGCCGACTACCACCCAGGGATAATAACTTTTCGTGCTACCTTTGGCAGCCGCGGCTACATTATTTGTGCTCATGGTGATTTATTGTGATTTTAATGGTTATTATTAGGCATATATTCGGCAAATATAACACTTTTGCCGTAGCCCTGCAAACAAAAAATCACCCCGCCCGCCAGACAGACGGCAGTGGAGCAGGTAACAGCCGTAAAATACCGTCGGACGGCGTGTTGTGCCGCCCTCAGAGCGCGATAATGAAGTCGCAGATGTCGCCGAGCACTTCGGGAGCTATCGTCTCGGTTATGGTGCCGTATTCGGCCACGTCGACTGTCGTGAAGTGAAATACCAGAGGAAGCTTGGCAGGGCCGAGGCTGAGCTCGCCACGCCATGAGCCGTCGATAGCCATGGCCGATACGGCCACACAAGCGACGGATGCCAGTACGGCGATAATCTTTTTGATAACCATTGCGTTGATTTATATTGCCGCGAAAGCGACCTGCCGCATACCAACTATCCGTGGAGCGGATTCCACAGTGTCAGCGGAGGGCGAGGGCCGCTTCGGGGCCGAGGTTGAATATGAGGTCGAGGATGCTGAGGCCCGGAAGGAAGCCGAAGCGCGATTGTCGCACCTGCCAATAAGGGCCCACGGCGTCATCGCACGACACAGACAGACGCACACCGTCGCTGGGAGGCGTGGCGGTGTGTACAAGGGTATCGTCCGGGAGGGTCAGTATGTCGCGCACCTGTGCGTCGAGGGCCGAGGCGAAGTCTATGAGGCGCATGGCACTCCCCGCCGCACTTATCAGCGGGATGAAGCGGTCGGCATAGAACTCATAAAACGGCGTGCGGCCATAAGCGCTTTCAAGGGCGGTGGGAAGAGTCTCCTGCCAGCGTCCGTGGTCGCTTAGGGTGACGTCGGCCCACGTCGCTCCCTGGCACGGCTTGGCTATCGGCACGGTGAGCATGAGACGCCCGCGTGTGTCGGCTATCTCAAACCGGTGGGTGGACTTGACGGTGCGGTCGAAGCGGCCGCTCCAATCGACGACGGCGCGCGGAAACGAGGCCGCCACACGGTAGTATGATGCCGGCGGAAGCAGGCGCGGGGGCAGGATGAGCGTCGGGCCGTCGGGGCGGGTTACGAGCGGATGCATTGCCGGTATAAGTGTCACGAACGGGCGTTGCGGAAAATGCGGCTCCAGCGTATGTTGCTGAGGAAGCCTTTCTCGGCATCAAACGATATGAGCACACGCTCCGGACGACCCACGATGTGGTCTTCGGGCACAAAGCCCCAGTAGCGCGAGTCGAGCGAGTTGTCGCGGTTGTCGCCCATCATGAAGTAGTAGTCCATGCCGAAAGTGTAGGTCTTGGCCGGCTTGCCGTCGATATAGGCTGTCGCGGTGGCTTCGTCGAAGTAGGCGTCGGTGTGATGCTCGTAATTGCGTATGGCGCGGTTGTAGATGGCCCAGTTGCGGGCGTCGAGATTAATCGTGGCGCCCTTTGATGGAATCCACAGCGGTCCGAAGTCGGCGCGCGTCCACTCATCGGCAACTCCCGCCGGAAAGAGATATTCGGTGCCGGGCTGAGGTTCTTCACGGCGCATCACGGCGACGTCGCCGCGCGCTTTGAGGCTTTCGACCATTGAGGTGGTGAGGGGCGAGCGGTAGATGTTGGGGATAGAGCCGTCGGGATTGACGGTGAAGCCAAGTCGTACAAGATTCTCGACGTCGGCGGGACCGAGGCCAGCGCTGACAAGAGTGAGGTCGGCGGCGGCGATGCCGAGAGCCTCGCGGTCGAGCTCGCTTAGGGGAGCACCTTTAAGCTGGAAGATATAGTTGTACTGGGCATCTGCGGGGAGGGCCTGCTTCACACCGTCGATATAGATGTCGCCCCCGACGATTGAGATGGTGTCGCCGGGCAGCCCTACACAGCGCTTGACATAGTTCTCGCGGCGATCGACGGGACGGTAGATTACCTCACCGAAGCGTTCGGGATAGCCGTTGACAGCGGCACGGCCATAAATCTGGCAGAGGGTATAGTAGTCGGGGTTCTGCATTTTGAGCGCCACGGTGTCGCCGGCGGGGAAGTTGAATACCACGATGTCACCACGCTGCACGGTAGTGTAGCCTTTGAGGCGGTGGTAGCTCCACTCGGGGGTATCGAGATAGCTCTTGCCTCCGATTATCGGCATCTCGTTGTGGGCCAGCGGGAAATGAACCGGGGTATTGGGTACGCGCGGACCGTAAGCCATTTTGTTGACCCACAGATAGTCGCCCGTTAGCAGCGTCTTTTCAAGCGACGACGAGGGTATTTGATAGTTCTGCCCCACGAAGAGGAAGATAAAGTAGACGAGAATCAGGGCATAGACAATCGCGTCGACCCACCCCATTACGGTCCTCACCGTCGCGCTCTTGCTCTTTTTCCACCAGGTAAAGGGTATGTAGCCGGTGATGTAGATGTCGAAGAGCAGGATAAGGAATATAGCGACCCACCAGCTGCCGAGCCACGCCACCCAGGCGAGGAATATGAGCGCTACGAGGGCGAAGCGTATCCAGCGCGTGGTCTTGACGGCGGCTATGCGCTCGCCGAATGTGCGGGGCTCCTTTACCGGGGCTTTATCGGATGTTTCGGGTGCTGAGGACATTGGAGTGAATGACGATGATTGGCTTGGAATGAGAGGACGAGTAGGTAGCGGTTCAGCCGCGGAGCAGGTCGGCCATAAGAGCGTCCATGCCGTAGACGCCTTTGTGGCCGGGGAGCCACTCGGCGGCGAGGACGGCGCCCAGTGCGAAACCTTCGCGGCTCTTGGCGCGGTGGGTGATAGAGATGGAGTCGACAGCGCTATCCCACACTATGGTATGGGTGCCGGGGACTTCGCCTTCGCGGATATGGTTGACGATGAGGGCGTCGTCAGCCGCCGGCACCTCCTCGGTCCACGAGTTGATACGGCTGCTCTCTTCGACGATGCCGTCGGCGAGGGTCACAGCGGTGCCGCTCGGGTGGTCGAGCTTGTGGATATGGTGAGTCTCGGTCATGAAAGGCCTATACTGCGGAAACGGCTCCATGAGTCTTGCGAGGCGGCGCGACAGCTCGAAGAAAATGTTGACGCCTACCGAGAAATTGGAGGTCCAGAAAAACGACGCCTCACTGTCGGCCACCATTTTTTCCACATCGTCGCGGCGCGAGGTCCAGCCTGTCGAGCCGGAAACCACGGGCACGCCGGCGGCAAAGGCACGGCGATAGTTATCAACAGCAGTTGCGGGTGTTGTGAACTCGATTGCGACGTCGGCCGACTTGAAGGCCGGGCTGTCGAAGTCGTCGAGATTCTCTTTGTCGATTACAGATACTATCTCATGGCCGCGTTCGCGGGCGATATGCTCCACGATATGACCCATTTTGCCGTAGCCTATGATTGCGATTTTCATCTTGTCGTAGAAAGGGGATTAATCGTTGTTGCTGCTGCCGAAGAAACGGAGGAGGTAGAGGAAGAGATTGATGAAGTCGAGATAGAGACTCAGCGCGCCGATAGTGGCGAGACGACCGCCGGCTCCGTCGGGAGCCATGGCTGCCATGGCCTTTACTTTCTGAGTATCCCACGCGGTGAGACCCACGAAGATGAGCACACCCGCGCCGGAGATAATCCACTCCAAAGTGGTGGAATGGGCGAAGATGTTGACTACCGAGGCGATGATGAGGCCAATAAGGGCCATGAAGAGGAAGCTGCCCCACTTGGTCAGGTCTTGACTTGTGGTGTAGCCGAAGATGCTCATGGCGCCGAATGTGCCGGCGGTGATGAAGAATGTCTTGGCTATCGAGGTGTGGGTGTAGACCATGAATATGGGGAAGAGCATCAGGCCGTTGACCACCGCGAAGAGATAGAAGAGCAGCGTGGCCGTGGGAGAGCTGAGACGGTTGATGCCGGCCGAGATGCCGAGCACGAGGCCGATTTCGACGAGCATGAGTACCCACATCACAGCGCTGTGGGCGGCGAAGAAGCTGATGACGGCTGGGGTGGAGTAGCACCACAGGGCCGTGAGGGCCGTGACGAGGAGTCCGAGGGTCATGCGGACGTAGACGGAACGCATGACGCGGCTTACGCGCTGGTCGAGCGCTATGGTGCCGCTATTGGCGCCACGATATTCGGGAGGGGTGTCGTAACGATTCATTTGCATAGTACTTTGTATGGTTTTTGCACAGTCTAATTACAATAACGTACAAAGATAGCAAAAATTTCGCATACCGTGTCAAAAAGGCCTGCTCTATCGCTCCCGACACTGTCTTGCCGTAAAACACGTCAGCCCACATGTGCGCAACGCTGTGACGCATAAGTGGGCTGAAAGCGTTTATGTCGTGTTGGGTAGAATTACATACGGTCGGGCATAGTGATGCCGAGCAGCCCCATGCCGGCGGCGAGGGTACGTGCGGTGGTGGCGCTCAGGTCGAGGCGTAGCGAGCGCACTGCTGCATCCTCTTCGCGAAGTATCGAGCAGTCGTGATAGAACTGGTTGTACTCTTTGGTGAGGTCATAGCAGTAGTTGGCGATAAGGGCAGGGCTGTAACTGCGGCCTGCTTCGGCCACTACCGAGGGGAAATCGCCCAGACGCTGGATGAGGGCCACTTCGCGCGCTCCGGGAACGGCGGTCACATAGTCGCCAATCTCCATGCCTGCATCAGCGGCCTTGCGCATAAGCGAACGGATGCGGGCATAAGTATACTGGATGAACGGACCGGTATTGCCGTTGAAGTCAATCGACTCCTTGGGGTTAAAGGTCATGTTCTTGCGAGGGTCGACTTTGAGGAGGAAATATTTCAGCGCTCCGAGACCTATGGCCTCGGTGATAGCGTCGCGCTCGGCGTCGCTCAGGCCGTCGAGCTTACCCAGCTCCTCGCTCACGGCGCGGGCGGTAGACACCATTTCGTCCATGAGGTCGTCGGCGTCAACGACGGTGCCCTCGCGGCTCTTCATCTTACCCTCGGGGAGCTCGACCATGCCATAGGAGAAATGAACCAAGTCCTTGCCCCATGCGAAGCCGAGACGGTCGAGAAGCAGCGAGAGTACCTGGAAATGGTAGTTCTGCTCGTTGCCCACCACGTAAATCATCTTGTCGATGGGGAAGTCCTGATAACGGAGCTTTGCTGTACCTATATCCTGTGTCATGTACACCGATGTGCCGTCGCTGCGAAGAAGCAGCTTCTGATCAAGACCGGCATCAGTGAGGTCTGCCCACACGGAGCCGTCTTCCTTGCGAAACATGATGCCTTTTTCGAGGCCTTCGAGCACCTTCTCCTTGCCTTCAAGATATGTTTCGCTCTCGTAATAAATCTTGTCGAAGCCTACCCCCATACGTTTATACGTCTCGTCGAAACCGGCGTACACCCATGAGTTCATCTTCTCCCAAAGAGCACGAACCTCGGGGTCCTTGGCCTCCCACTTGCGGAGCATCTCGCGCGCTTCGGCCATGAGTGGCGAGGCGGCTTCGGCCTCCTCCTTGGATATGCCACGCGTCTCCATTAGTTCCTTCACCTCCGCGCGGTAGTGCTTGTCAAAAGCTACATAGAAGTCACCGATAAGATGGTCGCCCTTCTTGCCCGTCGATTCCGGAGTGGCGCCGTCGCCCCACTTCTGCCATGCAAGCATCGACTTGCAGATATGGATGCCACGGTCGTTGACAATATTGGTGCGGACCACCCGGTTGCCGCATGCAGCAAGAATTCGGGCGAGCGAACTGCCGAGAAGGTTGTTACGCACGTGCCCGAGGTGAAGCGGCTTGTTGGTGTTGGGGCTTGAATACTCCACCATGACGAGCGGAGAAGCCTCTGTTGCCTCTGTGATGCCCCAATTCTTATCGGCTGAAATGTGACCTAACACAGCAGCCCAGAACGACGGCTCAATAACGATATTGAGAAAGCCTTTTACTACATTAAAAGAGGCTACGGCGGGTTCATTGTCGACAAGCCACTCACCAATTTCTCTGCCGATGGCCTCAGGACTTTTACGTGCTGCCTTTACCCACGGGAAGACGACAATTGTGAGGTCGCCCTCAAATTCCTTGCGGGTTGTCTGACATGCGATGGTCGAAGGGTCGGCTTCGATATTATAGAGAGCCTTTACGGCCGCTGCAACAGCTTGCGAAATTATATTATCTATCGACATAGCCTGTATGTGGGATTATTCGATTAATGACTTAAACAATTGCCTGCAAAGTTACAAAAAATATGCGAGAGGGGCGTAATCACTACATAGATATAAATC
>CAMWXJ010000012.1 GCA_947178215.1 uncultured Porphyromonadaceae bacterium
GTGTGCCGCATTCTCGATACTCCGATAGATTATGACATGAGCAATGCAGACTACAAGATCATCACTTACATCGATTCTGCGGGATGTGTGCCGTGCCGCATGAAGCTTGCAAGCTGGAAAGAAATCATAAATGAATATAAGGGCATCACTGATGAAGATATCGAGTTTTTGATGATTATTAATGCTCCAGCCAAGAGTCGGGATCTCAAGATAATATTAAGTCAATATGACTTTACTTATCCGGTCATGTTTGATCCGGATAATGAATTTAGACAGAAGAATAACCTTTCTGACGACCAACAGTTTCATACCCTGTTGTTAGATCTCAACAACGAAGTTATCGGTGTTGGTAATCCGGCTGAGAATCCTAAAATACGGGATTTTTACAGGAAGATGATCGTGAAAGAAGCTAATGAGACAAATGATGCTCCGCATTTCTGTGACAAACCGGTCGAGGCATTAGGTTTGGTCAATTATGGAGATACGGTAACCAAAGATTTCACCTTGTGGAATACGTCTTCGGATACGGTGACTATTCAAGGTCTGATTCCCTCCTGTGATTGTATCAGTGCCAGTGCGTCTACAGATACTATATTGCCCGGAAAATCATCGGTTATCTCGGTCACGATGACCGCCGATTCCATCCCGGGGAGCTTTATAAAGCGGGTCGATATATTCTATAACGAAAAAGAGGCTAAAGAGAGACTGACTCTCTGCGGCTTCAGTAACAACCAACTTAAATATTAACCATCTAAAAGATTACTTGCCAATGAAAAAGTATCTTTTTACAGTCCTTGTCGTCGGCGCCATAGGCATCGGCACAGGAACGGCTTATTGCCTGTCGGGCGATGCCGAAAATCTCTCTTCCTTAGGGATGGAGAATCTCGAGGCCCTTGCGGATAACGAAGGAGATCCGAACGTCAAATGTTATTGTCGCACTGACAGAAGACCTGTCTGCTCTGCAATGGGCGATGGCGCTTATTGCGGAGGTGATCCGTGCGAAACTCACGATTCTAATTGCCGATAATGTATGAAAAACATATCGATAATTCTTATCGTTATTGCCATGATGTTGACCGTAGCTTGTGACAAAGCTACGGTCGGCAATCATGTCGGCAAGAAGACACTTGCTGTCACAGATATTCAACTTGATAGTATTGTAATATCTGGTGACTCGACCAGCTTCGATGGACATTTTGAATTGATTGATACGTCTTTGGTCTTTGTTGATCGTCTATATTGCAAATTATTTCCGTTCTCAATACATACTGGTAAGCCAGAAATGCCCATTGGTGGGCATGGACGCGGTCCTAATGAAATGATAGGAGTAATATCCGGGTCAGTAATTTCGCCCGCAGACACATCCATGTGGATTCTTGATTCATCAAATGGAATATATCAGTTCTCTCTCAAATCAGGTACCATAAAGTTTCTTTCACGGCTAGATTTTTCGTGGGATAAATTGGAAAGAAACAATTATGACTCCCCTTCCATCTACAATACGATGCAGATGACGAGTTTCGGAGTCAGCATGATGGATGTAGGTGATAATGAGGTCCTGATGCCAGTATCAATAGTAAACCGACATCTTGACGAGATAAATTCAGAGCGATACAACAAGGGGCATATATTTGGACTTGTAGATAAAGCTTCTTTGAAAGTTAAGAAGGTATTTGGCTCCAAGCCTGAATATTATAAAGACACACCTGTACCGCTCTTTGAGTTCTTTGACTATACATTGAATCCCCAAGATTCCACTTTATTTGTCAATCACGCACCTGATTCACTAATCTACTGCTATCGTTACCCTGATACATTGTTGTATACTATGGGATTTGAGCCCCAAGGATTACACCGCGACTTCAGTGTTGTAGGATACGAAATCAATTTCGATGGATTCAAAAAAGATATAGAAAATGTTAGTTTTAATACAGGATTATATTATGATACTGTAGACGATCTTCTGTTTCGTACTTCCATGACAGACTACAAATCAGGCAATTCCATATTGCAGATTTATGAGGGCATCGATTTGGTAGCGGAAGTCAGAGTGCCACCCTTCTTCAAAATGCTCGGTCGAGTCAATGATCGCTATTATGCTGTTAGATTTGAGCCTATAGAGACAACTGACGAAAAAATTCACTTCATCCTTTATAGCTTCGATAAACTATCTATAAGTAAGTAGGATTTATCTCAATATCACATAAATTAATGACTTTCGAATAACGTTCGCATAGCGACTTGACGCATGGCGCCGTTCGCCACTCCAAGACACGGCAACGTAGCGACTGACAGCACAAATCTCAACTGACCAATCATCATGTCTATCAACTCTTTCAATATACGGCTTATGGTAGCGGTGACGGTCGCAACGGCGGCTGTCACCTGCTCCCCTGTTGACCGTGAGAAGGAGTTGGTTGAGGAGGCGATGCGTCAGGCGGTGTGGGTGGTGACGCAATCATAGCGAGGCATCATCACGTCTCCTTCGGACAAAAGCTTGGTAAGGTTGGGTAACTATCAATATCAATTGTTTCGTGAATAAAAATCGCAAGTAATGCATTTAAGGAAGGATAATATTATGTGTAAGAGATTTTTTTGTAATTTTGGGGCATGAAAACCCTCGAGTTTGTCATATCAGCGTTTATATTGCTCTGTGTCGGGCTGGCAGCTTGTGGCGGAGACCGTGACATAGAGCGACAGCTCGACCGCGCCGATGCCCTCATCGACAGCGCCCCCGATGCGGCGCTCATGCTGCTCGATTCCATGTGTGCCGACAGTCTCGGCGGTGGTCAGCGTGCGCGCTACGGCTTGCTCTATACCAAAGCCGCCACAAAGAATCGCACGCCCGTTGCCGACGATTCCCTTATCGGCATGGCGGTCGACTATTACGCCGGCCGCGGCGACAGCCTCGAAATCCAGTCGCTATTTTATCAGGGTTACCATTATTCTAATAATGGAGTTGCCGACAGCGCTCTTCTCCTGCTGAGCAGGGCCTATGAGATGGCAGTCCCCGCACATGACCTCTTTTATGCCGCGATGAGCTCACGCGAGATGGCGGCGGTATACCGTCGTTTATTTATGATAGGGGAGGGTCTCAGATGGGCGCGAGAGGCGAAACAGTTGTTTACCGAAGCTGAAAAACCTGCTCATGCGGCCTGGATGGATCATAATATTGTGAATGCCATGATTTTCAGTGGAGATTTTAATGGCGCGAAGGAGTTGCTCGATAGTATGGGCCACAGCGACTTTTACAGCGATGTCGCGTTTCGTCGGCATGTGATGCTCAACCGGGTGGAGCTGGCTCTGCAGCTAAAATCCTACCATGAGATTGACTCCTTGTATGAAGCTCTTGCGTCAGATCAGTATATGTTCAAGGCTCATGACCGACTCAATCAGGCCAAGGCAGCCCTTGCGTCGGGTAAGTACGATGATGCGGACAGGTATCTGTCGATGGCCCGGCAACTTGATATGTCGGATGCCGATTCTCTGTTTTCAGGAAATATTCTCAGTAGACTGGCGGCCGCCCAAGGTGATTACAAGACTGCCTATGAGCAGTCGAGGGTGTTCGCCGAGGATCTGATAAACAGTGATGTCCGGCTCTTGTCCAATCCCCAGACGATGCTTTTGACCGACAACTATAAGTTGAAGGCTGAAAATCATCGCTTGCAGGTTGCAAGAAGTCGGGAGCTTATCATCGGACTTATTGTGATCTGCCTCTTGTTGGGAGCGCTGATTGTATTCTTGCGTAAGAACTACAAATCGAGACTGATGCGCGAGCGGCTTGAGGTCGAGAAACTGGTCGCTGAATCGCATACTCTGCACGACGACCTGACTCTCAGCAATCATCGTTACAACGAATTGTCGGAAGAGGGACAGGTCATGAAGCGCGCGATGGCCGATATGGAGACGGAATTCGCCAATAAGTCCGCGGATTGTTCAGCCGGCATCTCGATCTGCTTAACCGCATGTGTGAGATATGGTATCGCAACCGAGATACATCCTCTCGCGGCAATCATATTTATAAGGAAATCACCTCCATGCTGGGTAAAATGAGCCATATCAAAGTCGCTGAGGAACTGGCCGAGATTATCAACCGGCACGACAACAACTGGGTTGACCGGTTCAGGAAAGCCTATCCCGGTCTTGGCGAAGCGGAATATCAGCTGGCGCTCTATCTTTACATGGATTTTCGTCCGAGCACCATCGCAGTTCTCGCCGATAGAGAGAACACTCAGGCCGTACATATCGCCAAGTATAAACTCAAGAAAAAATTGACAGAGTCCGGAAGTGCGGAGGCTCAATCGTTGGTTGCGAAGCTGTGGGAGTAAAGTAACGCTCACGGAATCAGCGTATTGTGTGATTGGGGGGGGGTAATGTATTGTAAATCAGCGCGTTGGAACTTGGATAGATGTTGGATAGATTTTTGTGGATTTCCAAGTCTATAATATGTTGAAGTATAGCGCATTGTAGATTTGAGTGGATAGATGAAATAAGATTGAGATTGCTTGCCTGAGCGGGGAAATGGCTCTAACTTTGCAGCAAAATAATCAACCGATATGAAACAAATAATCACATTTCTGATGCTCCTTATCGGAGTATGCACAATGCCATGTTACGCGACTGCCGAACAGGAAGGAGAAGTTGAAGATCTCCGGTTCAATCCTGATCAGGGAGGAACGAGTGACCATCCCATGAAGCCGGCCTATTCTCCAATATATGGAGTGGTGTCGGGCGACTTGCTCACCATCTATAGCAAGGCAGAGGGTGAGGCTAATGTCACAGTCGCCGACGCTACGGGCACCGTTATCATGAGTCAGCCTGTGGCCGATCTCACCTACGGCTATCCTGTCGTGCTCCCCGCCGAAAAGACCGGACTGAAAGTTAGTGTAATCTTCAACGGCGTAACCTACTCCGCTACATTTTAAAGCACATCGTCGATCATGCGTCTGTCATCCGTCATAATGCTTATCTGCCTTGTCATAGCGGCCGCCTCCTGCTCGGGGCGCGTTGACAAGGAGAAGGAGGTGCTGTCGTCGCTCCTCGGGCGCGAGATTGTCATCCCCGACAGCTTTGTGTGCCGCATACTCGATACTCCGATAGATTATGACATGAGCAATGCAGACTACAAGATTATCACCTACCTCGATTCGTCAGGCTGTACTCCCTGCCGCATGAAGCTGCAGGTGTGGAATGAACTGATAAATGAGTTCAAGTCATCGGAAGATGTGGAGGTCGGTTTCCTTATGGTCCTTAACTCTGCTCCTGACAAGGAGATAATCTTTGACATTAAGCGTGACATGTTTCTCCACCCGGTAGTTTTCGATTCCGACGGGCTTTATGACTCGGCAAACCGGTTACCGACGGGAGAGGGGTATCACACCTTGCTTCTTGATATTGACAACAAGGTGGTATGTGTCGGCAATCCGGTATTCAACCCAAAAATCAGAGAGCTTTACCGACAGATTATTACCGGCAGTAAACAGCAGACCGAACGCGGACTGGCCGCCAATCCGAACTGTGCGGTAGGAATTGCCCATCCTCAGGATACGATACAGAAGCAATTTCTACTTGCCAATCAAGGAAGTCAACCAATCACTATACAGGAAATAGTACCGTCATGCGACTGCGTCACGGCAATTGCATCCACCGACACAATTGCCCCCGGCAATTCTACTATGGTTACGGTCTCGCTTGTTGCTGATACAATAGCAGGCTCATTCCGGCGTCATGTCGACATATTCTATAACGAAAAAGAGAATCCCGAGCGCCTTACGCTCAACGGATATCTTATAAACAATCACAATCATTCACCCAAAAATCAACAGCAATGAAGAAGAAATTCTTTGTTATGGCCGCTATTGCGGCTCTGATGGGAGTTGGCGCCTACTTCGGCCACGCCACTGCAACTTCCGCAGACGGTCTTTCAGACCTCGAACTCGCCAACGCCGAAGCTCTCGCAATTGACCCAGAGCAACATATGGGATTTTGCGACACGTACTGCTCATACAGATATGGATATATCTGTGTCCTTACAACCAACCATGGTTACAACATCAACTGTGATAATATGGTCTCTTGGAATTTCAGTCCAGTTAAGTAACAACGTTCACAATGAAGGCCACAAACAGTAGCGTTTACCTTGTAGTTATCGGATTGATATTCTTGTTTACCGGATGTAAAAACGGTAAAACGGATATCAATCCGGGAACCAATGCATTTGTACTTGAAGATTTCAAGACAGTCGACCTCGCTGAGTCGGCTGAAATAATCACCACCGACCCCGATATAATCGGAAAAGTAAAGGAGGTGCGTGTGATTAACGACTCTATTATTGCATTGTCGCAGGTACAGTCGGATGTCAATGTGGTCCTCTACAATCTGCGTTCAGGAAAGTATCAGGTGGCCAACCATCGCGGCGCAGGACCGCTGGAACTAACCAATGTAGGCAGCCTCAGTGTAGACGGCAACGGAAATCTTATTATGGCGGGAGTCTTTGACCGTAAGATTATATCAGCACGGTGGAATCCCGACGGAGACAATGCTTTCACAGAGCTGAAGTATTCTCCTGACGATGACTGTTTAAGAGCTGTGGCAGGTCAAGGCGACAGCTTTATAGCGCTATCATCACCGCTTCATCATAAGCGCATGATTATTTTCGGAAGTGATGGGCAGCCTGTAGATTCACTCGGTTCCTTCCCATCAATAACATTACCCGACTCTGTCATGCCGACAAATTTCATGTTTCAGGCCGACTTAGCCTGTTCGCCTAAGGCAGGCAAGGTGGCCGTATCCACCATGTCGTGGAATGAGATAAGTATCTGTGATCTCAACAGCAACGGAAACGAGATTATACTCAAAGGACCGGTGTTTCCTGAACTGAAGATTGTAAGCTACGGAGGCTCGATGGGTATAGGATACTCTCCAAAGCCGCTTTGGTTCATGTTTTTTAACGCATGCGCCTCTGAAGACTGCTTTGCTGTGGGTTATATAGGAGTAGAGGCCAAGACTAAAGCCGACTTTGACCGTGGAATTAACAGCATACTTGAGTTTGACTGGGATGGTCAGCCGCAGCGCCGCCTTCTGCTTCCTTCCGAAGCCACGACTTTTGATATCGATTATTCAAATAATATCCTGTACACCATTGAGAATCTTCCCGACCCAACCCTCGTAAGATACAACCTAAAAAACTGAAATATCATGCTTAAACAACTGCTTCTGACAGCTATGGCGTCAATTGCCGTGGTGGCCGTATCGGCACAGATCAAAATTAATATTGACATTGATCCCAACGAGCCAATAATCTCCGACATGCCGGTAAAAGTGGCCAACAACGGACGAGTATTGAGCAAAAAGGGGATGGCACTCATCTTCCCAAAGGACCTTGACGGCATAACCTTTCCTAATGATAGAGACACGATGATTGTCACTCTGAAGCCGGAGGCTATCAAGCTGCTCGACGCCAACGCGAAAGCCAATTACGAGCCTGTCGGCAAGTCAGCAAAGAAGAGCAAAAAAGATGGGAAAAACGCCCCAAAAAAGACCGACGCCTCGGCTGAGCAAATAGTTGTCAAAGCCACAACAATCAGAAAGTCTGACGGGAATGTCGTCAACGAAGTCACGAACCCTAAAAATAAACAGTAAACCTATTCATATTTCACTCAGCATATATAACCGACTTTTGAATGACGCACGCATAGATGCTTGACGTATAGTACTGTCCGCCGCTCCAAGACACGGCAAGGGAGCGGCGGACAGCACCAAACTTTACTAATCAATCATGTCTACCAACTCTTTGTTTATACGACTTATTGTAGCGGTGACGGTCGCAACGGCGGCTGTCGCCTGCTCCACGGATAACCGTGACAAAGAGTTGGTCGAGGAGGCGTTGCGTCAGGCGGCCGACAATGCCGGTGAGCTTCAGGCTGTGCTCGACCGCTACGACGACGAGCGCCGCGAGTCGGCAGAATATGCTGTGGCAGCCACTTGGGGGCGCCAGCTCTTCAACATTGACCTCTATGACCTGAATCTTAATGCGCAATAAGATACCAATGATAGCAAACCTAAGTTAAACAAAAACAACCTGCTATGAACAAAAAAATGTTTGTTCCGGCTACACTCGTGGCCCTGATGGGATTGGGTGCCTACTTCGGCCACGTCACTGCAACTTCCGCAGACGGTCTTTCAGACCTCGAACTCGCCAACGCCGAAGCCCTCGCTTTGATAGAAAGTGATGGCTCCATCGGGTGTTTTTTAATTATTATTGATGCCGAAAATCCTATGTTAGACCGTCCTGCTTTTGTGGCTTATAGCTGCGTTCCTTGTGGAACACCTCATGTAGCAATCCGCGCCGACATAGGAAAGACCTGTAAGTAATGCAATTATCTTATTATCTTGTGGGGGCGTCTGTCTTAATGATGTTTATGACAGAAAGCTGCACTAATAGGAAGTCGGGCTCACTTGAGCTCGACTTCTCCGATGCCCGATACGTGACGCCCGACACCTTTCACATTGAGGAAACGATAATGTTTCCATGGGGTATGCGTGCCGTTGGCCCAAATCTCATTACGGCCAACCATAAACGCGATACCATCTTCGACGCTTTCACCATTCCCGAAATCAGCTATACCTCTTCGGGAATCATCAAGGGAGCCGGTCCCGATGAGGTGCCGTATGCGATGCTGACAACACTTGAGCGCACTTCTCAACCCGATTGTCTTACATTCTTGTCAGGTGTCCCGTCAGAACTTGTAACCATTCATGTGCCAGACTTCCACATTATAGACAAGAGTGTCCATAAGATGCCGGAGGGATGGCCAGGTGAACAGAGTATGTTGAGACTCAGAGGTGACACCGTTGTTGCTCAACGATTTGACATGCCGCTCGAATGGATTATTGTCGACGGCTACGGCAATACTGTAGCCACACTTGATATTCCCGTACCGGACGACATTATGGCTGCTGCCGGAAACGATGAATGGAATAATATGGTCATCCACTCGTCCATAGGACTGCCTTCGCCTGATGGCTCACGTGTCGCCATCTGTACCAAAGTCTATCCTTCGGTCTTCATATTCGACAGCAAGGGCAACAAAATCAATACCGTGACGATGCCATATGTCGCACAGATATCAGGCTACATTCTAAGTGCCGATTCCAACCGCGAGGCCATCTATGTGTGCTATCATGATCCCTCCGACAAGGAATTTAAGGAATGTACCATTGCCGTTATTGACTGGGATGGCAATTACATCAAGTCATATAAAGTCCCCGGCCCCACCGCCCCCATCACAGTCGATGAGTACGGGAGATATCTTTATTATAGCGGCCATCCCGAAGATGACAATCTCTATCGAATCAAACTCTAATCATCCATGAAACATCTGTTATGCTCTTTACTGCTGCTTGTGGCCGCTTTTCAGGCCCTCGCCGTTTCTCCTGAAAAGGAACGAAAGGAGACCAAAACCGAGTTCGCCACCTTCATGCTGCCGGAAAAATGGGGTTCTCCGGTCGCAAACGTTCACTTCGGGATGCCCGAATTTTTTAACGTGAATACCGATGACGGCAAGAAGTACAAGATCTTCAATAAGGGAGCGCTATATTCCCTTAACGGGACGGAGGCATTCAGTAACGAGCTTATCGTGAGCCGTCATAGAGCCGAAAACGGATACAAGGCTACAATAACCGACATAAAAAATTATTTTGACAATCAGGTTTCCTATCGCTCCTCAGGTAAGGCTCACATAATATGGATGTCGGTGACAAAAGACCTCACCAAAGGCATAGCAACCGTTTTGGAAAAAGAGGGCATTCACGGCAAATGGGTCGACGTCTTGAAAAAATATGTCATCTACGTGCGTCAAATCGGGTCGGATGTATATGCAGCGCAATGCATTTATACGAAAGACAAAGCCAAACTCACCGACGATGAATACAATCAGCATGCAAAAAGCGTCATCAATTCACTTCATCCAATAGACTAATATCTCAATTAGAATTGCTATATCTATAAATATTTTGCTGCATTCCAGATATATAAAAATAATTGCAAGCATAATAGCAGGAATTATTTCTGCTTGCAATCATATTGATGATATAAATAATGTAATTGAACAGACATTAATTCAGGCGGGCGACAATGCCGGTGAACTTCAGGCTGTGCTCGACCGCTATGAAGACGAACGCCGCGAGCTGGCGGAGTATGCCGTGGCGGCTACCTGGGGGCGCGTAGCCCGCACAGGGCCGGGCATGGATTCGATTGAGGCGCTGTATCGCGAGTTGCCCGGTATATATAAATGGGAGTTTGACTCTGTGCAACTGGCCCGAGGGCGCCATTATGCTTCTATGCCGCTGTCGGTGACAAAAGATGCCGCCACTGTCACCGCCGATTACCTTGCCGATAATATCGACGATGCGTGGCGGTTGTGGGAGGGAAGACAGTGGAACCGCGAGCTCCCGCAGGATCTGATGTGCGAGATGCTGCTCCCCTACCGCGTAGGCGACGAGCCGCTGACACGATGGCGCAAGCCTTACCGCGAATGGTTGGCGGAGCTTGAGGACACCCTCGCACGCTGCGGCAACTCGGTGGAGGCGGCGCGCATCATCGTCGACAGGATGGGACTGTGTCACTACAACGACCGTCTGTCGACGCCCCACCGCTCGGCGCTCGGCCTGCTCGAAGCGCCGATAGGCTACTGCCGCGAGGACTGCGACAGGGTGCTGTATGCCATGCGCTCGATGGGTGTGCCGGTGGCCGTTGACAGGATGCTGCTGTCGCCCGACAACGGCGGGGCGCATCAGTGGAACGTGGTGTGGGACAACATGGACCGCCGGATGCGTATGTTTGACAACGAAAATTATCCTCCCACACGCGACAGCCTCTATTACGACCGCCGTCGCAAGGGCAAGATCTACCGCTCGACGTTCGCTCCGGACCTTGACCGTCTTGCCCGCTACCGCAAGGCTGTAGGCGTGCCACCGATGCTGCTCAATCCGTGGCTCAAGGATGTGACGGCTGAATATTTCGGTCACAACCGCGCGGAGGTGGCGATATGGCCCCGGGCGAAGGCTTCGGAGGAGAATGCCGTGTATCTCGGCGTGTTTGCCGGGCAGCGTTTCCAGCCTGTCGACATCGCCTCGCTGAAAGGCGACAGAGCGGTGTTCACAGACATGGAGCCAAACCTTATCTATGCCCCGGTGATGGCCGATGGGAAGATATGCGGCTATCCGTTCATGCTGCGGCACGACGGCTCACTGCATAGTTTCGTGCCCGACAAGGGCAGCTACGAGAAGGTGACGCTGACACGCAAGTTTACTCCCGGATACCATCAGAAGAGTCGTTTTAGCTCGGTTGTAGGAGTACATGTGCAGTCGGCTCCCACGGCCCGCGGCCCATGGACCGACCTCGATGTGATAGATACTCCGCCGGCCCACAGCTACCGCCGCATCAATCCCGACAACCCGCTTACGGGGCGCTATCTGCGTGTCTATGCCGACACCATGTGCAAGGGAAAGTACGGTGCCGAGATATCAATGCTATTGGCCTGCCGCGATACTCTTGGACTCGACCGTCTGCCGCTGTCGGTAGTGGGCGACGATGCCGCCAGGGAGCGCTATACCCGCATATTGCAACCTGATTACAGTCTGGAACTAAAGCCGCAGGACGAGGGCTGCATCCTGCATATCGACTCGCCCGACGATGTGGCCGCGCTGTTTCTTCTGCCGCACAACGACGATAATTTCGTTGTTCCGGCGCAGGAGTATGAGCTGCTGTATTTCGCGGGGCCTGAGGGGTGGAAATCGGCGGGGCGCAGGATGTCGACCGGCTTCTCCATCGATTTCGAGGCGCCGAAAGGCGCGGTGCTGTGGCTCCGCAATCTCACCAAAGGCCGCGAAGAGCAGATATTCGTCTGGCGCGATGGCCGCCAGCTCTTCAACATCGACCTCTATGACCTGAATCTTACTTTCTAATAAGATACCAGTGATAACAAACCTAAGTCAAACAAAAACAACCTGCTATGAACAAAAAAATGTTTGTTCCGGCCGCAATCGCGGCCCTGATGGGAGTCGGTGGCTATCTCGGCAATGCCACCGCTACTCCCGCTGAAGGTCTTTCAGACCTTCAGCTCGAAAACGCCGAGGCCCTCGCCGATGATACGGAGACACCATGTGATGTCTTTACCGGAGGATTTAAACAATGGTCCCTTTCGGGCCTGTTTAGAGTAAAACAATCATTTTACGATTGCTGTGGCGTACTTCGTGAGGGTTATAACCCTAAAGGCCTGTGCAATTAAAATTGCCAGAAAATGCGGTTACTTAATATCATTGTAATCTGCCTTACTATATGTATTGCTTGCTCCCCTTCAGGGCACAAGCAAAACATACAGTATGAAAAGTCCTCGGATTTTTCTGAGGTAGTGGAGATAGCAGTTGACACATTGGAAATTCCACTTATTGCCCATGTGTCACAGATCCTGTCAGCTGATAGCATAATAAAAATTCAGACTGAGGGAACACCTATGTGGGTCTACACATTGAATTTGGAAAACCTATCTGTCACTGATTCAATTTTTCCAAAGGGAGACGGACCCGGTGAATATATGAATGTGGCAATCTCACCTATTAATGATACCAATGAATTACTGATTGTTGATAACAGACAAATGAAGTGGTATCGTATTGCCAAAAATGTAGTAATGGAATCTGGTAATACCGGCCATTTTATTGTTAGCGATATTCACGATGTTGGCTTCCCGATTGTGGGATATGTCGATTTTCGTTCCGATGGACTTCGTCTTAAAATCCGTGATTTGCATATAGGCGTAGATACGGATTCACTTGTAATTCCTAATATAAATTTACACGGTGAGTCTATAGTCGATAACTTCGTGTGGAATTATGATAAGGCAACCGGACGTTTTGCTCTTGCATTTACTAATCAGAATAAATTACTTATAGGCAGAATTACGAGTGGAAAATTGGATGATATAAAAGTTTTGGTCGGCAATAGCATGTCTAATCATATTTATTATACCGATGTAAAAATTGACGGAGATAAATTGTGGGCTTTGACACAAAATGATGTAAATCTTGATACATATGACGGTCATAGTTCAATAGAGATATATGATTTTGACGGTAACCCTATAAAAAAAATAAAACTTCCTGTAATAGCGCAGACAACAGCCATAGATCAGATAAAGTCAATCGTTTTTCTTGTATCTGCGACAGATGATAATCTATATTCTTTCCGCAAATAGTCTTTTGGGGAGATGCAGGAATGAAGCCATAGTTCTGCTGTCGCTTTACAGATAAACAACTGATATATTTTGGCATACAAAGAGATATCATCGCATGACCCGAATAGTTTCAGTAGTCTAAGTTAAACCTAAAACAACCTGCTATGAACAAAAAAATGTTTGTTCCGGCCGCAATCGCGGCCCTGATGGGAGTCGGTGGCTATCTCGGCAATGCCACCGCTACTCCCGCTGAAGGTCTTTCAGACCTTCAGCTCGAAAACGCCGAGGCCCTCGCCGATGATAATGAGGGTGATAACACAGGATCTTTCGAATATCCGAGTGGCTTCCCTTATTCCTCTACATGCAATGTTGCGATTGGTTCTAATTGGCTGGGAACAACTCGCTGCAAAGTAGAAGTTATCACATGTCAAGGCGGCGGTTCGGGATGCAATTCTAAGAAGTGTCCCGTACATCCTGCCTAAATTCTTAAGGGCGATATAATGTCAACTAATATTTATTATTAGTTGACATTATATTCTCCTGATAGAGTACATTATTATTCAGATATTGAAATACCACATTGTGTATATGTGCAAATATTTTATTTTCATAATAATACTATTGGGTGTAGTCAGCTGCACAACCCAAAATCGTGATAGTAAGTTGATAGAATCAGTGGTTACAGAGGAGCCATTGATTTACACTGATCAATGCGATACAATGCCTTCGTGGATGCTTGATACAGTGATATGGGTGCCTTTGGAATTCAGTGATATAAACGTTCTCAGAGATATTTCCAAAATTAGTGTCATGAATGGGAAAGTGGTTGTAGGTGAAAAGCATCAAGGATGTATTCAAGTCTATGATTTCCCCTCTGGGAAATTACTGTTTGTCATAGATAAGAAGGGACCGGGCCCGGAGGAATATTTGGAGACAGCAGCATTTACCGTTACATCGACGTCAATATATGTTCTTGACAACTATTCCCATGCGATATTAAAATATTCATTAGGCGATGGCTCTTTTATCGAAAAGAAATCAATACCATTTGTTGCATGGGATATGGAAGCTTTCGACGATGACTCGTTTCTATTTACCTGGCTTAATAATAACCCGAAGGCTGTCAAACCTAAAAATGTATTTAACAATGCAGTATGGCAGACAGATGGAGAGTTCAATGTCATAGAATCGTATCTTCCAGTAGAGGATGACTATGTAGAAATGTATGGAAAGAGAAGGTATTTCACACGTCACGGTAAGGATATCATATTCCACGCGCTAAAATATGAGGGCTATTTCAGATTTACTCAAAATAAACCGCCGCAGTTTTATCCGATAGAATTCAACAATCCGGTTCCAAATGATAAGGCGTTACGTCTTAAAGATTTAGAAAATACATCATGGCAATATCTGAGTGAAACGCCGTTTGTCACTGATGATTTTGCAGTATTTGATATTACCGAAGGTGCCTACGGACAACAGATGTTTTCATCCAAAAAGCAGGTGTTCAGTAATTCAACGAAGTGGGCACGCAATCTACCTATTAACATAGGTGATGCAACCAATGATAATAGCTTCATCGGATATATAAATGATGATTATGAACAATATAATCAACTGACAACCTATGGATTTCAAAGAGGATCAGAGACTGTTGACAGTCTCCTTAATCAGGGCGGTTGTTGTTTGCTCATTTATCAGATGAAAAAAATAAGAATTAGAATGAGAGCGGTCTAATCCCCTTGCCGATATGACCCGGACCCGAATAGTTTCAGTAGTGAAGGCAGCCGTGGTAAACCTTGCGTTTGCCGCGAGCTGCCTTTTCCTGTTGTGGCTGTTCTGTCTGCTGTTTGTCTACGCGTCGTTTACCATCCCCTCCGACTCGATGCAGCCCGTGATAAAGCCGGGCGACACGGTGGTGGTGGACAAGCTGTCGACGGGCGCGCGGCTGTTTGACATCGCGGGGGCGGCACGCGGCGACAGCGTGGGGATATGGCGCATGCCCCGATGGCGCCGCTTCAGGCGCGGCGACGTGCTGGTGTTCAACTTCGTGCATCAAGGTTCGTGGGACACCATCGCAATGAATGTGCGCACCTACTACATCAAGCGCTGCATCGCAGTGCCGGGCGACACGGTGGCGATAAGGGGCTTCGTCTACACGGTCAACGGCGACACGCTGCGGCGCTATGCGACGCCGGAGGAGTTCGGGCGCCTCTATCCCGACGACGACGCGCTCCGCGCCGAGCGGCGACGGGGGTATATGGCCGACCTGAGCGACACGATTGACAACTGGACGATACGCGACTTCGGACCGCTCGTGGTGCCGGCCAAAGGGATGACGCTGCCGGTCGACACGGTGACATTCCGACGCTACCGGCAGATGATAGAGCGGGAGACGGGTCGCGGCGTCACGCGCCGCGACGGCCGGGTGTGGCTCGGCGACAGCGTGCTGACGGCCTACACTTTCAGGGAGGATTATTATTTCATGGCGGGCGACAACGCGGTGGCGTCGATGGATTCGCGCTACTGGGGGCTTGTGCCCGAGGATTTCATAGTGGGCCGCGCGGTGTTTACCGTGTGGTCGAAAAACAGTGACGGAATACAATGGCAACGGATACTGAGACCGGTAGAATAGGTGTGACGGAAGTGACGGGCCTGCTGCTCATGGCGGCGGGACTGTGGGAGTGCGGACTGGGATGGATGCAGCTGCTGGGGCTGAGGGCGAGTCTCCACTCGCTCTATCCGGCCACAGGTACGTTCTATAACCCCGGGCCTTATTGCGGCTTCCTGGCGATGGTGCTGCCTGTGGCGCTCCGGTATGCTCTCGACGGGCGCCGCTTCAGGCCGCTGCATTGGGCGGCTCTGGTGTATGTCATCGCGGCGGTGGCGATAATGCCGGTGCTGATGGGGCGCACGGGATGGGTGGCGGCGGCCGCGGGGTGCCTGCTCACGGCGGCGGGGAGCGGACGGATACGGCGCCCGCGCCCTGCGGTGCTCGTCGGGGCGGTCGTAGCGGCGATAGCGGCCGTGGCGTTTCTGCTGTATCTCAAGCCGGCGTCGGCTCTGGGACGGCTCTTCCTGTGGCGCACGGGGGTGTCGGCGATGCTGCGGCATCCGCTGACGGGCGCGGGGGCGGCGCGTGTGGCCGGAGAGCTCGGGGAGGCTCAGGAGGATTATTTCCGGGAGATACCGTGGTCGGAATACATCCCTGTGGCGGGTACTCCCGAGTATGCCTTCAACGAGTATCTTCAGACAGGCATAGCCTACGGCATCCCCGCGATGCTGCTCCTTGTCGCCGTCATGGTGCTCGCGGGGGTGTCGGCGTGGCGCGGACGAGCCTACGGTCTGGCGGGGGGAATGCTCTCGCTCGCCGTAGTGTGCTTCGCGTCCTATCCCTTCCAGTTTCCGGTGTTCATCGCGGCGGCGGCAGTGCTGACAGCGGGCGCCATCGTGGCGGCTCCCCGGCGTTGCGTGGCGGGGAAGGCGGCGATGTGTGCGGCAATAGGCATCGTGGCCTTCACGGCCTGCCGACAACAGGTGCGCCGGAGCGAGATAGCCGACAACTGGTCAACGATGCGGTATATATGCCAATACAGCCTCGACGAGTCCACAATCCACCGCCTCGACTCGCTTGACGGGATATACGGGGAGTCGGCGAGATTCCTGTTTGACTACGGCAAGGCCCTGCGCGAGGCGGGGCTTTACGAGAAATCGACAGCCGTGTTGCATCGCGGCGTGGAGGTGAGTTCTGACCCGATGTTCCTCACCCTTCTGGGGCGCAACTGTCATGACACGGGCGACTATGATATGGCCGTGCATTATTTCCGCAAGGCAATCAACAGGCTGCCTGACCGGATTTATCCCCGCTATCTTTTGGCGTTGCACTATGCCGACCCGGCGGTGAACGACACCGCGAGCTTCCTGAAAATGAGTCGTTACACCATCTTCCTCAAGCCCAAGGTGATGTCGCCGGCCATACGGCAGATGCGCCGCGAGCTGGATTCGCTCATCACCATCTTCGAACCCAGGGTCGAAGGCAAGGTCAGGCAGCGGTGACGAAGCCGCCGGCAGGGGAGACGCACAATTATTTGCAAATTCGGCGATGATTAAGTAACTTTGCCACAGAAAGGACAACACTCCGTAAGATACTTATATGCCCCCTGTTGCTTGCCCGTGACAGGGGGCATTTATCAAGACTTCATCAATATAACCCAAACACATATAAAGCTATGCTAAGCAAGAAACTTCACGATGCCATAAACGAGCAGATCAACGCCGAACTCTGGTCGGCCTACCTCTATCTCTCGATGAGCCTCGACGCCGAAAACAAGGGGCTCAAGGGTGTAGCCAACTGGTTTTTCATCCAGTTCCGTGAGGAGCAGGATCACGCCCGCATCTTCATGAACTTCCTCGCCTCGCGCGACGCAAAGGTAGAACTGAAGCCTATCGCCGAGGTGCCCACCACATGGGCAAGCCCCCTCGAAATGTTCCGTGCCACTCTCGAACACGAGAAAAAGGTGACCGCCATGATTCAGAACCTCGCCACAATAGCTCACGACGACATTGACTTCGCCTCACAGAACAGCCTCGTATGGTTTGTCAACGAGCAGGTCGAGGAGGAGGAGAACTGCCGCGAGATGATTTCGGCATTCGATGCCGTAGAGGGGAACAAATTCGGCCTCTACATGCTTGACAAGGAACTTGCCGCCCGCGTCTACGCCACTCCCTCCCCTCTCGCCGGCAAGGAATAACGACGCCTTACGGCCGACAATAGCCGGCCGCACCGATTACATTCACAGCCCGGAGCGTTAACGCTCCGGGCTGTGAATGCTTTATATCCTGGCGCAGTATAGGCGACACGTCGCTTCTACCGCCCTACCTGGCCGGCAGAAGCGACGTATAGGCATCCGGGTCGGTGATGATACGCAATGCCTCCACATACACAGGGTCAATCTCGTTGGTGACACGGTAATAGGCCGTCTGGTCATACAGGTCGCGGGCAATGAGAGCTTTGATTACGGTACGGATATAGCTGCCCGAAGTGGCGAGGCTCTTTTCATCGGCCTCCACTCCCTCACGGGCGCCAAGTGCCACAAGGCTGTCAATCATGCCGTCGGTCACCTCGAAGTTCTTTATAAACTTCTCCACGCCGGGGTATTGCTTTTTGAGCGAGGCACGGTTTGCATCGACGTAGCCCTGCGAGTAGCGATTGAGCACGCCTTTTGCCACAAGGTCGCGGTAGTAAGTGGTATAGAACGAAGTGTCAAGCGGTACAAAGCGGTCGGGCATGATGCCTCCACCCCCGTAAACCGGGCGATTGAGACGCAAGGTGTGGTGAAGGTCCTTTTCCGAGAAGTGAACGGAATCAGCGTTCATGAGCTCACCGGAATTGAGGCGGTCGAGGATGTCGCGGGCGTAGGCGTCGCCGTCGTCGCCTCGTGTGTAAGGCTTCTGAATCGAGCGGCCCGATGGGGTGTAGTAGTGGGCGGTCGTAAGACGCACCATAGAGCCGTCGGGAAGGGGGAAGGGACGCTGCACGAGGCCCTTGCCGAATGTGCGCCGGCCAACAATTACGCCGCGGTCGTTGTCCTGAATGGCTCCCGAAAGAATCTCCGACGCTGAGGCCGAGTATTGGTTGACCATGACCACGACGCGCCCGTTCTGAAGCTGCCCCTCGACGGTATTGTTGTAGTGCATAGGCTCCTGACGCATGCCCTCCGTAAACACTATCGGAGCGTCTTTCGGCAGCAGGAGGCTCGCAAGCTGAATCGCGGCGTTGAGATAGCCGCCTCCGTTATCTTCGAGGTCGATGATGAGGTCGCGCATCCCCTGCTTGCGCAGAGCGTTGAAGGCGTCGACCACCTCATCGGCCGTCGACTCGGCAAAGCGGCTTATGCGCACATATCCCACCTTGGGCGCCGCCATATAATATGCGTCGACCGAGTTGATAGGTATGTCGTCGCGGGTGATGCGGAATGTAATCAAGTCGGGCGATGCACCGCGCAATACCTTGACTTCCACCTCCGATCCCTTGGGGCCTCGGAGCATGCGCATAACGTCGGCAGTGGGCTTCTTGACGCCGGCTATGAGGGTGTCGTTGACACTCAGTATACGGTCGCCGGCAAGGATGCCGACGCGCTCCGAGGGGCCTCCGGCCACCGTGGCGATGACGTAGAGGGTGTCGGTGAGCATGTTAAACTGTATGCCTACTCCGGAGAAGTTGCCTTCGAGCGGCTCGGTGAGCGCTTTGGTCTCCTCGGCATCGGAATACTGCGAGTGCGGGTCGAGGGTGCGCAGCATGGCGCGTATCCCCTCCTCGACCATAGCGTCGGGATTGAGGGAGTCGACATAGAAACGCTCCACTATCTGCTCCACGATACGTATCTTCTGTTCAGGAGTAAAGGCGGCCTGCTGTGCCGGAGCGTATATGCGCGTCAGGCAGCAGACCATTATGGCTATAATAGGTAATATTCTTTTCATAATCAGATGTAATAGCGTAATTATGGCAGGAACTCGGCGGCATCGCGGCCGTAGCTCCGCAATTCGCGCACCACCGACGAGCTGCACGACGCGAGCTCCGGAAGGGCGGGAATTATCACCGTCTCCACTCCGGCAAGTCGGCGGTTGATGTCGGCAAGCGCCATCTCCGATTCAAATTCGGTGGCCGTGCGGGCGCCGCGCACCAGCCAGCGCGCCCCGAGCCTACTGGCGAGGTCGACGGTGAGCTCGCCTGAGTAGACCATCACCTCGCAGCGGCTTCGCAGAGCCTCGGGAAGCTTGTCGACGGCCCTTACTATGGCGTCGCGGCGGCTTTCGAGAGCCTGGGGCAACGGCGCTTTCGCCGAATTGTAGCCTATGGCGATGATGAGGCGGTCGAAGATGGCGGCGGCACGCTCGGCAATGGAGAGATGCCCGAGGGTAAAGGGGTCGAACGACCCGGCATATACCGCCCTCCTCTCCCCCGCTGGGTTGCCATCAGGAAATCTGTGAGTCATCTTCTACAACAAGGTTTTCGATAATGAAGTTCTGACGCTCTACGGTATTCTTGCCCATATAGAAGCGAAGCATCTCCCCCACACCGTCCTCTTTGTGAAGGCTTACGCGGTCGAGGCGTATGTCGGGACCGATGAAGCCGCGGAACTCTTCGGGTGATATTTCGCCGAGACCTTTGAATCGGGTTATCTCGGCCTTGTCGCCGAGCTTGGCTATCGCGGCGATGCGCTCCTCGTCGGAGTAGCAGTAATATGTCTCGTCGGCGGCCTTATCGGCACCTTTCTTGCCTGCGCGGCGCACTATGGTCTTGTTGCGCACGCGGAAAAGCGGGGTCTGGAGGATGTATATGTGGCCCTTCTTGACTATCTCGGGGAAGAATTGGAGGAAGAACGTCAGCAGCAGCATGCGTATGTGCATTCCGTCGACATCGGCATCGGTAGCTATTATCACCTTGTTGTAGCGCAGGTTGTCGAGGCTCTCCTCGATGTTGAGGGCAGCTTGGAGCAGATTGAACTCCTCGTTCTCATACACCATTTTCTTTGTCTTGCCATAGGTGTTTTTAGGCTTGCCTCGCAGCGAGAACACGGCCTGTGTTGCCACATCGCGTATCTTGGTGATAGAGCCGGCGGCCGAGTCGCCCTCGGTGATGAAAATCGAGCTGGCGAGCTTAAGCTCCTCGTCGCCCTTGGTGTCGTTGAGATGCACGCGGCAGTCGAGCAGCTTGCGGTTATGCAGATTGATTTTCTTGGTCTGCTCGCGTGCGCGCTTGGTGATACCGGCCATGGCCTTGCGCTCGCGCTCACTCTCCTGCACCTTTTTCAGTATCACCTGGGCGGTGTCGGGTTCCTTATGCAGGTAGTTGTCAAGCTCTTTCTTTATGAAGTCGCCAACAAACTTGGCTATCGTCGGACCCTCGGGGCCCATGTCGCGCGAGCCGAGACGCGTCTTTGTCTGGCTCTCAAACACCGGCTCCTCCACTTTGAGAGCTATTGCGGCAACCATGCCATTGCGTATGTCGCTGTACTCAAACTGTGCCTTGCCCAGAAACTCCTTTATGGTGCGGCTCACGGCCTCCTTGAAAGCCGAGAGATGAGTGCCGCCCTGAGTGGTGTGCTGGCCGTTGACAAACGAGTAAAACTCCTCGCCGTACTGACTCGCGTGTGTGATAACGACCTCTATGTCGTCGCTTTTGAGATGTATTATGGGGTAAAGCGGCTCATTGGTCATAGCCTCTTTGAGGAGGTCTTCAAGACCGCCACGGCTTATATATCGCTTGCCATTGAGGTTGATGGCGAGGCCGGTGTTGAGGAACGTATAGTTCTTGACGAGCGGCACTATGAACTCCTCTCGGTAACGGTATTCACGGAATATGCCGGCATCGGGCGTGAATGTCACCGTAGTTCCGTCGGGGCGATCGGTAGGCTCTATTTCCCACTCACGCACTATCTTACCGCACGAAAATTCTACGCGCTTGCGCTCCCCTCCGCGGCAACTTTCTATCACAAACGATTCAGAGAGAGCATTTACCGCCTTGATACCCACGCCGTTGAGACCCACCGACTTCTTGAACGCCTTGGAGTCGTATTTACCGCCGGTGTTCATTTTCGACGAAGCGTCGACCACCTTGCCGAGCGGAATACCGCGGCCATAGTCGCTCACCGTCACAGTAGTGTCGCTGAGAGTGATGTCGAGTTTGGAGCCGAAGCCCATCATATGCTCGTCTATCGAGTTGTCAATCACCTCTTTCAGCAGCACGTATATGCCGTCGTCGGCATTTGAGCCGTCGCCAAGCTTGCCTATGTACATGCCGGGGCGTCGACGCACATGCTCCTGCCATTCGAGCGTTATGATATTGGATTCGTCATAATTAGCTGAAACGTCGGCAGAAGAGTCGGGAGTATCGTCGGATATGAGTGATGGGTCAAAAAGCTGGTCGTCGGTCATAATTGGTCAAAGGCTTGCCCGGGCCGCCTTATCTATACCGCATCGGCGGCACTTACGGCCCAAGCGCCCACAAAGTTACAAAAAAAAGGTGTGGCAGCCAAATCAGGTACCCCCTTTCACCCCACGCGCCGCACAGTCCTATACGCGCCTCGGAACACCCTGCCCGGCGCCCTCCCCCGCTGACTTTTATGTGAATATTTTGCAGATTAGTAACAGCTCAAACAGTCAGTCAATATGCAATAGACTGAGCCGACACAATCACATGCGCTCAGTGAACGGCACTCTACACCAACGGGCAACGCGGTTAAATATACAAGCGATTTTAACATTCTGAATTAGCATTTTTTAGGCTTTATAAACTACGAATCTATTGCAAATAGAACGAAAGTGTAGTAATTTTGCAGTGTAAAATCCGAGGACGCTATTATGTGAAGCTCAACGACAGCTCGCCGCCGCGTCCGTAAAAGTGTTAGACAACGCAACTTTATATATACTTGAATTTTGGTTATGAGGGAGGTGCGCTACTGTGAAGTAGTGCACTTTCATTTTTTATGACCGGCGGGCAGTGAGGCGTGTGTGTCACACCAGGGAGTGGAGGGAAACAGGGGCCGGCTCCGGGATGAGGCCGGCAAGGGCGGCAACGCGCCCGATAACCTCGTCGGGCGTTGCCCCCGACGCACGGATAGCCTCCATTGACAGTGAGGCGTCGCGCTTCGACAACCTTACACCCGCCTCATTGGTAATCAGTGGCAAATGTGCCCAATCGGGAGGCGTAAGGCCGAGCAGACGGTAGAGATATATCTGCTGTGCGGTTGATAGAAGCAGGTCGGCTCCTCGCACCACCTCCGTCACGCCCATAAGGGCGTCATCAACGACCACAGCGAGCTGATAGGCCCATGCGCCGTCGGCACGACGCACGATAAAGTCGCCGCACTCGGCGGCAAGGACTACATGCTGCCGACCGAAGTTGCGGTCGGTGAAGTCGACACTCTCGCCATAGGGTACATATAGGCGACGCGCCCCTGGCCCCTCGGGGCGAGCGTAAGGCGGACAGTTATGCGGCCGGCATGTGCCGGCATATATTACGCGGCCGTCGCTCTGATGCGGCGCCTGAGTGGCCATGATGTCGGCGCGAGTACACCGACAGGCATACACCAGCCCGAGCTCTTCGAGCCGCGCGAGGGCATCGGCGTACAGACCGCCCCTGAGACTCTGACAATAGCCGTCGGCGATACCCCCCTCGTCCCAGTCGAGGCCGAGCCAGCGCAAGTCATCCTCTATGAGGCGCGCGTATTCAGGCTTGGAGCGCTGAGGGTCGAGGTCCTCGATTCGCAGAATCCATCTGCCTCCCTGCCGACGCGCCGAAAGCCACGACATGAATGCCGCATAGATGTTTCCGAGGTGCATCCTGCCCGAGGGCGACGGCGCAAAACGGCCCGTGACGAGATGTGTCTGTTTCATTGCAGCGCAAAATTAGTCAAAAAAATTTCGCGCCACACTATATTAATAAAGATTAAAGGGAGGGACAGAATTGGCTTTTTATCGAAATTTGTGTTACTTTTGCCTTATTAAGCGCGAGCCTGTCTACGGGCCCGCGCAAATGGCTATGGCAGCGACGGCTGCCACTCTCTCCGATAGCCCCTTTTCAATCTCTCCCTATCATACGCTTCATGCGGCCCCTGTGCCGCCATCCCCACCATACCCCTCCATAAGATTATAAAAAAATGAACAACATAAATGACAAGCAAATGGCACAACCATCCCCTTACTTCGATAGAGCAGGAATCGGAGACAGCATTAGCTGAGCGCTATGCCGGCACTCCACCGGTAAGCCAACTCCTTGTGCAACGCGGCATTACGACCATTGAAGAGGCCGACAGGTTCTTCAATCCGTCGCTGTCGGACTTGCACGACCCCTTCCTGATGCCGGACATGGACAAGGCTGTCGGCCGGCTCAACCAAGCAATGGGACGGAAGGAGAGAATCATGGTTTACGGCGACTACGACGTCGACGGCACTACCGCCGTGGCGCTCGTGTACAAGTTCCTGCGCCAGTTCTACTCCAACATCGAATACTACATCCCCACGCGCTACGACGAAGGCTACGGCATATCGTTGTCGAGCATCGACTACGCAGCGGAGCAGGGGGTGAAACTGATTATTATCCTCGACTGCGGCATCAAAGCCATAGAAGAGATACGTTACGCGGCCTCCAAAGGCATCGACTTCATCATCTGCGACCACCACGTGCCCGACAACGAGCTGCCGCCCGCCGTTGCCATCCTGAATCCCAAGATGGCCGGCTCGCCGTACCCCTGCCCGCACCTGTCGGGCTGCGGAGTGGGCTTCAAATTCATGCAGGCGTTCGCGCAGAGCAACGGCATCCCGACGGTAGACCTCGAAGGGATGCTCGACCTTGTGGCGGTGTCGATAGCGGCAGATATTGTGCCGATGGTCGACGAGAACCGCATCATGACCTACCACGGTCTTAAACGCCTCAACAGCAACCCCAACATGGGGCTACGCTCCATAATACGCATCTGCGGGCTCACCGGCAAGAAAATCACCATATCCGACGTGATATTCAAGATAGGCCCGCGCATCAACGCGTCGGGACGGATGCAGAGCGGACGCGAGGCGGTTGACCTGCTCGTGGCCCGCGACATGGCCGAAGCCACTGAAAAAGGCAAGGCCATTGACCGCTACAACCAAGACCGCAAGGAGCTCGACAAGCGCATCACCGAAGAAGCCAACGCAATACTCTCGGAGCGCGGCTCCGACGCCGAAGCCGCCAAGAGCATCGTCATTTACAACAAGGACTGGCACCGCGGCATCATAGGCATCGTGGCATCGCGCCTCACAGAGCTCTACTACAAGCCCGCAGTGGTGCTTACGCTCACCAATGGTCTCGCTACCGGCTCATCGCGTTCGGTACAGGGATTTGACATCTACAAGGCTGTCGAGTCGGCCCGTGACCTGCTCGAAAACTTCGGCGGACACACCTATGCCGTAGGACTCTCGCTCAAAGAGGAGAACATACCGGAGTTCACGCGCCGCTTCGAAGAGTATGTCGCCGCCAACATTCTGCCCTCGCAACTCACGCCACAGATTGACATCGATGCTCAGATCACCTTCGCCGACATCACGCGCGAGTTCGTCGACCTGCTTCGCGGCTTCAATCCTTTCGGCCCCGGCAATCAGAAGCCGGTGTTCGAGACCTGCAACGTGCAGGACTTCGGCACCAGCAAGCTCGTGGGGCGCAACCTCGAACACATAAAGCTCGAGCTCGTCGACGACACCTCGGGCAAGGTGATGAGCGGCATAGCGTTCAACGCAGCCCGCCACTTCGAGCATATCCACTCGGGAAAGCCGTTTGACATCTGCTTCACTATCGAGGAAACGCGCCGCAACGTACCGGGCCACGAGGTGCAGCTGCTTATCAAGGACATACACACCGCGCCACGCCGGCGGTCGCGCGACGCCTGAAAGCCATGACGTCGCCAGGTCAGGCCGTTACCCCCGAGACCGTACTCAGCCGCTTCTGGGACTACGACTCGTTCCGCCCCCGTCAGCGCGAGATAATCGACGCCGTGACCGCGGGGTACGACACCCTCGGTCTACTCCCCACCGGTGGCGGCAAGTCCATCACCTTCCAGGTGCCGGCGCTGATGCTGCCGGGGCTCACCGTCGTGGTGACCCCGCTCATCTCGCTGATGAAAGACCAGGTCGACAATCTCGCCGCCCGCGGCATACGCGCAGTGTATCTCTGCTCGGCAATGGGGCCGTCGGAGCGTCGCCTCGCCATGCAGCGCCTTGAAGCAGGCCGTTGCAAGCTGCTGTATATCTCGCCCGAAAAGCTTCGCAGCGAGGGGTTTGCGGCGCAGTTGTCGCGCCTCGACGTGAGCCTTATCGTAGTTGACGAGGCACACTGTATCTCGCAGTGGGGCTACGACTTCCGCCCCTCATATCTCGAAGTACACCGTCTGCGCGACACATTTCCCGACGCCCCGGTGCTCGCCCTCACAGCGTCGGCCACACCCGAAGTGGCCGACGACATACGCCGTCGCCTCGCTTTCCGTCCCGGCCACGTCACATTCTCGGCCACATTCGCAAGGCCAAATATATCATATATAGTGAGGCGGGCCGACCACAAGGACGAGATGTTGCTGCGCGTGCTCCGCTCGACACAGGGCTCGGCGATAGTCTACGTACGCTCGCGGCGGCGCACGCGCGAACTGTCGCAGATAATCACCGACGCCGGCATATCGGCCGAGTATTATCATGCCGGCCTCGACCCCGACAATAAGAACGATCGCCAGGACCGCTGGAAGAAAGGGGAGGTGAGGGTAATGGTCGCCACAAACGCTTTCGGCATGGGCATTGACAAGCCCGACGTACGCACGGTGGTGCATTTCGACCTCCCGTCGTCGCTTGAAGAGTATTATCAGGAGAGCGGACGCGCCGGGCGCGACGGCCTACCGTCGTGGGCCGTAGTAATCGTATCGGCTCACGACAAAGCCACTCTCTCGCGCCGCCTCAACGAGGCTTTTCCCGACAAAGAGGTCATACGCCGCGTCTACGAGCTCGCCGGCAACTTCCTCAACGTAGCGGTAGGCACAGGCGCCGGCCGCCTGTTCGAATTCAATTTCCCGCTGTTCTGCTCCACCTACAAGTTGCAGCCGCTGATAGCCCACAACTCGCTCCAACTGCTCTCGCGCGCCGGATATATCGACTATATCGACGAGACAACCACACGCTCGCGTGCCATGGTAGTAATGGACAAGCACGAGCTCTACGCGCTACGCATCGGTGCCGACGCCGATGCCGTGCTTCAGACACTGCTGCGCAACTACACCGGCCTTTTCGCCGATTTTGTGTATATATCCGAGAGCCTGATAGCGCGCTCTACGGGGCTTACCGAACAGCGCACATACGAGGCGCTGCTTGAATTGCGCCGCGAGGGAGCGGTGAGCTACGTGCCACGCACCACCACGCCGTTTCTGCTCTATACCACCTCACGCGAGCTCCCGCGATACATACAGCTCCCGCTGGCGGTATACGAGGAGCAGCGCGAGCGTATGGCCCGACGGCTCGAAGCCATGAAAGGATTTGCGTTCGACGACACCCGCTGCCGCGTGGGCGCCATGCTCGAATATTTCGGCGAAAGCGACACAGCCGACTGCGGCAAATGCGACGTGTGCCGCTCGCGGCGCATCGTTGAGCCTGACTATGAGGCAATAGCGCGACGCATCAACAGTCTACTCGAAAGCGGACCGCAGAGCGTAGCACAGTTGGCCGCCTCACTCGGCATCGCTGCCCTCACGGTAGCCGAAGCGAGCCGCCTGCTGCTCGACCGTGGCGCCGCACGTCTCGACACAGCCGGAACGTTAGCCCGCGTATAGACCCATTAAACTGATATATCAGTTGATTACAGCTATTTTAGCCACCGAGCCTGAGGGCGAGGCAACATCCATGCCGGTGCGGGAGGCAAGTATGTGATATATGCCGGATTTTACCCGTCGACCTCCCATGTCGGTGACCGGCCAGCGACACATGCCCCCCTCTGAGCGGCCCTGCCACACCACATGGCCGCCAGCGTCGGCTATTTTCACGAGCGAACCCTCCATAAGTCCGGTTATGGTGACATCGCCGGAATAATCTGGGCGAACAGGATTGGGATAAGCAAGAATATCGTAGGCCTCCAAAGCGGGCGAGGCGTCGGACTCATACTCCACCAGACCGTAAGCACTACCGAAATATACAGAATTTGTGAGCGGCGCTACGTAGGCCGACATGACGCGATTAGACGGGAGAGGGGAGTTTGACGCATTGAACGATGCAATTATCTCGTCGCCGCGAGGCGAGACAAGAAACACGCCCGAGCCGTCGGTCGTGAGCCACTTGCGGTCGGCATGGTCCACAGCTATGCTGTAAACCAGATCGGTTTCAAGCAGATAATCGGCCGAGTTAGTACCGTCGCGCCGTGGTACTTTGAGGCGGTTGACGGTCATCGACGGCTCTATGGCCCGCGTCGGGTCGGTAATCTCCACCACGCCGCCGTTGGTGCCGAGCCACACACGTCCGTCGCGGTCCTCAGCGAGCGCCGAATGACGCTCAGGCGCCAACGTGCGGCCATCCTGGTCGGTAAGGCTTTCCCACACCATTACACGGTCATCGGTGAGATCGTCGAATGTGCCGCGTGTGTCGATTGCCACGAGCACCGGACTGACATTGGAATCGGTGATGAAAATCATGCCCGTCTTGGCGCAGTGGAGCGTAATCACATCCTTACCCGAAGAGTAGCCGGGAATATTTACGACGTACCAGTCAGCGGCGGTGACCTCCGACGGGTCACGACGACGCTTGTCAGCAGGGAGCACGGCAATGCCCGACGTGCCGTCGCCCGTATGACTCGCCACCCACATGTTGCCTCCGCGGTCGAAGCTCACGTCATATACGCGGCAACCCCATTGCGGCACGAAAGGAGCGTTGTCTTGGTCGTAGCGCCCGGCGAACTTGCCGGAAGTGATGCGGTAAAGGCCGTCGTTGCCCGTACAGAGCCAATAGGTATCAGGGTCATCGGGATCCTCGGCCAGACGCACAGGGGCGACGGGATAAGGCCCGAAACGCTTCTGGGCGTCGGCGATATCGACTTTGGCCTCGACACCGGATGCCGAGACATCGGTAAAACGGCCGTCGGCGTCGAGCCGCGAAGTGGTCTGAATGGTGCTCAGGCCCTCGTCGCTGTAACCGAAGCGGTAGTTCGTAGGGCCGAGATTGGTGAGATAGGCCCGTCCGTCGGAGGCGGGTATTATGTAGGCCACACTCTTTACGCTCAGTGCTTCGGGCTTCACACGCTCCGACCTCACTGTCCAGCCCGAGCCGGGAGTGTAGCCGTAGCAGGCGAAGCCGTCGGGCCCGGCGGCATATATGGCATCGGTGCTACCGGCGCACGCTATGGCGTCGCCGGAGGCAATATCTTCGTGGAGCGCAGCCAACTCCGAGGTGCGGCCGTCGGCGTCAATCCCATAGAGGCGGCCGTCGGCCACATACCTCACAGCCCCCTCCGGCGTGAATATGAGCGGCTGCGCGGAGCGATAGCCGTTGTCTACGGAAGCCGACCCGTATATGCGGCTGCAATCGGCGGGAAAAGTGATGGTCATGAGACATTCGCGCGAGGTCACGGCGCGGCGCATAAGCAGGCGTGTGGGCGACAGGGCAGTCATCTCGGCCACGTCGCTCCACGGCGTCATCACGGTGAAGTCGGCTATCGATGATATGCGTTTGCCGCGCGGCAGCGAGCGCACGGCACCGTCATGCTTTATTATGATATGCGTGGGGGTGAGCGCCACACCCTCGACTCCCGACGGATATATGCCCGACGCGAGAGTCTCGCCCCGCGACGCATCAAGCATCACCAGCCCAAACTGCGTGGCGACATAAACGGTGTCGCCTGCAAATGCCACATCATTAATCGCGCGCGCCGTTCCCACGGTCGACGCGTTGGCTATGTCGGGGAGATTGATGACACGCTCCGGCGACGACGCGCCGTCGAGCAGATCGATGTTGCCGTCGGCATAGGCTATAAGCAGGCGGTCGCCCTCATAATCATAGAAAATGTTGTCGATGTCGGCCGATGACGAAAGCAGATTGTCGGTCGTATAGCTCAGGCGTTCGTCGCGCTCCTTGTCGTAGCCGAACAGGGAGCCTCCGGCCAGATAATAGACATCTGTGGCGGTCTCCACAGCGCGGGTTACCGGGCGCGAGAACACAGGATGTACCGTCCAGCGGTCGGCGGCGCTGACTATTGTTGTCGATACTGTGAGGAGAGCGAGAAGAGAAGTGATATGACAGCGAAAGTTCATAAACAGGGGTTCAGCGCAGGAGATAGTCGGCCAGAGCACGTATGGCGCGTCCTCGATGCGAAATGGCATTCTTGGCCTCCTGGTTCATCTCCGCAAAGGTAAGACCCGGAGCCTCGAAAGGCGCAAACACGGGGTCGTAGCCGAAGCCTCCGTGCCCGAGCTGACGGGTGGTGATGATGCCTTCGACCTTACCTTCAAAAAACTTCACCGAGCCATCGGGGCAGGTGAGCGCCACCACGGTGACGAAGCGCGCCGTGCGGTCGTTGCGCTCTATCCCTTCGAGATTGCGGAGCAGCAATTCGGTGTTGGCCTGAGAATCGTGTCCGGGACCGGCATAGCGTGCCGAATGCACGCCCGGCGCGCCGCCGAGAGCATCGACAAGCAGCCCCGTGTCATCGGCTATGCAGTCGAATCCGTAATGCTCTTTCACATATCGCGCCTTTATCTCGGCATTGCCTGCAAGAGTCATGGCTGTCTCCGGAATATCCTCGAAACAGCCTATGTCGGCAAGCCCCTTGACTGTAAAGTTGCGCGACAGTATGGCGCGTATCTCAGAGAGTTTGTGGGCATTATTGGTAGCTACCACGAGAACAGGCAGCGAGTTGTCGTTAAAGTCGGGCATTTGGCTATATAACGTTGGTGAGTGATTATTATTGTAATGGCGCGCTCGCTCTTGAAAAGAGCGTGATGTTCCTTATGCGATAACAAGTTCGCAAACGAGAGTGTTGTAGGCCTAAATAATTAGGCACGTCGTAGGATTCCGGAGTTATTGTGTCAATATCTGAACGATGAACCTCCGAGAAATTCGCGCAGCAACGAGGTGGAGGGGATAAACTCGGGCGAAATTGGGGTGAAGTAGCTCAGGAACTTGCGCAGACGGTAAGCCTCGGAATACTCGGGGATATCGCGGGGCACGGCTTCCAGCACTTTCTCGGCCTGCTCCTTGATGACGGCGAGCTCAAACAGAAGCGAGGAGTTGAACATGGCGTCGGCATTTTCCTGGTAGGGGAATATCCAGCGGTCCTCGCCGCGGCGCACCGAGGGCCAGCGGCGTATAGTGTCGACGGCCGACGTGCCGCGGTACTTGTGGTCGCGCACAATACGACGGAGCAGACGGTTGTCGGTGGTGGGAATCCAGTTGTGGTCGTCGATAGCAATAGTGGTGAGCGCCGAGATGTAGATTTTGAATTTCATGCGCTCCTCAATCTGTGCGGTAAGCTCGGGATTAAGGCCGTGTATGCCCTCGATGAGCAGCACGGAGTTTTCTTCGAGCCTGATACGGTTGCCGCGATATTCGCGTGTTCCTGTCGCAAAGTTGTAGTAGGGGAGTTCGACCTCCTCGCCGGCAAGCAGCGCGTTGAGGTCGGCGTTGAAGCGGTCAAGATCGAGCGCATACAGGCTCTCGTAGTCCCTTTCGCCGTCGGCATCGCGCGGAGTGTGCTCGCGGTCCACGAAATAGTCGTCGAGCGAAATCATCTTGGGCCGCATGAGATTTGTCATGAGCTGTATGGCGAGTCGCTTGGTAAACGTAGTCTTGCCCGACGACGACGGCCCGGCCACCAGCACTATTCGTGCGCCACCCTCCTCGAAGCGTTCGGTTATCATGTCGGCAATCGTGGATATGCGCTTGTTGTGGAGCGCCTCGGCCACGTTGATGAGGTCGGCCGAACGCCCGGCTGCCACAGCATCGTTGAGCTCGCCCACATTCGTCACGCCGATGATATGGTTGAACTCCTGATAGTCGGTGAAAGCCCTGAACATCTTCTCCTGCGCCACAGGGGTGCAGGGTGCGCCGGGCACGAGCGGGTCGCGCGGGAGCAGCAGCATTCCGTCGTGGTAGGGGAGCAGGTCAAATGTGTCAATCATGCCGGTATGAGGCGCGAGAGAGCCGTAATATGAGTCGGCGAGAGAGTCGAGTGTGTAGTAGGTGGTGTAGAGGTCGTGGAGACTCTCTATGAGGCGCACCTTGTCGGCAAGACCCTGCTTGCGGAATATATCGGCCACGTGCTCCGACATGCGCTCCTTGCGCACAAATTGGTAATCGGCGCGCACGAGCTCTTGCATGCGGTGACGCAGTTTTACCACCGTCTCGGGCGTGAGCGGTCCGTCGATGTCGAGCAACCGACAGAAATATCCGTGCGAGATAGAGTGTTCTATTTTCAGTCGGGCGCCCGGAAGGGTGTCGTTGACCGCCTTATAGAGCATCATGCATAGCGAGCGCGTGTAGACGCGTCGTCCTGAGTCGGAAGCATAGGGCAGAAACTCCACCATTTTGGGGCGGAACAGGCGGTAGCCGAGGCCCTCGTTCTTGTTGTTGACGCGGGCGCATATCGCCTCGAAGCCGAGTTCGGGAGCAATCGTATTGTAGATGTCGAGCAGCGAATCTCCGCCGTTGAAGTCGATATATCGTTGCAGGTTGGTACAGTAGATTTTCAGAAGGTCGCTCATGTGTGTTTATGTGTTAATGTTTTACTGATTTCTTTCGTTTGCGTGACGTGAACGCATTCCATCGTTTCATGGCTGTGGCAAACACCTTGTCGGCGTCGCGGCCCGTAGCCTCGGCGTAGGCGCGCGTGGCGGCGGCTATCTGTTCGGGGACGAAGAGTATGCGCTCCCACATCCTGTCGAGATGCGCCGGGTCATGGTCGTCGAAACGGATGCGGTTGAGGTCGACATAATAGAAGTCGAAGCCCCCCGTAGACGGATTGCGGCGAAACAGTACGTTGCCCGGCGAGAAGTCTTTCATCCACACCCCCGCCGCGTGGAGCCGCGCAATCTCGCGACCGAGTGCCGCCATAAGCTCGCCGCAAAAATCGTGACGCTCCGGCGAGCGCATTTCGGTAAGCCCGAAAACATGTTCGGATATGAAGAAGCTGCGGCGGAATGTCAGCGCCGTGCGCTCCTCGATAAAAGCGAGCGGCGCTGGTACCAGGAAGCCGAGGCGCGTGAGCCGCTGCGAATTGGCAAACGAGCGCCTTGCTTTGCTCTTGCGTATTCGGCCGTAGACATAACGGTTGACTATGTTGGGCAGCGCAAACGACTTTATATTCACCGTGATGCCACCCGACGGAATCGTCGCCACAGTGTTGCGCTGCTTGAAGATGACGGTGGCTTCGGGAGGGATACCCTCTTTCACCACACGTTCAACGAGAGCGCGGTGACGCGCCTCTCCTTCGGGGCTGTAATAGATTGTCGCGGTCGCTTTCATGCCATGAGTGAGGTATAGAAGTCGTTGAGGCGGCTTACGTTAAACCGCAAATCATATTGCGCCTCGGCCTTGACTCGCGCCGCCTTGCCGAGTTCGCGCCTCTTGTCGGGCTTGCCGGCGAGCGTGCGCAACACTGCCACAAGGCTCTCCCGGTCGGCGGGGTCGTAAAACATGGCATTGATGCCGTCCTCGCCCAACTCCCGCATGCGCTCGCACATGGCAATGATGAGCGGCACGCCACACGCCATTCCCGCCACTCCTGCCTCTACCGCCACGGCCGACTCTCCGTCGGGAATGATGAGGGCGTCGGACTTCATTATCAATTCGGGACTGAGGGCTATGTCGCCGAGCCACTCCACGCGGGCGTCTATGCCCAGCGCCTTGGCGCGACGCACAAGCGGCATAGCCTGACGCGCCTCACCCTGCCCCGCAACAACGAGCTTTACGGGTGTGTGGTGGGTCATGCCCATGGCCTCAATCACATGGTCGAGTCCGCAGCCTGTGGTGATGCGTCCGCCCCATGTCACGACGAGCTCGTGCGAGTCGTCGCCGTCAACGGCCTTGTCGGGAATCCGTATGCCCGGCGCTATAACTTCGCTTCGGGTCATCGCTGCCACTCCCGTTCCCGACGATGCGGCGTAGCGCTCGCGGTCATATTCAGTGTGGAATATCATTCCGTCGATATTGGCGAGAGTGAAGCGGGCCGAAGGGGTATCGGGAGGCAGATGCCCCGACGACAGTTCAAGCACTACCTTTATGTCGCACCCCGACATCGACCGCGCGAGAAGCAGGGCACGCTCGGCATGGTCAATACGGTAGGTGTGGATTATTATGCGGTCGGCATCGCCGCAAAGCCTCCTCACTTTCATCGGGAAAGTAAACATGCGCATTCCCACTCCGAAGTCCGAAGTCTGGACTTCTATTCCGGACTGCGCGGCAAGGCTGTCGGCCACGGAGCCTTTGCGCCGGAGCGCGCCCAAGGGCTGCCCCTCGCCGGCCATGAGGCGCAGGCGGTCGCATATCATCACGTCGGGCAGCGAATTATAGCCGCCGTTGTCGTAAACATCTATTATCTTCATGTCAGGGTACGGGCTTTACGGTAGGCGTGGAGGGCCGAATAGAAGCAACGCCGGCTTATGGCGCGTCCTATCGTGCCGTCCATCCATCCTCCTTGACCGATATAACAATTAATGAAGGCTTTCATCCCTTGCCAATATGGCTCAAAGGCTGAAATATGTCGCCGCGACGACACTATGCGCTCGGCTTCCAGGGCGGCATGTGCCTCCTGGGTAGCCTCATATTCCTCCGGCGAAGAGCAGCGGTAATGAAGTATGTCGCCGTCGACAGGCTCCGGCTCCACGTCATCGTGGAAAATCACACGCTCGTCGACACCACGCAGATTCCAGTTGGCATAACGCTTGTCGAAAAGCCTCACCTGGGTGTCGGGATACCAGCCGCAGTGCTTCACCGGCTGACCGCAGTAGAAGTTGAGGCGTGAAAAGGAATATCCACGATGGCCGAAACCCTCGGCTTTGAGCCGCAGCAGACTCTCGCGCACGGCGGGCGACAGCTCTTCGTCGGCGTCGAGCGCCAGCACGTAGGTATGACCGGCAAGCGAGGTGGCATACTGCCGCTGCGCCCCGTAGCCTTTCATGGGGCGTGTCACGACACGGCATCCGCGACTGCGACATATATCGACAGTGCCGTCGGTCGAACCACTGTCGACAACTATTATCTCGTCGGCTATCCCGGCAAGAGAATCTATACACGCACCTATATGTTCCCGCTCGTTGAGGGTAAGTATGGTGGCCGTGATGTGATGATGTAGTGACATGGTAGTTTCAGTGGATTGACAACGACTTAGTAATCATAAGGCAAAAATAATCATCATTTCCCGCCTGTGCAAATTATAATCCCTGCCAGACGTGATATTTATAGGCCGGATCCAACGAGCAGGCATTATCAACCGATGTAGACACAGGTTGTCAACATCATGTTGATAACAGATTCAATACACTGATTTATCGCATATTGAGATGATGATAACCTGTCGACATCCATGTTTAAAGCCACAACATACCTTGTGCGCAAAGCTATGCTAACAACACCGCGGGATGAGGCTTACGCACTATGCGGCGTAAGCGTGTGAACAACTCCGCGCCTACATTGTTTATCTTCATGTTGACAACGGTGTCAATAACTGTTGAAATCTCTTTCCATACTTTTCAACAACTCGATTTGGATATTTGGAATGAGTCGATTAAGCCCGGTCCATACCCCGGATTGCAAATAAGATAGCGCTTAATTATCGAGGCGTTTTCAGTAGGGTTATCAACTGTTTTCAGTAATTTTAGGTTATCAAAATATCTACACGCACCTGTTATCAACATGGTGTTTACAACAGTGCCAATAGGCTTGTATGCAACGACATGACATGAAGATAACGTGTAGATTCGTACAGTCAGAATAATGATAACCGTTTTTCCAAATCCGGACATGTATTTTTATCACAGCTATCAACATCCATTATTATTGCTATTGGGATAAAGGTTAATTAAATTTTTTCTTTTCATAATTCTACAACAATAACAACTATATGTCGACAACCCCGCTCCCGGGCTGTACCTCGGTGCCGCTTCCCGGGGTATAGCCGTAAGACCCGGTAGGAGTCTTCACGGCCGCATCCGTCCGCGCCGCCAACTGTTTACGGAGGCTATAAGCAACCAAACAATTTCCCGCATTATTGGGCTACATACGATTATATTTTTATTAAGTACATGACACAAATTTGCAGTTCAGGCACGCCATCGGAGTTTTTCAGCATGGCTCCGGAATTCAGCTTTAAGGAGAAACAGCTTGTCGTAGACACGCTCCTGTCCGAGCTTGAGGCCGTGAAACAGATGCCATGCCCTGACATCTTCAGAGGACTTGGGATTACGCAGCAAAAAATTCTGCTTGATTCGCAGGTAGTATCGGATGCGCCTGTTGTTGAGATACTCGACCCATTCCTTTCCGACAAACTCGCGGTCGGCGACGAGGGAATCGATACACTCGGCACCGAACAGCCGTATAAATCTATCAATCATCCGTGTCCGCTCTTTCCAATTGGAATTGCCGCGCTTGTCAAGCATGGTAAAGAGCAGGGGAAATGCAACACCCTTGTATGTCACTCCAAGCATAAGGATATTGATGTTGACCTCGTCGAATTTCCAGTTGGTGCGGTCGAGGCTCAGAACAAGTCCTGTCTTGACTGGCAGAAGCGCAAATATCACTTTGGCGATAAGGTCAAGGTTGAGAGCATATCCGGCAAGAAATCTCTGCACTCGCCTCAAATTGGAATCACGTTCAACGCTCGTAGGCATTGCTGCCGCTATCTTGTGCAGACTGACCGTCTGCACGACACAAAGGGCATGAAGAACAAATGCAAGCAATTTTATGCGAGCCAAATTCTTGCTAGCAAGCGCTTCGCGATGACATTACCGGGCCAAGATGCTCTTGCATAATCGGGACGATTTGATTAAATTTGTCGCAGTCTCTGGTAGTTGTCGTAACTTTCATGGAAAAAGCGGTCAAACTTTTCTTTAAAGTTGCTAATTTTCAGGGATTTTCACATGAAAAACTAATTAATAATCAACAACATAACCGACAAAATTTAATTTTTGTCATCTACTAAAACGACACATAATCCAAAATGTTATCAATTAATTATTATCGTATTCGTATGAATAAAATCATCAAAGCACTTATGGTGGGACTTGTACTCACCATGCTTGCCTCATGCAGCGACAATGATGGGCAGCCTTTCGATGAGCCTGAGGTAAACTCGGCCACTCTATGCTATGTGACGGTTCCCGATACCGCCAAAACACTTACCGCTGAACGCGCCATGATGATTGCCGCCCGTCATTCAGGCACAGGTGCTGACTCGCGCACTGCCGGTCGCCTTCCGGCATCCATTGATGCAGTCAACGATGAGGACGGAAATCCCCTCATGTATGTTGTCAACTACACTGACAATAAAGGATTCGTAATCTTGTCGGCATCAAAGGAATATTATCCCATTCTCGCCGAAAGCGATGAGGGTAGCTTTGATCTTCGCAATCTCGAACCGGAACATCCGGTCAACCTTTGGTTAGACGAACAGAAGTTTCTTGTCGAGCACATAGACGCATTACCCGACTCGGTGAAGAGCCGCGCAGCTTCCTTATGGATGGAATACAACTATGATAGAGCTGCCATATCGGCGGCTATTGACTCGCGTGCCAACTATCCGGAGAAACCTCAAGTCTACTACGATAGCCTTCGTCGCTGGACTCTCGACCCCAATATCGAAGTTTATACCTATGAGGACTACATCAACACTGAAGAATACAGTCATTTATCTGATGAAGTTAAACGAGATATTAAATCAAGTATACACTATTTGGGGAATAGCCAATATGGTACTGTCGAGAGTTCGACTCTTGTATTAAGGAAATCATTATACAAGGAATTTCGGAATCAACTGATCCAGACTAAGTGGGCACAAGGCGAGCCATACAACGGCATGATTCCAGGCAAGAAGCTTGGATGTACGACTGTTGCAGTAGGCCAGATTATGAAGTATCATAAATTCCCAGTATATTTTGCTTGGGATAATATGCCCAATATTGGTGCTACTATAGTTACGCAATCATTCTTGTATGAACTTGGTAAAGAAATAAATGGGGGTGATTTTGGAAGTAAAAAAACTGGCGCTAGTATAGGAGAAGTAAAATCCGCACTAAAAAAATATGGCTACCGTGTTTCGGAACATTCCCATAACCCAAATTCCGTCTCGTCTCAATTATCATTAGGAAAAGGCTTTCCTGTATGTATGTTCGGAGATAATCGTGCAGGGGATGGTTCGCATGCATGGGTATGTGATGGCATAGACACGCGTTCCAGCCACATCGAAATTCGCTTTATGACCCTTGAGTATCGTCCGACCACAGTTTCCATTCCTCCAATGATTGAGGCGTATAAGATAATGAATTTAGAATGGACGTACACTAAATTTCACTATATTTGGGGAGCGAATGGTGACTTTGACGCTTTTTTCTATGATTCTGATATAAGTTTCACGGATGGAAAGGGAGATGTGAAAGATTATAGTAAGAATCGTAAAGATGTACATGTTTCACCAAATTATCAATAATTGCACAAAATGAGGCTACAGTTTATCATTCTCATTATCATGGCCGTGCTTTATCAGCAGAAGGCAATGGCCTTACAACCGACAGAACAAGGTATCACAACCGGTATCTATACCGGTCTCAACAGATGGGAAAGAGCTGACCACAATAAAGTCGGCTTCTCAGTCACCCCACAAATAGGTTATCGTTTCAACAGCAAATGGGAAGCCGGGGCTATGTTTAAGTTTGACCACTATTCATATTTGGTCAACTATTACGGAATAGGGGCTTACGGAAGATATAACTGCGTGCTGACATCCAATGGCGCTTTCAGGCTATTTGTCGATGGACAAGCCTACTACAGCATAGGCGACTATGAAAAGTATTATGGAGGTGATTTAACCGATAACTCCGTCAATCCTGTTGAAATAGGTCTGACACCTGGTATCGCCTATCGTATTCACGGCAGCAAGGTAGACCTTAAGCTCCGCTATCTCTTTATCGGTTTCAACAACAACGACCGATGGTATAAGGAAATGGGCGGCTGCGTAGGTCGCGGCGACTGGATTCTTGACGCGGGATTGCGTCGCCTTGAACTCGGTGTGGCCGTCAACTTCTGAGCCACCATTCTTAGACGATAAACCTTAATCATCAATATAATAATCGCCCGCATCCGGTATTTTCTGCGCCCGGATGCGGGCGTAATAGTGTTTTCCTGTTTTCCATAGGACCACATGGAAAACAGAAAACAACGCAAAAAAAGTTATAAACCTCTTTTCGGTAATGCAAAGCGCAGGTGATTGGAAAATAATGTGTAACTTTGTGACACATCAATCATTACTTAAATCACATTCTTACACTCTTTTCCACGCCTGATGAATCGCAACATACTGTGCATTGCTACGATCATGGCTCTCGCAGCAATATCATCAACAGCCGTATCGGCGACTGATCCAGTCGACTATGTAAGTACCCTTACGGGTACCCAGTCGAAACACTCGCTTTCGACCGGCAACACTTATCCCGCAGTGGCTATGCCGTGGGGCATGAATTTCTGGACGCCCCAGACCGGCAAAATGGGCGACGGCTGGGCCTATACCTACGATGCCGACAAACTACGCGGCTTCAAGCAGACTCACCAGCCAAGCCCATGGATCAACGACTACGGCCAGTTCTCGATTATGCCCGTTACGGGTAGTCCGGTGTTTGACGAGAACGAGCGTGCGAGCTGGTTCTCGCACAAGGCCGAGGAGGCCCGCCCCTATTACTACAAAGCGTATCTAGCCGACCACGACGTAGTGACCGAGATAGTTCCCACCGACCGTGCCGCCATGTTCCGCTTCACTTTCCCTGAAAGTGACAGCTCGTTTGTGGTGGTCGACGCTTTCGACCGCGGCTCGGAAGTGACGATTGACCCCTCCGGACGACGCATCACCGGTTACACCACACGCAACAGCGGCGGCGTGCCCGACAATTTCCGCAACTACTTTGTGGTTGAGTTCGACAAGCCGTTCAGCTATACCGCTGCGGTGACCGACGGCAATGTAGACACCGGCTCGCTTGCCTCCACGGCCAACCATGCCGGGGCGATAATAGGCTTCGCTACTTCAAAGGGCGAAAAGGTACACGCGAGAGTGGCCTCGTCGTTCATAAGCCCCGAACAGGCAGTCGCCAACCTCAAAGAGCTCGGCACGGGCTACGACTTCGAGACCGTGAAGAGCGCGGGCCGCGACAAATGGAATGAAGTGCTCGGCCGCGTCGAGATTGACGACAACGACCTTGACCGCCTCCGCACATTTTATTCCTGCTTCTATCGCGCCGTGCTGTTTCCGCGCAGCTTCTATGAGATAGACGCCCAGGGCAACCCCGTGCATTACAGTCCCTACAACGGCGAGGTGCTCCCCGGCTACATGTTTACCGACACCGGCTTCTGGGACACATTCCGCGCCCTCTTCCCTTTCCTCAACCTGCTCTATCCGTCGATGAATGTAAAGATGCAGGAGGGCCTTGTCAACGCATATCTCGAAAGCGGCTTCCTGCCTGAGTGGGCCAGTCCCGGTCACCGCGGCTGCATGGTGGGCAACAACTCGGCTTCGGTAGTGGCCGACGCATGGCTCAAAGGCCTTCGCGGCTATGACGCCGACAAGCTCTGGGAGGCTGTGGTACACGGCGCCAACGCCGTGCATCCCGAAGTGTCGTCGACAGGCCGCAAAGGCTACGACTACTACAACACTCTCGGCTACGTGCCCTACGACGTGAAGATAAACGAGAGCGCGGCCCGCACTCTGGAATATGCCTACGACGACTGGTGCATCTATCAGTTTGGCAAGGCGCTCGGCCGCCCGGCCAAGGAGCTTGCTCCCTATAAAGAGCGCGCACTCAACTATCGCAACCTCTTCGACGCCGAGCATAACCTCATGCGCGGCCGCAACGCCGACGGCAGCTTCCAGGCGCCGTTCAATCCGCTCAAATGGGGTGACGCGTTTACCGAGGGTAATTCGTGGCACTATTCATGGTCGGTGTTCCACGACCCGCAGGGACTTATCGACCTCATGGGCGGCAACGCCACGTTCACAGCTATGCTTGACTCGGTAATTACGGTTCCACCGCTGTTTGACGACAGCTATTACGGCGGCGTGATTCATGAGATACGCGAGATGCAGATAATGAACATGGGCAACTACGCCCACGGCAACCAACCCATACAGCACATGCTCTATCTCTACAATTATGCCGGCGAGCCATGGAAGAGCCAGAAATGGATTCGTGAGGTCATGGACCGCTTCTATCTTCCCACCCCCGACGGCTATTGCGGCGACGAAGACAATGGCCAGACTTCGGCATGGTATCTATTCTCGGCAATGGGATTCTATCCTGTGTGTCCCGGTTCGACACAGTATGTCATCGGCACCCCTCTTTTCAGCCGCATGACGCTCAACCTCGAAAACGGCAACAAGCTCATTCTCGACGCTCCCGGCAACAGCCGCGACGCGCGCTATATCGACAGCATAACCATCGACGGCACGCCTACCTACCGCAACTACTTCACTCACGACGAGCTTACGGCGGGCGGCCGCATCGAATACCGCATGAGCGAAAAGCCCAATATGTCGCGTGGTACTTCGGCCGAATCGGCTCCCTACTCGTTCAGCACCGAGCTCGCCGCCGAACGCCCCTCAAAAAAGAATAGTAAAAAGTCACGACGTAAATAAAGGTAATGATTCATAACCAGTTTCAGCGTATATTCGGTGCCACGGCTATTGCCGTGACACTGACAGCGTTTTGTCCGGTAGCCGCCCGCGGCGCCGACTCCGCGTCATCATCCCTTGCCTGCGCGACCGACGCAGTGCGTGTGAGCCGCCGCCCGGCCGAGGCCGACAGGCTGTTCCGTTCGGAGGCCGTCGAGGCCGAGATAGCCCGCGTTACAGCGTTGCTCACCAATCCCAAGCTCGCGTGGATGTTTGCCAACTGCTACCCCAACACGCTCGACACCACAGTACATTTCCGCCGCGATGCCGACGGCAGGCCCGACACATTTGTCTATACAGGCGACATACACGCCATGTGGCTACGCGACTCAGGCGCGCAGGTGTGGCCTTATGTGGCGCTCGCCGAACGCGACCCGGAACTGAGGGAGATGCTCGCCGGCGTAATCCTGCGGCAGTTCAAGTGTATTAATCTTGACCCATATGCCAACGCTTTCAACGACGGTGCGGTGCCCGACGGCCCGTGGATGAGCGACATGACCGACATGAAGCCCGAACTGCACGAGCGCAAGTGGGAGATAGACTCGCTGTGCTATCCGGTGCGCCTGGCCTACGAATACTGGCTGCGCACGGGCGACACAAGCATCTTCGGCGACGAGTGGGTGAACGCTGTCAAGAACATACTCGCCACTTTCCGCGACCAGCAGCGCAAGACCGACAATGGCCGTTATAAGTTCCAGCGTGAGACCGAAGCCGCTACCGATACCCGCAGCAATGGCGGCTACGGTCACCCGGTGAAGCCGGTGGGGCTTATCGCTTCAGCTTTCCGCCCGAGCGACGACGCTACCACTTTCCAGTTTCTCGTTCCCTCCAATTTCATGGCGGTGTCAAATCTGCGCAAGGCGGCACGAATACTCACGGAGGTGAACCATGACGAAAAGCTCGCTGCCGAGTGCGCCGCGCTTGCCGACGAAGTGGAGGGCGCGCTTGGTAAATATGCCGTGAATCATCATCCGGAGTTTGGCGATATATACGCCTTCGAGGTCGACGGCTTCGGTAATCAGCTGCTAATGGACGATGCCAATGTGCCGAGCCTGCTCGCCATGGCATATCTCGGCGATGTAGACTGCGATGACCCTGTGTACCGCAACACCCGCCGCTTTGTGTGGAGCGACTCCAACCCCTACTTTTTCCGTGGCAAGGCGGGTGAGGGCATAGGCGGACCGCATGTGGGCTATGACATGGTGTGGCCCATGAGCATCATGATGAAAGCCTTTACTTCCGACGACGACGACGAGATAGCCGGCTGCGTGAAGATGCTTATGAACACCGACGCCGGTACGGGATTCATGCACGAATCGTTTCACAAGGATGACGCGTCCAACTTTACGCGCGACTGGTTTGCCTGGCAGAACACGCTGTTTGGCGAGCTTATCATCAAGCTCATAGCCGACGGCCGTCTCGATCTGCTCAACTCCCTCGACTGAGATTTCAGGTCATCGATACGTTAACAATCAGTAGGCTTAGGCGTGATAGACACGCCTAAGCCTACTGATTTTGTAATCGCTTTGCAGTTTCTACCTTGTGGAGACCGACTTTTACTGCATGAAATTTGACTCCCGGAGTTAATGGTGTGCCATATTATAATCTCGATTATTTTTCATAACTTTGCAGTATGAAAAGACCTTATAATAGTCTGGTTATTAACGTGGTTATGAGTAAACTGTCATACAGAGCCCCGCTGCTGCTCCTGTTTGTCGCATTGATTGTCACAGGCATGATGTCTTCCTGCTCATCTTCAAATCGCCATATGCAGGTTATTTCCGAAGCCGAAAGGCTTGCTGACGCATATCCTGACAGTGCTTTGGCTCTGCTTGATGAAATTGAGCCTTCGGAATTGTCAATTGATTCGCTAAAAGCCAAATACCATCTCCTTAAAGCTTTAATTCATGATAGTCGGGGACATCTGATGCTGTCTGATTCTTTAATCAGGTATTCTGCGAGTTATTATAAGGATAAAGATTTAAATAATTCCATACGCAGTGCATCCCTTTCGGCCCTTTATGATTATTGGGTAAGGGGTGACAGACACGCTATTTTGCAATTGGATTCCTTAGCTAATCAGCCAGGTTTGCCCGACAGTCTTGCTGTCTTTCCTTTGCGTAAAAGAGCTTACTGGAGTACAAAAATATTTGATGTCGAAGGGAATAGACATGCTATAAAGCGATTGATTTCGATAGATAAAGATTCAGCGTGGCAACAAACATACAAGTACTGGCTGTATACTGATTATCTATTTGAAAATAAAAGCGATTCTATTCTTATCATTATTGATGATCTTATAGAGCAGTCTGTCCGTGCCAGATCTTCTACCAAACAATTCAGTTATGAATATGAGAAGATAGGTGCGTTGGCAGAACTGGGCCACTATGACGAAAGTTTGGCATTAGCTGATAAATTTCTTGAAAAAGCGCCCGGAAATTCAATACAGCATTACATTCATCTGTGGAAATCAGTAGTATTCTTCAATATGGGGAATCGGAATCTCGCAATTCAGGAATTAGGCAAAGCCGACAGTTGCGCATCAGTGATTTCTGAAATAGAAAGAGGGTACTATAATAGTTTTGCATATGTTCTAACCACGGTATATGATTATCAAAAGACCGGAAAATTAAAATTGATTCCTATGGCGACGATTAACAATCGCCAGAAGGATATTATGTATCGTGACCAATCCATACAGCAGGAGTCAGAGCAGAGTGCCCTGATGATTGAAAATAAGAGATTGAATCTTAAAGCCAGAAATGACCGACAATTGGCAATCATAGTCATTGTCATACTTGTAGGTATGATTATATCCGGGCTTTCTATCTGGTATGCCCTAAACAAACGACGTAAGACTATCGAGGCCGAGGACCGTGTCGAATCCCTGCAAAAAATGGTGGAGGAGATCAAAGAACCTGTCACAGCATCTTCTAATCAGGAATCCTTACGCCGGGCTATGCTCCGGCAACTTGGCATAATAAAAATGGTGGCGGAAACCCCGACAGAACAGAATCGAGAGATGCTCCGCAAAATATCTTCTATCGGTTATGACACGCAGGGCGCTCTTGTGAACTGGGAAAATGTATATGAGATAATCGATAATCTTCATTCCGGATTTTATACCGAGCTTCATAAGCGTTTCGGTGACACCCTCTCCGTAAAGGAGGAGCAGATAATCGTACTTATGATAGCCGGATTCTCAACAAAAGAAATCAGTGTCATCACTGCGCAAACCACGGCTACCATCTATGTACGTAAATCGTCAGTACGAAAGAAGCTCGTCATCCCTGAAAAGGAAGATATAGTAGCTTTTTTGCGAGGAGTCGTTTAAGATTAAGACTCATTTGGAAACATTGCGGCCATATTAAGACTTTTAAGAATTGGCAATATTGAAAATCAACGTGTTACGAGTTTGAAATTAAGACTCGCTTATTTGTCGTTAAGATTGATTTAGATATAATTTTGCGGTACGAAACCAATAAAAACCCGTATCGCAATATGACAAGAAAAATAAACAAAATCGTGATGATGGTAGCGGCGCTAATACTGTTGCCTGTCATCGTAGCCGCACAAGAAACAGCTGATACCATCTCGGCGCAGGAACTCAATGAAGTTGTGGTGCAGGCACCGAAAGTCATTCGCAAGGCTGATATGGAAGTATATCATCCATCGAAAAGCGCGGTCGAAAACTCAAAGAATGGAATCCAGCTCCTAAGCAACCTGATGATTCCTACACTGACCGTAAGTGAGGCTCTTGGTTCAATTCAGGCATCCGGACAATCTGTGCAGGTTCGTATCAACGGAAGAGAGTCGTCTATCGACCAAGTACGAGCCTTACTGCCTGAAACTATCAAACGCGTAGAATGGATTGACAATCCCGGACTTCGCTACGGAGGGGCCACCCATGTTCTGAATTTCATTGTCGCCAATCCTACTGTCGGAGGTTCGCTGATGACTGCGGCACGCCCGGCTTTGAATGTGGCATGGGGTGACTACATGGCTGATGCCAAATTCAATGTAGGCCGTTCACAATGGGAAGTCGGAGGAAACTACAAGTTGACCAATAGAATAAAAACGCATCGTGACTACACCGAAACCTTTTCATATACTGACGGAACATCGGTAACCCGCGATGAGACCTCTCTCGGAGGGTTGCTCGACAACTCGCTGGCAAATATGTGGGCATCTTATAATTATATAAAGCCTGATACCACTGTATTTATGGCAGAATTCGGATTTCATCAGAATATTAATGAGCGATGGCTATATAACGGTCTTTTACGTTTAAGCAATGGCACAGACGATATTTTATTAAACGATACAAAAGGGGCCGACGGCAGTACTCCGACTTTGTCACTTTATTGGCAGCAGAGTTTCCGAAACAAGCAGATGCTTGTATTGAATTTCAACAGCTCATTTTATTTCGGTCGTTCATTTTCTGACTATTTAGAGCAACTTCCCGGTGCCCAAAGCTATCTGACTGACATTCATACCAACATCAAAGACCGCAATCAGGCTTATGCTGTCGAAGCAAATTATATAAGGAACCGGCGCAATGGACGATTCACCGCCGGAGCTTCATACACTGCAAACCGCAATCGCTCGCAGTATGAGAATCTTGGCGGAGATATATTCCACCAGCGACAGGATAAAGTATATCTATTTGCCGAATACTTTCATCGCTTCGGTAAGTGGACTGCCACTGCCGGCATGGGCGTCCAATACACAGACTTCCTTTTCAAAGAGACAAACCAAGACAATCACACCTGGAATCTGCGCCCACAAGCAACAATTACCTATTCACTGAATCAGAACCACAATTTCCGGCTCAACTTCACATCTTGGCAGTCAACACCTTCGCTGGCTGAAACCAATATCGTGCCCCAACAGCTTGATGGTTTCCAGTGGCGTGTAGGCAACCAAAATCTAAAAACTGCCAACTCATATATGCTGACATTCCGCTATGGCTTCAACCTGCCTCGCGTCAATAGCTCATTCGGTGTCCGCGCCTTTGCCTCTCCCAATGCCATCACCCCGATTTTGCAATGTGAGGATGATAAACTTATCACCACATATGAAAACAGTCGTGGATTGCGGAATCTTTCATTTTTCCTTGCGCCTCAAATCGACATCATACCGGACTGGCTTATGGCGAGTGGTTATATAGAGTATCGAATGGAACGTATGCGCGGAACGGGATATACTCTAAACAGCAACTCATGGAGTGGCAACGTCTCCATTGGACTGATGCACTGGGGATTTGTCCTCAGTGGTCAATACAAGCGGGCTCAGCGCGACCTTTGGGGTGAAAAAATCTCATGGGGCGAAGACCTCAATATCATCGACCTCAGCTACAACTGGAAATCATGGCAGTTCTCTGCCGGAATAATAATGCCTTTCGGGAAATATGACCAGGGCAGCAAATCGCTCAGCAAATGGAATAGCAATGAGCAACACATGCGCCTCGACATGCGCATGCCCTATATATCTATAAATTATAATCTACAATGGGGCAGGCAAAAACATGGTGCTCGAAAGCTTGTAGATATTGATGCCAACGCTGACCGTTCAACCGCCGGAGGAAGATAGAGATAGCGATGTGAGGCTGAGACGTAATTGATTATGCCTCAGCCTCACATCGTTTACGGAGTTATTCAGTATTGTTTACGGGCTTATTCAGCGATTGATTGCGCGGCGGCGGCCGAGAGCTTCGAGATAGTAGTAGTCGGCGTAGTTGAGCGGTACGTCTATCTCGCTGCCGGCGGGATGATGACCGGTGGAGTGGAGCAGCAGGAAGCCGTAGTCGCCACCCATTGTGGCATGGTAGCCGTCGGTAAGGCTGTCGGTGATGCGGTCGGCTGCGGCGAGGTAACCGGCTGCACGGTCGCTGTCGGTATATCCCGCCAGTTCATACAGTGCCGACGCTATGATTGCGGCGGCCGATGCGTCGCGCGGTATGGCGGGATCGGCCTTGTCGGGAGTGAGATTGTCGACAGCCGGCATGTGCATGTCCCAATAAGGCACACCGTCGGACGGCATGTTTTTCATGCCGAGAATGAAGTCGGCTATGCGTTCGGCGAGTCGGAGATAGCGCGAATCGGCTGTGAAGCGGTAGCACATGGTGTAGCCGTACAGTCCCCATCCCTGGCCGCGACTCCAGAATGAGTCGTCGTCGTAGCCCTGATGTGTCACGTGTAGGCGCGCTTCGCCCGTCGAGGTGTCGTAGTCCACCACGTGATACGACGAAGCATCGGGGCGGAAATGATTGCTCATGGTCTTGTCGGCATGGTTGACGGCAATCCGATAGTAGGTTGAGTCGCCTGTAAGCTGTGTGGCGTGAAACAGCATTTCGAGATTCATCATATTGTCAATGATGACGGGATATTGCCAGATGTCGCGGTTGAAGTCCCATGAGCGGATGAGCTTCATGTCGGGGTTGTAGCGTGTACACTGGCTCTCTGTTGCGCGTAGCAGCACGTCGCGGTACGAGCGTTCGCCGGTAGCGTCGAGTGCGCGACCGAAGCTGTTGTTGACCATGAAGCCTATGTCGTGGTTGCCGGTGTAGTTTTTAGCGTCCTCGATGCGCCATGTCCACGACACGGCAAGCTGGCGGTGCTCGGGGTTGTTGGTGTAGTCGTAAAGCTGCCACAGCGAGCCGGGAAAGAAGCCTGAACACCAGTCGTATGCGTCAATCATAGCGAGGGTGGAGTCCTTGGCTATCGAGCGTGGCATGAGGCGTGCCCGCAGTGCGTTTTGTTCCTTGCGGGCTTCTTCCGCTGCGACGGTTACGGCGTAGGGGAGTTGCATTGTGGCGAAAGCGTAGCCGTTGTCGGCTGTTCCGGCCTCGACATACAGCAGATTGAACGGGTCGGCGGGGTCGTAGATGCGTGTATCGCGCCATGCGCGCATATATGCGGCGCGGCGGTCGGCGAGGAGGGTGTCGGCGGGGTCGATGAGATACTGCGCGGTGCGGTAGAGGGTTTTGGCGAGTTCTTGCGAGGGGAGGGCCATTCCGGTAATTTCCTTATACGGCCACGGCTGCGGATTGCGTCCGATATAAGGCATGAGGTAATCGGCTGCGGCGTAATAGAGCTTGCTGTCGGGCGACAGGCCGAGATTGCGCGCCATAGAGAGTATGTCGAGAAAATGCGACAGGTTGTAGTGCGAGTAATGGAAAGCGCGCGTGCGGGTGAGCTCGCGCGGCTGCGCTCCATTGTCGTCGACCTGAGCGGCGAGGCGGCGGCCGGGCATTGCCTCAATCACTTCTATCGCCTTGTCGCGGCGGCCGGCGTAGAGCGAGAAAGCTATTATCTGGGCGTCGTAGGCCACGCTGTGGTTGTTTGTCGCTTTGTCGTCCTTGCGGCCGTTGGGGCTTGTGGTCATCCAGTCGGCAAGCGCTCCAAACCATTTGCGTAGCGCCCGGTCATCCTTTTTGGTCCAGCTTCGGGAGTCGTTGAGAAGCGCCACGGCGTCGAGCATCTCCACAAACGAGTATGTGTCGATAAGACCTGCGAAATTGCCTTTGTTGCCGTTGTGGCCGCGGGCTACCTGCGAGTATTCGAGATGCGGGTTCATGCGGGTGTCGCGGTCGAGAAACCATGTGCGCAACAGTCGGGCGGCTTTGGCCGCATAGCGTTCGTCGCCGCTCAGATACCACGCCAGGGCGAGGGTCTGGACGCGTTCGGCGGTCGTGCCGAGGCGGTTGCGGTCGTATAGGGCGAGTTCGGGTGTGGATTCTCCGTCGCGGTAGACATATGGGAGTCCGTCGGGCTTCGAAGGGTTTGGCCAATAGTAGCGCGAAAGGCTCATGTAGTCGTGCATGTCGCCGCTGAGAGGGGCGGCGGGTTTCATCATCACCGACAGCGGCTCGACATCAAGCAGCGAGTCGGCCTGTTGTTTCAGTCGCTCGAATGAGGCGGCGTAGTAGGGTTGCGTAATAGAAGCCTTGACGCGCGCGAGGTGTCCGCTGTCCCATATTGCCTGCCCGCTGGCTGTCAGTGCGGCAATGCACGCCGCCAGTGTTATGAGTATTTTTTTCATCGTATGATTCATCGAAATGCTGATTGGTTATTTCTACACGTACTAATACAAGAATATCTCCTCTCTGACCGATAGTATCAGAGAGGAGATAAACGGAGTGCTCGAAGCGGGACTCGAACCCGCACAGCCGCAATAGCCAAGGGATTTTAAGTCCCTCGTGTCTACCATTTCACCATTCGAGCATCATCAACCTTTCGGCATCCATGTTGCTTGATGCGATAGTTTGCACGGCAAAGTTAACCCGATTTTTGCAAACCTGCAAATTTTAAGTGGATAGAACATGCCTTAAACGAAGAAAGTCTCCGAGATTATCTCTCGAAGACTTTCTTATGTCGGGGTGAGAAGATTCGAACTTCCGACCACACGCCCCCCAGACGCGTACTCTAACCTGGCTGAGCTACACCCCGATTGGGCTTAAAAGCGATGCAAAGGTACGCCGATTTGGCGGTGTGTGCAAATTTTTTGGCAATTATTTTATCGAAAAGCGCAATTTTTAATTTTGCATATTTATGTAAAATATTTTAATGGGTTGATTGATTGCGGGTAGCTGTTCGTGTGACTATCCTCTTCAAAATCGTGTTCAACCCCAAAAGCATTGCTCCCACTACGGAAATGACGCCGATAAGCCATGCGGCCGATGCCGGCAGTGCAGTGCGGGCCGCCATATCCATATATTGGCTGTCGTGTGTAAAAATGTCGGCCACTATCCGGGGCAGATTCGGCACGGCTATCGCTACGGCGGCTATTGCGGCCACGACGGCGGCGGCGGGGATGAGGCGCGACAGCAGCCGCTCGCGTCGCTCCGTGCGGGCTCGGCTCTCGGCGGCTTCGGCGGCGGCACGCATTGCCGTACGGTAGGCGAAATTGCTCGGCAGGCCGGGCGAACGGTCGAGTTGCGACACGCTGCGCGAGATGAGGCTGTCGAGAAGCATGTCGTCGCTATCGTCGGCATCGGTGTGGCGGGTTGCGTCGGGATTGAAGCTGTCGGGCAGACGCCTGGCGAGGTGTCGTTCGCCCTGGTTGTGGAATATCTGTTTCATAAGCCGGATGAGAGGTCGGAGTTGATTGATTCGCGAAGTCGGTTGCGGAGGCGCATGAGTCGCACCTTTACGTTAGATGCCGTCATGTGCATTATCTCTGCTATCTCGGCAACTGAGCGCGAGTCGTAATAATATAAGGTGAGGAGTGCCCTGTCGGCCGCTTCGAGCCGCTGCATGGCGGCTTCGAGTACGGCGAGGCGTGGGTCGGCGTCGCTTTCGTCGGCGGGGTGGAGGCGGCTGTCGAGGTCGCTGAGCGGAGTGTCGGCAAGCGTATGGTCGGGACGTGCCGCCGTGCTACGCGTGTAGTCTATCGCCATATTGTAGGCGATACGGAATATCCATGTGCCCACGGCCGATCGCCCGTCGAAAGCTATGGCGCGGTTGTAGACACGCATCATGACATCCTGCGTCAGCTCCTCGGCGTCGGGAGCCGACCCCACTACGCGCACTATGAGCGCAAACACGCGTCGCGAGTAGCGCTCGACAAGCGTCTCGAATGCCGACACACTGCCAGTGGCGGCCACCGAAGCGAGAAGTTCGTCGTCGGTGTCGCGCGGGCGTCTGTTGCGTGATGAAGTGAAGTTGAAGAGTGTCATGTCGCTCTTTTTGACGCAAGAGCCCGCTTTGCGGTTACACCGGGATGAATAAAAATTTTTTTTCTGGGGAAGTGTAACCGTCGGCGGGGTAGCTGCGTCAAACAGTTACAAACTTACAAAAAACGTTTCAAACTCCAACCCTATAACCTCATTATAATAATATGGATTTCATCAGTGTACCCTTCGTTCTCTTCATCATCGGCGAGACCCTCTACCGCATCATCAAGCTCTATGCCACCCGTCGCGAGCGCATCCTCTATATAGAGAAGATGTCGGAGATGCCTACCGTGGCTCCCGGCACCCCTATGCCGGCGGTCTGCTATCCCCCCATGCCCGACAACATAGGTTCGTCGTCGGGACGTTTCACCGCTCTCCGCTGGGCCATGGTACTCGTAGGTATCGGCGTTGGAATGTTGTTTGGCATCTTGATTGACCTGGCGTTCAATCCCGACCTCATAAACCATCCCTACGACTTTACCCACGGCATATACAGCGTGATATTCGCTTCGTCGATGTTCATCTTCGGCGGCCTCGGACTCGTAACGGCCTATATCATCGAAAGCCGTCAGATAGCCCGTCTCAACGATAGCGCGGATAATAAAGCCGCCTGAGATTAGTTCTTACATCAGAGTGTGTGTGCGTTACACACACGGTAAAGTATCCTGTCATGACCCGGCGGCCGTGACGGGATACGGCCCGTATCTGCAACAACAGCAACAAAACACTGAGGAAAGCATGAAGATAGCAGTAATAGGCGCCGGCAATATGGGCTCGGCAGTTGTGGCCGGCATTGCCGGTTCGCTCGCCGATGTAGAGATTGCAGTGTCGAATCCGTCGGTCGCCAAGCTCGACAGACTCAAAAACAGATTCCCGTCGATAACGACGACCGCCTCCAACACCCAAGCGTGTGTAGGCGCGTCGGTCGTCATCCTGGCCGTCAAGCCGTGGATATTGCCCGGAGTCGTCGATGAATTGCGTGCTGTGATAGAGCGCGATATGCCGGCCGTGGTGTCAATGGCCGGAGGTATAGGGCTCGATGATCTCGAACGGATGCTCGGCGAGGGTTGCAGCCCAGCGTTGTTCTACGTGATACCCAACACTGCGGCAGCGGTAGGCGAGAGCATGACATTCATGGCTCAGCGCCGTGCTTCCGGTGAACAGGTATCGGCAGTAACGCGTCTGTTCGGAGCCTGCGGCAAGGCCGTCATGGTAGAGGAGCGAATGATGAACGCCGGCATGGTGACGGCTTCGTGCGGCATAGCTTTCGTGATGCGCTATATGCGTGCCATGGAACAGGGGGCAGTAGAGCTCGGCCTGCGCCCAGACGAAGCGCGGCAGGCCATTATCCAGACCGTGCTCGGCGCCGCGAAGCTGCTTGAAGCGACAGGGGCGCACCCCGAAGACGCGATTGACGCGGTGACAACCGCCGGCGGACTGACTATCCGCGGCCTCAATGCAATGGAAACAGGCGGCATGACAGCCGCCGTGGAGGCCGGAATGAGGGCCGCCATGCCCGCCGGGCGACAGTCATAAAATAGCTTCACCGACGGCTGTAATACGGGATTATTGCGTAAATTTGCAGCATATGGAAAAGATAGCAAGCTTTACAATAGACCACAACCGGCTTGAACCGGGAATATTTGTATCGCGTCGCGACATCACTCCCGGCGGCGACACAATCACGACGTTTGACATACGCATGACCCGCCCCAACCGCGAGCCGGCCCTCACGCCGCGTGCTCTCCATGCTATGGAGCACCTTGCCGCAACCTATCTGCGCAACAATCCCTCGTGGCGCGACAGGATAGTCTACTGGGGGCCTATGGGATGCTGCACCGGCAACTATCTGCTCGTGCAGGGCGACTGTGACAGCGAGGCCATACTTCCGCTCATTCGCGAGACCATGGCGTTTATAGCCGAGTATGAGGGGGAAATACCGGGAGCATCGGCACGCGACTGCGGCAACTACACGTTTATGGACCTTGACGGCGCCCGCAAGGCAGCCCGTCGTTTCCTGCTTGACACCTTGGTCGACCCGAAGCCTGAAAATCTCAATTATCCGGCATGACACCGGAGCCGCGATTGCCTCGCGCACTCGTCGAGGCTGTCGATGACTGGCACACCCACTGCCCGGGTCGCCGAAGAGCCATAATCAATGCTCCGTCGCTCGACGAGCCGCTCAACGCCGACCTGCTGTGGTCGGCGGGCATACACCCGTGGGAGGCCGACAAGGCCACACCCGAAATGCTCGATTTGCTGCGCCGTCGCGTAGCCGAGCCGCAGGTCGTGGCTGTGGGCGAGGCCGGGCTCGACCGTGTCAAGGGGCCTTCGCTCGTAGTTCAGGAGGAGGTGTTCAGAGCTCAGGCGCGCATAGCCGACGAGGCGGGCAAGCCGCTCATCATCCACGCCGTGCGTACTATTCCGGAAATAATAAGACTGCATAAGGAAATGAAGCCGCGCGTGGCGTGGATTATCCACGGTTTCCGCGGCGGCAAGGAGGCGGCGCGTCAGCTGCTTGCGCGTCCCGGAATATACATTTCGCTCGGGAGCCGCTACCGGGCCGACGCCGAAGCGGTGATTCCGCCCGACAGGCTGCTGCGCGAGAGCGACACCGACTGTCAGGGTACGGGGTCATAGCCGCTGCCTCCCCATGGATGACAGCGCGACAGTCGCCTGACCGTAAGCCACAGCCCCTTTATCGGGCCGTGTCTGCGTAGCGCCTCAATGGCATAACTGCTGCATGTTGGTGTGAACCTGCAGGACGGAGGGAGCATGGGCGAGATGCTGAGTTGATAAAACCTCACCGGAAGGATGAGAACCCATGCCGCTCCCTTACTTATTGCCCGCGCTGTCCGTTTCATCATGAGCAGGTGGAGAGGACGGCGCGACGGTAGCGGCCATGCGGCCGAGCAGTCGCGTCATGGAGGCTGCCGTGCGGTCGTAGGGGGTAAGGCTGTCGCCCACATAAATGAAAGCGATGTCGAGTCGCGACGACTGTGGCAGCAGATGCCGACTCAGCCGATACGCCTCACGGCAGCGTCGCCGCATGGTAACGCGGTCTACGGCGTGGCGGAGCCTCTTTTTCGGTACGGAGATAAGGAATTGGGCCACATCGGCGTTGCGGCGGGTGTTGACGCGCCACACCGCACGCCATGGCCATGCCATGGCCGAATGTGACTTAACGGCGTCGCCCGGGACACCGCTTGGAGCGGTACCCGGGCGGGCAAAGAGGAGCTCCGTAGCGGTAGTGCTGCAAAGCTTCTCGATTTTATAGAGCCTGAGACCCTTCATGTCGTCATGAGGTGTGTCGCGGCGTGTCAAGACGCGGCTTTGTGCGAGCCGTCGTCGTCATCTTCGTCATCTGGGGCTTCGCCGTTGTGCTCGATAATACACTTCTCGATAGCCTTCACAATGGAGGGATTGGCGGCGGTGCCTGCGAGGAAATCGAGGCGAAGCGAGGCGGCCTCAACGGCCTTGGCCGTGGCCTGGCCGAGACATCCTATCACAATCTCTTTCTGGTCGAAGTCGGGGAAGTTTTTCAGCAGACTTTCGATTCCGGCGGGGCTGAAAAAGATAATCATGTCGTAGTCAAACGCTTCGTCGGGGCCGAAGTCGTTGCTGACGGTACGATACATCACAGCTTTGGTGTAGTTGACGCCGAGCTTGTCGAGAAGGTTGGCACCCTCGTCGCGGTGCACGTCGCTCACGGGGTAGAGGAACTTCTCCTTGCTGTGGCGGTTGAGAGCGGCTTGAAGCTGCGCGTCATCGAGCTTTCCGGTAGCGCCAAAGAATATCTTGCGTTTGCGATACACGATATATTTCTGCAAATAGTTGGCTATCTGTTCCGAAGTGCAGAAATATTTCATAGTATCAGGGATGGTGATACGCATTTCTTCGCAGATGCGGAAAAAGTGGTCTATTGCAGTCTTGGCGGTGAAGATGATGGCAGTAAACTCGGGGATGCTGATTTTCTGCTGACGAAATTCTTTGGCCGACAGACCCTCGACCTTAATGAACGGACGGAACACCATCTCCACGCCATAGCGCTCTGCTATTTCGAGGAAACGGTCGTCGGTCGGTTTTGGTTGTGAGATTAAAATTTTCTTGATATTCACGTCAGAGGCTGATTTCGGAGTGTGAGGTGAAGTAGAGGAGAGTATGTGTTACGTGTATGTATGTCTATAATTTTGAGCTCATTTCTACGCTTATACGCCATAAAAAAGCGAGGGGCGCGATTTCGAGCGTGCAAAGGTACAAAATAAAGTAGACAAGCGAGAATATATTAGTGTAAAAAAACCTAAATCCCTTACAGATGAACATGAGCCGCGCCATTATATAGAGCCCTATGCCCGCTCTCACGGCCACGGCGGCTGCTCCCGGGTAGAAGAGCAGCATCAGCGCCGGGAGAGTGAGGAAGAGCCCGAGCAACGCCTGAGAGGCAAAGAGTCCGCGGAGCCACTGCGAGGTGTCGCCGGCGTGGGTCGAGAATGCGTAGCCGGTGACGAAGCAAGCGGCTGTCTGGAAGCACATCATGGCTACTGCTACGGCTGTGCCGGCCGCTATGCCGGTAAAGGGGGCCAGGGGGGCGCCGGTGGCAAAATAGAGCAGTATGCCCTCGCAGATGCAACACATCACGAGCAGCGCGCATGTGATGCGGCTCTCGTCTACGGTATGGTCGTCGAAAGTGTTGTTGCGGCGTCGCCCTGAGAGCAGAGCCGAGGCAAATGTTTTCAGATAGGTGGTGTGGCGGCTTACGCTCACGGCGAGCAACACGAACGAGCCTATGAGCATGGCGCTGACGCCGTCGTCGTAGCCCGGCAGCTTGGGGCGCCCTGCCGGCTCGATGCCGAGCACATATTCCACTACACCTGTATGTGCGCCTGCGCCCTCGGCACCCGCGTGGGGAGCCTCTTCCTCATGACACACTGCCGGCACGAAATGTCGTGCGGCTCCTGTGCTGTCGTTGAGTGCGAGTATCCTCATATCGCTTGGGCTTGCTTCGGGGGGGTTAAAGGGCGTTGATTAGGGCTATGGCTTCGGACGGTGTGGCGACTACGCTGTAAAGCGGAGCGTCGCTCTCGCAACGGCGCATGAAGTGACGCTCTTCCGCGCGGTCGAGCATAGCGAGCAGCGGGTCATAGTAGGCGGCTGTGTTGAGTATTATCACGTTGCCGCGATACAGGCCGAGCTGACGCCATGTTATGATTTCCATAAGCTCCTCAAAGGTGCCTATACCTCCCGGCATGGCTACGACGTCGGAGGCGAGCGCAGCCATCATGGCTTTGCGGAGGTGCATTGTGTCGACAGTCACCATTTGTGTCAGCGCGGTGTGCTGCCACCCCTTTTCCACCATGAAGCGCGGCAACACGCCTATGGTGATGCCGCCGGCCTCAGATGCTCCCTCGATAGCGGCGCCCATGAGGCCTTGACGGCCGCCTCCGCTTACGAGCGGACGGCCGGCGCACGCCACAAGGCGTCCCAGCTCTCGGGCCGCCGATTTATATATGTCGTCGATGCCGGCCGACGAGGCTCCGTAGACCGTCACCGCACGGCCCCTTGCTTCGGCCGGCAGGTCGGCGGCAGATTCGGTGTCTGTTATGTCGGGAAAGGTCATTTGTCGTTGGGTTTGAGGGCGGAGTGAGGTTTGACGGTGGTTACTTCGATGCGGCAACGAGGCCCTTTGACCACCACAAGCGACGATATGGCGTTGGCGGGTATGTCGGTAAATGCGGTGCGGTCAACTATCGTTCCGTCAACTATGTAGTCGACGTCGTCGGGGAGCGAGTCGGGTTCGAGCGGCTGGATGGCGGCGCGTCGTGTCACCACCTCAATGAGGTTGGCGGGCTCGGGGGTGACGATGAGCGAACGAATGTCCTTTCGGTCGAGCTTGAAGAACTGCTCGCGTGTCACGGTGTCGCCGTCGATCATGAATGTCATTTCGGCAAGCTCGAGGCTGTCGCCCGGAAATACCATCATGGCGCCGCGCTCCGACGAGAACAGAGGCCTCTGTGGAAGCGCGAGGATAAGAGTGGCTCCGGCAGCTATAGCGGCGATGCATGTCGCTGCCACGCGGCGTGATTTGTCGGTTTTGGTTAGGTTTGTCATAATGATATTTCAACGATTGCCGGCTCCGGGTAGTTCAGGAATTAATCAAGGAAACCGTCGATGAAGCGCCTGGCTTCGGCGGCAGAGCGTGTGCGCAGACGCATGGTGCCGGTGGAGTCCGACACAATGAAATAGGGACGGGCCGGTATGGCATAGCTTTTCCACTGTCGGTCGGCAATGGTGTAGGGGGTCCAGGTGCGGTGCCACTTTGCGGTGGAGTCGCGGCGCACTCCCACGGCCCAGGTAAGCGAGTCGGGTGCGCCTGAAAGCTCTATGGCTTGCAGGCGGCTGTCGGGCCAACGCTCCGTGAGCTCGCGTAGAATTATCTCTGCCGAATCGGAGCCGATAGTGCGCGATGTGCCGAAAGCGAGCAGGGTGAGCGACGCCTTGCGGGGGTTGAGGCGCACCGAGTGGTCGCGGTCGGTGCCGGGTAGTGTGCGTGAGGTGATATTGGCTGTGGCGTCGACGGCGAGCTGCATGGCGAGCAGGGTAGGGTAGGTGCCGAGTATGGCGCGTGAGCGTGCTTTGGCGGTAAGGAGGCGCAGCAGCGAGTCGGCCTGCTCCTCATGGCCCGGCGTGCGGAACACCGATGTGAGCAGGGCGGTGGAGGCGGGACTGTCGGGATTTTCGGCTATGAATTTCGCCACGGCGGCATTGATGGCGCGGATGTCGCCCGTCACGAGCGGCCCTGCGTTGTCGGCCATGAATCCGCTGAGCTTCTCAGTGGGCTTGTTGCCCTTGGCGCGGCTGTTGACAGGCTCGGCGGTGTCGAGTGTAAGTGAAATCTCGTCGCCATTGGAGGCGATGGCCTGAGTGAGCTGCCGGTTGTCGGCGTCGGTAAAGGTGAGCAGGGCGGGCGACATGGAGCGGCCGCGCAGATTAAACTCGCCCTTCAACGTGCTGACCTCCTCGCGGCGCATGGCGGAGCCGTCGAAATAGGTCATGTAGAGGGTAAGGTCATCGCCATTCTCCGTCTTGCCTTTGACCTTGAAGTCGGTGGGCTTCGAGCAGCCCGCAAGCAGTATGGCGATAAGCATCAGGCAGCCCGTGATTGTCGCATATTTCATATTCACTCGCCAAAATTACTCCATTTTTGTCAGCTGTCAAAGAAAAAACCGTCACTTGCCCCTCTCTCTCACCTTAATTATCTATCTTTGCAGTGTAATGAGCCATCTGAAGCTGCTTTTCATCACACTGCTGGCGGTTATCGCCATGCCTCATATCACACACGCCCAGATAGTGCGTGGCGATGTCGCCGTAAGTTCCGACAGCATCCGTCGGGCTTTCGACGACGGCCCTTATTTCGGTCTCTACAAAGACAACTATTTCATCTTCGGCACGTCGGTAGGGCCCAAGCCCACGGTCTACAACACCAATATCAAGTTTCAGATTTCAGTAGCCCAGCGTCTTACCAAGTCGACGTTGCCGCTAGGCACTTACCTTTATCTCTTCTATTCGCAGAAGTGTTTCTGGAACGTGCTGGAAGAATCGTTTCCGATGACCGATCTCAACTTCAATCCGGGCATCGGCCTCACCAAGCCGCTGTTTGTCAAAAACCGCTTTGTGGGCAAACTGAGCCTCATAGCCGAGCATGAGAGCAACGGCCGCGACGGCGTCGAAAGCCGCTCGTGGAACCGCATCTCCCTCTCCGGCTCCATAATGATTGACCCCCGCTTCATAGTCCACGGCAAGTTCTGGATTCCTATTGTTGACGGCGAGAACAACCGCGACATCCTCAATTACAGCGGCATCTATCAGGTGGGCACGTCGTTGCAGAGCTCCGACAACCGTTTAGGCATGAGCGTGATTCTCACAAAGCGCCGTGGTTGGAATCTCAATTACAACACCGTGGTGGAATTGTCGTACCGCCTGTTCAAGCGCGACAATCAAAGCATCTTCCTGCAATACTACAACGGTTACGGGGAGGGCCTGCTGGCCTACAAGGAGTTCCACTCTCAACTGAGAATAGGCATAGTCATAAAGCCATCGCTCTTCTCGGAATACTGATTTTTTGTGCCGGAAGTGAAACATATCACGAATTTTTCTTAACTTTACCGCAATTTACTATAAAGGGTGGATATAGGGCATGCCGGCGGCGAACTTTCGACCCGCCCGTATGTTAGACTAATGAAGCGGCTCCCCTCCGTGGGTGCCGACTTCGCTATCCTTCTTCTTGTTCACCCTTTTCAACTATAAATCATTATGGGAAGCATCCGTAAACAGACCGGCACCCCGCAGACAATGCGCAATATATTCGGCATCATCATGATTATCGTGTATATCGGCATGGGCATCCTTTGCTTCTGCGGTGTATTCGACTGGCTCACCGGTAGCTGGGCATGGCTCCGCTGGGTGGCCGGCGCACTCTTTGTGGTCTACGGCATCTGGCGCGCCTACCGTCAGTTTGCCGGCATTGACGACCCCGACGCCTCGTCGGACAGCGATGACTGACAATCTATTCCTCCACTCACCCTCAGCCGAGCTACATGAACATTACTCATCTCAATCCTCTTCGCATTGCAGCCATAGCCGCCATAGCGGTTATGGCCGTTGCGGTGTCATCGTGTGACAAGAAGCCTAAATCGACAGCTTCGAGCGGAATAGCCACCATAGCCTGCGATGCCTCTTTCGAGAACATCATACAGCAGGAGATAGACGTATTCGAGTTCAATTACAAGCAGGCCTCGATAATACCTTATTATATCGACGAGCGCGCCTGCATCGACTCGCTGCTTGACCTCGGCACCAAACTCGCCGTGACCACCCGTCCGCTCACCGACAAGGAGGAGGCATATCTCAAAAGCAAGGACCGCCAGGTTCGCCAGAGCCGCATCGCTGTCGATGCCCTCGCCCTTATAGTCAATCCCGCCAACAATATAGAGCAGCTTTCCACCGCCGAGCTTGCCGAGATACTCTCGGGCAAGGAGCAGGAATGGAACAACGTGTGGCCCAACGACGGCCTCGGCCGCATAGAGGTGGTGTTTGACCACCAGGGCTCATCGACAGTGCAGTATATGCGCGACTCGCTTCTCGCCGGCGGACAGCTCGGTGACAATGTGTTTGCCCAGAAGTCGCCCGAAGAGGTGTTCAAGGCTGTGGCTTCCAATAAGAACGCTATCGGCGTGATAGGCGTGAGCTGGATTTCGACCGACATGGCCACCGCCAACATGACCACCGAAGAGCGCGTCAAGGCCCTCAACGACACCACCGGCTCTGCCCCCGACCAGCAGTTCCGCCAGGAAGTCAAGGTGCTCAAAGTGTCGCGCCCCGACGAGGTGACGGCCTTTGCCCCCTACCAGTATTATATTTACAGCGGACAATACCCCCTCATACGCTCAATTTATCTGATATGCACCGGAGCCGGCGGCACCATAAGCCACGGTTTCTACTCCTACGTGACCGGCTTCCAGGGTCAGAAGCTCATCCAGAGCACCGGAGTGCTGCCCAACATGATATATACACAGCGTGTGGAGGTACACCGTTAAACTCATTTAATGGCTGCGCGCCCAGGCAATAAAGGCCGTGGCCTCAACGTTGCAATAAAAAAAAATAATAAAATAAGCCTCATTAACACAAGATGAAACTGAAATCGTTTGTCTCACTTGCCGCTGCCCTTATCCTCGGCGGCTTCGGTGCAATCAACGCACAGGGCTATCAGGACGGCGTCGATAACTACAACGCCGGCCGTGAAGATGTAGCCAAGACCATTCTGACCAATACCCTCAACGACGCCTCTACCGACAAGGCCGTGAGCTACTACTATCTCGGTCAGATTGCTTTCAACGAAAAGAACGTAGCAGAAGCCGAGAAGCTCTTCAACCAAGGCGTGCAGGCCAACGGTGCATATGCTCCCAACCTCATCGGTCTCGGTCAGATAGCTCTCGCCAAGAACGACAAGAAGGGCGCCGAAGACTACTTCAAGCAGGCTTCATCACTCAACAAAAAGGACGCCGCCATTACCGCTAACATCGCACGCGCTTACTGGATGGTCGACCCCGCCGTATATCAGAAAGACATCGAAAAGAATATCGCCAAGGCTCTCAAAGACTCCAAGAATCAGGAATCGGCAGTGTATGTGCTTCAAGGCGACATGGCTGCCGACAATGACCCCGGCGAAGCCGCTTCGCTTTACGAGATGGCTATCTCGATGGACGAAGGCCGCAACCGTGTGAACCGCGAGGCTTACGTGAAGTATGCCCAGACCTACTTCCGCGTCAATCCCTCGTTTGCAATCAAGAAGCTCGAAGAGCTCAACGAGAAGGAGCCCAACTCGGCCCTCGCTCAGCGCGAACTTGCTGAGAAGTACTACGACAACAACCAGTACGGCAGCGCTTATCTCCAGTACAAGAAGTACATGGCCAACCCCAACCACTTCCAGAACGACGAACAGCGCTATGCCGGACTCGCCTTCTCGGCCAAGGAGTATCAGGAGAGTCTTGACATCGCCAACAAGGTGCTCGCCAAGGACCCCGAGAATCCCTTCATGTATCGCGTGCTGATGCTCAACAACAACGCCCTCAAAAACTATGCAGCAGCCGAAGAAGCCGGCCGCAAGCTCTTCTCGATTCCCGGCGCCAACCTCATCCCCAACGACTACACCCTCTACGCCGACGCTCTCGCCGACCAGGCCAAGTATCCCGAAGCAATCGAAATCTACCAGAAGGCCATTGCCGCCAATCCCGAAAACGGCGAGCTCGTGAAGAGCCTCTCGGCCGTGTATGACCGTGCCGGTGAAGGCGCCCTCGCCGTAGAGACCATGAAGAAGTATCTCGATGCCGGCAACGGCTCGACCACCGACCTCGTGAACATGGCCCGTCGCTATGACAACTACGCCCGTCAGCTCCCCGAAGGCACTCCTGAGCGTCAGGAGGCAGCCAACGAAGGTCTCAAATATATCAACCAGTCGATTGAGCGTGTGCCCGACAACGCCACCATATACCGCATCAAGGCTCAGCTCCTCCTCTCGGCCAACGACAACAAGCCGAGCGAAGATATGGTGACTGCCTACCGCACCATGCTCGACCTCCTCGACGCCGACCCCGCCAACAAGGAGAAAGCCGCAAGCTCATACCTCGGCGCTTACTATCTCATGGGTGCCTACTACCTCCAGAACGGCGACAAGGACAAGGCCCGTGAGTACTACACCAAGTATCTCGAATACCGTCCCGACGACGCTCAGGTACGCAGCATGCTCGAAAAGCTCTAATAACAGATTATTCAACGAAAGGCTCAAAGGCCCTTGTTCCGGTCGACCGGGACAAGGGCCTTTATAAATAGTGAGACTTGCAAATCTTGGCGGCATACGCTCGCTATGTCGTGGAAAACCGCTATCTTTGCATTTACGATGATTACTGCGACCGACATAACGAAGCGTTTCGGCAGCCTTACGGTGCTACGCGGCATCTCGCTCGGTATACGCCGCGGCGAAGTCATGGCTATCACCGGACCGAGCGGAGCTGGCAAGACCACGCTGCTCCAGATTCTCGGTACGCTCGACCGTCCCGACGGCGGCAGGGTGGAGTATGGCGACACCGACGTGTTCCGCCTCAACGACACCCGCCTCGCGCGTTTCCGCAACGCCAACATAGGCTTCGTGTTTCAGTTTCATCAGCTGCTCCCCGAGTTTACAATGCTCGAAAATGTGGCTATGCCGGCGCTGATTGCCGGAAAGTCGCGCTCCGAGGCCTTTGCCCGCGCCCGCGAGCTTACGGCCTATCTCGGACTGTCTGACCGCGAGAACCACCGTCCGGCCGAGTTGTCGGGTGGTGAGCGACAGCGTGCTGCTGTGGCGCGTGCCCTTGTCAACAACCCCGCCGTGGTGCTTGCCGACGAGCCGTCGGGCTCGCTCGACTCGGCTAACCGCGCCGAGCTCCAACGGCTGTTTTTTGACCTGAGGCGCGACATGGGGCAGACATTCGTAATCGTGACCCACGACAGCGAACTCGCCCGACAGTGCGATCGCATGGTGAGCATGGCCGACGGCCGCATCACCTCCATTACCGACAATATCGTCGACAACCAGCTTAACACCAATCCTTTATCTATCTAAACAATGACCAATCATCTCATGCACGCTTTCCGCATCGTGCGCAGCGCCGTTGTTGCGCTCGCTGTTGCCATACCGGCACTGGCGATTCTCACGTCGTGCGACGACACCGAGTACGAGAGCGTGTCGCTCCCGGCTTACAGCATCATAGCCACTCTCGACAGCAACCGCCAGGGAGCCGGCTCGGTGTTCACCTACCGTACAGGCGAGACGACTCCGCTCGTCACCGTCACCTCCAAGATTATGCTCGACACCGCCTATCATGTGTCGGTGGGCGACCGCCTCGTGATATATTTCAACACCGAGGATAACCGCAGCATAGAGCAGAGCGGCCCAATCGACCTCCGCATGATAACCCGTGTGTACAACGACACCATACGCCCCGCCACATCCACCATAATATCCTCATGGAAATCGGCCCCTGTGTCGGGTACGCAGGTATGTCGCCGCGGCAACTATATCGACGTATGGGCCTATCTGCCCCTGATGCAACAGCAGCAGTACCTCCGCCTTTATGTCGATGAGAACTCCATAGCGGGAGGCAAGGCCGACATGTACCTCACCCTCGACAATCCCAACCTCGCCCCCGGGCAGAGCGCATTGTTCTACTCGTCGTTCCACATCGAGGAGTTTCTGCGTGCCCACCCCGACGTAAACTCTTTCCACATCAGTGTGGCGGGAGCGCAGTCGGTCAACCCGGTGGTGGAGCTCAACGGTATATCCCTCCTCCCCGACTGACCCCAAGCAACAACACACATAAACAGAATATAAAACACTAAATCAAAACCCCGTCCATCATGGAAAATAACAACAAGCAGCAGGAGCTCAAGATAGAAGTGACCCCTGAAATTGCTCAGGGCAACTACGCCAACCTCGCAGTGATTTCACACACTCCCAACGAAGTGTTCATCGACTTCATCGCCATGGTTCCCAACATGCAGCAGGCCCGCGTACAGAGCCGCATCATCATGACTCCCGAAAATGCCAAGAACCTCCTCTTTGCCCTTGGCGACAACATCAAGAAATATGAGGCCGCCTTTGGCGAAATCAAGCCCCGCACTCCCAAGGCTCCCGCCAATCCCGGCGAGATACGCAATCCCTTCATGACCGGCGGCAAGGCTTGAACACGGCCCTGCCCCCGCTCTCTCCTCACCCCTTTCTCTTTCCTCACCCACCTCATCCAACCACAACCATATATCGGCCATGCATCCCCATCAGTTACTCATCTACAACTCACTGACACGCCGCAAGGAACTCTTCAAGCCCATTCATGAAGGCAGAGTGGGCATGTATGTCTGCGGTCCTACCGTATACGGCGACGGCCATCTCGGCCATGCCCGCCCTGCAATTACGTTCGACATAGTGTATCGCTATCTCACCCACCTCGGCTATAAGGTGCGCTACGTGCGCAATATCACCGACGTGGGTCATCTGGAACACGATGCCGATTCGGGCGAGGACAAGATTGCCAAGAAGGCGCGCCTGGAACAGCTCGAACCGATGGAAGTGGTCCAGCACTATCTCAACCGCTATCACAAGGCCATGGAGCGCCTCAACGTGCTTCCTCCTTCGATTGAGCCTCACGCCTCGGGCCATATCATAGAGCAGATAGAGTATGTGAAGAAGATACTCGAGGCCGGATATGCCTACGAAAGCAACGGCTCGGTATATTTCGACGTGCGCCGCTTTGACGCCGACCACAAATACGGTCGCTTGTCGGGCCGTAACCTCGACGAGATGCTCGCCACCACACGCGACCTCGACGGCCAGGAGGAGAAGCGCTTCCCCGCCGATTTCGCGCTCTGGAAAAAGGCCGCGCCTGAGCATATCATGCACTGGCCCAGCCCATGGAGCGAGGGATTCCCCGGCTGGCACCTCGAATGCTCTACCATGAGCGAGAAATATCTCGGCTGCCCGTTTGACATCCACGGCGGCGGCATGGACCTTAAATTCCCCCACCACGAGTGCGAGATAGCGCAGAGTGTGTCGTGCAACGGCCATGACGCCGTAAACTACTGGATGCACAACAACATGATTACCATCGAGGGACAGAAGATGGGCAAGAGCCTCGGCAACTTCATCACGCTCGACGAGTTCTTCACCGGCTCGCATCCCAAGCTCGATCAGCCTTACAGTCCCATGGTGATACGCTTCTTCATCCTGCAAGCCCACTATCGCGGCACCGTCGACTTCTCCAACGACGCCCTCAAAGCAGCTGAAAAAGCCCTCGAACGTCTGCTTGACGGCTTCCGCCGTCTCCAAGGCCTCCAACCGTCGGCCGAATCGGCTGCGGGTCTCGCCGACAGTATCGCCGCACTCGAACGCCGTTGCTACGATGCGCTCGATGATGACTTCAACACCCCCATGGTGATAGCAGCCCTCTTCGAAGCCTGCTCGATTGTCAACAACATCAACGACGGCCGCACGCCCGCCTCGCAGGCCGACATTGACGCGCTCAAAGCGCTGTTCGGCACCTTTATGGTCGACATTCTCGGCATCGTGCCCGACACCGCCGCCGGAGCAGAGGGGAGCGGCTCGCTAAAACCGTTTGAGGAGGCTGTGGACCTGGTGCTGGAACTCCGCTCAAAGGCAAAGGCCGAAAAGAACTGGGCCGTATCCGACATGATACGCGACCGCCTCGCCGAGATAGGCTTCGATGTTAAGGATACCAAAGGCGGCTTCGAGTGGAGCCTCAAAAAGTGATATACAGATGCGTACCGAAACCGAACTCACAGGTGTGACGTCGCTCGGCCAGAGCGGCACATCCTACCCCTCCGACTACTCCCCCGAGTTGCTTGAAACCTTTGTCAACAAGCATCCCGAAAACGAATATCTCGTGACGTTCAACTGTCCGGAGTTCACGTCGCTGTGTCCCAAGACCGGTCAGCCCGATTTCGCCAAGATAATCATCAACTATATCCCGCGCGAGCGCATGGTCGAGAGCAAGAGCCTGAAACTCTATCTCTTCTCGTTCCGCAACCACGGCGACTTCCACGAGGACTGCATCAACATCATCATGAAAGACCTCGTGAAGCTTATGGACCCGCGCTATATCGAGGTCACCGGCATCTTCACTCCTCGCGGCGGTATTTCGATATATCCCTTTGCCAACTACGGCGATGCCGAGCACCAGGATATGGTGCGCGCCCGCCTGCTGGCGTCGTTTCGCAACGAATAATCACATTTAATGAAAGATACCCTTCTTGTACTGTCGGGTGGAATGGACTCCACCACGATGCTCTATGAGTTTGCCGACCGCATCGCCGCCGCCGTGACGTTTGACTACGGTTCCAACCACAACGCACGCGAGTGCAAGTGTGCCGAGGCATCGTGCCGTCGGCTCGGCATCGAGTGGATTTGCATCCCCCTCGAATTCATGAAGCGCTATTTCCGCAGCGCGCTGCTCGACGGGCCCGGGGCAATACCCCTCGGCGACGACTATAACGCCGAGAACATGGCCGCCACGGTGGTGCCTTTCCGCAATGGCATCATGCTTTCTATCGCAGCCGGTCTGGCCCAGAGCCTCGGGCTCACCACCGTGATGCTCGCCAACCACTCCGGCGACCACCATATCTATCCCGACTGTCGTCCGGCCTTTGTCAGTGCCATGAACTCGGCAATCTCGGAGGGCACCGGCGAAAAGGTGGTGCTTGAAGCCCCTTACACCCACCTCACCAAAAATGAGATTGCCATACGCGGTGCAAAAATCGGTGTGGACTATTCGCTGACTTACTCATGTTACTGCGGCGGGGAGCGCCACTGCGGCCGATGCGCCACATGCCGCGAACGCGCCGAAGCCCTCGCCGCCGCCGGTCTGCCCGTCGACTGCCTCCCCCTCGCTGACGACCACGCCTCCGACACAACCCCGACAGCTCAGGCATGAGACTCGTGATTCAACGCGTGAGCCGCGCATCGGTCGACATCGACGGCGTCACGGTAGGTGCGATAGGCCGGGGCCTGATGGTGCTCTGCGGCGTAGGCCACGACGACACTCCGGCCCAGGCTATGAAGCTGGCGGCCAAGACTGTGGCCATGCGCATATTTCCCGACGAGCGCGGCGTGATGAACCGCTCGGTGAGCGATATAGGCGGCGACGTGCTTGTAGTGAGTCAGTTCACTCTGCTTGCCGACGCCACCAAGGGTAATCGTCCGAGCTATATCCGGGCCGCCGGCCATGAGCTTGCAACTAAGTTGTATGAGCTTTATGTGGCCGAACTGCAACGGCTGCTCGGTCGTCCTGTGCCTACCGGCCGCTTCGGCGCCGATATGGCTGTGAGTCTCGTCAACGACGGCCCCGTTACAATCGTGCTCGACATCTGACGGCTTTCCGGTCACGCATCCGGGGCGTTTAGGATTGGGTGCGGCTCTGATATTAGATGAAAAATTAGTAACTTTGCGGTCACTATGGATAACTCAACGAAGAAAACATTAGCTTACAACGACGAAGCTGACCGTGCCTACGGAGCCGCGGGCATGACGGTCGCCATTGTGGTGTGTAACGCCGAAGACCTGCTTGTGGGGGTCAACCTCGACGCCGACGAGCCTTCGGAGATGATGGAGCTTTCCGACGACTACTATTACGCCGGAAGCAACGCCAAGTCGGTGCGCGCGTCGTGGCAGCAGACTCTCTCGGCCTATCGTGCCGGTCTGGTCATGGCAGCGGGCAACGTTATCGCACGCAGCATGGCGGGCAACAACAAGCCTGTAAGCGCCGGTATGCGCCTTGACCTTCGGGAAGCCATAGAGCCCGACGGCCTCGACACCTGTCAGCTCGAGGTCGACGAGATTGACGAGCTTTTCGACCAGATTTTCTCTTATCTTCAACGGGTGTTCAGCAACGCAGGCGTGATTCGTATCACCAACGACTTCGCCGGACTGCTCCGTCGTGAGCGCCGCCTCGGACGTTCGGATATTCTCTACGCCCTGCGTCCCCTCGCACGTCTGTAAACAGGAGGCACCGTCAAACGGTGCCCGTGGCGGAGCCGCGCGCGTGACGGTTGCGCGCGGCTTCACGGGTCAGTCTTCGAGATAGTAGGTTAGCGAGGTCACCACGCGCACTGTCTTTATATAAGGTGTGTAGGCGTCGCGGTCGTCGATGCTGAACTGACCCTGGCGGGCGTTCTTTATTTTGCCGAGCTGGGAGTCGGAGTCATCGGAAAATTTCTGTGCTGCCTCGCGGGCGTTTTTGGTAGCTTCGGCTATCATGGCCGGCTTGATGTCGTTGAGGCCCGTGAACTCGTATGATATTGTGTTGCCGTAGTCCTGTGCCTGTACCGGTATGCCCATGCTCAGGAGGTCGCCCTGGCGGAGTATGAGCGAGCGCACTTTCTCCACCTGGTCGGAGCTTACGGTTACAATCGAGGTGATGACGTAGCGCGACGATATGCCCGGCTTATAGTTGTAGTTGTCGATATTGTCCTGCATCTTGGGGGCACCCACGGAAATCTCTTTGTCGTTAAGGCCGTTGTCTTTGAGGAATTGTACTATCGTGGCGTTGGTGGTGTTGATGCGGTCATAGACCGACGGCAGGTCGTTGCCGTTGAAGCTGAACACGATAGGCCATGTGACATGGTTGGCGGGCACTTCGCGTTCGGCAAGGCCGCGCACTTCCACGGTGCGTGAGTTGTCGGTAAACGATTTGAGGCCGCTGCGGACAGCCAGGCCGAGAGCGAGCAGTCCTCCTGCGAGGATTACGGCTGCGATGATGTTGCTTGTTTTCATTCCGGTTATAGTGTGCTTATGAGTGTTACCGATTATATAACACCGGCTTAGTCGTTAATGTTAAGGAGATATTCGACATTGGATTTGTTGCCCTTGATTTTGAGGTCTTTCACGCCACGGGCCTCTACAATGACCGGCTTGCTGTCGGCGGGTGTGTTGAAGGTAAACTCGTTGTCGATGATTCGTATGCCGCTGTGTACCGGACCGAGGTTCTTGTCGTTCTCGGGCGCTATGAGTATTACCGGCGACGAGCAGTCGATGAAGCGGTTGTCGCGGATGGTTACGTCGCGCACAGGCCCTGACTCGTACCAGCTGCGTGCGTCGTCGGCTATGAGTATCGCGGCCATCGGTATCTTGATGAAGGTGTTGCGGGCTATCACGGCCTTACGCGAGGTGGTGAGCAGTATGCCGCGTGTAGGGGTGAGGGTGAAAGTGTTGTCGATAATCTCTACCTCCGGGTTGGCCGAGATATTGTCGATAACGGCATCTCCTCCGAGAGCGTCAACGGCTTCGCTCAGGCTGCGGTCGAGGGTAAGGCGGTAGTCGGTGTCGCTGAGCTGAGTTACGGTTCTGACTTTGGCGCGGGCGCCGCGCAGGAGTGAGTGGGGATCGGTCACGGCTATCTCGTCGCCGGGCAGATAGTTTTCGAATCCGCGGGTCTGTCCGTGCATGAAGCGTACATCGATGCTGTTGCCTTCACATTTTACTACTTTGAGGTGAGTGCCGTGGATATTGATGGGGTCGTCGTGGGCGCCGGCGAAGTCGCAGCGGGTGATTCTTACCTTACCGCGACAGCCTGATACCTGCATGAAGTCGGCGAATCCGGCGCATGTTCGGCCGCTTTCAGGAGCGGGGCGGCACGACACTCCGTCGTAGGTGATATCGCTGCTCATCTGGGCCACTATGCCGAAGTTGCCGAGGAAGCGGTAGTTGATGTCTCGCAAAGTGACCCGGTCGCTACGGTTGATGAATGTGGCGACCTCGTTGCGAATGGAGTGACGCATCTGGAACACGTTGCCCGGAACGCATTTGGGTGCCTCTCCCGGTTTGTAGTGCCACACTATGTTTCCTGCGTCGTCGGTCGAGGCGTAGCGGTAACGGTCCATCGGCGAGGGGCAGCGCAGGGTGTAGCCGTCTCCCCATATCTGTGCTATGCCGCCGGTGAATCTCCAGCCCTCGCCCTCCCAATAGAGCTTGCCTTCGGGAGTGATGGAGTAGCGTGACGGGGGTGTCACACGCGCTGTAAGTGTAGAGTCGGTGCGCGACACCACTGTCATCTCCGGCACCGATGGATCGGCCGAGTCAATGTTGAGATTGGTTATGACGACGTTGGTGCAGCTGTCGATGCCTATGGCGGTCATCTCGCCGTGGGTGAGCAGTGTGGCGCCTCTACCGTCGATGGTAACGTTTTTCATCCCTTTGAGCCATAGTCCGAAGTGTTTGGTCGGGTCGGGATTCTCCTGACGGGTGGTGGTGTTGGATACATAATGTATAAGTGCTGTGGCTTCGGTGCGCGAGATATTGTAGACGGCTCCCGGCTGCATGGCTATGGTGACTTTGCCGCTGCCGGCAGCTGCGGCGCTGTCGATGGCGCGCTGTATGGCGGCGGTCATGTCGGCTCCCGGTGTCGGGGCGGCGATTTCTATCACCTTATCGGCGGCATACGCATTAGCGCAAAGTGCAAGTGTTGCGACGATTGTGGTGCAACGGCTTAGGATTCTGTTTTTAGGCATCATTATTATTTAAGGTGTCTTGGATTATTTTCTCATCATGTCGGTAAGTTGGTCGATCATGTCGGGTGTGGGGGAGAGGCGCGGTATCTTGCGTTGTCCGCCCAAGCGTCCGCCGTTGAGGGCGAGCCAGCGGTCGAAGAGTCCTTCGGGTGCCGCAGCCACGGTGAGCGGGTCGAGGAATATGTTGCCGGAGCGCTTTGCGGCATAATCGGAGTTTTCGGCGCAGAGGGCTTCATCGAGTCGCGAGGCGAAATCAGCGGTCGACAGCGGAGGGCGTGAGAACTCGATTATCCAGTGATGACGTCCGCGACGGCCTCCCGAAGCGTATACCGGGCCTGCCGTGTAGTTGGCAACGGAGCATCCCGTGGCCCGGCACACCCGCTCTATGGCGGCATCGGCGTTGTGTACCATCAGCTCCTCGCCGAATGCGTTGATGAAGGCTCGTGTGCGACCGGCTATAGTTATCTTTAACGGTGCAGCGGAGGTTATCTTCACAGTGTCGCCTAAGGGGTAGCGCCACAGTCCGTTGCAGCTTGTGATGATGAGCTCGTAGACCTTGCCCTGCTCTACCTGCCAGGCAGCGACAGGTTGGGCGTCGGGGTCGGTCACAGGACGGAACTCGTAGAAGGTGCCGTGGTTGAGCAGCATGAGCATTGATGGATCAGCGGGGTCGTTCTGCACTGCGAAGAATCCTTCCGAGGCATTGTAATTATCGACATAGTGCATAGGACGCGAAGGGTCGGTCATGGCGCGGTACTGCTCACGGTAGGGGCCGAAAGCTATGCCGCCGTGGAAAAACACTTCGAGTCCGGGCCACACATCATGGATGGTCGACGCTCCTGCGCGTTCTATTACGCCCCGCAGCACTGTCATGAACCACGACGGTACTCCCGAGATTCCGGTGATGTCGGCATGAAGCGACGCTTCAATAAGGCGCGGCAGCTTTGAGGTCCAATCGGCCATGAGCGCCACGTCGCGCGACGGCACCCTGACGAGGTTGGCCAGCGGGTTGATGCGCCGTATAAGGGTTGCCGACAGGTCGCCTACATGCACTCCTGCCGGAATGTCGGGGTGTGTCGAGGCGAAGCTGCCTCCGAGGATGAAGTTCTTTCCCGCAAACATCCGCGAGCGCGGATTGGATGCGAGATAATGGGCCACAACCTCCGAGCCGCCGGCATAGTGGCTCTCGCGCAGCGATGCATCGGTCACCGGGATGTACTTCGAACGTCCGTCGGAGGTGCCGCTGCTCTGGGCATACCACCGTGTCGCTCCGGGCCACAGAATGTCGCGCTCACCCGCAATCATCCGCATCACGAGCGGACGGATGTCGGGGTAGGGCGTCACAGGCACGCGCGAGCGAAAATCGTCGTATGAGCGAATCGATTCGTAGCCGTGAGCGTTGCCCCACAGCGTGTCGGCGCCGCGCCTTATCAGCGAGGCAAGCACGCCCCGCTGCGTCGCCTTGATGTTGTCGCTCCAACGCTTCGAGGCCTCGACCCGCCGCATGAAAAGCGGCCTCACTACCGGTGTGAAATCAATCATCTTGCAAAGATAATCCATCTTGCTGTCACTGCGTCATATTCCGCCCGAAAAATCCGCTATCCCCTATCCGCTATCGCATGGGCGGGAACTCACGATAGCACGATAGCTGATAGTGTCACTCCGACAGCGTCGGGCTTCCACGCGCTATTTCGCGATATTTCGGCTGATTGTTTGCGCGGAATTGATTATTTGTTTAGTTTTGCCGGGTATAATCCCGCCTATGCATATTATCCGCGTTTTATTTCACCTCATCGTCGCAGGACTGTCGCTTCTTGTTCTTGCGGGATGCTCCCATGCTCCCGAAGAGATCGACCTCAACAGGGCGGAGTCGGTCATCGAACAGCATCCCGACTCCGCACTCGCCATACTGCAGGCCATCGACGGCGCCGCCCTCAAGGGCGAACTCCGGGCACGACACGCACTGCTTACAGTCAAGGCAACCGATAAAGCATACATTCCCCATTCATCCGATAGCCTTATCCACATTGCATATAATTATTTTTGTAATAGCATAATCATAGCTTACACACCGCAGAATAATATTACTACTTTGGTAGAGTAAACACAGATTGCACACAAATCAATGTCAAGCGTCATCGAGAAACTTATGCAGAATTACATCGCATACAGCATCGACTGATGCGGACTATAGACAGACATAATGAACCTACTTCCTTTCCTCCTGTTATTATTTCCGATGATTCTCGTCGGATGCTCCGACAGTCACGACCGGAGGCTTGAGTGCGTCAACGCAATGACGATCACCGACACGCGAGGAGCACTGGCCGCGCTCGACAGTATCGACCCTGCCACCCTCGGCGAGGCCGACCGACACTTCCGCGACCTGCTCTCCGTCAAGGCCGCCGACAAGGAGTATGTCCGCCACACATCCGACTCCATCATCCTCGATGTGATCGATTACTACAGCAACGCCGGCGATGACACACTCTGCGCCGAAGCTTTTTACTACGGGGGACGGGTGTACAGCGACATGGGCGATTATCCCACGGCTCTGCGCTACTTCCAGAACGCACTCGACATCCTGCCGAAGAATACCCCACAGCAATCTTTGCGCTCCTGCGTACTCAGTCAAACCGGACGTCTGCTCACTCAGATAAGGCTGAACGAGCAGGCCATCCCATATCTGAAAGAAGCCATCAGCATCGAATTAAACACCAAAGATTCTGTTGGACTGATGTGGGACTATGAATTATTAGGGTCTATCTATCTGCGTCTAAAAGACTACTCCAAAGCACAAGAACTATATACTCAAGCTCGGAATCTGGCCAAAATAATTTCCCCGAAAGATATACCGGGAATAGAGATCAATCTGGCCATAACAAAATTGTATCAAGGCGACAACAGCGGCGCCCTTAATCACATCCGTTCCAATGTTGGTAAGATAGATTCTCTTAGCCGTCGTTGGGCTTTGTCACTTGCCGCCAAGATATATCATGAGGCCGGTGTCATTGACACAGCTGCCATCTATGCTCGAGAGCTGATAAACGATACAACCGACTCCTATCAGATGAACGGCTACGACATCTTGCTCTCGCGGGATATGATCTCTACAGTTCCCCCGGATTCTATTGCGGCTTACACTTTGGACTTCCGTAAGGCCATGCTGCGGTATCTCCGCAGCAATTCGGAAACCGATGCCTTTATCCAAAACTCCATGTTCAATTACCAGAGTCATCTTCAGAAGCGTCTTGCCGCCGAGAAGTCCCGGTCACGGCTCGAAAGATGGATTACTGTCATCATCATACTTTCATTGCTGATATGTGTCGCTTTTCTCTATATCCGGAAACGGAATATATGCAGAATCATGAATCTGAACACCCGCATTGAATCTCTAAACGAAGCCATAACAACACAAAGCAGCTCCAAGCTCGACCCGGATGTCTGCATGGATCTGAAAACACGTCTGATCTCCAATCTCAACAGTCTTAAGACCGGAAAGCTGAAGGAACCGGGAGTGCATCCTGACATTCTCAACTCCAAGACCATTGAAAAAATAAACAAACACATAGACAACAAAGAGAGTATCCCCGAAAACAGCGACCTATGGAAAGAAATTGAAACGCTCGTTCTTGAACATTCCGCGAATTTCAAACTCAGTGTTCAGATTCTTAACGGCACCGCTTTGGATGACGTGAACTACCGGTTTCTGCTGCTGCTCAAGTGCGGATTCACATCAAATAATATAGCGATATTGTGCGGAAGAGCCAAGAGCGCGTTGACTCCCCGCAGAAAAGGCTTGAGCAACCGCTTTTTCGGCCAGGAATTGAACGCAAAGGACTTCGGAGTTTTAATACGCTCGTTCTAAATTATTTACCCCTCCACATTTTAGTTCAGAAAAAGTTCAATTGTCGCTTTTGAACTTTTTCTGAACCATTTTCTTGCGATTCCGTGACGCTGATGAGTTAAATTTGCGGACATAATATTTCAACCCGCATGAGAACATTCATCACACCACTGCTTCTCTCTCTTATGCTTCTGCTCGGTGCAGCCGCACAGGCCTCAGAACAGACATACACCGTGCCACTTGAGGAGTCATCTCCAACTGACACTGACCCTGATTATGTTGATGTAAGGGACAAAGGCCATCGGATGCCTCCCCGCCCTATAATCTGCGTCATCAGCGAGAACGAAGGCGTCACAATTTCCACAGTAAGTGTGGAAGATATCGACACCTTTGAGCTTTACAATCAGAGCGGCACCTGCCTCGGCCGCTTTACCGAGGCCGACAGCTTTGTCACCGGTCTCTTTTCTATCAACGCCTCCACAGTCGAAATCCGATTCGTTACAGCCAACCATACTTACTATGGTTACCTCACCTTAAACTAACCTTTCATTTATCCTCCAAAACAGTCTTCTTTTGGGGTGGATTGGGTAGTGTAATATCCAACTCGGTGAATATCAACCTCAGCAAAACAACTGACAATGTCAACTACTCCCAAAATATCGGTTGCCATGTCCATGCGCAATGCCTCGCGCTTTCTGCGTGAGTGCATGGATAGTGTGCTGTCGCAGACATTCACCGACTTCGAGCTGCTTATCGTTGACGACGGCTCCACCGATGGCAGTGTCGACATCGTGCGTTCCTACTCCGACCCGCGCATACGTCTTATATGTCGTCCGCACGATTTCATAGAGTCGCTCAACACCCTGCTTGAGGAAGCCCGCGGTCAATATATCGCCCGCATGGACGCCGACGATGTCATGCTGCCCGACCGTCTGCAGGCGCAATACGATTATCTCACCGGTCATCGGGAAGTGGCCGCAGTCTGCTCGCAGGCCGACAGGATTGACCAAACCGGAACCGTGATAGGCCGCATAGGCCACGGCGATGACATCATACGTATTACGCCGCGCATGATGTGCGAGACAAATCATATCTGCAATCCTTCCACCATGATGCGGCGCGACATCGTCAGGGCATCAGGACTTCGCTATGAGCGCGAATATGAATTTGCCGAAGATTACCGCTTCTGGAGCCGCGTAGTGTCGGAGTGCGGACCGGTTGACTGCCTGCCGAAGCAACTGCTCAATTACCGCATAAGCGACACACAGGTCACGGCTACCCGGTGGGATGAGATGATGGAAGCGACCGACAGAGTAAAACGGGCACTGACCGACCGGTTGGTAAGCCTGGCCAATCCCGGCTACCATGACCCCGTGATACCTGAGAGCGACCGGCAGCTGTCGCTCATCATACCGTTCCTTAACGAAGGTGAGGAAGTGGAGCGTACCGTGAAGTCCTTCCTGGAACATGGCGGCGCCGGCAATGTCGACGTCATCGTAATCAACGACTGCTCCTACGATTCATATCCATACATGGAGTACCTTGTCGCAATCCCCGGAGTGAGCTACTTCCTGAACCGCGAGCGCCTCGGTGTGGCCGGCAGCCGCGACAAAGGCGTAGCACTGTGCCGCACACCCTACTTCCTGCTGCTCGACGCACACATGCGGGCCTACGACGATCTCTGGACCACAGAGATTCCGCGCCTGCTGCGCGAAAACGACCGCCGCATCCTCTGCTGCCAGACAAAATTTCTAAGAAAACTTTCCAATAATATCATTGAAGAGATCCCTGAAGCCCCAAAATCATTTGGCGCAAGACTTGTTTTTTCTACCAATACCCCAATCCCCAGCATTGAATGGGTCAAATCTGAAAGAGACAAAACATCGCCAACAGAACGGATACAAGCTGTTTTAGGCGCAGGATATGCAACGAGTACCATATATTGGACTCATATTGATGGGTTAAAAGGTCTTAAACAGTTTGGTTGTGACGAACAACTTATCTCGCTAAAAACATGGCTAGAGGGTGGCGAATGCCTTCTTATCAAAAATGTTGTTTTAGGGCATATCTATCGTGACTATATGCCATATTGCCTATCTCCTACGATTCTTACCTATAACCATCTCTTTATATCTGAAACTATATTCCCACTTAGAGTTCGTTGCAAAGCAAGAGCTATCGCCTATTGTACAGATAAAGCTAAATTCGAAATCGCTTATAATGAGCTCACAAAACATCTTACAACGCACCAAAACAGCATAATTATAGACGAGAACCGATTCTATAAAGTTATTTGTATTGATCGTATTGCTAATTCCCCCGAACAAGAACTTCAGAAAGCAATTAAAGAGCGTATTGTGGACCTATCGTCTTATTTGACGTCGTTCAAACCAAATAATTGTGGCATAGTAACGGGAAAGATAGGATTGGCCATTTGGTTTTTACACTACTCTCAATTTTCTCAAGAGCACCACTACAAAATAGTTGGCGAGAAACTAATTCGAGAAGTTTGCGAATCGTTGCCTTTGAATGACTTTTCTTTTGCAAATGGGCTCACAGGTATATTATGGGGACTGACATATGTCGATCGTAACGAATTAGCGTGTGACTATACATCACAAATTAACGCAATTCGTCCATTGATCACAGACTATATATGTCGCCAGTCCCTTGCTGATTATTCTTTTTGCCAAGGAGCAGGTGGTATGTTAGCATATGCATGTTCGCAATATATGTATTACCAGCTACAATCACAGATTTTTGAAAAATTAGATAGCATAGCCCACAAGACCATACTCCATGCGGTAGATGTCACAAGTGTATATTATGCGATGTTATGGCTAGAATTGCGTACCCATACAGACATAGATATTGCCAAAACATCATTAAACCCTTTTCTAAGAGATTGGATAAAACCATCGAATTACATTCCATCTGATTTCCGTTTTTGGAAAATATCGCTTTTTGACGGTGTACTTGCCACTTCTATTAACTTCTTATTAAATCAATAATTATAACAAAATGATGCATTTTAGTAAGTATGTTCACTTGCTTGAGATTGAAAGCAATAGATTTATCTATAATATCGCTAACGGAATTGCGATAGCCTTACAACCAGAACTATTTAATCTTGTTAACACATTCAAATGTAATCCAGCTAGGTTACAATTAATTCATCCTGAGTTGTTTGATGCGTTCCAAACGACCGAGATGGTTATTAATGATGAAATTGATGAAGCAGAGCGATTAATACGGCGTTTTGAACAATTAGACAATGATCCATCTAAATTTGGTATCATAGTAAACCCAACTCTTGACTGCAATCTACGTTGCTGGTATTGTTATGAAACACATCAAAGCGGTTCCATGATGAAGCCTGGGGTTATTGAATCAGTCAAGAAACTGATAGATGACAAAGTCTCGGACGACCGAATGACTAAACTGTCGCTCTCGTTTTTTGGAGGTGAGCCATTGCTTGGATGGAGCAAAGTCGTTATACCTCTGCTTGATTATGCTGTGAAAGTATGCCGGAACAGATCAATATACTTCAGCACAGGCTTTACAACCAACGGCGTGCTTCTGTCGGACCAAAAGTTTAATGAGCTATCCGACCTCGGTCTAAATAACACTTCATTTCAGATTTCCTTTGATGGCAACCGCGTTTTGCACGACTCATCACGGGTAGGAATATCAAAGCAACCTACCTACGACAAAATTATGCGAAATGTGGCACTTGGTGCCTCAAAAGGCTTCTTAATGAATTTACGTTTCAACTACACTCCGTTGACTATAGATTCTTTCTTCGATGTATTAACGGAACTTGAAAAGTTACCTGAAGCCTCAAAACAACAAATAATATGTAATTTTCAACAAGTTTGGCAGACTAACTCTTCTGGCAGAGATGCTCATAAAAAAGCCTTATTGTTGCAAAACGCTTTCATCGATAGCGGAATACAAACAGAAAGCGATACACTCTTTCATCGTCAGGTGTGTTATGCTGATAGCCCTAATAACATAGTCGTAAATTATAATGGAGATATATATAAATGCACAGCAAGGGAATTTTATCCAGCATCCCGTGAAGGCGTTTTAACTCCCGACGGCAAAATAGAATGGAACGAGCGATTCCATGCTCGAATGGCAATCAAACACATCAATAGTGCCTGCCGAGAATGCGAAATAATGCCCATATGTGACGGTGGATGTTCTCAAAAAAAATTAGACAGAGACAATACTACCACCTGTGCCTACAATCGCACAAAAATTGATAAAAGAAAATTTATAATTGGCTCCCTTTACAAAAACATACTCAAACGCACCATAGATATAGACAATATATAATGCAGTGTTGTGAATTAATGCAATAAGCACTAATAGCTAAATAAACAATCTCTTAATCAATAAAACATGAGTACGAATCTTAAGCTTAACAAGCTTTTTATTGAGCTTGAAAGCATCCAAGAGACCTCTGAAGGTCTACTCCGTGGCGGATTTGCCGTCATGGGCGGAGAAACAGATGTTACTCCATTAGACTACAATGGCAACTGTGGAGAGAACTGCAACTGCGGCAAAAACTGCGGCTGCACGAACGCCAATTGTGGCAAAAACTGCAATTGCGACCCGACAAGTCCCACCTCAGAAAAAAGTGGAGTCATACCCGGCTTTACTCTTCCTTTCTGACATCTAACCTCTCATCATTATTCTCTGCCAGCACAAAAAGCTGGCAGAGAATATTAAAAATATCCATTAATTATGCTACATTCCAATCTTTTACAGATAATCGTTAGTTGTCTTATAACATTTATCATCATAAGCCATAGCCCTGAAGATTGTATTGCCGAATCCAGAACACAATTTCCAGAACATATTGTCTCTGGTAAAATTATTAATTCCGTTACTGGACAATATTTACGAGATACAGTTAATATTGACATTATGACTCTTGACAGCACAGTCATCATGCATTCTAAAGCTCGTATCTGGTATAAAAATTGGCCTGATGAATCAAGCATTGTATGCGATTACGAATTACCTGTTCATACCGATGGGAGTAACCTTATTATAAAACTAGCACATCCCGATTATGAAACTATTTATTACCGGATTAAATCTGATAAATTTCATAACGACAACGGATACTTGAAAATTCGTCGTCTAAGTCGTTTTGAAAAGAGTATAATGTTAGGAGAGGTAGCGGTACAGGCATCTATCGTGCAGTTTGTCAACAAGGGTGATACGATTTCATATAATGCTGACGCCTTTCAGGTAGCACAAGGGTCGATGCTCGATGTGTTGCTCCAACAGATGCCGGGTGTAAAACTTAATGAGGGCCAAATCACTGTCAACGGTCGTTTTGTAGATAAGCTCATGCTCAATGGTAGCGATTTTTTTCAGGGCGATCAGCTTGTGTTGTTGCAGAATTTGCCGGCTTATACCGTCAAGAGTATCAATGTATACGAGGAAGCGGGCGGCATAACCGAGGTACTTGGCAAAGCCGCCATGGATCTTAAAGACAGAGACAAGTATGTGATGGATGTCAGGCTCAAAAAAGGTTACAATGCCGGATGGATCGCTAATGCAGAGGCCGGAGGCGGCACTCATGGACGTTATCGCGCACGTGCTTTCGGATCAGGATATACCCGTTCTATAGCGCTATCGGCCTACGGATATCTCAACAACCTTAACGAAGACCGCACACCCGGTAATCAGGGGAGGTGGAACAGCGCAAACAATAGTCAAGGAATAACAGAGGCAAAGGGACTTGGCATAAGTTACTCATATAAATCACCTTCGCGTAACTTGGAAATCGCAGGTGATGCGGCAGCCCAGTATGGCAAAGAGAGGCTCGATAAAATCATCAGCAGTCAGAACTTCCTTGTCGGCGGCGACACTTACAGCCGCCAATGGAGCAACCGCCTTAACCGAGACCTGATGCTGAGGACTAACCACAAGCTCGTATTGAGACCAAAAACAGGTAATGCCTATTACAACGAGCTTAGAGTCTATTTCAACAGAAATACCAACCGCGACCGTCAGAATGAGGTTAAGGGAGAATTTGCCGATAATCCCGACTCAATCGACGACCTCCGCAGAAAACTGATTGACGGATGGCTTGAACAGGGCAATCCGCTCAACCGCTATAATTATCTTCAGCATACCGATATAAAATCGACTTCCGTTCGCTGGAATCAATCGAGCACATTTGCTATCGGACGGTCATCGAACGGCATCACCATAAGCAGCGACGGATTTGTCAGAAACAATCATACAGATGGCGATGATAGCTACCTGTTGCAATATGCCGGCTCGGATCCCTCGCTGCGCAACCGCACCAATCCACGTAAGGGCCATTCTTATCGTTATTGGATCGGGACACGCCTTACTTTCAGGCTTAATGCATGGCTGACCATAAATCCGTTTTACGCATTCTGTCATGAATATCATAACGATGACAACCGGTGGTATATCGAAAACGCCGATGCGTCGAAGCTATTGCCCTCTATGCGATCCGAGACGATGATGCAACTTGACCCGCGCAACAGCTATTATACAAGACGACACCACACTCACCATTATATTAGTCTTCCAATTGGATATTACCGTGAGATGCTAACAGATGGTCAAACAAATTCGAGCGTTTCGCTCCATTTTCAGCCGGGTATGAATATAATGACTCCCAAACTTTACTACCATGGTTGTGTTGATGAAGTCATAAGCCGAAAATATGTTACTCCTGAAGCTTACTTCGAATTCTTCTGGTTTCTCCCGGGGATGGCGCCACGTTTCAATTTAGAATACAAGATATTGAGTAAATCTATTGACTTGACCAATCTCGTCAATGTGACATACGACTCCGATCCTCTCAATCTACGTATGGGAAATCCGGATCTGAAATACTCCTATACCCACCGTTTCGACGCCGGCTATCAGTCAGAAAAGTGGATTTTTGACCGACTACTGGTCAACGCCTATCTCGCCGCTGAAATCTATGAGCGTCAGGTAGCCATGAGTTATGCCTATGACGAGGCTAAAGGTGTGCGTACTTACCGTCCTGTCAATGTCGATGGCAACCGCACCGGATGGTTCAGCCTCCAGACTGATCTGATGCTTGACCGACAGAAACGATTTAAATTTAGCAACTGGCTTTGGCTTCAGCCTGTAAGGAGTGTGGATATGGTTTCAACCGATGACTTTGCCTCCACCCAAGAAAATGTGGTCAACAGTTTCGTGGTACGCAACGATGCGAGCATCGAATACAATCGGTCTGGCTATATGGTAGCCGTTGAAGGCGGCATCAATACACGTCGGGCCAGCTCGTCAAGCCTCGGTTTCGACCCGTTCCGAGTAACACGCTTCAACTATGGTATCCGCGGGCGTGCCGCTCTTCCGGGCGACTTCGAAATTTCAACTGATTTGAAGATGTACTCGACACGCGGATTCGATGACAGATCTATGAACGTGAATCAGCTCGTATGGAATGCACGTATTACAAAGTCGATACTCAACAACTCTCTGATGTTTATTCTCGATGGCTACGATATGCTTGGAAGAATCAAGAATATAAGCTATAATGTCAACGCTCAGGGCCGTACAGAGACATGGGTCAACAATATTCCGAGCTACGTCATGCTCTCCCTGCGCTGGAACTTTGCCAAGAAGCCCAAAGAATAAGTCCTCACTGACTGTGAAATTCACACGGCAATACGACGCTATGGACTGTGGGCCGGCATGCGTACGCATGGTGGCCTCGGCCCACGGCAAGCTCTTCCCCCTCCCTTGGTTACGCAGCCTCGCCTGCCTGACAAAGGAGGGGGTCAGCGTTGCCGGCATACGCCACGCACTCTCTGAGGTGAAGATGGAGAGCGCCGCCTTCCGCATGACTCCCTACGAACTGGCCAACAAATGTCCGCTACCGGCAATCCTGCACTGGAACCAAAACCACTTTGTGGTACTCGAAGGGGTGCGTCAGCGCCGGGGGCGCCGTGTATGGCGCATAGCCGATCCGGCTTTCGGCCAATATGAGGCCACCGACGACGACCTGACCGCGCACTGGCTTGCCGGCGACAAGGGGGTGGTGGTGGCCGCAGAGCCGGGCGAAGGCTTCGGAGAGCAGCGTCCGCCCCGTGAGGCCCACAGCTTCATGGACTTTGCCAGGGAACATGTGTGGCCCTACCGCGCCGAGATGGTCAAGTCGGCGTTGGTGATGTTTGCCGGGCTGCTGCTGTCGCTCGTCTTGCCTTATCTAACCCAGGCGATGGTCGACAAAGGGATAGGAGCCGGAGACACCAACCTGATATTCGCCATACTGCTCGCTCAGCTCGCCATCGTGGCCGGATCGTTTATCATACAGCTCATCGGCAACAGGGTGACTCTCTATATGAGCACACACATATCCATAAGCATTATCACGTCGTATCTGACCAAGCTGTTGCGGCTACCGATAACATTTTTCGACACCAAGAGTGCAGGCGACTACCGCCAGCGCATAGCCGACCACACGCGACTGCAAGATTTTCTCACCATAGGATCGCTACAGACACTGTTTTCACTAATATCGGTGCCGTTTTATCTCGCTATAATAGGCACTTACAATCTTGTGGTACTGGCGGCCTACATTGTGTTTACGGCGCTGTCGGTGTGGTGGTCGGCGACATTTTTCAAGCGGCGACGGGTGCTCGACTTCGAGCAGTTTCAGCTCAACGCCCTGGCTCAGAATCGTATGTATGAGATGACAAGCGGCATTGTCGATATCAAGGTCAACGGCTTTGAGCAATACAAGATCGACCAGTGGCGTAAGGTGCAGCAGCAACAATATGGCATGTCGCTACGCGTGATGAAGCTCGACCAGAAGCAAAACGCCGGGTTCATGGCCATCGGCCAGGCCCGCAACCTGTTTATCATGTGCTGGATTGCACTCCTTGTGGTCGACGGACGCATGACGCTCGGCATGATGATGAGCGTGAGCGTGATCATAGGCATGGTCACGGGCCCGCTCGGGCAGCTCGTCGACTTCCTGCGCCGTGTGCAGGATGCTCGCATAAGCCTCGAGCGTAGCGATGAAGTGCGTATGGCCGACGATGAGGACAGCCCCGGCATGGCCGCGGTCGACCCGTCGCGGCCGATGGATATCGAGCTGCGCGGAGTGACGTTTGCCTACGGCGGACGCCTCGGTAAGCCCGCGGTGAGCGACATCACCTTCACCATCCCGGCAGGCTCATTCGTGGCCATAGTGGGCGAAAGCGGCAGCGGCAAGACTACGCTCATGAAGCTACTGCTGAAATTTTACGAACCGCAGGAGGGAAATATCATGCTCGGCGGACGCCCCATCGGCGACTACAGCGCGGCCTCGCTCCGCAGCGCATGCGGTATCGTGTCGCAGGACAACTTCGTGTTTTCCGACACGATAGAGCGCAACATAGTGCTCGGGGGCGAATATGACGCCGAGCGGCTGGCCGAAGCCGTCGACACAGCATGCCTGGCCGATGTGGCCAAGGCGCGGCCATTGGGACTGCACACCAAGATAGGAGCCGAGGGGGAGGGACTGAGCGGCGGAGAGCGACAGCGCGTCATGATGGCCCGAGTGGCCTACAAGCGACCACCTTACATCATGCTCGACGAAGCGACATCCAATCTTGACGCGCAGACAGAGCAGCGTATCACCGACAATATCGCCCGCCGCTTTGCCGGAGCCACACGCATAGTCATCGCCCACCGTCTGAGCACCGTACGCGACGCCGACCTCATAATCGTGATGCGCGGCGGACGGGTGGTCGAGACCGGCACACATCAGTCGCTCGTCGATGCCCGGGGGTACTACTACGAACTCATACACAACCAGCTCGACCTGCCCGCGGTATAAGCCCGGCCCGACAGGTCACTGGGGCTGTGAGCAGAGCACTCGGAGCGCTCAGAGTACTCTGAGGCGCCTGCCAAAGAAGACCGCGGAGCGGTCGCCCGATGCCACGCGCCAAGGTTATCTGTCCGGGAGGTGCGCCGGCGGGGGATGTCACTTTTCGGGGCGAGGAGGGGTCAACTGTCGGCCATTTGTTTTAACTTTGCAAATGAAAATGTTATCAATCCGTATAAGATGACCCAGCAATCGCAGCAACAGCCTCCGGCCCCGGCGTCGAAATCAGAGAAGTGGACCGAGATAGAGCATCTTCCCGAGTGGGACGAGGATTTCTATGACGTCTACACCGCCAAGAAGTACGGAAAGTGGGTTATGCTCAAAACGCTCAAAGAGCCGTTTAAGGACGACCCCCGTTTCCGTGCCATGATAGAGAAGGAGTTTGACGTGCGATATCACCTCGCGTCGCCCAACATCATCATGATTAACGACTTGGAGGAGGTGCCCGGGGTGGGTCTCAGCATCATCACCGACGACGTGTACGGCCTGTCGCTTCGTAAGATTATCGATTCAGGCAAGGTCAAGCCCGCACATCTCGACAAGGTGATGCACCAGCTTGTCGACGCGATAGAGTATATCCAGACCAATCACCTGGTGCACAAGCCTATCCGCCCCGAGACAATCATCTTTACCGAAAACATCGAAAATCTTAAACTTATCGACGTGGGTTTCGACCAGCTCGACCAGCTCACCCCGGCCGAGGCTACCGACGACATCTATGCCTTCGGTGTGGTGCTCAGGGAGGTGCTGGCCCAGGTGCCCGGTGTGCCCGGCTGGCTCAACCGAGTGGCCGACAAATGCACCGACCCCGACCCGAGCAAGCGTTACCGCGACGTGGTGCAGCTGCGTCTGGCACTCCTCCACCGCACCGACCGCAAGCTCTATATCGCCGTGATAGCGTTTCTCGTTGTCATGATTGGCGTGCTGCTGTGGTTCACCTCGATTCCGGCTCCTCATCCCGGGGCCTGACGCTCCTCAATTCATTTAACCGCATTATCATCCCTATGTCCGTAGAAATACGCCAGGTAAATATCCGCAGCCGCCGCGAGCTCAAGAAGTTTGTGGAGTTCGGCAATTCACTGTACAAGGGCAACGACTGCTACGTGCCGCCGCTGCTCATGGACGAAGTAGAGACATTCAATCCCGACAAAAATCCAGCTTTCGAGTTCTGCGACGCTCAACTCTTCATGGCTTACCGCGACGGCAAGCCCGTGGGGCGCATAGCCGCAATAATCAACAACAAGGTCAATGAGACGAAGGGGAGCCGCGAGGCGCGCTTCGGCTGGATTGAGTTTGTTGACGACAACGAGGTTGTCGACGCGCTTATGGACGCCGCCGAATCGTGGGCGCGCGAGCGCGGCATGACCGACATGATTGGCCCCATGGGCTTCACCGACATGGACCACGAGGGTATGCTCACGTTTGGCTTCGACGAGCTGGGCACCATAGCCACCATCTACAATCATCCCTATTATCCGGAGCAGATTGAGCGTCGCGGCTACAACAAGGACGCCGACTGGGTGGAATACCGCATGACGGTGCCCGACCGCGTGCCCGAAAAGTATGTACGCATCGCAGAGATTGTGCAGCGCAAGTACAAGCTTGAAGTGGTGAAGTTTGACAAGATTGCCGACCTCGCCCGCGAATACGGCCGCCCCCTCTTCCACCTCATCAACCGCGCCTACAAGGACCTCTACGGCTACTCGCCACTCTCCGACCGCCAGATTGACTTCTATATCAAGCACTATATCAGCGTGCTGCGCCTCGATTGCATCTGCGTCATTGTCGACGAGAACCGCAAGCTCGTGGGCCTCGGTATCTCGATGCCATCTCTGAGCCGTGCGCTGCAAAAGAGCGGCGGCAAGCTGTTTCCCTTCGGGTGGTTCCACCTGCTCAAAGCACTTAAAGGTCACAACGACATCGTTGACCTCATGCTCGTGGCAATCGAGCCGGAATATCAGAACAAGGGCGTCAACGCCATGCTCTTCAACTATCTGCTGCCCAACTATATCGCCAACGGCTACAAGTGGGCGGAGAGCAATCTCGAACTTGAAGACAATGCCGCTGTGCAGCTTCAATGGCAATACTTCGACCGTCGTCTGCACCGTCGCCGTCGAGCATACCGCCGCAAGATATGACACACAACGGATTCTTTACCGTCGCACGCCGGATGCTTCTGGCCGTAGCCGCTCTGCTGATGCTGCCCGGCGCGGTATCGGCGCAGCTCCCCGTGATTCCTACCCCCGCAAAGGCCTCGGCCGGCCGGGGCGCTCTCGCCTTAGGCACCGCCACAGCCGTGAATGTGTGCGGAGGTGCGTATGCCGATGAGCTCGCCGACTCCGTGAGGGCTTTCATCGCGCCGTATGGAGCAGGTGAGGGGAGTGTCACGCTCATGCTCGCCGACTCGTTGCGCCTGCCCGACGAAGCCTACACTCTCGAAGTGTCGCCCGATGGCGCCACTCTTGCCGCCTCGTCACCGGCAGGGCTGTATTACGCGTTTGAGGCGTTCAGGCAGCTTGCGCGTGCCGGCAACGGCAAGGTGCAGTCGTGTCGGGTGAGCGATGCCCCGCGTTTCGCATGGCGCGGCTTCATGCTCGATGAGAGCCGCCACTTCTTCGGCAAGGAGAAGGTGAAGCAGTATCTCGACATCATGGCGTCGCTGCGCCTCAATGTGCTCCACTGGCATCTTGTCGACGAGCCGGGCTGGCGCATAGAGATAAAGCGTTATCCGCGTCTCACCGAGGTGGGAGGACGCGGCAACTGGCACGACCCCGAAGCGCCCGCGCAGTTCTACACTCAGGACGACATACGCGAGATTGTGGCCTACGCCGCCGACCGCCACATCATGGTGGTGCCGGAGTTTGACATGCCCGGTCACGCATCGGCTGCCACGCGCGCCTATCCCGAGCTGTCGGGCGGAGGCGAGGGGCAGTGGGCCGGCTTTACGTTCAATCCCGTGCGCGACTCCACATTTACTTTCATCGCCGACGTAATCGACGAGCTGGTAGAGCTTTTCCCCGCTCCGTATATCCATATCGGTGGCGACGAGGTGCATTACGGCAACTCATCGTGGTACACCTCGCCCGAGATTCAGCAATATATCGCCGACAATAAGCTCGACGGCCCGGTAGGGCTGGAGCGCGAGTTCATACGCCGCGTTGCCGACATTGTAGCGGCCCGCGGCAAGACCGTAATAGGCTGGGACGAGATTATCGATGCCGGCATCTCCCCCTCCAAGGCGGTCATCATGTGGTGGCGCCACGACAAGGCCCACCGTCTGCTCATGGCCCTCGAAAGCGGTTATCGGGTGATAATGACCCCGCGTCGACCGCTCTATGCCGACTTTGTGCAGGACCCCGGCCACAGTGTGGGCCGCTTCTGGAACGGTTACAACCGCATCGAGGATGTCGCGTCCTTTCCCGAGCCGGTGATGTATCTCGCCAAGGGCTACGAAGAGCAGCTGCTCGGCTTGCAAATGTCGTTGTGGACTGAGCGTGTGGCCGATACCGGCCGTCTCGACTTCATGACGTTCCCGCGTCTCGCGGGTGTCGCAGAAGCGGCCTGGACCCCCGCGGCATCCAAGGAACCCACGCTTTTCATGCGCAAGTTGCCCCGATTCCTGCGCTGGCTCGACACCAAAAACATCCGTTACTTCAACCCCTTCGACCCCAAATCCACTCCCGAGCCTTCGGCTCCCGACAAGGCCGATGTGCTTAAAAACGGCTGATGCCTATCAACGAGCGCTATTTGCATATTTGTTAAAAATAATGGCCGTTTAGTTAATTCATACGGAAATACTTTCGTGGCGTGTGTTATCACGATAGAGACGCAAACTCTTTTATCGGATAGCGCACGCCATGTTTCATCTCCTCATTCATCGTTCATTGCTGATAGTGGTGGCTCTGCTCGCAGCGGTCGCCGCCCGGGCCCAGATGCCTATCCACATGAGCGTCAGGACGCCTGTGGCCCCCGACTCTGTCGATGTGGCCCGGCTCTCGGAGAAGCATTTCTGGCGTGCCGCCGGCACGGTGTTCGGCTCCAATATGTCGTTGTGGGCGTTTGACCGCTATGTGCAGCACGGCGACTTTGCCTATATCAACCTCCACACCATAAAGGAGAATTTCCGCCACGGCTTCAAGTGGGACAACGACAAGCTCGGCACAAATATGTTTCTCCACCCCTACAACGGATCGCTGTTCTACAATGCGGGGCGTGCCAACGGCTACTCTTACTGGGGGAGCGGCCTCTTCGCTATCGGCGGCAGCGCAATGTGGGAGCTGTTTATGGAGAATGAGTATCCGTCGACCAACGACATTATAGCCACTCCTATCGGCGGAATGGCGATAGGCGAGGTGTGTTTCCGCGCAAGTGATATCATTCTTGACGACCGCGCCACCGGGTGGGGACGCTTCGGCCGTGAACTCGGCGCGTTTATCGTGTCGCCCATGCGCGGGCTCACGCGTATATTCAACGGCGATGCTTGGCGACACCGCGCCACCTCAGGGCGCCGCTTCGGTACGCCCGACGTCGGCATAGAGTTCTCAGCGGGCGCGAGGGTGCTCACTTTCGGCAACCGCGGCGCCAACGACACACGTACCGGAGGCGCGATAGAGATGAATCTTGAATACGGCGACCGCTTCGACCTGAAAGAGTCCCGCCCCTACGACTATTTCACCATACGCGCCGGCCTTAATATAATAAACAGTCAGCCGGTGCTCGCACGCCTTAATATAAAAGGGCGTCTTATGGGGACAGAGCTTCACGAGACCCGAAACACGCATCTGTCGCTCGGGCTCTATCAGCACTACGATTACTACGATTCCGACACCACAAACTCAATCGTCGCCAAATGCCCTTATAAGCTCGGTGTGCCCGCATCGCTCGGCGGGGGGCTGCTCTACCGTCATGTGATGAACCGATTTTGCACGGTCGACGCCTATCTCCACGCCAACGCGGTGTTTCTTGGCTCCATTTTGTCGGACCACTATATGCTCGACGAGCGAAATTATAACCTTGCATCGGGATACTCTGTCAAGGGAGGAGCGCATTTTGTGTTCGGACGCGACCGCCTGTCGGTGTCGCTTTCTCACGAGCTTTATCATCTTTTTACATGGAAAGGCTACAAATGGGGCACAAATTTTTCGGATGTCGACTATCGGATGCTGAATGTTCAGGGCGATAAAAGTCGCGCATTGTTCGGCGTGACCGAGCTTCAGATAAATCTGCTCATCACCAAGCGTCTTTATTTCTCTATCGGCGTCGATCATTATTTCCGAAACACCGTGTATCGTGACTATCCCGACGTAAGGTCTTGGACCATAGCCGAAAGGATGATGCTCACGTGGAAGTTCTGATGATTTGCGACTGTTAACGAATATTAATTTTTGAATTTTCTTGCGTCAGGATTTGGTGGGAAACGAAAAAGTCTCTACCTTTGCACTCGCTTTTC
>CAMWXJ010000013.1 GCA_947178215.1 uncultured Porphyromonadaceae bacterium
CCATCTCTTCCGGCAGAAGACACTCCGCCAACTCGATATATGGGTTCTTTTCCATCGCAGTTTAATTTGCTGCAAAGGTAAATCTTTTTTATTATTCTAACACAGGTTTATTACCATGCGCCCCGCCGCTGTGCCGACAAATACCGGGCCTATGTTTAGTAATAAACGTCGCATGATAATAATAAGGCTGTGTTGTGGGCGGCAAAACGACAATATTTACAGAAAAACAGGCAAAGAATTGGAAAAATCAAAAAGTCGCCGTAAATTTGCATTAAGAAAGAGACCCCGTTGCCGCCTCGCGCCCACTGATTGTAATGTTACACGGCTAAAACCTTGATACGACATCAGGACCGAGGCTCAATAGAAGATAATCAAAGGCAACCCTGTTTCAGCACACCGTGAGGCGTGCATCCAGGTAAAAGGTGTATTATGAAAATGTAAGTATGATATAATCTCTACTGTTTTTTTACGACGAGCAACTTTACGACATCAGGAAATCGGAGAGTTGATTATCACTAAAGAAACTAACGTGCCTATTGGCTTTGGTCCGGGGCTGCCTGATTGAAGGTGGTGCCGGTATTTTTTTTATTATACCGCGCACATAAGTCGTCCCGACACTTGGTGGTTAGCCGATTTTTGACTAACTTTGCACAGCAAAACCGGAAGCACCGTAGTGTACACGCGGCAATATAAGTTTTCGGAGTGTTGCGCAGCCCGGTAGCGCGCATGCTTTGGGAGCATGAGGTCGCAGGTTCGAATCCTGTCACTCCGACAAACATATAGACAGGTCGTCGGTCATCAGCCGCAAGGCACGATGACCGACGACTTGTTTATGCCCCGCAAACCGCCCGCACCCGCCCATGCGGCAAATCACAAGGCCCCGCAGAAACAACGCTAAAAACACGCTGCTCTGCGGGGCCTGTAAGTTGTGGTGTGTGCCTTGTGTTGACACGGAGGGAGCTGATGCTATTCCTCCTTGTTGCGGTTCTTGGCTTTCTGTTTGTTTTTGGTTGCCGACGATTCTACGTCGCGTTCCTCTTTAAGGTCGATTTCGTTACCGTTCTTGTCGATTACGCGGTATTGCAGGTAGGCAAGGCTTTGGTCGGGCACTATACGAAATTTGCGGCCGAGCTCCATACGCCAGCGGCGGTAGGTAGATATGATTCCCTTCTTGATATATGCGTCGACATAGGGGTGCACATACATGATGAAATCGCTCTGGTCGAGCTCTCCTGTAAGATAGGCGAGCTTCTCGCGCAGTGTGTCGGTAAAGAGTAGCGAAGGCTGGATGACGCCTTTGCCGAAGCATGAGGGGCACTCCTCGGCTGTGGTGATGTCGAGGGCCGGGCGCACGCGCTGACGTGTTATCTGCATGAGACCGAATTTGCTCAGGGGCAGAATATTGTGGCGCGCCCTGTCGGTGGCCATGACCTCGCGCATGTGTTCGTAAAGCGCCTGGCGGTGTTCGACCTTGTTCATGTCGATGAAGTCGATGACGATGATGCCGCCCATGTCGCGCAACCGTAGCTGACGGGCTATCTCGTCGGCGGCGCGCATGTTTACTTCGAGCGCATTGGTTTCCTGGTCGGGCGCGCCCTTGGAGCGATTGCCCGAGTTGACGTCAATCACATGAAGCGCTTCCGTGTGCTCAATAATGATATAGGCGCCTGACCTGAACGATACCGTCTTGCCGAAGCTGCTCTTAATCTGCTTCGTAATCGAGAACTCGTCAAAGATAGGCTCAGGCTTGTTGTAAAGCTTTACTATGTCGGCACGGTCGGGAGCGATGAGGCTCACATATTTGCGTATCTGCGCGTAAATGTCGGGGTCGTTGACCCAGATGCTCTCAAATGAGGGGCTGAATATGTCGCGTAGCACCGATACGATGCGGCTCTCTTCCTCGAAGATGAGCGCGGGAGGGTTGGCCTTGCGTGCTTTTTCGACCGTCTCTTCCCAGCACTGCAAAAGCGTTTTCAGCTCGGAATTGAGCTCGGCCACACGCTTGCCTTCGGCTGATGTGCGTATGATGATGCCGAAGTTTTTGGGCCTTATCGACTCCATGAGCTGGCGCAGTCGCACCTTCTCTTCGGTAGTCTTGATTTTCTGGGAAATGGAGATTTTGTCGCCGAAAGGTATGAGCACCATATAACGTCCCGTGAGAGAGATTTCGGTGGTAAGACGGGGACCTTTCGAGGAGATGGGTTCTTTGACTATCTGCACCATCAGCTCCTGACCCGGGGTGAGCTTGTCGGCTATTGCGCCGTGCTTATCGATGTCGGGCTCGAGCTTCATCTTGGAGATAGACGGCAGATGCTTCTTGTCGTCCAGAGCCTGTGTGAGGAATGAGGTGTAGGAATCAAACTGAGGGCCAAGATCCAGGTAATGGAGGAAAGCGTCTTTTTCGTAGCCTACGTTGACGAATGCGGCGTTAAGGCCCGGCATCAGCTTCTTGACCTTGGCCAAGTAAATGTCGCCGACAGCGTAGGAGATGTTGCGCGCCTCTTTCTGCAACGAGACGAGGCGGCCGTCTTCGAGAAGCGCTATTGACACTTCCTTAGGCTGTACATCTACAATAAGTTCGCTTTGCATGGGTGAATCTTCAGTGAGGTTGGTTATAAAAACACACAAAGAACAGTGCCGGCCATCGCCAGTTTATGTTGGCAGCCGAGTCTGTTCTTAGTGTCTGGATGCCTTTGGCGCAGAGTAGACCGCCGTGTGACGAGCGGTCCCCACTGCGCCGGCATCATGCTGAGAAGTGACCGTGACTTACTTCTTCTTGTGACGGTTCTTTCTCAGGCGCTTTTTGCGCTTGTGAGTGGCCATCTTGTGGCCTTTACGTTTCTTTCCGCTTGGCATTGTAGTGGATATTTAGGTTAGTGATATGCTGGGCTGTCGGCTTTGAGGCCTTTACAGATTGGAGTTGCCGTTACTTACTTGCTGAGGCTGGTCTTTACCTCTTCAAGGAACACCTTCGAGGGCTTGAATGCCGGAATCTGATGCTCGGCTATGGTGATGGTGGTGTTCTTTGATATATTGCGGGCTGTCTTCTGAGCGCGGGTCTTTACGATAAAGCTACCGAAGCCGCGGAGGTAAACGTTCTCGTCGTGGGCGAGAGAGTCCTTCACTACGTCCATGAATTTCTCTACGGTAGCGAGCACGCTGGCGCGGTCGATACCTGTCGATTTGTAGATTTCGTTGACGATGTCAGCTTTAGTCATAACGTGTTAGTTTATTATGATTTTTTTTAAATACTTAGCTATCAAAGCGCTGCTGAGAGCGACACACGTCGCTGCTCATAAGCAAGTGCAAATATCGGATTTTTTTTTCAAACGCGCACTACATCCAAGCTAATTTTTTGAGTTTTTGTTGCTTCACTGCTATTTGATGAAGCGGCGGCACACAGATGTCACCACACGCGCATTAGTATGTACACACGACCGGGTGCCACGCCGAGGCGAGTGACGTGCGGCTGTTGTGAATGTCGTTTATATTCGTTACCTTTGCCGATAAATCTCCTTCATGATTTTTCAACTCTAACACCTTATATATTCCCATGAACAAATCAGCCTTGACGCTCGCCGCTATGATGACAGCGGCGTCGGCGGCATGGGGTTACCCTGCGGTCAACCTCAATGCGCCTGCTCCGGGGGTTCCTGTGCTCGAAGGATTTGAGTACGCGCTCAATCCCGCGGCCCCCGACGGCACCGAATGGCAGAGTCCCGGCCGGCTATCGCTCAACAAAGAGCAGCCGCGCGCCACATTCTACCCCTTTGCCTCGGCCGAACAGGCCCTTGGCATCCTCCCCGACAATGCGGCTTTCTACCGTAGCCTCGACGGTCCCGACTGGGCGTTCCGCTGGGTCGGCAATCCCTGGGAGCGCGATTCAACTTTCCAGACTCCCGGATTTGACGCTTCGAAATGGGACCGCATCGCCGTGCCCGGCTCATGGAACATCCAGGGTCTGCAAGGCGACGGCACCCAGAAGTATGGCACCCCCATCTACGTCAACCAGCCTGTGATTTTCTTCCATCAGGTGAAGCCCGACGACTGGCGTGGCGGCGTGATGCGCACCCCTCCCACCGACTGGTCGACCTACAAAAACCGCAACGAGGTGGGCCAGTATTTACGCCCGTTCACCGTGCCCGAAAGCTGGAAAGACCGCGAGGTGTATATAGAATTTGACGGCGTAGACTCGTTCTTCTATCTCTGGATTAACGGCAAATATGTGGGTTTCAGCAAGAACTCCCGTGTAGCCGCCCGATTCGACATCACCCCCTATCTCAACAAGCCCGGCGAAGAAAATATGCTCGCCGTGGAGGTGTACCGTTCCAGCGACGGCTCTTTCCTCGAAGCCCAGGATATGTTCCGTCTGCCCGGTATCTTCCGCTCGGTGGGCATCCTGTCGACGCCTAAGATGCAGATACGCGACCTCGTGGCCATACCTACGCTCTCCAACGACTACCGCGACGGCAACCTCAACATCACGGCAAGCCTGCGCAACCTCTCCAAGAAGGACTGCAAGGGCCTCGTGATGGATTACTCGCTCTATCCGGCACCCCTCTACGGCGACCCCGACGCCTCGACCCGCCCCGTACTCACCGTAAAGTCACAGCCGGTAAGCGTTGCAAAGGGCCTTGAAGGCAAGGTGACGACCGACATATCACTCGCCGAGCCAAAGCTTTGGAGCACGGAAGCCCCCTGGCGCTATGTCCTCGTGGCCCAGCTGCGCGACTCCAAAGGCAAGCTGCTGGAAACCGTGTCGACCAACGTGGGCTTCCGTCAGGTGGAAATCAAGGACACCCCCGCAGAAGCCGACGAGTTTGGCAAGGCAGGCCGCTACTACTACATCAACGGCAAGACCGTCAAGCTCAAAGGCGTGAACCGTCACGAGACCAACCCCGCCACCGGCCACGCCGTGCCGCGCGAGCAGATGGAGGAGGAAATCATGATGATGAAGCGCGCCAACATCAACCATATCCGCAACAGCCACTATCCGCAGCCCGAATACCTGTATTACCTCGCCGACAAGTATGGCATAGCCTTCGAGGACGAAGCCAATCTTGAAAGCCACGAATACTACTACGGCAAGGCCTCGCTCTCACATCCCGTGGAGTGGCGCCCGGCCCATGTGGCCCGCAACATGGAGATGGTGCACAGCCACGTCAACTATCCCTCTATCGTGATATGGAGCCTTGGCAACGAGGCCGGACCCGGCGATAACTTCAAAGCAGCCTACTCGGCCATAAAGGAGTTTGACACCAGCCGTCCCGTGCAGTATGAGCGCAACAACAACATCGTCGACATGGGCTCCAACCAATACCCCTCTATCGGCCTCACTCAGGCGCTCGCATCCGGCGAGATGGACGCCGTATATCCGTTCCACATTTCGGAATACGCCCACTCCATGGGCAACGCCGTGGGCGACCTCAAACCGATATGGGAGGCCGTAGAGAGCAGCAACTTCATCTGCGGCGGCGCTATCTGGGACTGGATTGACCAGAGTCTCTACAACTACACCCCCGACGGGACACGCTACCTCGCCTATGGCGGCGACTTCGGCGACAAGCCCAACGACGGCCAGTTCGTAATGAACGGTATCATCTTCGGCGACCTCGAACCAAAACCCGCCTACTACGAGGTGAAGCGCGTCTACCAGCCCGTGTCCGTTACCCCTGTCGACATGTCGAAGGGTCAGGTTGAAATCTTTAACAAAAACTATTTCGAGCCCCTCACCGAAAATATGTCGTGGACTCTTCTCCAGGACGGCAAAGAGGTGGCCAAGGGCGACGCACTCGTCGGCCCGAGAATGTATCTCGGCCCGCGTCAGAAAGCAGTCTACACTATCCCCTACGACCTCACCGGCCTTGACGGCAAACTCCTCGTCAACATCAGCTTCACCCTCGCCGAGGACAAGCCTTGGGCCAAGAAAGGCTACGTGCAGATGGAGGAACAGCTCATTGTATCCGAAGCGACACGCAACAACCCTGCTCTCACGGCCAAGGCTCGTGAAATGGCACACGGCGGCAAGGTGACCATGAGCGTCGACGGCAAGAACGTGGAATCGCTCAAAACCATTACCGCTCCCCTCACCGTAAGCGGCAACGGCTTCAAGGCGGTGTTTGACCCGGCCAACGGTCAGCTTTCCGAACTCGAATACAACGGCAAGGCCATGATTGAGCCGGGCAACGGTCTGCGTCTCGACGCTTTCCGCGCATACGTCAACAACGACAACTGGGTATACCCCTCATGGTACCGCAGCGGCCTCCACAACCTCAAAGCCACCGCCGGTGCCTCCGACGCGTATATCAATGCCGACGGCAACGCCGTAATATCGTTCAAGGTGCGCTATCAGGCTCCTAACGCTGCCCGTATCAGCGGCGACCACTCCCACGGCGCACAGCCCGAGGAGCTTACCGATACCCCCTGCGAGTTCGCTTTCGACGTCAATGAAATCTACACCGTATATCCCGACGGCTCCGTAGCACTCAGCGCCGAGATTGCCGGCAACGACCCCACCGTAGTGCTCCCACGCCTCGGCTTCATGCTCAACGTTCCCGAACAATACAGCCGCTTCACCTACTACGGCCGCGGTCCTGTCGAGAACTACAACGACCGTAAGGAGCAGAACATCGGCATCTACACATCCACAGTGGCCGACCAGTATGTCAACTATCCCAAGCCTCAGAACATGGCCAACCATGAGGATGTACGCTGGGCCGCCCTCACCACTCCCGACCAAAGCGCCGGCCTCGTGGCAATAGGCGGTGAGCCAATGAGTGTCACAGCACTGCCCTACGACGAAGAGGCTCTTGTCAAGGCGCAGCATCCCTATCAGCTGCCCGCAGCAGGAGCAACACGCATGCACCTCAATATCGGTCAGACAGGTCTCGGCGGCACATCCTGCGGCCAGGCTCCCCCCACTTCCGACCATCGCATAATGGCCACTCCGCACGCCATGAGCCTCGTGCTGCGCCCCGTGACCGCTCTCATGGACGCTCCATCGCAGGCACGCGTCTCTCTCGACGGTGACAAGCCGTTGCGCATCTGGCGCGATGACATGGGCAATGTCACTGTAAGCACCCCCGACGAGGGAAAATCAATCATGGTGCGCGTCGACGGCGCCAAGAAGCCGGTTGCCTATTCCGGACCGGTGAACATGCGCAACGGCGGCACGATCGAAGCGTGGCTCGCCGACAACAACCGTATCTCGGCCACCGCTACCTACAACAGGATTGAAAAAGTACCGGCCCAGGTGATGTTTGTCAACTCGGAAGAGCCGTATGAGGAAGCAAAGTATGCCATTGACGGCAACCCCGACAGCTTCTGGCACACTATGTATTCGGTGACCGTAGCGCAATATCCCCACTGGATTGACCTCGACGTACGCGAGATAAAGAACCTCACCGGCGTAGCCTATCTGCCTCGTCAAGGCGGCGGCGAAAACGGCGACTTCAAGGATTATGAGGTCTACGTCTCCACCGACGGCAAGAATTGGGGCGAACCTGTTGCCAAGGGCACTTTCGAGCGCAACAAGAAGCGCAAGGAGATACGCTTTGATGCTCCCGTAAAAGGCCGCTACGTGCGTCTGCGCGGCCTCAACTCGCAGAACGGACAGGACTACGGCGCTGCCGCCGAAATAGAGGTCCTCGCCAACGAGTGACCGACACCGGCTCATCTCTTTACCCTGCGGGGCCGCACCGGTAGGTGCGGCCCCGTCTGTTATTGCGACTCCACTCCTCAAGCAGTTGAGGGCCCGACATACCAAAGCCGGAGACCTGCCCTGTCACTGGGGTCGGTCTCCGGCTGTCGTGTATGCATTCCGTGAGCAAAAAAGGAATGGTGACTATCGTCAAGCTCCTCTTATTATTTGTTGTTGCGCGGGTTGTTGTTCAGCTCTTTCACATTCTCCTTCACGAGTTCGGGAGTAGTCTTTTCATCGTTGGCAATATCGACTGCAACACCGGGAAATTTCTCGGCCTCGCAATCTTTCTTTGTAATCTTCTTTTCCATAATGGCAATGTTGTATGCGGGTTGATTATATATCTTATATAACACTGCCGGGATGCCTAAGGTTTTATTCGGGCTCTACGGGCGACTCTACGGGCTCGTCGTCCGCAGCGTCGTCAATACACCCCACGGGGAGCTTGTTGAGTTCCTCGATATAGCCGAGTATCTCGTCGCGTCCGCGCCTGTCCTCGCTGGATGTCAGAAACACGGGTGGCAACTCCTCCCACTGTTCGAGCAGCTTGGCGCAATATGCGGCTACATTGCGCTTTCCGGCCGACGCGCTAAGCTTATCCATTTTCGTAAACACGATAGAGAATGGCACACCGTTCTCTCCGAGCCACTCCATAAACTCCATGTCGATTTTCTGGGGCTCGTGGCGCGAGTCAATAAGCAGGAACAGATTCGTCATCTGCTCGCGTCCAAGTATGTAACCCTCAATCATGCGGCGAAGCTCGTCGCGACTCTCCTTGCCGCGCTTGGCATAGCCGTAGCCCGGGAGGTCGACGATGCTCCATTCATCGTTGATAAGGAAGTGATTGATAAGCATGGTCTTACCCGGAGTCGACGAGGTCTTTGCAAGACCCTGGCGCCCGGTAAGCATATTGATGAGCGATGACTTGCCCACGTTTGACCGCCCGATAAAGGCATATTCGTGGCGCATGTCGGAGGGACACTTCTCTACTTTGGAGTTCGACACCTGGAAGCGGGCCGAGTTGATTATCATTGTCATTGCGACTGGATGTTTAGGTATTGGTTACTTCAAGATGATGCGGGCGAGCGAATCGCTCTGCTGACCCAACTGGTATTCGAAGCCGGCGACGTAGGCGTCGCCGGCCGACTCGCCTATGCGGGCGCGGATGTTGCTTTCGCGGGCGCGGATGTCGAGCAGGCGCAGACCGCGCGCGTCGTCGTCGGCACACTCTCTTATGAAGGCGACGGCATGCTCCGTGCCGAGATTCCACGCCGAGGTGTCAGCACGGGCTATGACAATTCCTACCGGCACTGGCACTTCCGTGGCGGGAGCGCTGAACCGGTGGTAAAGGCCGGTGACGATACTTATGAGGAGAGCGAGAGCGGTAGACCCGAGAGTGAATCGAGGGAGCATGGCCCCCCGCTTGCGGGCGGACACGGATACGGGATTGGCGGGGGCGGTCATAACAAGGCCATTGCTATTTTGGCACACGCCTCGGCGTCAGCCAGGGCGTTGTGGTGATTATCAAATGGAATACCCAGAAAGCCGGCGAGCACCGGAAGAGAGAACGAGGAGCAGAGCTGCCGTGGTATGCTTGTACGCGCCTTTACGAGCGTGCAATAAAAGGGGTATTCGGGATAAAACATGTCGTAATGACGGAAACAGGCACGGATGCACCGCTCGTCAAACTGCTTGTTGTGGGCCACAAGCGGCAACGTGCCTATAAAACGTTCGAGGTCGGCCCACACTTCGGGAAAAAACCGCGCCGTGTCAGTGTCGGTGCGCGACAAGCCGTGGATTTCCTCGGTGAAGCGACGGATATAGTAGTTGGGATAAGGCTTGACTAACTCGTAGAACGAGTCGGTAATCGCCCCGTCGACAACCTTTACCGCGCCAATCGAACACACCGATGTCGGATATTGGTTTGCTGTCTCTACGTCTATTGCAACAAAATTATCCATCAATCTGTTCGGCTGATAAGTTGTGAGGCGCGGCCGCTCACCTGCTCCATGAGCCACGACGGCGTGGAGGTGGCGCCACAGATGCCTATGGTCGAGGCACCTTCGAGCCATGCAGGGTCGAGGGCGTCGGCATTTGCGATGAGGTGGGTCGACGGATTCACGGCGAGGCACTCGGCGTAGAGCGCGCGGCCATTGGAACTTTTGGCTCCGGCCACAAAAAGCACCACGTCGTGCATCTCGGCAAAGCGACGTAGGTTGTCGGCGCGCGAAGCCACCTGGCGGCACACGGTGTCGAAGCTCTCGAAGCTTACTCCGGGAGTCATACGGGCCGAAATGGTATCGGAGATATGCCGCATGCCGTCGAGGCTCTTGGTGGTCTGCGAGAACAGCATCACCGGGCGTGAGGAATCTATCTTGTCGATTTCAGCCGGTCCCTCGACCACAATGGCCGAGCCACCGGTCTGACCCACAAGGCCGTTGACCTCGGCATGACCGTGCTTGCCGTAAATCACAATCTGAGTGCCGGCAGGAGCCGACTCGCAGGCGCGCCTGATTCGTTGCTGCAACCGGAGTACCACGGGGCAGGTGGCGTCGATAAGCTGCAACCCGCGCTCAGAGGCGGTGGCGTAGGTGGCGGGGGGCTCGCCGTGTGCGCGAAGCAGCACACGCGACCCGGGGGGCAGTGTCAGCAGGTCGTCGTGCGATATGGTGACGAGGCCACGCTGTCGCAGCCGCTCCACTTCGTCGCTGTTGTGCACTATATCGCCGAGGCAATAGAGCGTGCCTCCTCGGTCGAGCTCCTCCTCCGCCTTGCGTATCGCCGTCACGACACCGAAGCAGAATCCCGACCCTGGGTCTATCTCTACGGAAGTGCAGCTCATTTAAGGCGTTCTATTGTATCGTTGAACAGACTGAGAATCCGCGCGTCCTGCTCTTCAAGCGTCATGTTGCCGTTGTCGAGGAGCACAGCGTCGGGTGCCTGCCTCAACGGGCTCTCGGCGCGGGTGGTGTCGATTTTGTCGCGCTGCACCACGTTGGCAAGCACATCGTCGTACTCCACAGCCTGGCCCTTGCCGGTTAGTTCGAGATAGCGACGACGGGCGCGTGTCTCGGCCGACGCGTTCACAAACACTTTCAGCTCGGCGTCGGGGAACACAGTGGTGCCTATGTCGCGGCCGTCCATAACCACGCCGCGGCTCTTGCCGAGTTCGCGCTGCATGGTCGTTAGGGCGTGGCGCACTTCGGGTATAGCAGCCACGGGGCTTACCATGTTGCTCACTTCGAGCGAACGTATTTCGGTCTCCACATCCTCACCGTTGAGCAGAGTGTGCTGCCCCTCGGCGCCGGGAGCGAAGTCGATGCTGATGCCGGGAAGCGCCGCATTGAGGGCCGAGGTGTCGACCGTTCCGGCTGCGGCATCGGTCATGCCGTGACGCATGGCGTAGAGGGTTACAGCGCGATACATCGCGCCCGAGTCTATGTAACGGTAGCCTATGGCTGCCGCAAGGCGGCGCGCCATAGTGCTTTTGCCTGACGACGAGAAGCCGTCGACTGCTATTATAATCTTGTTCATATAGTTGTTTGCGGTTTACAGTATCAATTCGTTGAGGTCGGCGGTGAAGTTGACCATTAGCGTTGTGCCTCCACGATGAGGCTGCGCCACAGCCACTCCCACACCAAACGAGCTTACCCGCAGCGACGCTCCGAGAGAGAAGCCCGAAAGCAGGGAACGGGAGTAGGTCGACATGTCGGTGCGCGTGCGGTAGTTGTAGCCGAGACAGAGGTTGAAATTGTCGCTCGGCGTGAAGTCGGCACCGAAAATCACGTGACGCATGAGATTGGAGCCAAACGTGGATTTGAGTGCAAGCTCCGCATCGTATGTTCCGTCGCCGTTGTCGTAATAGGGCAGTTTCCAGCGGGTGAGGTCGTAGGCCGTGACCGAAAAACGCACCGGAAACGTGCCGAAACTCTTGGCCCAGCCAAGCCTGATGTCAATCGGCAGGCGGTCGTAGGTGTCATTGAAGCGCTTGACCTGACCGCCGAGATTTGCCGCCACCACCGAGAGCGACAGGTCGCGGTCGGCGTCGTAGTAGTTGAGACCGAGGTCGGCGGCGATAGCCACGGCGGAGAAGTCGGCATAGGAACTGTAAGCGACCTTCACGGCGAAGCCGCCACGCAGGCAGTCGTTCAAATCGTGCGTGTAACCGCCGCTCACGGCAACATCCTTTGGCGAGAACGAGCCTATGATGTTGCCCGTCACGTCGGTCTCTTTAATCGAGCCGTAGCCGAAATATTTCAGTGCTGCGCTCCATGCGCCGCGCTCACCGGCGGCTCCGGCGTAGCGCAGTCCGGCAAAGTTGCTGCTTCCGAGCCAGTGCATGTAGCTTACGCCAATCTGACGGTCAAACTCCGGGCCGAGCAGTGCCGGATTCTGGTCTACGGAAAAGAGGTCGTTAGGGTCGGGCACCGTGATGTTGATGCCTCCGAGGCCATAGATACGGGTCGAGCCTGTGACGTCAAGGAAAGAATAGGTCGGGCTGCTCCCCCCTATCCCCTCCTGCGCGACGAGCCGCGCGGGTACGACCGCGGCGGCCGCCGTGATTACGACAGCCGCCGCGACTCTTATCCGTAGCTCAAAAAGATGTTTCATACATCTCTTTATAACGGCCTCAGCGCGCCGTTATTGCCCTGCGATGGGAATAACGGTGTCGTCGCCGCCGGGAGTCACCACGCGGGCGCTAACACCGTCGGGGCCTGCAGTGACGACCAGCATAGTCGCGCTGTCGAGCTTTGGACCGCCGCCGACATACGTTACGCACGGATTGCCGATGCTGCCCTTAGGGTGTATCTTGAAGTCGTGCGTGTGGGCGGTGATGTCGATGTCAAACTTTCCTTTGCCGAGTATCGGTGCCCACATATCGGTGCAGGGCTGATACTTGTCGGTGTTGCCCCACACGGGGATATGGTGGATGAGAATACGGTTGGTCGCTTTTTTATACTCGCGGCTCGACATCTCCCGGCGGAGCCAGTCGGCCTGTTCACGCCGCAGGTCGGTGAAGTCGTTGAGCCCGTAGTACACCCATGTGTCGTCGGTCTTGTCCTCGCCGCAGTCAAGCACTATGTAGCGGGTGCCTCCGAAAGTGAACGCACCGTAGGTCTTGCCGCCGGGGTTGTCGAAGAGACTCGGCATACCCGACGAATAGGCATTGCGTATCTCATGGTTGCCGCGTATATACATTATAGGAGTGTTGGCACCGTCAAAGCGGTCGGAAAGCACATGCAGCCATTTCACGGCATACTCGCGGTCGTAAGGTTCCGGGAGGCAGTCGCCGTTGAATATCACCATATCGTGAGGTATCTTCGCGGCCATTGAGGCGAGAGTGTCAATAGTGGGCATATATTCGTGGAGATCGTTGAGCACAAGTACTGTCATCTCTTTCTTACCCTCGGGCGGAGTCACGAAACTGTAAAACGGTGTCACGACAGAATCGCCGAACGTCTTGTGATATGAGCTGTTCTCGGTTATCTCGCGTGCGCGCACACGATAATAGTAACGTGTACCGGGACGTAAGCCTGCGAGGCGCACTTTGTGTTCCAGGTCGTGGACAACTTCTTGACCGGCTATAAGCTGTCGGGCGCTGCTGAGGGCGGTAGTGTCGGTGCCGTACTCCACGCGGCTCATCACCGGCACGGTCGACTGATACATCACCGTCATGCCGTCGGGGGTAGGATTCTGTATATACGGTTTATGATAAAGCAGCTTGTCGGCCTGGGTGTTGAAGCGGAGCGTGGCGGTGATGGGGCGGTGGTCGGAAGCCACCGGCTCGTCGATCACCTCGGTACGGAGCACGGCGGGCGCGTTGGCGGTCGACACACATATATAGTCGATTGTCTCTTCGGGCTTGTCGGCGGGAAATGTGTGACGCTTGGGACTGGTAACGGGACGCAAGGCTGATTTAAGCTCTGTCATCACCGCGTCGTCGGGGTGGGCGTTGAAATCTCCACACAGCACGATCGGCTTGTCGAATGCCGCGGCCTCGCGCTTGATTATCGCAGCCGAGGCGTTGCGATCCTCCTCGGTGAGCGACAGGTGGGTACAACCGAGCAGGTAGTCGTCAAACTCCACGAGCAGCAGCGCACGCGCTTCCTCACGACCGGGTAATGCCACTCGGCGCACACTCAGCGGGCGCGTTTTAGCGAGTACCGCTATGCCGTACTTGCCGCCGTCGTAGTCTATGGCCGGGGCAAATACGGGATACATCAGAGCCTCGGCGGCAATGTCGCCGGCCACATATCGTCCGCCGCTGCGTCCGGTCATGCTGTCGACTTCCTGCATGCACACCACATCTGCGCCGGAGCGGAGTATCACGTCGGCTATACGAGCGGGATTGCGCTCGCCGTCGAGCCCCACACCGTTACGTATGTTGTAACTCATCACTTTGACCGTGTTGGTATGTTGCTGTGTACCCTGTGCCACAGTGTCAAACGAGGTCGCGCCAAGCATCGCGAGCGCAGGCAATATGCTGTTGATTATTTTCATGAGCAATAGTTGAATCGATTGGTTTCTGCAAAATTAACACAAAAATTTAACAATCAAAAAAACACTTCCCAAAATATGCCTCAACCGGCGACAAATCAGCGATATAAACATCGCCACTCGCGGCATTTGCAAATTTACGGCAGTTGTTTTCGCAATTTGAGGATAAATTTCCGCTATTGCCGTAGTGTTAATTAAAATTAATGTTGATATTTGCAAGCGAAACCGATATGCGACTGCCGGAGCTACGACTCAAAGCGGTAAAAGGTAGGAGATTAACAGCTTTGGCTACACAAACTGTTCCGGCAGTCGCCGTCGGTCATCCCGCATATCACTCTCTCTCAGTCCTATCATTTTATCACGCTTCACAAACCCATGAAAATAGCTCTTGACCTGGGCGGCACAAACATCAGAATCGGCCTTGTCGACAACTCGGGCCAATGCACCGGACACCATAGCGTGCCTTGTCGCGCTACGGAGACAGAGGATGTGGTGGTATCGCAGATTTGTGAACTCATAGCCGATCTTCTTGAAGGAGACGGACGACAGGCCGACGGCATAGGCATAGGCGTGCCATCGGTCGTCGACTCCGACAGAGGCATCGTATATAATGCCTGCAACATCCCATCATGGCGCGAGGTTCACCTTAAAGAAATAATAGAGGACCGCTTCCGGATAGAAACCCGCGTAGCCAACGACTGCAACTGCTTCGCCCTGGGCGAGCACCGCTACGGCGCCGGCCGCGGCGCCGCCGACATGGTGGGCATTACCCTCGGCACCGGCGTGGGATCCGGTCTGATACTGGGCGGCCATCTCTATGTCGGCGTGCTCAGCGGCGCCGGCGAGATAGGGTCGCTCCCGTATCTCGACTCCGACTACGAACATTATTGCAGCAGCCTGTGGCTACGCGACAAATGCCACACCACGGGCGCCGATCTCGCAGCTCGCGCGGTCGCCGGCGACGCCGAGGCCCTCGCCACATGGCATCTCTTCGGCCGTCACCTCGGCGAACTCACCAAAGCCATACTCTTTGCCTACGCCCCCGAACGCATAGTCGTAGGCGGCGGCATAGCCGCGTCGATGCCGCTGTTCCGGGCCGGATGGGCCGAGGCTGTGTCGACCTTCCCCTACCCCGCCATAGCCCAACGGTGCACCATGGAGCGCGCCGTGCTCCCCGATGCCAACCTCATCGGCGCCGCCCTCCTTTTTCACGACATTTAATCACTATCTTAACTATATCTATCAACTCAATTCCTATTTATGAAATCAGTCTCAAGTGTTTATCGCACATTGCTGACCCTCGTAGTAGGGCTGTTACTGTCAGTCAATGTCTACGGACAGCAACTGACCGTCAACGGCAAGGTGCAGGACCCTTCGGGCGAGCCGCTCATCGGCGCGAGTGTTCTTGTCAAAGGCACTTCGACCGCGGCAGCGACCAACCTCGACGGTCAGTTCACCCTCAAAGCCAATCCCGGCCAGATTCTCATCGTGAGCTACGTTGGCTACAATCCGGCCGAAGTGGCCGTATCGTCAAGTCCCCTCACCATTACCCTCCAAGAGAGTGCAAAGAATCTTGACGAGGTAGTGGTGCTCGGCTATGGCGCAGCACAACGTAAGCAGGACCTCTCGGCATCAGTCGGCATCGTTTCCAACACCGACGAGCTGGAGAAGCGTCCCGTGACCTCCACCGAAGCCATGCTTCAGGGCGCGCTTCCCGGCGTGACCGTACAGAGCAACGGCGGCGACCCTACCTCGATGCCCTCCATGGTAATCCGCGGCCAGGGCTCGGCCAACGGTGACAACGTACTCTGGGTAGTCGACGGCGTGCCCGGCGCTCCTATCCACTCGCTCAGCGACATCGAGAACATCGTAGTGCTCAAAGATGCCGCTTCGGCAGCTATCTACGGCGCGCAGTCGGGTGCCGGCGGCGTTGTCCTCGTCACCACCCGCAGCGCCGCCAAAGGCGCCGCCACACTCCAATATGAGGGCCAGTTTGGCATCCGCAAGGCTTCCAACCTCATCGAGCCCCTCAACGCCGAACAGGAAATCGAGATGCGCAAAATCTCGTATGCCAACGCCGGCCAGACACTTCCCGGAGCCTGGGATGTAACCAAGAACCCCTGGATTGGCACCACCCGCACCAACTGGATGGACGCCATATTCCGCACCGCTTACTACCAGCGCCACAATGTAGTACTCAACGGTGGCACCGACTCGTTCACCAACCGTGTGGCTTTCGCGTACAGCAACGACGAGGGCACCCTCATCAACACCTACAAGAAACAACTCGGCATCAACTACAAAGGCTCGTTCAAGCTCAACGAGTGGGTGACTATTCGCGAGGACCTCACATGGCAGAACACCCAAAGCCGCTCCAAGGACACCAACGACGGCTACACCGGCCCGATTCTCTCGGCTATCTGGATGCCCGCCTGTGCGTCAATCTACAACCCCCTCGACGGCTCATGGGGTGGCACGGCCAACGAAGATCCCGCCTACATCGCACAATACGGCAACGACCTCGCTTCGGCTCACGGCGACGTGGTCAACCCCGTGCGTCTGCTCACAGCACAGAACATCTATGATCGCATTTCAGATGTATGGTCGACCACCACTCTCGAAATCGCGCATATCGTTCCCGGTCTCCGCTTCACCAGCCGCTTCACCTACAACCTTGTCAACAGCTACTACAAGGGCTTCAATCCCCGCGTAGACGAGCCCGGCAAACCGAGCGCCAACAACCGCCTCAGCGTGTCGAGCTACCGCACCGACAAGTGGAACACCGAAAACACCCTTACTTACGACAACGACTTCGGCCGTCACCATGTAAGCGGTCTCTTCTCCGTCACCGCCGACCACTACGATGGCCGTCAGCTCGCCGCCACCGGCTCCGACTTCGCCGACGAGAGCGACTTCCTTCAGTATCTTGCGAAAGCCGGCAACACATCCGTGACCGACGCACTCTGGGGCCCCGACTCCAACGTAGGCCTCGTGGCCCGCGTAGGCTACTCATGGGCCGACCGCTATTTCATGACCGCAAGCTGGCGCCGCGACTATGCCGGCCGTCTGCCCAAAGACAACAACTACGGCGACTTCCCCGCAGTTACCGGCGCATGGAAAATCTCGTCGGAGCCTTTCTTCAACAAGGAAGGCCTGGTCAACCTCCTCAAAATCCGCGCATCGTGGGGTAAGGTGGGCAACCTTGGCTCCGTAGGTATGGGCTACAAAGCTGCCCTCCTCAACTCGGCTGTATGGACCGAGCAGGCTCTCTACGGCCCCACCGTCAACGCCCTCTATAACAACTTCGTCTACTACGCCAAGTCGGTCAACCCCAACCTCACATGGGAGACTTCCGAACAGTGGGACCTCGGCGTCGACTTCGGCATGCTCAACAACCGCCTCACCGGTGCCGTCGACTACTTCAACAAGCGCACCTACAACCTCATCCAGTATCAGACCACCAACTGGCCCAACACCATCGGTCTCGACGCCATGCTCATCAACCGTGGCGAAGTTAGGAACCAGGGCGTTGAAATCCAGCTCGGCTGGAACGACCGAATCAACCGCGACTGGTCGTACTTCGTCAACGGAAACTTCTCCTGGCTCAAAAACAAAGTTACCGACACCGGTGTGAAAAACGCCGACGGCGAGGCAGGCGTATGGACCGGCGGCGGAGAGTTCCGCTCAATTATCCCCTACGTGTATCAGACCGCCGAAGGTCAGCCCCTCGGCTCGTTCTATCTCATCAAGACCGACGGCATATTCCAGAGCGACGCCGAAGCTCAGGCCTACACCGGCCCCGACGGCAGCCCCATTCAGCCCAACGCGAAAGCCGGCGACCTCAAATTCGTCGACTTCAACGGCGACGGCAAGATTGACAGCTCCGACCGTCAGTACTGCGGCAACTCCATGCCCAAGACCACATACGCGTTCTCGCTCGGCGCCACCTGGCGCGAGCTCTCAGTCAGCGCCATGTTCCAGGGCGTAGGCGGCGCACAGGCCTTCTATGCCGGCAAGAGCGTTATCCTCAACGACAACGACGGCAACTTCAACCGCTCGGCCGAGATTCTCAACGCTTGGAGTCCCGACAACACCGGCTCAAACATCCCACGTCTGTCGCGCACCGACAACAACGGCAACTTCACCACTCCCTCCGACTGGTATCTCGAAGACGCCTCCTACCTCCGCATGAAGAACCTCACCGTCAACTACGACCTGACACGCCTCGTGCGCAAGTGGGCCCATCTCAACTCGCGCGCCAGCTCGCTCAACGTCTACTTCTCGGCCGAAAACCTCTTCACCATCACGGATTACTCGGGCGTAGACCCCGAATGTGGCGGTTACGACGCACTCAAATACCCCGTATCGCGCACATTCTCATTCGGCATCAACCTCAAGTATTAATCTCACCCCTACCGACACATAAGTCATGAATAAATCAATCATAGTATGCGCGCTGACAGCCCTCTCGCTCAGCTCCTGCTCCGATTTTCTCGATGTACAGCCTGAGGGTGACGCTACCATCACCAACTACTTCACCAACGACCAGCAGGCTATCGACGCTGTCGACGCAATATATGCTCCCATAGCCCAGGAAAGCCTCTTCGGACGCGAAATCTATTGGGAACAGGGCGCGGCATGCGACATCGTGTGGGCCAAGACCCGCAGCTATCCCACTCTCGCCACCTTCAAGTACACTGGCGACGAGAGCCCGCTTCGCGACGCGTTCAAGAACCTCTATACTATCATGTCACGCGCCAACTACGTGATAGACGGCCTTATCGACAAGAGCAACCGCACCGACATCGAGGAGCGCTCGCTCGGCGAGGCTTACTTCATGCGCGCTTTCGCCCACTTCTGGATTGCCCACCGCTACGGCACCGACAAGCTCGGTGTTCCGTTCGTACGTTGGGAAGAGTTTGAGGGCAGCTACGACAACTCGATACCTCCTCAGGCCGAGACCGTCATGGACAACTACCGTATGATTTGCGAGGACCTCGACGCCGCAATGAGCCACCTGCCCCGCTTCGAGACCTACGGTCCCGACGACCAGGGCCGCCCCCACAAGGCTGCCGCCCTCGGCCTCAAAGTACGCACCAACGCCTATTGGGCCACATGGGAACCCTCGAAATGGAGCGACGTGATAGCCGGTGTCGACCAACTCGAAAGCGAGTTTGGCCGCGGCCTCGCCGACAGCTTCGAGGACAACTTCACTCCCGAGTTCGACAAATGGTGGAACCGCGAGTACATCTACACATTCGTTTCCAACGGCGGCTCCGAAGGCGGTGGCGTAGAGCTTCCGGGCGTCATGCTCGAAGACAAGGGTTGGGGCCTGTACAACGGCTGGGGCCAGATTAAGCCCTCCAACGACCTCTACGAAGAGATGCTCAGCGACGGCGAGGACAACGAACGCCTCAAATACTCAATCCTCTCCTATGGCGACAAGTTTGAGTACTTCGGCGAAGAGCGTACATTCTACTCAACCACCAACCTCAATGTAGGCTTCCAGGTCTACAAGTTCCAGCACGCTTTCGCCGATGCCGACTGCCAGGCTAAGGGCTACGTAAACCCCAACGGCAACTGGCCCACGGTACGCATCAACTTCCCGATGATACGTATGGCTGAAATGCTCCTCCTCCGCGCCGAGGCCAACATCATGCAGGGCAACGGCGCCGCCGCTACCGAGGACATCAACAAAATCCGCCGCCGCTCGCACCTCAAAGAAATCACCGGTCCCGCCACCGGTGCCGACCTCTACCACGAACGTCGTTGCGAGCTTGCGTTTGAATACACCAACCACCTCTTCGACCTGAAACGCTGGCACCGCTGCTCCAACACCGACCTACAAAGCCTTGCCGCCGCTGAGCTCAACAAGCGCCCGACGGTTCGCTTCTACGAAGACCGTGGAGACCCTGCCTCAAGCTTCACCGTAGGCTTATACGAGGACTACACCGACAAGCTCCCCTATCAGGACTACATGATGACATTCCCCTATCCGTCTGAGCAAGTAGCCAACTCCAACGGCCAGCTCAAAAACATCCCGGAGTGGAACTAATCAACGCAGAATAGAACAATCATGATTCGTGCCGCCGACGCCGGTAAGGCGACGTGCGGCATGAATCTATCTAATCCAATCCTCTCACCTCCAATCCATCCTCTCTCCACCCCATTACGCCACTTCACTTGTTACCGATGAATTTGAAGCCGATACTTATAGCCGCATGCGGCATGCTCGCGGCATGCACATCCACAGTAACCAACTCACCCTACGACCTCGCCGACCCTATGGTAGGCACAGGAGGCACCGGCCACACATATCCCGGCGCGACAATGCCCCGCGGTGCCGTACAGCTCAGCCCCGACACACGCAGCAACGATTGGAGCGCCTGCGCCGGCTACCAGCACGACGACACTTCGGTCGACGGCTTCTCACACACCCACCTCAGCGGCACGGGATGCTGTGATCTCGGCGACATATTCGTGCGTCCCACTTCGGCCACGGTCGACATAAACGCCGACACACTCTACTCACCCACTGCCATAGCCGACCAGAAAGCACGGCCCGGCTATTACAGCGCCCGACTCACCGAAGAAGGAATCAAGGCCGAACTAACGGCAACGACCCACACCGGCGTTCACCGATACACCTTTGACAAAGGCATCACGCCGACAATCATATTTGACCTCGACCACCGCCTCACCGACGAAGATGTAGTGAGCGAACTGTCATATCTCACAGTAGAGGGCGACACCGCCATATCAGGCCTGCGCCTTTCCGACGGCTGGACCCCCGGCCAACATGTATATTTTACCGCACGCTTCTCGAAGCCCGTGGCAAGCGCAACGCTCGCCCACGGCAACCGTGCTGCCGTGCTGACATTCGCAGCCGACGGCGAACCACTTGAAATGGTCGTCGGCCTCTCGGGCGTGAGCGTCGACAACGCGCGCCTCAACATCGACACGGAAGTGCCGGTGCTCGACTTCGATACCGTGGCGGCAAAAGCACGTGAGGCATGGACCGACGCCCTCGGCGCAATCACCGTCGAGGGTGGCTCAGAACGTCATCTCCGCAACTTCTACTCGGCACTCTATCATGCATTAGTGGTGCCCGACGTGGCAAGCGACGTCAACGGCCTATACCGCCGCCACAACGACTCTATCGCCTCCGCGCCGGAGGGAGCAGCATATTATTCGACTTTCTCGCTGTGGGACACATATCGCGCATGGCATCCGCTCATGACCATAATCGACACCACTCTTGTGTGCGACATGGTCAACTCGATGCTCGACATGTACGACGCCGACGGCGAGCTCCCGGTATGGCCCCTCGCTTCAGGCGAGACAGGCTGCATGATAGGCTATCATTCAGTTTCGGTCATAGCCGACGCCTATATGAAAGGATTGCGCTGCTTTGATGCCGACCGCGCCCTCGAAGCCATGATTGAATCGTCGCGCAAGCCACGCAAGGGCGCCGACATATGGTCGCAGCAAGGCTATATCCCCTCCAACTTCAAGCGCGAGTCGGTGTCGTGTGCCCTTGAATACAGCTACGACGACTGGTGCATCGCCCGCATGGCCGAGGCTATGGGGCGCGACTCGATAGCTGCCGAATATTATGGCCGCGCGGCCAACTACGCCAACCTCTTCGACGGCGCGACACGATTTTTCCGCGGACGCCGAAGCGACGGCAACCGCGATAGCGGGTTCATCCCCGAGGCCGTAAACCGCGACCTCACCGAAGCCACATCATGGCACTACCGCTTCGCGCCAGTTCACGATGTCGCCGGAATGGCATCGCTCTTTGGTGGCTATGACCGCCTTGAAGCTGCCCTCGACTCCATGTTCAGCTACAATGCCCCCATTGTGGGAGAGCTGAGCGACATAACCGGCATTGTGGGCCAATACTCTCACGGCAACGAACCGAGCCATCATGTGGCCTATCTCTACGACTACACAGGCTCGCCGTGGAAAACCCAGAAACTGACCCGCGAACTGCTCGACAGCTGGTATCAGCCCACTCCCGACGGAATATGCGGCAACGAGGACTGCGGCCAGATGTCGGCGTGGTATATCTTCTCGGCACTCGGCTTCTATCCCGTGGCTCCCGGCAGTAACGAGTTTGCGCTCACCACGCCACTCTTCGAGCGCGCCACCATACGCCTTGCCGACGGCAAGAGCTTCCAAGTCACAGCAAATGACCCGGAACATAACCTCTACATAGAATCGGTTACGCTCAACGGCGAGCCTGTCGACAACAACTTCATTACTTACAGCCAGATTATGGACGGAGGCACGCTCGCCTTCACCCTCACCGACACCCCGGTCAAGGAACGCAAGGGAGCGGCTCCATACTCCATGACCGCAGCCCCGCAGGTATCGGTGCCATATATAGGCCAGGATACCTATCTGTTTACCGACAGCATCACCGTGACTCTCGGCTGCGCCACTCCCGGCGCCGAGATTCGCTACACCCTCGACGGCACGGCTCCAACGCCCGACTCGCCGCTCTACACCGAGCCGCTACACATCGACCGCTCGCTCACCATACGGGCCATAGGTCTGCGCGAAGGACTTGCTCAGAGCCGCGAGATGTCGGTCGACGCCACAAAGGCTGAATTCATCCCTGCTGTCAACGATTCCGGCATAAGCAATCTGGGCGTAAGCTACGAGTACTACGAGGGCAACTGCGCCACGACGGCCGACATCACTTCCGGTCGTCTCGTGCGCCGAGGCACAATGAGCACACCTTCAATCGATGGCGCCGACATCGCCGATCACTTCGCGTTCATATTCAGCGGCTATATCAGAATACCCGCCACCGGCATCTACGCCTTCCGTACGGTGAGCGACGACGGCTCGGTGCTGTATGTCGACGGCCGCAAGGTGGTAGACAACGACGGAGGCCACGCGGCCGTGGCAGCGACAGGCCTGATTCCCCTTAGCGAGGGGCTGCACTCCTTCCGCATACTCTACTTCGAGGACTACGAGGGGCAGGAGTTCGACTGGGGCTGGAAACGTCCGGGCGAAAGCGATTTCACCTCTGTGCCGGAAGCCAATCTCTTCACCCGATGAACCTACATAGCGTAATTTTAGCTATATTTGCGTCACCAAATCACCCCGTTTCACTATAACTATCAATCATCCTCACATAACCATGAAGAAAATTGCGATAGCACTCGCGGCCACAGCAACAGTCATGCTGGGCGCATGCGGCAACAACGGAGGCACAGCCACCGGTAGCACAGCCGACGACTGCCGGCTCAACGTGATGTCGTTCAACATCCGCTACGACAACCCCGACGACAGCCTTGACAACTGGAAGTACCGCAAAGACCGCGCCGCCAAGGCCATACGTTTCTACGATGCCGACATCGTAGGCACACAGGAAGTACTCAAAAACCAGCTCGACGACCTCAAAGAGCGTCTGCCGCAGTACACCGCTATCGGCGTGGGCCGCGACGACGGCGAGGAAGACGGCGAGTACAACGCGCTACTCTTCAAGACCGAGCGTTTTGACAGTCTGGAAACAGGCACATTCTGGCTCAGCGAGACACCCGACGTACCCGGCTCGCTCGGCTGGGACGGCGCATGCAAGCGCGTGGCCACATGGGCTCGCCTCCGCGACCGCGAAAGCGGCAAGACACTGCTTGCCGTCAACACCCACCTCGACCACGTAGGCGTCACAGCACGCCGCGAAGGCATCAATCTTCTCTTCAACAAAATCAACGAACTCGGACAAGGCTGCCCCGTGATACTCACCGGCGATTTCAACTCCACACCCGACAGCGACGTAGTGGCACACATCACCGACAGCACCAACCCCAACCACTTGACCGACTCGCGCTCTGTGGCCAGTGTGGTCTACGGCCCCGAATGGAGTTGGCACGACTTCGGCAAGCTCCCCTACGACCGCCGTCCGCTCATCGACTATGTGTTCGTGCGCGGCGACATGGAGGTAGAGCGCTACGGTGTGCTTGCCGAGACCGAAAACGAAGCCTTCCTGAGCGATCACTCCCCCGTACTCGTTACTGTCGACATCAACTGACCCAATTCCAACAATCACACATACAGCAATGAAACTGATTAATCGTCCGGCTGCATTGATTATCACCGCACTGGCAGCCATACCTTCGATATTAGGCCAGACCAAAGGCCGCGACACCGAACTCACCTACATCATGCCCGAACCTTACGAGGTACACAAGATTGTGCCTCCCAAGGGCAACAAGGTAAAGAACGTGATTCTGATGATAGGCGATGGCATGAGCCTGGCACACATCGCATCGGCATGGAGCGCCAACCATGGCAAACTCTTCGTGGAGAACGCCGAGGTCACCGGCCTTTCCAAGACCCCCTGCTTAGACCAGCTTGTCACCGACTCGGGAGCCGGAGGCACCGCTCTCGCATCGGGCAAAAAGACCAAGTATCACAGCGTGGGCGTCGATGGCGAAGGCAATCCCGCCAAATCGCTCGTTGAATACGCTGCCGACAACGGTCTCGCATCGGGCGTGGCAGTAACCTGCCGCCTGTGGGACGCCACTCCGGCCGACTTCTGCTGCCATGTTGTCGACCGCGAGGAGGAAGATAAAATCATGGCCCAGTATGTCGACACCAAGGCCGATGTAGTGGTAGGACCGGGATGGTCCAAGATGATCAACCGCGCCGACGGACGCGACCTCTTCAAGGAGCTTCAAGCCAAGGGATTCAGCACTCCCCGCTCTCTCGACGAATTTGACGCCATAAAGAGTGGCAAGGTGTTCTGCGTCACCGACTCTTTCGACACCAAGCTCCCCGCCGAGCGTGGCGACTATCTGGCCCACGCATCGCTCAAAGCCATCGATATTCTGAAAAACAATCCCAAAGGTTTCTTCCTGATGATTGAGGGCTCACAGCTCGATGACTACGGCCACTTCAACGACATCGACCTGCTCATGCAGGAGACCCACGACTTCGACCGCACTATCGGCGCCATATTTGACTGGGCGGCCAAGGACGGCGAGACACTCGTCGTTGTCACCGCCGACCACGAGACAGGCGGCCTCACCCTCATCGACGGCGACTTGGAGCAGGGCAAGATTGTGTGCAAATTCTCAACCGGCGGCCACAGCGGCACCATGGTGCCCGTCTACGCGTTCGGCCCCGGCGCAGAACGATTCACCGGCCTCTATGATAACACTGATGTCGCCTTAAAGATTATGGAACTTCTCAACCTCAAATAATCCCCGACCCATATAACACGATGCTCACCAAGACGGCAATAATCGCATCGGCCGCCACAGCCGCGCTGCTGCTCCCCTGCGGAGCGGCGGCGCAGTCGTGCGGCAACGATGAGAAATATCACATTCCATACAAAAACACCTACGTCAAGGAGTCGCTCACGGCCGAGAACGAATTCCGCACCATGAAGCCCGACTCAATACCGTTTGGCACCTTCGAGCAGGCGCGCGAGATACTCCCGTCACCTTTCTGGGAAGGGCACGACGACGAAATCGGTATGTACTGGAAGGCATGGGAGATTGCCGTGGCCAACCTGCGCCACCCACAGCCCGGCTCAGGGTTTGTGAGCACCTATATCGACACTGCCTACAACGGCAACATATTCATGTGGGACTCATCTTTCATACTGATGTTTGCCCGCTACGGAGCGCGCTTTTTCCCGTATCAGCGCACTCTCGACAACTTCTACGCCAAGCAGCATCCCGACGGCTTCATATGCCGCGAGATTAAGGCCGACGGCGCCGACTGCTTCGAGCGCTACGACCCGACATCGACAGGGCCCAATCTCATGCCGTGGTGCGAACTCGTGTATTACCACCAGTACGGCGACATCGATCGCCTGCACAAGATATTCGCGCCTCTCTGCGCCTACTACAAATGGCTTCGCCTCAACCACACATGGCAGAACGGCACATACTGGTCGAGCGGCTGGGGCACAGGCATGGACAATATGCCGCGTGTGCCGGAAAGCTACAACCAGATATTCAGCCACGGCCACATGACCTGGCTCGACACCAACCTGCAACAGATAATGACAGCCAATCAACTCCTGGAAATAGGCTTCTATATAGAGCGCTGGCAGGAGATTGAGGATTTTGAGGACGAGGCTCGCAACCTCACCCGCTATGTGGCTGACAACCTGTGGGACGAAAACACCGGCTTCCTATATGACCAGTATGCCGACGGTTCCCTCTGCCCCACCAAAGGTATAAGCGCATTCTGGGCGCTCCAGACACCCGGCCTGCTCGACAAGCAGCGCACGGAACGCCTTGTGGCCCATCTCTCCGACACCACCGAATTCAAGCGTCACGGCATGGTGCCGTCGCTCTCGGCCGACCACCCCAAGTACAAGGACAACGGCCGTTACTGGCAAGGGGGTATATGGCCGGGCACCAACTATATGGTAATCGACGGCCTCTTCAAGAACGGCTACCGCGACCTCGCCCTCGATATTGCCCGCAACCACTATGGCCATGTGTTCAACGTCTACAAGGACACCGGCACGTTCTGGGAATACTACGCCCCGGAGAGCGACAGTCCCGGCTTCATGGCCCGCAAGAATTTCGTAGGCTGGACCGGACTCGTGCCGATAGCCGAGCTTATAGAATTTATTTTCGGTATCCGCGCCGACTATGTGGAGAACGAGATAACGTGGGATATGTCGCTCACCGACGCCCACGGCATCGACCGCTATCCTTTCGGCCCCGATGGTATGATTTCGCTCAAAACTGCTAAGCGCTCATCAGCGTCGGCCGAACCACGCCTTACCGTAGACTCAAATGTGCCGTTTACCCTACGCGTGCTCTACGGCAAGAACAAGGAAAAGGTTGTCAAAGTAACCCCCGATGTCAAAAGCTATTGATTCATGAAAGTGCCCAGACTCATTGCCGCCCTTCTGATTGCCGCCGCCGCGATAACGGTAGCATCGTGCGGCAAAAACGCTTCTCCTGACGGCGCTATGCAGTCCAAGTTGCAGTTCAACTCCGAGGGGCGACTGCGTATAGCGCAGTTTACCGACATTCACTGGAACCCGCGTGCCGCCAACTGCGATACTACGGAGGCCACTATACGCGCGGTGGTAGCCGCCTCACACCCCGACTTCGCGGTTCTGACAGGCGACATAGTGACCGACGACCCTGCAATCGAGGGATGGAAAGATATTATCCGCATTTTCGAGGACCTCGAACTCCCCTTTACGGTAGAAATGGGCAACCACGATGCCGAGCACATGTCGAAGGACTCGATTTACAGTCTCGTCACTGCCTCGCCGCTCTATGTGGGCGACCGCGGCCCGACCGACATACACGGCTATGGCAACTGCGCGTTGCCGGTCGCCGCATCCGACGGCTCGGGGCGCACCGCCGCCGTTATCTACACCATCGACTCCAACGACTATCAGCCGCGCGTGGAGCTTGGTCACTACGACTGGATTCACTTCGACCAGATAGCGTGGTACCGCGATTGCGCGGCCCGCTTCGCCGAGGCCAACGGAGGCAAGCCGGTGCCCTCGCTCGCTTTTTTCCACATCTGCCTGCCGGAATATGCCGAGATTACTGACGACCCCAAAACCTACGGCACGCGCGACGAAGGAGCGGGCGCTCCCGCCGACATCAACTCAGGCCTGTTCGCATCCATGGCCGAGAAGGGCGACATCATGGGCATCTTCACCGGCCATGACCACGACAACGACTATATAGGCATGCTTCGCGGCGTGGCTCTCGGCTTCGGCAGGGTGAGCGGCACGGAGGCTTACGGCGACCTCAAGAGAGGGGCACGCATAATCGATCTCTACGAGGGGCAGCGTAAATTTGACACCTACATAGTGACTCCCGACGGACGCGAGCCGGCATGGTACTACCCGTCGGCCATAAATCAGGCCGAGGAGGAGGCTGCGACATATCTCCCCGCCCTTGCCGCGCAGCCCACCACGGAAAACGGCGTGGACTTCGTGTATTACGAGGGCCCTGACATCAAGGGCACCGTCGACAGCATCGTCTACAAAGGCACTGAGGTGCTTCGCGGAGCAACATCCAACTTCGATATTGGCGGCGCACGCGTCGACGACCATTTCGCTTTCAAATTCCGTTCACTCCTCCGAGTGCCACGACGCGGCATATACCGCTTCTACACCTACTCCGACGACGGCTCCGTGCTACGCGTCGACGGCACCAAAGTGGTTGACAACGACGGCGGCCACAGCGCGCGCCGACGCGAAGGCAGCATCGCTCTCGAAGCCGGGCTGCACCTTGTGGAGGTCGACTACATTGAAAATTACATGGGTCAGGAGCTTGAAGTGGGATTCACATCGCGCGACATCCCCGAGACAGTAATCCCCGACTCGCTCCTTTTCCGCCCAGGGAAGTGAGCATATACCTATCATAAGATCATAACGCAATGAAGATATTCAGCCTATCAGCAATAGCCCTCGCAGCGATAGCCTCACTGACAGCTTGCAACAGCGGTCAGTCAACCTCGGCCCAGGCAGCCCAAGCCGCCGATACGACTATCACCGTACCATACTACAACGCATTCTCCCACAACGACTATATGCGTCGTCACCCGCTTGCCGACGCGCTCGCCGCCGGCTTCAACTGCGTTGAGGCTGACTGCTATCTCGTTGACGGCCGCTTTGTCGTGGCCCACGACCTGCCCGCCGACACCGCCCGCTACCGCTATCTCGAAGAGCTGTATCTGCAACCGCTCTTCGACCGCATCGAGGCCAACGGCGGCAAAGTATATCCCGGAGCCGAACGCCCCTTTTATCTGATGATAGACATCAAGCGCGACGGCGACAACTTCTATACCGCCCTGCGCCCGTTGCTCGAAGCAAATGCCGACAAGTTTTGTAGTGTCGACACTGCGGGCAATTTCAACGAAGGCCCTATTCTGCTTTTCTTCTCCGGCGCACGCCCTATGCAGACACTCCCCGCGCAGACATCGACACGCTACGCTTTCCTTGACGGCAACTTCGAGGAGCTTGGCAAGGATATTCCCGCCTCGCTCATGCCCGTGGTGAGCGACGATTACCGCGACTACCTCCACTGGAACGGCTTCGGCACCATGACCGACTCCGACCTCAAAGTGATGCGCGACCTCATAGCCGGAGCACACGCCGAGGGTAAGATGATTCGCTTCTGGGGCGCTCCCGACACCGAGTCGTGGGCGCGGCTCCAACTCGCGGAGGGGGTCGACATTGTGGGCGTTGACAATCTCGGCGCTCTCGCCGGTATTCTTTCGGAGCAATAAATCTCTACGCCGGATGATAAGGCTGGTATATCTCACCGACTATTCGGAGATGTACTCCTACCGACTGCTCAAAGGCATCGTGGCCTATTCCAGGACCCATGAGCCGTGGGCGGTGAGCCGCATACCCTCGTCCTACAAGCTCACGGTGGGCTTCCGCCGCTTCGCCGAACAGGCGCGCCGCTGGAACGCCGACGCAGTGATAGGCCAGTTCGAGCCCGACGACGACGTTGAGATATTTGCACGCTACGGCATCACGGCCTATGCCCAGGACCATATCCGCCGCTTCTCGGCCATACCCAACATATCGGGCGACTATATCCCCACCGGACGCCACGCGGCCGACTTCTACGTGAGCAAAGGCTTCCGTTCGTTTGCCTTTCTCGGCGCCAAAGGGCGCGTGTGGAGCGACGAGCGCGCCATAGGCTTTTACCGACGTATTCACCAACTTGGATTCGGCCACTGTTTCAGCCGCTACGACGAGGACCTTAGCCGCCTCAACTCCTACTTCGACCGCGGACCACTGCTGGCGTGGCTGCGGTCGCTCCCGGCATCCACGGCAGTGTTTGCCTGCGACGACACCATGGCCAACAGGCTACTGGAGATATGCCAGCTCCACGGCATAAGCGTGCCGTCGCAAATCGCCGTGCTCGGTGTCGACAACGACGAGATAATCTCCACCCTCACCACCCCGCAGTTGTCGAGCATCAGCCTTGACGTGGAGAGCGCAGGCATGGAACTCGCATCAGTGCTGAGCCGCCACATAAGCGAGGGGCGTCGTTCGTCGCTTCCCGACATCATAGTGCGTCACGCCCATATCTTCGACCGCACGTCTACCGACTACTTCGACTCACGCGACCCTCACCTACATACGGTCATGGAATACATACGCAATCACCTCACCGCCGACATTTCGGTGAGCGACCTTGTGCGCCTTGTGCCGCTGTCGCGCCGTTTGCTTGAAATTCGCTTCAAGGAAGCTACCAGTCAGTCGATTTACCAATATATCTTCAACAGCCGCCTGCAACTGTTTGCCGACAAACTCCTCAGCACCGATCACCCGATAGGCGTGCTGTGCGACTCATCCGGCCTCGGCGACCTTAAAAACGTCTCGCGCCAGTTCAAAGCCCGATACGGCATGACCCCCAGCGCCTACCGACGCGCCCATTCCCCCGTCCCACTCCTGCTCACCTAACCCCTCTTCCCGCATCGTCGCCCACCGGTCCACTCAAATTCAGTGAGTCAGCCACACCTGAATATAGCCGAGACTCGGTGGAGAATACTCAAATCCAGACAGGATATCATCGCTTCACATTGCGGCGTTTGGGCGTGTAGTTGAAGCGCCACTGTGCGTGGAACATAAAATAGCGCGGCAGCACTGTGCGGTAAGTTTCAGTACGTCCCTGTGCATTCACCGTATATGATACATTGCTCAGGTCATGAAGAATGTCATAGCCATCGAGCATCAACACCAGCATGCCTTTCAGGAGGCTCTTTGACAGTCGGGCGTTCAATACGAAATTGTCAGTATTGAGCGCCTCGTCAGTGAATCCCCGGCGGTTATACATTGTCAGGTCTGCCGAAAGCTGGAAATTGGCCGGAAGCGTTGCTACGGCATTAAGTCCGGTGTTGAAATTCCATGTGTTCTGACTAATGAAATCTGTCCGGCCGGAGGTAAAGCGTGCAAACATGCCGTTGAAGTCGAGTCCAAGTTTGACTTTGGGAAACGAATAAGTACAATTCAACCCATAAGTCACATTGTTATCGAAGACTTTGCTGCGTGTAAGGCCGGAACCGTCCTGGCCTATCATGTCGACACTGGTTATGTGGCGAAGCTTCAATTTACTGCTTACATCGAAATTATTAATATGACGCACTATGTATCCATCGACAGAAGCATTCCAGTTGCCATCGACATTTATGTATCCTGAATGTCGGACACCCGTATTGGTATCGTAGTCGGATACCATGGATATCGCATTGCCCAGATAACCATAGCTGACTCCGGCTGAAGCGTAGTTACCGCCGAAACCCTCCCCTTGTTTGAATAGGTAAGACTTGTCTTCACCTGAAGGGCATCCTTGAGATCCGGATTGCCGTGAATTATAAACAGCGGATTAGTGGTATCCACATAATCTACCAGATTACTCATCAACGGTTCAATGGTTTTAAGATCCCATTGAAATGTCACATGGTGTCTGTCATTACTCCACTCTATATACGGATATGCTTCATGAAACAACAATTTATTTTTTCTGACAGTCGTATGTATTTCTCCTCTGTCGTATTTCAATTCACGATGAGCTAATGTCATCGGAAATCTCAAGCTGAACCACCAATGATCCGATTGATGATCGAGTTCGATATTGAGTTTATGTAAGTGGCTTGTCTGTCGGCTTATGAAACTGTTTGACGGGTCAAACATCATATTTTCCATTGCCGACGGAAGTTGGCCAAGTGTCAGGTCGCCCTCCTGCAGCCGGTCTTCCATATAATGAAGCATCGAGGTAGTCCGGTTGTATTCATGTGTGTATCCATATTTCACGGACAATCCAACTCTTGATATAAGACGATTATATCCAATCTCCACACCCTCTTTATGATTGAAATCAGGATAATTTTTGTATCGTTGAGTCCTTGCTTCCGAATCGCCCATGCCATTACGGAACCGGATATCAAAAGCTCGCACCTGTGTCTCTCGCTTATTACTGTAATCTCCATTCAATCCGAACGTAAATATGTCACCATTCAATGACAGTCTTTGTGTGACCGAAAGTCCGGAATTCAGAGAATGACCTTTAACATGTAATGCGGAAAGTTCTCTGTTGAGCATTGTTTCAAGCACCTTGTCATTCTGCCCGGAGTATAATCCCTCTATGAAAGAGGAGGTCACATCGTTATAATCCTGTGAGAATGTCGCGCTGACGTTGTTTGAATTCCTGTCCCAGTTCTGAGAGCTTCTCAATAATGCCGAAGGAATGTCAATCAAATATGCAGCAAAACATCACGGGAGGTGGGGAGGGGATTTCTGTTTTTGCGGAATTGTGAGTAATTTTGCAGCCCGAAACGTATAAAGCGTTTCTTTTTCTTTATGACCAATAGTGTACATTTCAGCAAGAAGTATTACCTTTTCCTTATCATTTTTCTGGGAATGTTGTCGGCTTTCGGCCCGTTTGTGACCGACATGTATCTTCCCACTCTCCCCTCGATGACAGAGGTGTTTGCCACCACTCCGTCGCTCGTGCAGATGGGCCTGGCAACAAGCATGATAGGCCTGGCCGTAGGGCAGGTTTTCTTCGGACCGCTCAGCGACAAATACGGTCGCCGCAACATCCTCATGGCGGCAATGATACTTTTCGCCATATCCACCCTGGCGAGCATCTACTCTCCCACCATCGAATTTTTCAATGCCTGCCGTTTTGTGCAGGGACTCGGCGGCGCGGGCGGCATCGTGCTATCCCGCTCCATATCCACCGACTGTTACTCGGGGCGCGAGCTTGCCAAGACCCTCGCCATAATTGGTGCCGTCAACGGCATAGCTCCTGTCACTGCGCCGGTTATCGGCGGCATGGTAGCCAACTCTGTTGGCTGGCAGGGTATCTTCTGGATTCTGTTTGGCATAGGAGCCGTGCTACTGCTCATGTGTCTCGTATTCAAAGAATCGCTACCTGTGGCACAGCGCCACACAGGGTCGGTGCTCAGCCTTATGTCGGCATTCCCCAAGCTGCTACATCTGAGTTATTTCCGCATCTACGTAGCGCTCTACGCCTTTGCCAACGGCGTGCTGTTTGCCTACATATCGTCGGCCTCATTCATCATCCAGAACTATTACGGCTTCTCTGAAATGACCTTTGCCGTCATCTTCGGCATCAACGCCGTGGGCATCGGCATCGGCGCAGCCATGGCGCTAAAATTCAAGCGTCTGCCCAACGCGGCACTCTGCGGCGCGGCGGGCATCACCGCCGTGTCGCTCGCACAACTCGCGTGCTACAAGGCATTTGACATGTTTGCCGCCTTCGAGGGGCTTACATTCGTGATGCTCGTATTTCTCGGTCTGATATTCACCTCATCGACCACCATGGCCATGGACGAGGGGCGCGAGTATGTGGGTGCGGCGTCGGCCATGTTCGGCGCAGCCGGATTCATGTTCGGCGGCATCGTGTCGCCGCTCGTGGGCATCGGCAACATCATGTCCACCACCCTTGTCATCATCGCAGTGTGCTCGCTCTTCGCGCTCCTTTTTGCTGCGACGGCGCGCCGACGCAAAGAGCCATCGACCACGTTGAACTATTTTTAAGGCGAGATTAGACGGCATAACGAGGTTTTTGTGTAATTTTGCAAACATATAGGCAGCAACATCACCCTCTCCTCCATCAACCTAATATGTCGCAAAAAATGACAGCGCGCCAGCGCACCCTCATAGCCGCACTCTGGATAATGTTTGCGGCCGCCATAGCGGCCGCCGGAGTGTTCTTTTTCATGGTCTACAACGGAGCCATAGGCTATATGCCTGCCATTGAAGACCTCAAAAACCCGTCGGATCGCTTTGCATCGGTTGTGTACTCGGCCGACGGTAAGGAACTCGGACGCTATTTTCGCAACACAGGCAATCGCGTGTATGCCGACTTCGACGAAATATCCGACAATGTGATCAACGCCCTCATCGCCACCGAGGACTCCCGTTTCCGTGAACACTCGGGCATTGACGGGCGCGCCTTGTCGCGTGTGCTCTTCAAGACAATCATCCTCCAACAGCGCAATTCTGGCGGCGGCTCCACCATTACCCAGCAGCTCGCCAAGCAGCTTTACTCGCCCGAGAGCTCAGGCTTCCTGAGCCGCGCACTTCAAAAGCCTATCGAATGGATGATAGCGGTGAAACTCGAACGCTTCTACTCAAAGGATGAGATAATCAAAATGTATCTCAACCAGTTTGACTTCCTCTACAACGCCGTGGGCATCAAAAGCGCAGCTTGGGTATACTTCGGCAAGACTCCCGCCGAGCTCACCGTCGACGAGGCCGCCACGCTCGTAGGCATGGTTAAGAATCCATCGTATTACAACCCCGTGCGTCAGCCCGAGCGCACCAAAGAGCGCCGCAACACTGTGCTCGAACAGATGCGCAAAGCCGGCATGCTTACCGACGCGGAGCTCGCCGAATATCAGTCCAAGCCCCTCACCCTGTCGTTTCATAAAGTTGACCACAAGGAGGGCCCGGCGCCTTACTTCCGCGAAGAGCTTCGCCGCATGCTACGCGCCACCAAGCCTCGCAAGAGCGACTACCGCGAGTGGGAGGCCGACCGCTACACGGCCGACTCGATAGCGTGGTTTACCGACCCTCTCTATGGATGGATTGAAAAAAATCCCAAGCCCGACGGCTCAAAGTGGGACATCTACACCGACGGCCTGAAAATATACACCACCATCGACTCCCGCATGCAACAATATGCCGAGGAGGCCGTGACCGAGCACCTGTCCAAGACACTCCAACCAGCCTTTTTCCGTGAGAAAAAGGGCTCGAAATACGCCCCCTACACTACCAACCGCCAGGAGGCGTCGGAGTCGACCATACGGTCGCTCATAGCGCGCGCTATGAAAAACACCGACCGCTACCGCAACATGAAGAAGGCCGGACTGAGCGACGCCGAAATCGAGAAGTCGTTCCGCGAGCCTATCGACATGAAAGTGTTCAGCTACTCGCAAGGACTCACCGACACGGTGATGACTCCCATGGACTCGCTAATGTACACCAAAAGCTTCCTGCGCGCCGGCTTCATGTCAATGGACCCGGTCACCGGCCAGGTCAAGGCATATGTAGGTGGTCCCAACTTCGCCGCGTTCCAGTATGACATGGTGTCGACCGGACGCCGCCAGATAGGTTCGACCGTGAAGCCGTTTCTCTACACATACGCCATGGAGGAAGGATTCACCCCGTGCGACGAATTCTCCAACACCCAGCCTGTGCTCTACGACGAAGTGGGCAATATGTGGACCCCACGCAACTCAGGCTCGGCCCGTGTAGGCGAAATGGTGACACTCCACTGGGCGCTCACCAACTCCAACAACTGGATTTCGGCACGCCTCATCGCCGAACTCTCCCCCTCGGAGCTTGTACGCACGATGCACAACTTCGGCATTACCGGCCATCTCGACCCCGTGATGTCGCTGTGTCTCGGCCCTGCCGACGTCTCGGTCAAGGAAATGGTGACGGCCTACACAGCATTCGCCAACAAAGGCATGCGCTCCGACCCGCTCTTCGTCACCGCCATCACCGACTCACAGGGCAACATCATCTCCGAGTTCGCCCCGCGACAGACCGAAGTCATATCGGAGAAAGCATGGTTCAAGATGCTGTCGATGCTCCGCAGCGTCATCGACGCCGGCACCGGCAACCGCATACGCCGCGCTCCCTTCAACATCACCGCCCCCACCGGTGGCAAGACCGGTACCACCAACGACAACTCCGACGGCTGGTTCATGGCTTTCACTCCCTCGCTCGTATCCGGCACATGGGTGGGTGGCGACGAACGCTATATCCATTTCAACAGCATGGCCCTCGGACAGGGCGCCTCAATGGCCCTTCCAATCTACGGCCGCTTCATGAGCAAAGTGTATGCCGACCCGACACTGCCCTACCGTCAGGACGAGGACTTCCCCTATCCCACTTTCGACCTTTGCGAACGCGAATTTATAGGTACCGCAGCCGACGACCCCGACCGTCAGGCCGAAGAAGCCTCGATAGAGGGTGTGTTTGACTGACCTCTCTCTCCTCGTTCATTCCATCGTCACAACCAATCCTATCCACACAATATTATCAGATGCCATGGCAGAACTGAACATTTCAGAAGTTTTCAACGCCTCCAAAGTGCTTGCCGGCGTTGCCCGCCATCCGAAACTTATCGGACCGGTCAAGGGTATTACCGAAGCTGAGGTTTACCTTAAACCCGAAAATCTCCAGCACACCGGCTCATTCAAGCTTCGTGGTGCCTACTACAAAATCTCGCAGCTCACCCCCGAGGAGAAAGCAAAGGGCGTGATAGCTTGCTCGGCAGGCAACCACGCCCAGGGCGTGGCTCTCGGCGCCACCCACAACGGCATCAAGAGCCTCATCTGCCTCCCCGCAGGCGCACCCATATCCAAAGTCGAGGCTACCAAGGCCCTCGGGGCCGAAGTGTGCCTTGTGCCCGGCGTCTACGACGATGCCTACGCCAAGGCCATCGAGCTTCAAAAAGAGCACGGCTATACGTTTGTTCACCCCTTCGACGACCCTCTCGTAATCGCCGGCCAGGGCACCATCGGACTTGAAATCATCAAGGAGATGGACGACGTTGACGCCGTGGTCGTTCCTATCGGCGGCGGCGGCCTCATCTCGGGCGTGGCTTTCGCTCTCAAAACCCTCAAACCCGACATCGAAGTGTATGGCGTACAGGCCGAGGGTGCTCCCTCCATGGCCGAGTCAATCGCCAAGAACGAACGCATCCACCTCGACGCCGTACAGACCATTGCCGACGGTATCGCGGTGAAAGAGCCAGGTGTCAACACCTTTGAGATGGTACAGAAGTATGTCGACAAGATTGTCACCGTGTCCGACGACGAAATTGCCGCAGCAATCCTCTACCTCCTCGAGAAACAAAAACTCGTGGCCGAGGGTGCCGGAGCCACTCCGCTTGCAGCCGTTCTCTTCCACAAGCTCCCCATCAAGGGCAAGAAAGTGGTGTGCCTCGTATCGGGCGGCAACATCGACGTTACATCGCTCAACCGTGTCATCGCCCGCGGTCTCGTCAAGTCGGGCCGCGACTGCAACCTCGTAGTCCAGACCGCCGACAAGCCCGGCCAACTCGCCGAAATCTGCACAATTATCGGTCAGCTCGGAGGCAACATCATGTCGGTAAAGCATGACCGCGTCGACACAGGCAACAACATCAACGGCTGCCGTCTCCTTATCGAAATCGAGACACGCAACATGCAGCACGTCAAGGAAATCAAGCAAGCTCTGCGCGAAGCCGGCTTCGGCGTCGACTAAGCTCTTCAACTTGTCGTAACCCACATGGCCCCGGAGCTACCTGCAACGGCTCCGGGGCTGTTTCGTACAATTGTTGCACCACCACACATCTTCCAATTGAGACTCCTCCACTTCCTTTCGGTCACCGTCATGCTGTCGGCTATCGGCTGCACCGGCAGTCAGACGGAAAGCGCCATCAAGATAGTGCGCCTCGACCATGCGATTGAGTCAGGCGCAATCGCCGACGCCGATACGGCGGCTTTTGACGCATGGATTTACGCCACGACCGGCATCTCCGACGCCGGCAACCGCGACTCGATATGCCGAGCCCTGAGCTCATCGGCGGCCTACACTGTGTTTGCCCCCGACATCGCCGGCATGCTCCCCGACGACGCCCTGACCATACCCCCGCATTACAGAAAGCCCGACGGCTTTCCTTCACGGATTTACGGAGTCATCTCCCCCTACCGCCAGAGCGTGGTTACGGTCGACACACTGCTGTTTGTCGCTCTCAACCACTATCTCGGAGCCGACTATGCCGGATACCGTTCCTTTCCGGCCTATCAGCGACTCCTCAAAGAAGCCTCACGGATACCCTTAGACGTGACGGAAGCGTGGCTGCGTAGCCGCTACCCGTCCGCCTATTCCACGGCCACCCCCACCCTACTTCAGCGCATGGTCTACGAAGGTGCCTTAGCGGCCGCGACAGCCGACTGCCTCGACATCGACGACGGACCCGCCGTCATGGGCTGGACCGCCGAGGAATGGGACGATGCAATAGCCCACGAAGCCGTGGCATGGGAACGGATTGTTGGAGGCGATATGCTCTATGCCGACGATCCGGCGCTAATCTCCCGCATCATCGAGCCCGCGCCCGCATCGCCCGACGTCAGCCCCGATGCCCCCGGCCGCATAGGCCGCTTCATCGGTCTGCGCATGGTGAGGGCCTCATCCGTATCTCCCCTCGACATACTCGGCTCAGGCGGCGGCAACTATGCCGAAATTATGCGCGCTTATCCCCGCACGCTCGCTTCCTCCCGAAGTATGACAACTGCCCGGTGAGCCATTCGGACCGTCCGGTTGTTACACTTACATGAAAAAGACAATCGGACTCTTTTTGCTCGCCATCGCGGTTTGCATCATATCGATAGCAGCCTATACCGAGCGCGTCTACCAGCCGCGCGAAGGATTCCGCGCACCGGCTTTCGAGATGCCCGCAGTAGCAGATACAACCAAGACACTGCGTCTGGCCGACCTCAAAGGACGCTATGTGCTTCTCTCTTTCTGGTCGGCGGCCGACCCTCAGAGCCGCATGCGCAACATGACTTATGATGTGATGACACGCGAAATAGACCGCGGCCTCAATCATCGCGCCGACTCGATAGTGTTTCTGTCGGTCAACTTCGACGCCTCACACAAACTGGTGCGCGAACTGGCCGCACGCGACAGCCTTTCGGTCGATTATCTCGGACGTATAGAAGGTCAGGCCGCCCAGCGGCTTATTACTGACTACCGCCTCGCCGACGGCTACCGCGCATATCTCATCGACCCATCGGGCCGTGTGGTTGCCCGCAATCCGTCGAGCAACACTATGCGCGACATCGTCACCGACGCGTCACGCTGAGTTCAGCTCAGCGAACGTATAGTGAGAATCCTGTAAAGCAGATTGTGCAGCAGGTCAAATTCGTTTTGTCGTGACCCTATGCCCTTAGTCATGCGGTCAAAGCGGCGCAACTCCGCTATGATACCTATGTTGATATAGGCGTTGTAGTTACGCGCTCCGGTCTCGTAGTCGCGCAGTTGACCCTGCCATTTGAGGCCGAGCGCATCCATTTTGTCTGACGGCGACTTTGACGGAGTGAAGTGATATATCAGCAGCCCCGAAAAGAAATTAAACAGTGCCGAAGTAGTCATCACCACCGGATTGGCCTTGGGATTGGAACGGAAATAAGCGAGAATAGTAAACATCCGCTTCATATCGCGCGCCGCGATAGCCGACACAAGCTCGAAGTTGTTGTAATCCTTGGATATGCCTATATTGCGCTCAATCGCTTCGGGCGTCACCATGGCTCCCTTGCCGAGAATAAGCGACAGCTTGTCTATCTCGTTGTAGAGCCTCGATGCATCGGTGCCGATATATTCGCTCAGCATCGCTATACCCTTAGGCTCGATATTGAGCCCCTTTTCGCGCACTATCGACTCGATTATCGGGCCAATGCTATTGTCGCGAAGCTTCTTTGACTCAAACACCACGGCACCGCCTTTACGCGCTGAGGAAAGTAAGTCGCGTCCCTTGGCCTGTGCTCCGCGAAACGCGAGCACAAACACTGTGGTCGATGACGGCGACGCCAGATAGGCCGACAACTTGTTGACCTCGTCGGCACGCATGGCCTGCGCTTCTTTCACAATGACAACCTGACGCTCCACCATCATAGGGAAGCTCCGGGCGGCTCCAATGATAGTTGTTGCGTCGGAAGTAGGGCCGTAAAAGGTAAAGAGACCGAAATCGCGGTCGGCCTCCGGCACAAGCGCTTCGAAGAGCTTCACCAGCTCGTCGGTGAAATAGCCCTCCTCGCCATGAAGAATATATGAACCCGCTACCTGCCCTTTTGCTACCGAAGCGCGGAGCGATGCGAAGGTTACAGCCTGCTGTGTTGCCATCTGTGACAGTTTGAAAAACTTTTCGTAAATTTACACACAATTTCGCATCCATGCAAATGAAACCACTCAATCTGCCGCCCATACCGCTACGCGAACGCCCCTCGGCCACACCCGGCGGACGCCCCGAAGTGTTTGACCCATTGCGGCGGCGGTGGGTGGCGCTGACAGCCGAGGAACGTGTGAGGCAACTGTTCACCGCGTGGCTCGTAGCCGCAAAAGGCTACCGGCCCACTCTAATGGCCAACGAGATGACCATTACGCTCAATGGCATGAGCCGCCGCTGCGACACGGTGGTGTTTGCCCCCGACGGACGCCGTCCTCTCGCCATAATAGAATACAAAGCCCCGACAGTAAAAATCACCGCCGGGGTATTCGCTCAGGCTGCCCGATACAATACTGTACTTGCTACGCCTGTACTTATAGTAAGCAACGGGCTGACGCATTATTGCGCCGTCACCGCCGCAGGAAGCGCACCGCGCTTTTTGGCCGACATACCGTCGTATGACGGGCTTATGGCCATCGCGGGAAGCTGAATCACTCTATTAACGCTGTATAATAGCTCAACGACGTTGCCTTCACCTTGTAGGAGCGACCGAGTGCGTTACAGCCGAATGAAATCATGCTGTCTTCTTCGTCGTAACCGTCAATGTCGATATAAGCCGAAAAATCGGTTATGGCAAACGAGGGATAAGGCACGCCCATAATCGAGGGCACCAGCGAAGCGCAGGAGAGATAATATCCGTCATCGTCGAAGCTGATGACATCCACGTCGTCAAACACCATGTCGCCTACCGCCGGCATATTCTGGGCGAAACGTGCATTGCGCACCGTCACGGTAGCTTTTTCGGCACTTTTGAGAGTAATGAGATAGGTCGTCGACGAATTGGTGAAGCTATCGCTCGACGCAGAACTCACCACAGTGTTGCCGCAGCATACCACCTGACGGGGTATGAAATATATCTCAGTGTTGTCATCAGCTGTCAGCGAGCAGTGCACTATCATGCCGTTGTCATCGGGCTGGGATAGGAGCAAGGGACTTACAGGGCCGTACTCGAAATCCACGTCTTTGAAGCGGGTGTAGTCGCCCGAAGCAATTATATTGTCGCCGTCGGCCACCACGACGCCGTTAGTGGTATTCTTATATGGGATGAGGGTCAGCTTCGCGTCGACACCGCCGGCAAGGGTGAGGTCGGCGGTGAAATTCTGATACATGTAGGCGGTATAAGTCGTATTGTCGGCGATGTAGGCCTTGGCGGTGACGCCCTGCGGGCACACGTAGGTCAGTCCGGCAGGGAATTTCTCGGTCATCACCACGTCACCGCGGTCTACTGTCGGCTTGTCGTCATCTCCGCCACACGATGTGAGGAAACCGGTGAGGGTACCTGCAAGCAGGAATATTCCGGTGAGTGCGTTGATTTTCATAATCAATAGTTAGGGGAATATATGATAAAAAGTTCACTCGAAGTTGATGCGTAGAGTCAGTCCGCAGGTGCGTGGTTTACCACGTTGATTGAATCGCTGAGATACGGATACAAACGAGAACACGTCGTAGCGCGCCGCCGTGATGTTGTCTGCCCACAAGTCGACCGACCACCAGTCGCGGACAAAACTTAGCGAGGCGCCGAGCAGAGCGTAAAACGGTTGACAGCTTGCGTTGTCCTCGTCCCAGTACACAGGGCCTACGCCTCGGCAGTTGATATTTACAGTAATCAGGTCGGCGATGCCGCGCAACGGCGTACTGTAAGTGGCCGAAGCAAACAACGTGTTGCCCGGTGCATACGGCACGTGCTTGCCGCGGAAGTTCTCACGGCCGTTGTCGAAGTGGCTGAAGCGCGCATCGGTAAGTCCGTAGCTCGCTTGAAGTTGCCACTTGTCGGCGGGACGCACACGCATTGAGGCCTCTACTCCCCACGAACGCGAACGCCCGGCATTGGTGGTTATGCGACCTGTCGTAGTGCCGTCGGGAAACATCGTGAGTTGCTGATCGCGTATGTCTATCAGGAAAGCGGCCAAATCGGTCGACACGCGCCCTTCGGCACAGTTGATGTGGGCGCCGGCCTCGAAATTCCAGCTCTTTTCAGGTTTGTAGCTCACTATGTCGTCGACGTCGTAGCCGCCTGCCATACCCATCATGGCCATGATGCGCTGCTGGAGCACATCGCTGAACATCTGGGTGTTGTAGCCACCGCTCTTATAGCCTTTGCCAATTGACAGATAGACGTCCGACGGTTCACGCATAGGCAGTCGGAGCGAGGCCGTGACCTTGGGCAGCAGCTCCACGAAGTGTTGCGACAGACGGTCGCCGTCGTCAATAATAATGGCGCGGCGGTCAAATACTGTCGGCTCTGCGCCGGGGCGCGAGCAGTCGTAGATTGTGTATGAAGTGTTGCAGTGCGAGCGATATTTCAATGCCGCATGCTCATAGTCGAGACGAAGAGCGCCGGTAAGAGTCCAGTTGCCAGCGCGCAGTGTACTCTTGTGATAGGCGGCCAGGCCATAGACGGGATAAGAGAAGTCGGAGCCGAGCACAAACGAATCATCGTCCCACCTTATGGGATAGTCGGGGTTAATCTGGTTGCGGTGTGAGAGAATAAGGTCGTTGATGCCATCAGCCTTAAACGTCACGGGCGCTTCCATGGATGTGTGACGCGAGAAGCCAAACGCTCCCGCGAGCCATTCGTAGCGGCCTCCGCGATTGCCACGGATTACGACATCCTGGGTCACGGTCCATTCATGGCGCCCCTGTACGAGAGTGAAGTAATCTATGGGACGGAAGTCCTGGTCTAACCCCATTTCGTCGTCGGCATATTGCAGCGATGTTATCGACGACACAGTAAAGCGGTCGGATTTATAGTTGACCGTCAGGCCGTCGGAGAACAGGTTGCGACGGTAATAGCAGGTGTCGTTGTAAGCTATTTCGCCCGTAGCGTCCCATTCATAAGGATATCCGCCCTGGCGCGAGATATTCATCGCGGCCACATTGCTCACCTTGACGCGGGGCGATGCCAGCCACTCGGTGCGCCAGCGGAGCGAACCGCTTTTCTCGGTGTCGACCTTATAGCCGGTGAGGCGGTTGGTAAAAAATCCGCCATTGTATCTGAAATAGCCCGACAGGCTCATGCCGAGCGAGGGATTGAAGCGTTGATATGTGCTAACACCTATACTCAGTCGGTCACCGTTGCCTGCGGTGGCCGTGACACGCGAGCCGGTGTAGTTGAGCGGCGACATAGTGTAGATATTGATCTGGCCTCCCATGGTGTTGCGTCCGTAGAGCGCCGACTGCGGACCGCGTATCACCTCGATACGCTCTATGTCGAGCACGTCGAAATCGTAAGAGTCCTTGTTAAGAAAAGGCACATTGTCGACATTGAGGCCTACTACCGGCTGGTCTATGCGCGCGCCAAGACCGCGAACGTAGATGCTCGATGTCATGCGGCTTCCATAGTCGGGAATGTAGAAATTGGGGGCCACTTCGCTCACCCCTTTCATGGCGGTGATGCCGAGACGCTCCGTCTCCAAACGCCCCACCACAGTCACGGCCTCAGGTTGAAGCCGCAGGTTGCGGCCCTGCTTGATAGCCACGACCTCCACCTCGGCTATCCTTACAGTCGAATCGACCGGTACGGTCATTTCGGCCTTCACCGGCTGAACTGTGGCCAGCAGATAGCCCGCAGCCACAATCGATGCAACAAATTTTACTGACGTCATCGCCGTCATGCTTCAGGAGTGAGGTCGGCGAGGATAGCACGTAGCTCTGCGTCGGTGGTGGTGAGGCGCGACCGGCACTCGGCAATCAGCTCCGTGGCGCGACGAGTGTATGCGGCAAGCAGGTCTATGTCGCATCGGTCGCTCTGCATGGTGCGGAGTATGCTGTCGAGCTCGGCCACCGCCGCTGTATATGTCAGGTCCTTTACAGGAGTAAATTCTGGTTTCTGCATTTGTCTGTTACTGATGATTGATAATAGTCGAGGTCACCTCTCCGTCGGCGAAAGTGGTGACTATCACTGTACCCTCGGCTGCTTCGCCGGCCGAAGTAATGGTGTGGCCGTCGGATGTACGAGTCACTGAAAAACCGCGACGCAACGTCGCTTCGGGCGACAGCGCCCCAAGAAGTCCGGCCGACGCGTCGAGGCGTTCCATGGCCCGCGACACAATAGCGCGCGAGGCCACTTTGAGAGCGTCGCCGGCAGCCCCGAGACGACTCTGCTCCGGCACTATGCGCGAGGCACGGACACCGGCGAGCGAAAGGCGCGCATTGTCGAGCGTGGCGCGTGAACGCTGCACCGCCGCGCGAGCCACGGTAGGCAACATACCCTCGCAATACGACAATTGTGTGTTGCAGCCTGCCATACGGTCGGTAGCGGCGGCGAGGATGTCGGCGGCAGCCTGGCGCAGCCTGTCGAGACACTCGCCGGCACGCGCTATCAGCCATTCGGCTGCTGCGGTCGGGGTCTTTACCCGCATTGCCGCCACATAGTCGAGCACGGTGGTGTCGCGCTCATGGCCTATGCCTACAATCACCGGCAGCGGGAACTGTGCCACATTGGCGGCGAGAGCGTAGTCGTCGAAGCTCTGTAAATCGCTCGACGAGCCACCGCCACGTATCATCACCACGCAGTCAAACTCGTTGACACGACGGCCTATCGCATCAAGGGCCGCGATGCACGACTCGGCCGTACGCACGCCCTGCATCACCGCCGTAAAGAGCTCAACGCTGAAACGTATGCGCCGGGGAGTGGAATAGAGCTGATTCACGAAGTCGCCGTAACCGGCTGCCCCCGACGCCGACACCACAGCGATGCGCAACACCGGCACCGGCCACTGCAACGAGCGGTTGAGGTCGATCACTCCGTCGGCTTTAAGCCGTTCGAGTATCTCGCGGCGCCGGCGCTCGGCCTCGCCAAGCGTGTACGACGGATTGATGTCGGTTATCACCACCGAGATTCCGAACGATGGGTGATAGTTGACCGTGCCGAGCACCATTACTTTCAGGCCGCTTTGCAGGCGCTGTCCGGTGCCGCGCTGAAACTTTGCACCGATGCCGGGGGCAATGTTGGCCCACATTATGGCCTTGATGCGGGCATTGACACGGCCGCTCCCCGCATCCTTGTCGACAAGCTCCATGTAGCAGTGACCTCCCGACGCCCGCAGGTCGACAAGCTCGCCGGTTATCCACACGTCGTGGAGGTCGCTCACCGAAAGCAACCCCGCGATGATACGGCTGAGCGCGGTGACACTCAGCGGCGCGGAGTCAAACGGGCGCGCACCACTCATTTCCGTAGTGCGAGGCGGCGTCCGTCCCACCCGTAGGCAAGCGTTTCGCGCAGCAACGGTTTAAGCGGTTCATACACTTCCTCGCCGATAAACTCCATCGAGCGATTGGTGAAAGTAAACGATTTTGTCGCCGGATCGTAGCTGCAGCTTACGAGCATAAACGGCAACGCGCTTTCCACCGCGTCGCGGCCGGCTCCCGGTGTGAGCCAGTCGGCAATGTCGGGCTCCTTGAATGACCTCGACGTGACATTCTCCCAGGCCGAAGTCCACAGTGTGACCTTACTGTCGGGCACGGGGGTGGCGCGGGTGGTAATAACGGCGATTATAGTATCGCTGCCGGCGGGCAACGCCACCATTTCTATCGTGGTAGCCGCCGTAGCCTCTATCACGATACGCTCCGGTGTCAGCTCGGTGATGCGGCTATTGCCGTAGAGCGTGTTTCGCGAGGCTTTGTCGCTGCCCGCATTGAAGTAGTCAATCATGTCGAGCCTTGTCGAGGGCTCGATGAGCGGCACTACGTTGCGTGGTGCTGACTTGAACGCATCGGCGGCGGTAGTGTTCTGTGCCGCGGCAGGGAGCGCGACAGCTATTGCCGCGAAGGCTGAGAGTATAACGCGATGAATCTTCATTGGATGAGGATTATGATTTCTTTTTGGGGCGGCCGGGACGGCGTGCGGCTGCTGCCGCCTTACTACGCTGGCGGTTGAGGAAAAAGTCGCGCACTGTCTCCATCTCGGGCTCATATTCGCCGGCATAGTCGGCGCTATTCTTGCCCTTGCGGCGCGTCGAGGCCTTAGCGTAGTCCTTGTCGCGGTCGGCAATCTCACAATGGAGGCGCTTGCCCATGAAATCGGCTCCGGTAAGCCCCTCGACTACACGGCGGGCGTCGCCTTCGGCGACATCAAAGAGCGAATATCCGGGCATCAGGTCGATACGGCCCACGTCGACACGCTTTCCGTTGACGTTATGATTGAGAAGCTCGATAAGGTTGCCGGCATAGAAGCCGTCGGCCTTGCCTGCGTTGACATACAGGCGCGCCATGCCCTTCTCAGCCGTGCGGCGGTCTTTCTCGCGTGGATCCGACGGGCGTTCGCCACGCTCTTTCTTATCCTTGCGCGGCTTCTCGTCGATAAAATCAATGCGTGGAGCGTCGCGGTAATAGGCAAGAAGACGGTTGAACTCCAACGACAGGATACGCTTCAACAGGTCTTCCTCCGACAGCCATTCAAGCTTGCGCTTCACGCCGGGGAGATACTTGCCTATCTCGTCATCGTCGACCTTGACTCGTTCAAGGCGGTCGGCGAGATTGTAGAGTTGCTTCTCGATGATATGCTCGGGGGTGGGCACCTCCTTGCGCTCGAACGTGCGGCCTATCTTCTTCTCAATCTCGCGGAGCTTACCTTTTTCGCGCGAGTGTATGATGGATATTGACACACCTGTCTTGCCGGCTCGGCCCGTTCGACCCGAGCGGTGGGTATATACGGCTGTATCGTCGGGCAGGCCGTAGTTGATGACATGGGTAAGGTCGTCGACATCAAGGCCGCGGGCTGCGACGTCGGTAGCCACAAGGAGCGAGGTCACCTGGTCGCGGAATTTCTTCATCACGATGTCGCGCTGCTGCTGCGAAAGGTCGCCGTGAAGCGCGTCGGCGTTATATCCGTCGGCTATGAGCTTGTCGGCAATCTCCTGCGTATCGCGGCGAGTGCGGCAGAACACGATTGCATAGATGTTGGGCGAGTTGTCGGCGATACGTTTCAAGGCGAGGTACTTGTCGCGGGCGTTCACCATATAGTAGATGTGGCGCACATTCTGCGTGCCCTCGTTCTTGCGCCCAATCACGAACTCCACCGGCTGCTTCATGTACTTTTTCGAGATACGCGCTATCTCGTCAGGCATAGTGGCCGAGAAGAAGAGCATCTTGCGCTCTTCGGGCACATGGGCGAGAATCTCGTCGATAGAATCGAGGAAACCCATGTTGAGCATCTCGTCGGCCTCGTCGAGCACCACGGTGTGCACATTGCTCAAATCGGCAACGCCACGGTTGATGAGGTCAATCAGTCGGCCGGGAGTGGCTACGATGATTTGCGTGCCCGCGCGCAGCGAGCGTATCTGGCTCTCTATCGACGAACCGCCGTAGACCGGGAGCACCCTCAAATCGGGTATGTATTTAGAAAAGTCGGCGAGATCGCTGCCTATCTGGAGGCAGAGTTCGCGCGTAGGGGCGAGGATAAGCGCCTGAGGCTTGTTGAGCGAAGTGTCGATGCGCTGTATGACGGGCAGACCGAAGGCCGCGGTTTTGCCGGTGCCGGTCTGGGCAAGCGCCACGACATCAGAGCTTGCGTCATCAAGCAGATGCGGGATGACCTTCTCCTGCACAGGCATGGGTTGTTCGAAACCGAGTTCGGCTATTGCACGGCGCAGCGGTTCGCTCACCCCGAGGTCTTCAAATGTTGTCATTGATGGATGGTCGTTAGAGGTATTCATATTTATTATAACATCCGCGCTGCGTCAATCGTTTAGAAACACTTCCGACAAGCGGTGTTCGAGGTCGGTGGACGAGAGCTTGGTATGAAGCGCGCCCTTGTAAGCCACGGAGATGTTGCCGGTCTCCTCGCTTACCACAATGGCAAACGCGTCGGTAGCCTGAGAGATGCCAAGTGCCGAGCGGTGGCGTAGGCCGAGGCTGCGCGGCACATTGCGGTCGTGGCTTACCGGAAGGATGCAACCGGCGCTTTTTAGGCGGTCGTGGGCCACAATGAGGGCGCCGTCGTGCAGTGGCGAGTTCTTGAAGAAGATGTTCTCGATGAGGCGGGTGTTGATAAGGGCGTCAATCATGTCACCGCTCTTTTCGTAGCTTTCGAGCGATATGTCCTGCTGGATGACTATAAGCGCACCCGTTTTGGTCTTGGCCATGTTCATGCAGGCATACACGATAGGGAGCACGAAACGCCTCATATCGCGTGCCTCGGCATGGCGCGTGTGGTGGAAGAGATTGCGTAGAAAAGCCCACTTCTTGTGGTCGCCGAGCGCCACGAGAAAGCGCTTAATCTGGTCCTGAAAGAGGATTACGAGCACAAGCAGGCCTATGCTCATGAACTTGTCGAGGATAGTACCGATAAGCTTCATCTCCAGAATCTGCGAGGTAAACACCCAGACCACGATGAAGGCCAGAATCCCGAAGAAAATGTTGATAGTGCCGCTCTCCTTCATTATCTTGTAGATATAGTAAAGCAGGAGTGCGGCAAGCGCTATATCGAGTATGTCGCGTAGACCGAATGAATCGAGCACGGCTTTGAGGATTGAGTCAGATTGTGATAATGATGATTATTTATTTACGGGGCGTCTCGGTGATGCACGTCAACGGTTCGCGGCTCAGACGTCCGGCCATTTCGCGCACCTGCACGGCCTCGGCGACATCGTGGACACGGATTATCGACGCACCCTGGAGCAGCGCGGCCATGTTGAGGGCTGAGGTTGCGGGCAGCGCTTCCGAAGCGGTGATGCCAAACAGACGCGTCATCATCGACTTGCGCGAGATGCCGACAAGGAGCGGACGCTCGACCAAAAGCCCGAGGTCGCCGAGACTGTCCATAAGCTCATAGTTCTGCTCCACAGTCTTTGCGAAGCCGAAGCCGGGGTCGACAATCACATCGGCGACACCCATTAGCGCAAGGCGTCTCAGCTTGGGCGACAACTCGGCGGCCACGGTAGCGGCGACACCCTGCTCGGGATACTCCGTGAGAGTCTGCATGGTCGATGGAGTGCCGCGCATGTGCATGGCTATATACGGCACCTGCAACTCGGCCACGGTGTCAAACATTTCCGGATCAAGGTCACCGGCGGCAATGTCGTTGATGATGTCGGCACCCATGGAGGTGACGGCGGCCCGGGCCACGCCGGCACGGAACGTGTCGACCGACACAGGTATATCCGGCGCAACGGAACGCAAGGCCGACATGGCCTCGCCCAGACGGTCGATCTCCTCCTGCGGAGCTACATCGTCGGCACCGGGGCGCGACGAGTAAGCTCCGACATCGAGCATGTCGGAGCCGGCGGCCACCATAGCCTCCACCCTACACTTGACGGCATCGGAGCCGCGCGTACGGCTGCCGGCATAAAATGAATCGGGCGTGGCATTTACAATGCCCATCACGACCGGTCGTGAATAGCATACGAGCCTGTCGCCGAGGCGCAGGCTAAACGGGGTGAATTGACATAGATGCATCGTAGGCGCAAAGGTACGGATTTTCTCGCAAAAACACGCCTGAACCGGCACAATTCCGAGTCATTGCAGAATTGTGCCGGTTCAGAATATCCTGATTGTCTTGCGGAGATATGATGCGGCTTGCTGACTGTTATTCCAGAATCCAGACGCAGCTGTCGGTAAGCTGCTTCTTGCCTTTGCCGGTGGTTACTTCGATGCGGTTTTCGCCGGGCGAGAGGGTGACGTCGCTGAACGTGCACACATTTACGTCGTCGGGGGCGACCTCCTTGATTTTGCTGCCGTTGACATAGAGGACAACCGGGCCTGAATTGGAAAACACGGTAATGTCAGTAACAGGCATCTTGCGCGACGACGCTCTACGGCCTGCGATGTAGACCATAGGCTCGGGATTCCAGTTGGCGCGGTAGAAGTAGAATGCATCCTTGCGGTCTTTGCGGTCGTGGCTCACGAGGCCCTTGTCGTTGATGCCGTTGCGATCGCCCTCGGTACGGTGCGCGGCTCCGAAGTCAAACATGTTCCACACGAAGCTGCCCCACACAAACGGGCGGTCGTTAATGATGCGCCAGTTGTCGATGTGATATTTGAGCTGCCAGTTTTCGGGATGCCAGCGTCCGCCGGGAGCCGGCTGCACAACGCTGTCCTGCTGATGATAGAAGCTCGCTCCTGCGCCGTATTCGCTGATACCGATGCGCAGTTCGGGATGCTTGCTGTGAGTTGCGTCGAGCCATGTGGCGAGAGTGGCGGGAGTGGAGCCATACCAACCGTCGTAGCGATTCCAGGCTATGTTGTCGGTGATGAAGTTGAGCGCTCCGCCCTGATTGCTGGCCGCCGTAGTGGGGCGGGTGGTGTCCTCTTTGTGGGCGAGCTCGTTGAGTTCCTTGACATACTCCACGGGATTGTCACCATCCTCTTTCAGCTCATTGAAGATTCCCCAGAACATAATTGAGGGGTGGTTGTAGTTCTGTCGTATAAGCTCTATGAGCTGATTTCGGCCGTTGGCCTTGAACGACTCCTGATCGACGAATCCCTTGTCGGCATATCCTCCGGGGCCTACAAACGGAATCTCGGCCCACACGACAACACCGTTGCGGTCGGTTAGGTCATACATGTGCTCGGCCTGCTGATAGTGGGCGAGACGCATGGCGTTGACACCCATGTCGAGCATTATGTCAACATCCTCCTCGTGATGAGCCGGAGTGAGGGCGTTGCCAATGCCGGCACGCTCTTGGTGACGGTTCACACCAAAAAGCTGAACTCGTCGGCCGTTGAGGAAGAAGCCGTTGTCGGGATCGGTATGATAGTAGCGCAGGCCCAGGGGCTCGCTGATGCGGTCAATCACGCGGCCATCTTTCACGAGCGAAATCTCCACGTCGTACATGAAGGGGTCGCGGCGGCCGTCCCACAGATGCGGGTTCTCGATTGAGAAGTCGACGGCCACGGGCTGTGCGTCGGCACCGGGTTGAAGCACGAAATCCTTCTCGCTGCTCACCACCACGCGGTCACCGTCAGTGACTTCCATTTTGAGCGTCACGTTCTGAGGCTCTTTGGCGAGACCCGACACTCGCACATCGGCCGTAACGTCGGCCTGCTTGTCGGTAACGCTGTTCTGGCGAAGATAAACACCTGGCGAGCCGTAGTCGAGGAGCGACACACACGTCGAATCGGTTGCTATCAGATTCACATCGCGATAAAGACCGCCGTAGAAGTTGAAGTCGCCGACGAGAGGCATCACGTCGAGCTGCTCGCCGTTGTTGACACGAAACATCAGCGTATTATCTTTGCCGAAGTCTACAAAATCGGTAATTTCAAACACGAAAGCCGAGTATCCTCCGCGGTGCTCGCCTACATGGCGACCGTTGACAAACAGGTTACACACACTGTTGGCACCCTCGCATTTCACATACAGTCGCTTGCCTTTCAGGTCATCGCCGATATGTACTCGCTTGGTATAGTTGCCAATGCCGCGCTTATAATCAATCTTGCCGGCAAGCGCATCCTGGGCGTTCCATGTGTGGGGAATATCGACACGCCTTGCAGCGGAATGATTGACCTCATGAGAGAAACGAAAGCGCCAATCGTTGTTGAGCGAGCGTGTCTCACGCGGCGAGTCATTGACTGATGCGAGTGCGTCAGCGGCCCATGAGAAGCAGAAGCCTGCGCTTACCAGCACACTCATGAATGTTTTTGTAGACAGCATGTTATGTAACCGAATTAATATATTGGATAGATTTAGGCGATAGTAGATGTCGTTGCTTGAAACGCAGCAATCCGTCATGGCAGTGATTCAGCTTGCAGAACCGGTCTGCCCATAGGAATCAGGCACACATCCCCGCAACTCCTGCAAAGTTAATCAATATGATTGGATACTGCAAGATTTACCTTCCAAACCGTCACGGCTTATCCTTATCCCATGCCGGTCATCTATTTTTATTCAGGTTGTAATAAATGAAGTCACGGGCGCCGTGACTGATAGGTCGTCACGGCGCCCGTGATAGTGGGATTGTTCTCATTGATACGTCGAACCCGTTCAGAAACGGCGTCCGCCGGGGCCACCACCGGGAGCACCGCCGGGACCTCTGTTACCGCCCGGGCCTCTGTTCTCGCCATCATTCATGCTGCGTACGCGAGCGCCCTTGCCGATTGTGTTGAAGCGATAGGCGACGCTGAACATGAAGTAGCGGGTAAGAGTATTGAAGCGGCTGTCGTCGATATAGTTGGCCGTTACCGAACGTGAGGTGTTATTCTGCTGGTGAAGCAGATCGTATGCTCTGAGCGTGAAAGTGAGGCTCTTGTCGCGGAGTGTCTGATAGGAGAGCGACGCGTTCCACATCCATGTGTTTTGGTCGTAGCCGGCGGCATAACCGGAAGTGGCCGAGTAGCTGAGGTCGCTCGAAATTGTCAGACCGAACGGTATGTACCAGTAGGCGCGGAACATACCGCCGTAAGTGTAGACATTGTTGGCGTTGACCGTGGAAATGGAGTTGTGCGTACCCTGGAAAGAGAAGCGCGGACGAAGCTCGAATTCCAGATTGTCGGGACGGAAAGCGATGCCTGGCATAAAGTTGACCATAGTGGTGAACGAGCGGTTGCGCTCTCCGTTGTTGAAGCCCACACGGTTGTTGAGCATGACGAAAGTGTTGCCGTTGACGCTCCACGCCTTGTTGTGGAGCGGCTGGCTGTACATACCCATGATACGTCCGCTCCATACGCCGTTCACGTTCTCGTAGGTGGTTGTCTGTCCGCCGGTGGCGGGATTGAACGTTGTGTAGCTTACGATGCTGTTTTGTGTCATGTCAAAGTTGGTCATGAACATGAATGAGCGCTGCTCCATGCCATTGAAGTCATTGAAACGTATCGACACATTGTGAGTGTAGCTCGGGTCGAGATTGGGGTTACCTACGACGATGCGGAGAGGGTCGGAGGTATCGGGCACTGGCTGCAACTGTGTGAGTGACGGCTGCGAAGAGCGGCCGCGATAGTCGGCTTGGAGGGTGCGTGTCTTGGTTATCTTCCAGCGGTAGCGAAGGAACGGAGCGAAATTCCACACCCAGCGGGCCGCTATGTCGCGCTCCGACATGATAAGGTCGTGGCTCTTGCTCATCTGCGGCACTATGTTTACGCCGGCGTTGAAGTTATAGCTCGAAGTCACCTTGCGGAAGCCGATGCTTATTTCCTGATTGAAATAGTCGTTGCGGAAACGATTGCTCAGAGTGTCGTTGAGGATAAGGTCGGTGCCTATAACCGGTCGCTCGCCGAAGCCGTCGGGCCAAGCCACAGGATGCTCGTAGACGAGGCGGTCGGAGTTGTTCCAGCGATAATTCATGCGATAGCTGAATGTCAAGAACTGGCCTTTGGCGACATTGCCGATAGGCTCGGTCCAGCTCACGCGGGCATCCACATTGTCGCTCCATGTATGGTTGTCAAACACCTGGTCGTCGAGGTCGATGGAGTCGTTGAGCAGATATGGCAGGCGGCGCCAGAAATATGACTCCGTATAGGCGAGCTGATCCTCGTCGACATTGCTGTGACTATAATTGGCCATGATGCTGAACGAGCGGCCGCGGTGTTGCTTGAACTGGTGATTGTAAATCACGCGCATGCCGCCCTCGAAGCTGTGGCCGTTGCTGGTGTTGGCCGAGATTGAGCGGTTGACGTTGGCAAGGTTACCGTCACGGGTCAGCGACGAGTCGTTGCTCCACGAGTCGGTATAGTTGAGCGAGAAATTGGGGCGTATGTCGAGTGTGTTGAACGAGTCGGGTTTCCACTGTATGCGGAAGTCACCGCGGACGTTGTTGCCACGGTTGCGGTTGTCCGTGGTGGAAGAGAGATAGCTTGTAGAGTCGTTGCCGAAAAGGTTCTGGCGCTCGCGCGAGGTGACCGAGTTGCGGTCGCTGTGGCTGTAAACGGCACTGCCGCCCACACGGAATATCTCTTTGTTACCGACGTTGAAGTTCACGCCAAACGACTGGGTGGTGTTGATGCCTCCCGAGCCTCCCCAGCCGCGGAAACGTCCGCCGTTGGAATCGGTGAAGCCCTCCTCATTGATGTTGTTGAAGTTGCCGAGGAAGGTGAGCGACTGGCCGTCGCCCCACATACGGTTGATGTTGAAGTTGCCTTTATAACGGTCGTCGGTACCGTAGCCGGCTTCGACGTTGCCGAACCAGCCGTTTTTCATGTTCGGCTTCACGGTAAGGTTGATGACTGTCTCGTCTTCGCCGTCATCCACGCCGGTGAGTCGCGCGAGGTCGCTCTTGCGATCCACAACTTGAAGCTTCTGAATCATCTCCACCGGCAGGTTTTTCGATGCCACTTTCGGGTCGTCGCTGAAAAACTCCTTACCATCTACAAGAATCTTCGACACAGTCTTGCCGTTGGCGGTAATGGAGCCGTCGGTGCCGACCTCCACTCCGGGGAGACGTTTGAGCAAGTCCTCCACCACAGCGTTGGGCTGAGTCTTGTAGGCCCCGGCGTCGTACTCCACCGTATCTTCCATGACCTTGATAGGGGTGCGGACACCTTTTACCACTACCTCATTAAGGGCAAGGGCACCGGTCGAGAAGCGGAGCGTGTCAAGGTTCACATTCTTGCCCTGCACGGTCACATCGCGGTTGATACGCGAATAACCTATGTAAGTGACCTCGACGGTGTACTTGCCGTTATTGATTCCGGTAAGCGTAAACTTGCCGTCCATATTCGTAGCAACACCTGCCACAAAAGTAGAATCTGGAACTTTGAGAAGCCTTACGGATGCCTGCGGAAGCGATTCGCAGTCGGGGTCTGAAACAAGTCCGGTAATGTTGAAAGCCAAACAGGAGAGAGAAGTCATCATCAACGCCGCCATAAACATAATCGCTTGGCGGCATCGTGATTGAGCTTTTGTCGGGGAAGTCATTTTAATCCGTTATGATGATTATTAACTTAATTTTCGTTTTACGAACACTCTCTTTTGACTTTCCGGATTAAAATAAGTTTAACGGAGGTTGAATTTTTTTTTGGCGCCAGCGAATCAATGGCGAACGGAAAAACTTTTTCGCCGTTCAAATCCTTATATTTTCAATACACAATTCACCGACAAACCCGACAACTATGAAAGCCTCACGATATATCGCAATCACCGCGGCGGCCGCTGCCATGTTTCTCACGACAGGCGGCTGTGACTCAATGCTTGATACGTCGCTCAACATGTCGCCTGCCCCCGGCATCAACCTCGGAATCGGGGTGAGTACCCCTATCTCCGGCTATTGGGGCAACGACTACACTCCCTGGTGGAACGGCGGTTATGGCTCCCCCTGGTGGGGAGGCGGCATCGGGTGGAACGGTGGCTGGAACATCCCCGTTTCCCGCCCACCCATGCGTCCGGGCATCCCTCCGAGTCAAAACGGCGGCAGGCCTCCAAGACCCGTTGCTCCTGCGCCATCAGTTCCTGTCAAGCCATCGGTGCCTGTCAAGCCGTCAATCCCCCCGACAGGCCAGCGTCCCTACCCGACAGGAGCAGGCCCCTTGACCGGCGGCACCGGCACCAACGGAGCCGTCACAATCAATCCCGGCACCGGAAAGCGCCCCACCGGGCGCTGACCGGAGTCACCGTATGGCCCCTACCCTTCATCACTCTTTCAACTACCATTCTCACTCACACCATGATTATCTGCTCCGGCATCATACCCACCCATGCGGTAGCCTCATGGCTACTCACACACGTCAACTCGTTTCTCGATTCTATCGGACTCGAACATAACCCCACGATTCAGGATATAATATATGTCGCAATCATTACGGTATTCGCCATCACCGTGGGCTGGGCCGCACGATGGGTTATCTTGCAGACCACACGCCACATTGTGGCCGCCTATCACACCGAAGTAGGCCGGGAACTGCTCGAACAACGTGTGCTCACGCGATGCAGCCACATCATTCCCCCGCTGGTGATTATGGCCTTCATCCCATTCACGATTGTCAACGACACTCTACTGAGCCATATCTTCATGAAAGTGCTCGTAGTCTACACTATCGTAGTGGCCACCATGGCCCTCGCCTCGGTAATGAGTTTTTGCTGGATGCGCTTCGACAAGCGCAACAACACCAAAAACCTGCCGCTCCAAGGAATACTCAACGTGAGCATAGGCATCCTGTGGATAATCGCTCTGATAATCACTATCTCGGTGATAGTGGACAAGTCGCCGGCCACGCTACTCGCCGGCCTCGGCGCTTTTGCCGCCGCCCTGATGCTGATATTCAAAGACAGCATACTCGGCTTCGTAGCAGGCATACAGCTAAGCCAGAACGACATGCTGCGCGTGGGCGACTGGATTGTAGTGCCATCGACGATTGCCAACGGCATCGTGGTCGACGTGAGCCTTACCGCCGTCAAAGTCCAGAACTGGGACAATACGATAGTGACGCTTCCCCCCTATACGCTCGTAAGCACTTCGTTCCAGAACTGGCGCGGCATGTCGGATTCAGGCTGGCGTCTCATATCGCGCAACTTCAATTTCGACACCGATTCCATACTCCCGCTCACCGACGAGATGATTCAGGCCGTGAGCGACCTCCCGGGCGTGGCCGACTTCGTGGCCGAGACCCGCAAATCGGGCACCTCCTACAATCCGGGCGTGGCCTGTGTCAACGGCACTATCGACACTAATCTCGGATTGTTCCGCGCCTACATGTGCTACTATCTCCTACACCACCCTCTTGTTGCCACCGACCAGCAGATACTTGTCAACCTAAAAGCCCCGGGCGCCGAGGGCATGCCGTTGCAGATCTATTGCTACACCACCACGGCATGGACTGCCTACGAAGCGGTGCAGAGCGACATCTTCGAACATATAGCTCTTATGTGTCCGCGCTTCGGCCTGAGAGCCGCTTCGCCCGACTTCCGCGAAGTAAGCCTGCCGGGCACTCCGGCACAACCACGCCCAGCCGCCACCGACAAGGCCTAATCGGTCCAAGACCGTCACTACACACACTCCCTCCATAACACACATATCATCCGCCACACAACATGACTCTGACTGTCAACCGATACCTGGGCCTCACAATAGCGCTTTCAGTACTGACCGCGTCAACACCGACATCACAAGCAACCTCACCAGAGCAGGATATGCCCGAACGCTGGCTATATACCCCGCAACAGTCGCAGACCCTCCCTCCTGACGATGACTGGTGGCGAGGATTCAACGACCCGCTACTTGACTCGCTCATCAGCGAGGCTGTGAACAACAACTACAACGTAGCGATAGCCGCGAGCCGCATACGCGCTGCCGAAGCTGCCATATCATCAGCCAAAGCGGGCTATTATCCCACCGTCGGGCTGTCGGCCGGCTACACCCTCGCACGTCAAAGCGGCAATCTAACCAAGGAGGCCGGCGAAGCGGTAAAGTCGCATTACATGAGCCTAGACGCTAACGCTTCATGGGAAATCGACCTGTTCGGACGCATTGCAGCGTCGGTAAAAGAGCAGAAAGAGCTCAAAAACGTAGCCCGCGCCGACTACGACGGCACCATGGTGAGCCTGTGCGCGTCGCTTGCCACCGCCTATATCAGCCTTCGCGCCGCCCAGACACAGGAGCAGGTAGCACAAGCACATCTCAAAACGCAGAAGCGCGTACTGGAAATAACCGAAGAACGCCATGAGGCCGCGCTCGTATCGGGCCTCGACGTCGCCCAGGCCAAGACCGTATACGGGTCCACAAAAGCCATACTGCCCGATATACGCTCATCTATTGCCTCGTCAATCAACGCCATAGCCCTGCTGCTCGGCCGCTTCCCCGCCGAGGTGAGCGAAATGCTGTCGCGACCCGCTACCATGCCCGCTTACGACGGCCTCGTCGCCACCTCTATTCCCGCCGAGCTGTTACGACGACGCCCCGACATCATAGCGGCCGAGCGCACTATCGCCGCACGCGCCGCCGCCCTCGGCGTTGCCAAGAAAGATTTTCTGCCGACTCTGGCAATACAAGGCTCGTTTGGAGTGGAGTCGCGCGACGCCGACAGGCTGTTCAAGAATCAAAGCATCACCTATTCCGTCGCCCCTACGCTGACATGGACAGTATTTGACGGCTTCGGACGTCGCGCCGCGGTGGAGTCGGCTCGCGTGGAAAATGAAATAGCCGTCGAGACATACAATCAGACTGTGCTCAGCGCCACCACGGAAGTGGAAAACGCACTGTCGGCCTATATCAACGCCCGCGACTATGTGACCGATCTGGCCGACGTCGTAGCGTCGGCCAAGCAGGAAGTCGCCCTGTCGCTCGAACAGTATAAAACCGGTCTCACCCTATTCACTCCCGTGGCTCAGGCCCTGATGACGTTTCTCCAATACGACGACGAACTCGTGTCGGCCCGCGCCTCGGAAGCAAAGGCGCTAATCGACCTCTACCGCGCCCTTGGCGGCGGTTACGGCTCCCCGACCGCGTCACAATCAAATAAAAACTGACACCACAACTTATAAAAGCACACAACAAAATGCGCACCAACATATCAGCGGCAGTCGCCATAATCGCCACAATGGCAGCATCAGGCTGTCACAACAGCAAATCAACCGACAATGACCGGTCGCAGGCCCCGGTAATCGACGTGGCCGAAGCCATCCAACAGCCCGTGGTACTCTACAAGCAATATCCGGGAAAACTGCACGCCAAGTCAACAGTAGACCTTGTGGCGCGGGTTAGCGGCTACCTACGCTCCCAGAACTACACCGACGGAGACCTCGTGGATAAAGGCGCCGTGCTGTTCACTATCGAGGATACGCAGTACCGCGACGCGGTGACTCAGGCCGAAAGCAACCTCAAATCAGCCGAAGCGGAATTGCAGTACAACACGTCGCACTACGAGGCGGTAAAAAAAGCGTCGGAGTCCGACGCCGCAAGCCGTATGGAGGTGGAGCAGGCGCGCTCGGCCATGGAATCGAGCCGGCAGGAGGTCAACACCGCACTCGCCGCACTCTCCACCGCCCGCTCTAATCTCGGCTACTGCACGGTGAGGGCGCCGTTTAAGGGCTACGTCAACGCCTCGTCATACTCCGTGGGCAATTACCTCGCGGGCGAGGGCTCTCCTGTCACGCTCGCCACCATATACGATGATTCAAGCGTTCACGCCGAATTCTTTATCGACGACGCAAGCTACATAGACATGCTCCGAAAGACAGGCCGCGAGATTGTGTCTGATCGCGATCACATGCCTATAACGTTCAGCGACGAGCTGCCCCACAGCTATACCGGCCGGCTCACATATATAGCTCCCGATATTGATCCGTCGACCGGAACGCTCGAACTTCGCGCCGAAATCGACAATCCGTATGACGAGCTCCGCGAGGGAATGTATGCCAACATACGGCTCCCCTACGCCGCCGACTCCGCCGCGGTGCTGGTAAAGGACGCTTCTCTGTCGACCGACCAGCGCGGCAAGTTCCTCTATGTCGTCAACGACTCCGACAAGGTGGTCTACACCCCTGTCGAAGTAGGCGACGTGGTCGACGACTCGCTGCGCGTCATCACCTCCGGACTGCGCCCAGGTGAGCGATATGTCACCGTCGGACTGCTAAAAGTGCGTCCTCACATGACCGTAAAGCCACGCCTCGTCAAGTAGCAGTCTCTCTCCACCTAATCCCAGCCATCCACTGATTCGCCACAGTATGTTTTCCCGATTTTTTATCGACCGCCCCATATTCTCCATAGTCATCGCCATAGCAATGGTGATGGTCGGCCTGCTGACGGTCAAGACACTTCCGGTAGCCCAGTTTCCGGATATAACTCCCCCCACCGTAAATGTCATGGCCACATATCCCGGCGCCGACGCCGCAACGGTAGCATCGACTATCGGCGAGCCTATCGAAGAGCAGGTCAACGGCGTTGAGGACATGATGTATATGAGCTCGTCGAGCAGCAGCGACGGCAGCTATACGCTCACAATCACTTTCGACATAGGTACTGACCTCGACATGGCCGCCGTAAAGGTGCAGAACCGCGTGTCGCAGGCCGAGTCAACGCTGCCCGCCGCCGTCAAGCAACAGGGCGTGCAGGTTATGACGCGATCCAGCAACATCATAATGTTTATCGCTCTGGAAGCCGACTCGGCCTACCGCGACCGTTACAGCGGCCTCTATCTCACCAACTACGCTCAGCTCAACATCGTCGACGAGCTTTCGCGCGTGGAGGGCGTCGGCGACGTTGGCGCGTTTGGCAGCGGCGAATACTCCATGCGAGTGTGGCTCGACCCTGAAAAGATGCGCGTGCGCGGCCTTACTCCCGCCGATGTAGTCGAGGCGCTCGAAAGCCAGAACATGCAGGTCAGCGCCGGTTCGGTGGGCTCGCTCCCCCTCGCACGCCCCGAGGCATTCGAGTACACAATCACGGCCAACGGACGCCTCACCACCGCCGAGCAGTTCGGCAACACGGTAATACGCTCGACCATCGACGGCAGCATCTTGCGCCTCAGCGATATAGCAAGAGTGGAGCTCGGAAGCGAGAACTACGCCAACACGTCGGCAGTCAACGGTAGGGAGGCTGCCATGCTTGCAATATATCAGCTCCCGGGTGCCAACGCTCTGGAAGTGGCACAACGCGTTCAGAAAAAGATGGACGAGCTGTCGGAATATTTTCCCGAAGGGGTGGAACACAGGGTGCTGATGAACTCTACCAACTTCGTCACCGCGTCAATCGACGAGGTGCTCGTGACATTCGTCGAGACAACGCTCATCGTGATGATAGTGATACTCCTCTTCTTGCAGAACTGGCGCGCCGTAATCATACCCATGATAACCATTCCCGTGAGCCTTATCGCCACGTTCGCGGTAATGAAACTTATGGGCTTCACACTCAACACGCTCACTCTCTTCGGCCTCGTGCTTGCGATAGCGATTGTGGTCGATGACGCGATTGTGGTGGTGGAGGATTGCAGCCGACTGCTTGACCAAGGCAAAGTGACGGCCCGTCAGGCCGCTGAAAAAGCCATGGTGGAGTTGCAGGGACCGGTTATCGGTGAGGTGCTTGTGCTGCTTTCTGTGTTCATTCCCACGGCGTTTGTCTCCGGCATTACCGGAGAGCTCTACAAGCAGTTTGCGCTCACTATCGCGGTATCGACAGCTTTCTCCGGCTTCAACGCGCTGACATTCACTCCGGCCATGTGCGCGCTGTTCCTGCGCCCGACCAAGCCGTCGAAGTTCATCCTCTACAAGTGGTTCAACACCGGCTTCGCCAAGGCAACCGAAGAGTACATGAAGATTGTGGGCCACTTCCTGCGCAAGCCAATCGTGGCAATCGGCGCCTATATCGCTATATGCCTGCTCGCTTTCTGGGGCTTCGAGAAGATGCCTACGAGCTATGTGCCTTCCGAGGACCTCGGTTATTTCATGATGTCGGTGCAGTTGCCTACGAGCGCATCGGCGTCGCGCACCGACAGCATAATGCAGGAGGTGAGCGCTCGCGTCAACGCCATACCCAAAGTAACCAACACGGTAACTATCAACGGCATGTCGTTTATGGGCGGAGGCAGCGGCGCCAACACCGGCTCACTCTTCGTGATGCTCGAGCCGTGGAAAGACCGCAAGAAAAAAGGTGAAAGCGCCGACGATATTATCGCCAAAGTATATGAGGTAACTGCCGACATACAAGAGGCCGACATATATGCAATCAATCCGCCGGCAATCCCGGGCCTCGGTCTCACGGCGGGTATGCAGATGCAGCTTCTCGACATCAACAACCGCGGCACCGAAGCTATGAAAGAGGCTGTCGACGCTGTGGTCGAAGCCGCCGGCAAGAGCCCCGACATCGAATCGGTCCAATCCATGTATCAAGGCACCGTGCCGCAATATAATCTCCGCATTGACCGCGACAAGGCCAAGATGCTCGGCCTCACCATGGAGAGCATCTACTCCACTCTCGGCGACTTTATGGGCGGAGGCTCCTATGTGAACGATTTCAACGAATTCGGCCGCGTGTACGAAGTACTGCTCGCCGCCGATTCGCGATCGACCGGACGCGTCGCCGACATCATGCGCTTGTCGGTACGCAACACTGAGGGCGAGATGGTGCCGTTCGCATCGTTTGCCGAGACGGTGCCTGTGATGGGCGACCCGTCGATAGACCGCTACAATATGTACTCTACCGCGTCGGTCACGGCGACCCCTAAGCACGGCGTGTCGTCGAGCACTGTCATAGCCGACATGGAGCGTATCGTCAAAGAGACGTTAGGCAACGAATACAGCTACGCCTGGACCGGCGAGGCATACCAGGAGACCGGAGGCGGCATAACTATCGGCATCGTGCTTCTCTTCTCGGTCATCGTGACCCTGCTTGTACTCGCCGCACAATATGAGAGCGTGACCGACCCCGTAGCGGTAATCATCTCCATGCCCACTGCCATTCTCGGCACGGTGATAGGCTGTCTGTTCATGGGTCAGGACATCAACATCTACACCCAGATAGGCATTATCCTGCTGCTCGGACTGTCGGCCAAAAACGCAATTCTTATAGTCGAGTATGCAATCGACTACCGCAAGAGCGGCATGCCGGTGCGCCAGGCCGCCGAACAGGCGGGCCGCGTGCGATTCCGTCCTATCATGATGACGGCGCTGGCGTTTGTGTTCGGTGTTATGCCCATGCTCTTCGCCACTGGTGCCGGCGCGGCCTCCCGCATAGCGCTTGCCTCGGCAGTGGTGTTCGGCATGGCTGTGAACGCGGTGGTCGGCACACTGTTCGTGCCAAATTTCTGGGAACTCTTCGAGCGTTTCCGCGAAAAGTATCTCGCAGGATTTTTCTCCGCTTCGGCCTCGGTGCCGGCGACGACTGGCGGCGACAAGCCCGACACACCGTCGGACCAAAGCGATGCAAGCGGCGTATAGACCGACAATTGTTTTGCCTGTCTCGGTTTTTCGGCCTATCTTTGCCGACAGTTACCACCACATAACGAAGCACAATGACCGAAACCCTGACAGCGGTGGCCGACACTCTGTGCGGCTTACCGTTATTCATACTTCTCATCGGCGGGGGCCTCATACTCTTTTTAGGGTCGGGGGCCCTCCCGTTGTGTCGTCTCCCCGACGCACTCCGTCTACTACGTGAAAAGCCGTCATCCGACAACTCCGGCGTGGCGGCGGGACAGATTTCATCGGTCAAGGCGCTTGCCGCCGTCGTCGCCGCCACAGTAGGCATGGGCAATATCGCCGGCGTGGCGATAGCGCTGGTGACGGGTGGCCCCGGCGCGATATTCTGGATGTGGGTAAGCGCCATAGTTGGCATGGCGTCAAAATATCACGAAGGTGTGCTTGCCATAGCCTACCGCTCCACCTCGGCCGACGGTTCTACACGCGGCGGCCCGATGTATATCATCCGCAATGCTCTGTCGCCGCGATGGTGGTGGATGGCGTCATGCTTTGCCGTAGCGGGCATGATAGGCACACTGTGTATCATGAACGCCAATCAGCTCACCGAAGCCGTCCTCGCCACCACCGGCATCGACCCTGACACCAATCTCGCTGCCCGCGTCGTCACCGGCATGGCGATAGCGTCGGTGGTGGCTCTCGTGGTGCTCGGCGGCATAAGGCGCATAGCGTCGGTGGCTTCGGTCATGGTGCCGGCAATGGTGGGCCTTTACTTCGTCATGGTGACGTATATCATAGTGACACATATAGGCGCACTCCCCTCAGCTATCGCGTCGATATTCAGCGAGGCGTTCTCGCTTCGAGCCGGCTGGGGCGCGCTGATAGGTGTGGCGCTGATAGGCGCACGGCGCGCCATGCTCGTCAACGATGCCGGCGTAGGCACGGCATCGATCATGCATGGCGAGTCTCGCAATCCGTCGCCTGTGCGCGAGGGACTGGTAGCCATGCTCGGGCCTGCGATCGATTCAGGCTTCGTGTGCACCCTCACCGCCCTCGCTCTGCTGCTCACTGTCGACTTCGGCACTCTCGAACCGGGTAGCGTCAAAGGCCTTGCTCTGGCAATGGAAGGATTTGACTCGGCCATCCCTTTCGGCCGGTGGATGCTCATGGCCGTGGTGGGATGCTTCGCGCTCTCGTCGATGTTCAGCTACTCGTTCTACGGCAACCGCTGCGCGGCCTACCTGTTCGGCCCCAAGGGTGCTAAGCTCTACACCTACTTTTTCATTCTGTCGCTGATACTGTTCGCGTCGGTGCCGCTTACCGCCGCCGTAGCCATGTGTGATATGTTTTACTTTTTCATGGCGCTCCCCACAATGACTATGCTGCTGCTGTTGCGCAAGCGCGTGATGCAGTTAAGCCGCGAAGACAACTCCGCGCACGGTCAGGTGGCGCCGGTATCGGAGCCCCGGGCCGATTAACAATAATTGGCAGTCGCGGCCCGGTCAAGGGCACGTTATCGCACAAAGAATGGTCAGTAATATGAAATATTTGTCGTAACTTTGCGCATTATAAGCATTTTTGCAGCCAATCCACTGCCTGTAAACAAATCCTAATACACTTAAATTTCATACATGAAAAAATTATTCAGCCTGGCCTTAGGAGCATTAGGCCTCGTTGCCGCAGGTGCCTCAGTGTCCTCGTGCGGCTCCAAGGCTTCAACAGAAGCCGCAGCAACTGATTCTGTAAAACCCCGCATCGTCGTAGCTTATGTCACAGCCTCTTCCGACGTGATGCCCGATCCGCAGGCGATGACCCACATCAACTACGCTTTCGGCCATGTCAACGAGACGTTCAACGGCATCAATGTCGACAATCCCGACCGTCTGCATAAGATTACTGCGCTCAAAGAGCAGAATCCCGACCTTAAAGTAGTTCTCTCGGTAGGCGGCTGGGGCAGCGGACGTTTCAGCGAGATGGCAGCCGACAGCCTCAACCGCGCCGGCTTCGTGGCCGACTGTCAGCGTGTCATCGACGAGTTTAACCTCGACGGCGTAGACATCGATTGGGAATATCCCACCAGCAGCTCCGCCGGCATATCTTCGTCGCCCGACGACATCCAGAACTACAACAAGCTCATGCGCGACATCCGCGCACAAATAGGCGAAGGCAAGCTTCTGACACTCGCCACTCCCGGCAACGCCCGCTACTACGACTTCCCCACTATCCTCCCTTATGTGGATTTCGTCAACATCATGAGCTATGACATAGGCTCGGTGCCCTACCACCAGTCGCCCCTCTATGAGTCGGAACACACCCGCCTCACCGCCGACCAGGCCCTCAAAGCTCACCTCGCCGCCGGCGTACCCAAAGAGAAACTCACCCTCGGACTCCCCTTCTACGGCCGCGGCTTCAAGGAATATCCCGACTACATGGACTACAAGGACCTCGAAGTGCGCGAAGGCTGCAAGATTGTATGGGACGAAAAGGCACAGGTGCCTTATATCGAGAACTCCAACGGCGAGCTCGTGCTCGGCTACAATGATCCCAAGTCAATCGAAATCAAGTGTAAGTATATTCTCGACAATGACCTTCTTGGTGCTATGTACTGGGAGTACACCTGCGACAACGAGCAGGGCGACCTCCGTACCATCGTCACCGATTATATGATGGGGCAGAAAGGCGCTGACTATCAAAACGAGAAGGCCGCCGAAGAGCAGAAGTAAAATAGGGAACACAACCCTTGGAAACAGAGCCGCGCGACGGGAAACACATCCCGGCCGCGCGGCTTGACTTTTTATCGGACTATTTGTGGCTGAGGTCAGAGACGCGACCTCATGGCGCGCTCGCGCTCCGCATCCCAGTAGCCGCAGTCGAGCTCGAAGAACACCGACGTGTAAGGTATGGCGAGCGATGTCTTTACGATTACCACCTTGAAGAGCCGGCTCATCTCGTCGAGGCGGCCTATTATCTCCTCGTGGCCGAGATATTGCGGGGCGTTCTCGCCGCCCAGAATTCCCTCTACCGACTCCTTATAGCCGTTCCAGCCGGGGCAAAGCGCCTCGTCGAGCGCTTTCTGCTCGGCATCGAGCCACACATGAGGCGTGACATGGTGCGCGTTTCTGACGATATTGTTGACGGTCGACAGCACTGTGTCGAAGTCCTCGGGGGCGTAGAGGGTAGTTATGCCGGGATTGGTTTGGAGCGGATAAGCCGAATCGGTGATTACAATCCAGTTGCGGTGACCGAGCAGAGGCATCATCTCGGTAAGCTGTTGTTTCCAGTTGCTCATGGTAGTTTGGGATAGTGGTTGATGCAATAATGCGGTTGACGGCCTCGGGGCCGATATATGTCGACAAAGATAGTGATTTTTCAGTTATCGCACGTCATCGCCACTCGCTCCGCTGACGAGTAAGTTTTTTTTGACGGGCGCATTGGCTGACGATGAAAAAAATTGTAATTTTGCGTTGGCTAAAAATCACTTTTCACAATACAAATTACCGATAAGCCTTTCCATTATCATGAATCACCATAGCAAAACTTTCGTTGTATCGTCGCGTGTCATCACTCCGGCCGGAGTATGCGAAGCCGTTGAGGATGGCCATAAAATAGTATTATCCGACGAAGCACGCGAGAGCATCTGCCATTGCAGGGAGTATCTTGACGCCAAGGTCAAGCAGAACAAAGAGCCTATCTACGGCATCACCACCGGCTTCGGCTCGCTCTGCAACGTGTCGGTTGGTGCCGACGATCTGTCGCAGCTCCAGAAAAATCTCGTAATGTCGCACTCATGCGGCGTGGGCGAGCGCGTCGACAGCAAAATCGTGAAGACGATGATACTGCTCAAAATTCAGAGCCTGAGCTACGGCAACTCCGGCGTTCAGCTCTCCACCGTAGAGCGTCTGGCCGACTTCTTCAACAACGACATCATACCCATAGTATATCAGCAGGGTTCACTCGGTGCGTCGGGCGACCTTGCTCCGCTCGCAAACATGTGCCTCCCCCTGCTCGGTCTTGGCGAAGTAGAGTACAAAGGCACCGTACGCGAAGCATCGGAAGTGCTTGCCGAACACGGGTGGGAGCCGATACGCCTCATGTCGAAAGAGGGTCTGGCTCTGCTCAACGGTACACAGTTTATGTCGGCCCACGCTACATGGGGCGTGTATCGCGCCAAGCGACTCCTCGATGCCGCCAACCGTATCGCCGCGCTCAGCCTCGACGCTTTCGACGGCCGCATCGAGCCTTTCGGCCCGCAGGTCAACGAGGTGCGTCACCACCCCGGACAGATTGCCGTAGCAGCCGATATGCGCCGCCTGCTCGAAGGCAGCGAACTGATAGCACAGCACAAGACCCACGTCCAGGACCCCTACTCATTCCGCTGCATACCGCAGGTACACGGCGCCGTGGCCGACGCCATAAGCTTTGTCACCGAAGTGATAACGCGCGAAATCAACAGCCCGACCGACAATCCCACAATATTCCCCGACGACGACATCATTGTCAGCGCCGGCAATTTCCACGGCGAGCCGATAGCGCTGCCCATGGACTATCTATGCTTCGCCGTGTCGGAGCTCTCCAACATCTCCGAGCGTCGAATATACAAACTCGTAGCCGGCACCCGCGGCCTCCCTTCGTTTCTCGTGGCAAAGGCCGGCCTTAACAGCGGCTTCATGATTGTGCAGTACTCGGCCGCTTCGGTGCTCAACCAGAGCAAAGGCCTGTGCTGGCCCACGAGCGCCGATTCCGTGCCCTCGTCACAGGGCCAGGAGGACCATGTGTCAATGGGCGCCAACTCGGCAACCAAACTTCTGCGCGTGGTCGACAACACTACCCGCATACTCGGCATGGAGCTTATGACCGCCGCTCAGGCCATCGAATTCCGCCGCCCGCTCAAATCGTCACCCCGCAACGAGGAGTTGCTGGCCAACTTCCGCAAGGAAGTGCCTTTTGTCGACATAGACACTGTTATGACTCCCCTTCTCAAACGTTCAATCAACTTCGTGGAGCAATGCATGTAATCAACATAGGGCGCATACACGGCATTGTCGACAGCGAAATCACACACCTGCGCGGCAAACGGATGCTTACCGGGCCGCGCACCATCGACAACGCATTCATCACCGTCAATGGCGACAAGATTACAGCTATCGGCGACATGGACAGCTTTGTCGAGGCCAAGGACGACTGCATTGTCGACGCCCGCGGCGGCATAGTGATACCCGCGTTCTGCGACTCCCACACACACATCATCTATGCCGGGAGCCGTGAGGGCGAGTTCGTCGACAAGATTCAGGGACTAAGCTACGAGGAGATAGCGCGCCGCGGAGGCGGCATCCTAAATTCGGCCGACAAGCTTCACCACACCTCGGAACAGGAGCTGCTCGAAAGCGCACTGTATCGTGCAAACCTGATGATGGAGCGCGGCACCGGAGCTTTCGAGGTAAAGACCGGCTACGGCCTCAACACCGCCGACGAGCTGAAAATGCTCCGTGTCGCCGCCCGTCTGCGCGAAGCTGTCGACGCCCGTGTCAAGATAACATTTCTAGGCGCCCACGCCGTAGGACGCGCCTTTGTGGGGCGTCAAGCCGACTATGTCGACATGGTGATACGCGAGATGCTACCCGCTGTCGCCGCCGAGGGTATAGCCGAGTACGTCGACGTATTCTGCGACACCGGATTCTTCACTCCCGAAGAGACGGCGCGTATAATCGACGCCGCAGCCAACTACTGCATGAAAGCCAAGATACATGCCAACGAGCTCGGCATATCGGGCGGCGTACAGGTGGCGACAGCCGCGGGAGCCGTGTCGGCCGACCATCTCGAACAGCTCGGCGATGAGGAAATCGCCCTGCTCGCCAAATCCGACACCGTAGCTACAATGCTCCCCGGAGCGTCGTTCTTCTCGCGCCTCCCGTTTGGCCGTGCCCGCTTGGCTGTCGACAATGACGCAATCGTAGCTCTTGCAAGCGACTACAACCCCGGCTCTTCGCCGTCGGGCGACATGCGCTTCGTGTGGGCGCTCGGCTGCATACACATGGGGCTACTCCCCGCCGAGGCCCTCACTGCCTGCACGCTCAACGGCGCAGCGGCAATGGAGCTTGGGCACGAGTGCGGTGCGATAGCTCCCGGCCGCGATGCCTCGTTTATCATTGTCAAGCCGGGCATAAGCGTCGACTATATCCCCTACGCCTACACGGAGCCGTTTATCGCCGCGCGTGTCATACGCGGCCACATGGCGTAAACGCCCTCCCCGCAAGCATCAAGCCCTCCCCTTCGGTCAATATCGACCGCCGGGGAGGGCTTGATGCTTTATACATACTTTACTCGGCTCAGCGGGGCACATCGGTAATGATGCGGCAGCCTGCGGGCGACTTGGCGTAACCGTCGACAATTACCTCACCTATGCTGCGGGCGCGTATCATGCCAGAGCTCGGATTCTTGACGCTGGTTATAGGTGAGAGAACTGTGGCGCGTACATCGCTATACTCGAATGCGAGGTCGGCGTCGGCGTCGAAAGTGCAGTCTTCAAGCACCAGCCCGCGGCAGTAGCAGAGCGGCTGAGTGCCGGAGATGTGGCAACGCACGAGATGAAGATTCACGGAGTGCCACCCGAGATATTGGCCGCTTATGCGCGAGTCGTAAACCGTGACGTTTTCCGACTCCCAGAAAGCATCCCTGGTGCGGAGGTCGGCGTGACGTATCTCTATGTCGCGGGCATACTGGAACATATACTTGCAGTCGCTCTTAAAGTAGTCGAGCTTCACGCCACGCGAGAGCATGAACGGGTACATGCCGCCATTGACCTCGAGATGCTCGGCCTTGACGTCGACACAGCGCCAGAACGCCTCTTCGGCGTTGTTCATCGTGACATTTTTGAGGTCGAGATGACTCATGTCACGAAACATCTTTGGCGACTCCGTCACAGTGTCACGCATAATAAGATTGCTCGAATACCACAGACCGGCACGTGCCTCGGGGGCAAAGCGACAGTGGTCTATGTAGAGCCGGTTGACATGCCAGAACGGGTACAGACCTATAAAGGTGCAGTCGATAGCGTCTATGTTAGTGCACTCTTTGAGGGCGCTTTCGCCGTCAGTGACAGTGACGCGTTGGAGCCTGAGTCCGCGGCTGCCGAAAAAGGGGCGTTCGCCGCCTGTTGACAAATCCTTGATTGTTTCCATAATGTGTGTATTGATATTTAGAAATCCCATGTAGTCGAAACGTACTATTGTGAGCCGTAGGGCGTCAGAGGTCAGAGCGGCCAGCAGTCGGTCATGCGCGCTATACGCGGAATGGTCGAGCGCCGGTAGACTGGGTCGATTCCCTGCCGGCGCTGGACCGCATAATCGGCAAGGCATGCAAGGGCATACCTGCCGAGAACCAGAATAGCCGCGACATTGCATAGTGTCATGAGCGCCATGGTAACGTCGGCGAGCGCCCATACAAGGTCGAGCGACACGAGCGCGCCCACCATTACCATTGCTGTCGAAGCTATCTTCAACAGGGTCACGGGCCAGTGTCGGCTCGTTATGAATTGTATATTAGCCTCGCCGTAATAGTAATTGGCGATGATGCTTGAAAACGCGAAAAAGAATATGGCTATTGCCACGAAAAGCGAGCCGAGCTCCGAACCTATCTCGCTATCGAGTGCTCTCTGCGTCAGGGCTATACCTGTGGAACCGTCGGCAAACACACCGCTGCAAAGAATGATGAACGCCGTGCAGGTGCAGATGAGAAGCGTGTCGACAAACACGCCGAATGTCTGGAGCAGGCCCTGCTTGACGGGATGCGACACTGCGGCCGTGGCAGCGGCGTTGGGGGTGGAGCCCTCACCCGCCTCGTTGGAGAAGAGGCCGCGCTTGACACCCATCATCACCGCCATGCCTACGCCGCCGCCCATTACGCTTTCAAAGCCGAAAGCGTTTTCCACTATCATAGCGATGACGGCGGGAAAATGATGTAGGTTAAGAATGACTATCACGACAGCCAGTATGACATACAGTATTGCCATGACCGGCACCACTATCTCGCTCACTCTCGATATGGTGCGTATGCCGCCCCATATGCAGGCGACCGTGAGCACGGAAAGCACTATGCCGGTAATCAGCGGTGAGATTCCATAAGGCTCCACCGCGATAGCAATAGTGTTGCTCTGTACGGAGTTAAACGCGAGCGAGAACGTGATGATGATAAGCACGGCAAAGGTCACAGCCCATGCGCGGCTTCCTATCCCCTTGAAGATATAGTAGGCAGGGCCGCCTCGGAACGAGTGGCTGCCCTTGACCTTGAAGAGCTGTGCGAGGGTCGACTCGACAAAGGCGTTTGCGCTACCGAGCAGCGCTATCACCCACATCCAGAACACAGAGCCCGGGCCGCCGAGAGCTATCGCCGTAGCCACACCGGCCAGATTGCCGGTGCCCACGCGCGAGGCCACCGACACGGCAAAAGCCTGAAAAGAGCTCACACGCGAGTGATGCGTGCTGTCGCCATCATGACGCTCTCCCGACCGCGCAAGCAGACGCCACATCTCTCCGAAATAGCGAAACTGCACGCCACGGGTGGCTATTGTGAACCACACCGCTGCGCCGATCAGCAGGGCTATCATTATGTAAGTCCACAGGAAGTCGTTGATATTATTTATGATGTCGAGCATATTGCAGCTGGGTATTATTCCTTGGTGATGGCTGTCGGGGCCTCGTTGGTGGAAGTGGTGTCGGAGGGTACCTCGGCCTGCTTCGGCTGACGCCAACGCCTCAGGAAGCTGAGAAAATCGTCAAAGTCGCGCCGGAACACGATTCCGACACCCTGTGTAGTAAGCGCGTTTTTGACATAAAAGTTCTGATCATTGTAACGATTATAGGCTTTGAGCCTGAGCGAGCCGCTGCGATTGAGCAGATATTCGAGGTCGAAGTCGCCGATAAACGTATTGTTGTTCAGACTCTTGTCGCGATAACCAAAGTTGCCGTTAAACAGCAGTCGGTTGTTGAGTAACGACGACGACAGCGCAAGGTCAAACTCCACGTCGGAGAAATCGCCGCGGTCGGAACGTATGTTGGGCGCAATGGTCCAGTTTTCGGCGAGCGAGCCGAGCATATTGCTTATCTGCGATGACAGCGTGGACGAGGCAACCGAGAATAGCTCATTGCCCTTTGTGGCAGTCATGTACTCGGGCGTATAGAAGCGGTTGAGCGCGAGCAGATAGAGCATCTGGCGGGCACGCATGTCGTCGGTCGACACAATCGAGTTTACTTTGCGCTTGATGTCGTCTTTCAGTGTAGGGAAGTCAAAGTCATAGCTGATGTCAGGGGCGCGCATGTCGCCCGTCACATTGATGAGGGCATCGACGGGCACGCTCGTGCGCGTCAACTCCGGATTTTCGAGAAACGACTCGTCGAGGTCGGAGAGGTTGGCGGTGAGGCGGTAAGCGGCAACGATGTCGAGCTGAGCGGCATACGGGTCACCGTTGAAGCGTATGGTGCTTCCCTGGTTGATGCGGAAGTCCTTGCGGATTATATCCTGGAAAGTGAAGTTGTAGGTGCCGTTGTCGAGAGTGTAGTCGCCACGCAGTCCGAGGTCCTCCGATGCACTGTTGTAGGTCATGGTCATGTCACCGTTGCCGCGCGCGCGGATAGCGTCGCCTCCCACCGGGTCCATGACCACGGTGAGCAGGGCATCGGGGGTGACGCTGACAGAGATAGACATGTCGTAGATACTGGCGCTCTCCTCCTCGGTTTTCTTGGCGAGAGTGTTGCGCATCTCCACAACTTCAGCGGGGATGCCGTCGATTACGGCAGCTGCTGCCGCGGCCTCCTTTCCGTCCTTGTCGTTGCGGTCGCGGAATGTGATGAACTGATAGTCGTAGGCCTCCTCAGCGTCCGACAGCACGAAGGTAAATGTCGAGTTGGGTGCCGTAGCCATGTTTACGCCAATGTCTATATGCCCGGGCACACCCGTTATAGTAGCTGAACCGTCGCCGTATATTGTGCCGTACCACCGCTGGTCGGTCGTCTCGGGAAGGTCGTAGACAAGCAGGTCGTCGGCGCGGGTGATTTTGAACTGGAAACGCGGCAGGTGAAAGTTGGTGTGGCGCAGATAGCCGTCGAGCCGCGCCTGATGACCGTCGCGGTCACGAAGCGTAATGTTGTTGAGATCAATAAAGCCTGGGGTGAGATGCACCGAGTCGGTAGCCCAGTAGGTGGTGCCGGTAAAGTCGAGTTTGAGCGAAAGGTCCTCGACAAATATATCGCCGCTCATGTTGACGTCGTGGAACGTGCCAAACAGGTGGGCGTTGCCTGAGGCGTAGCCATTGACGGCCGAGGCAAAAGCGCTCATGAACGGCTTCATGAAGCCTACCTCGATGCGGTCGGCTGTGAAGTCGAGGTCGATATATCCTTCCGAAGTGGGTTTGATATAGCCTGTTATGTATGAGTTGAGACCGTTTGGCTGGTCAACTTTGGCGTCGATGTTGACGGCCGGGACCGACGGGTCGTATGACGCTTTGATGTGTGTGTCGCCCATAAGGGAGAAATTGTATTTCAGCCCCTTGATGAACAGGTCGGGGGTGTAGGCCACAAGATTTGGCCCCAGCAGTCCCGACGCATAGAGCTCTCCCGTAGCCACGCCGCCAAACATAGCGTTGGGGATGTTGAGCGTCTCGAACACATAGTCGAGGTCGACATCAGCGAGCGAAATTGTGAGTATGTCGCTGTCGGAATCGGTTATCGTGCCGTCGATTTCCACATACTGGCCGGTACGTCCCACACTGAATCCGTCAACGTCAATTATGCCTTTGCGCAGCGATATGTGGGCGGGACTTGCAGTCCACACCGAGTCGTTGAACGTGAGACGGCTCGGCAGAATATCCACGTCGGCCATAATGCGTCCCGGCGCATCGGGGTCGTTGCGCGGCACTACGTCAAAGGCCATGGTACCCGAAAAATCGCGCGCCGCGTCGACATCCCACGTCATCACGGTCGATACGCGCCGATCGGGGTTTACGCTGTCGGCCGGCAATTCGGAATTGACGCGGAGGTCCATCATGCCGTTTTTGCTCGGCATACGGGTAGAGGCTGCGAGCGAGGCCGACGAACCGTCGGCGGCAATATAGAGCGATGTGGCGTCAATCTCTTTGTTGCCCTGCCACAGATACGGCGCGTCGACATGCAGGGTTGCGCGTCGCTCGGCCGACGAGAGCGAGGCGGTTATATCCACCGGATAACGCACCTGCACAGGAAGCTTTACTACCTCCTCTACCGGTGCGGAGGTGAGTATTTTGGCTTGCAGACGCAGGTCGTTGCGGCTTACGTGACCAGTCATAGCGTAGGGCATAATCATGTCGGCCATGCCGGGGAACAGTGAGCCGGCAAGTCCGCGGATGTCGGCCATGAGCGCGCCCGGGTCGAGCGATCCTTTGAGCGAAGCCGTGAGGATGTCGGACTTGATGTCGACCGAAGGTTCGCCTACGGAATCGGACGGAATGCAGGAAGTTATCTCGACGCTTTTCAGCGAGAGTCCCTTGGCGTCGGAATGAGGATTTGACAGTAATATGTCGTGAATCTCGACCTGACCGGTAGCGGGAAGCGGCGCGCCGGCCGGCTGCAACGCGGCATTACCGGTGGCGGTGAACGACAGATGCTCGCCTCCTTTAAGCGACAGGTCAAGGTCGTCGAGCGTGAGGTCGAAAGATACCGACTTTTTTTCGATGTCGCCCCGGAGTTCGGCTGTTAGCGCGAATCCGTCGTTAAGACTCTCGAATGTGGCGTCGAAGAGGCCGTGGTCGCTCGTAATATCCGCCACAATGTCGGTCATGAGGGCCGGCGAGCCGTCGCGCCGTTTAAGCTCTATTGACGCTATCGAGGCCGACAGCGTACCATCGGGCACGCTGTGGCCGGGGATAAACACCGCCCTCCCCTCCACCGATGCGGTGACCGCGCCGGGGAGCTTGGCGGCGATGCCGGAGCGTCGGCCTATCGCACTCTCCACGGCATCAACGATGGCCGCCACGGCAAGATTGTCGACGTCGGCATTACCTTCCAGACGGCTGATGGCGTGCTGAGGAGTAAACTCGTACTCGACACCTATCGAGGCGTTTCCCGCACGTCGGCTCTCGAAGTTGATACTCGCGCCGCCGGAGCGGAGCGAGCCACTGCCCTCGATAGTTGCCGTGAGCGGCAACACGGCGGTAGCGACAGTGTCGCGGCATATGGGCGCAAACGGCATGAGCGCCGAGGCGGCGGGATTGACTGCAAGTTCCAGCATGGGGACGCTGAACGATGCAGCGGCTATGGAGTCGAGGCCGGAGGCATGGAGGCCTTGAGGTGCGCTGAGCGTCACGGCGCCGCCGGCCACGGCGAGCCGGAAGTCGCTCAGATTGATGTCGCTTCGTGTAACGTCGGCGTGCAGGCATACGTCAATACGTTCGTCAAGAAGATTGGCGAGCGGCTTGCGCACGTGTTCCGGCATCAACGGCGCCAAGTCGCAGAGCGCGACATGGCTGCCCCCAAGCAGTTCGACCGTGGCGGGCTCTTCGCCCGACATCACAAGGTCAATCGGCCCGAACATGAGCTGCGTACCGGGCATGGCCAGCGACACGTCGCGGAGCATCACGGAAGCTATGCGTCCCGACGGAGCGTCCTCTTTATGCAACATAGCGCGGGCGGTCAAATCGGTTATCTGCATCCCCGACCGACGCTCGGTAACTCCCATGCGGCTCAAATCCACGCCTATGGCACGGCTGTCGCGCATAAGGTCCACTCTGGCATCGGCGCGCAGATCTACAAGCGATATATGGCTTGCGTCAAACTCGCCGAGCGGCCCTACCGGAGCGGCGAGAACGTCGTAACTCACACGCGAGCTGCGAAGCACTATGACGTTGAAACGCAAATCAGGCACACCGCCGTCGCCGCCGGGCTTACTCAGCCGCGCAACGATTGGGTCGATGTTGAGCGGTGCGCCCGCACTGTCGCGTTTCAGACGGAGGTCAAGGCCGAGAGCCTCGACTGAATTAAACACCACTCGATGCCTGAAAAGCAGGTCAATCAGGCCGAAATTGGCACCTATGCGTCGCGCCAGGGCTATGGTGTCGCCCGCCGAGTCGGTGACCGAAACATTGCGCAGCACGGCGCGGTTGAACGGACTGACCGAAAGGCTCCCTATCTCGACATTGGCGCCGAGCATGCGGCTAAGCTCGCCTGATACACGCCGCCCGGCATATTCGTGGACCGGCGACAGCGAGAGTCCCACATAAAGCACGGCAGGCACCGCCACGACAAGCAGCAGTGCCAACACGATGATGAGTCTGAGACTCTTGTATATACGCCTAATCACGCTTGAATATCAACCAGATGTTACTGCTCGGGCATGGTGCGCGCCTGCTGACTGCGCGCGAGCATGAGGGTGCGTTCGAGCTTCTCCTTGCGAAGAGCAAGCAGACTGACACGCGAATATACCTGCGAGGCGGCATAGAGTTGAGCCAGAGCGGCAGCCTGGGCGGCCGGAAGCTTTATGGAACGCTGCTGACGCTCACCGTTGAATGTGAGAGTGAGCTCGCGGTCGGCGTTGACGAATGCGAAATTGCCTATGGTGTCGCTCTCGGCCGGCAGGAAAGTTATCAGCTCGGCCGACATGGAGCGGTCGTTGCGCTCGCCGTCACATGCCACACGCGGTGTTGACACCTCGCCGACGCCCTGAGCCGACAGAGTGATGCCGGTGGAAAGGGTGCCCTTGCGCGCCGATGAAATGATATAGAACGAGCCCTGCGGACTCATGCGGGCATAGAGCCCCTCAGCCGACGATGGTACGGCGTCGGACATCGACGCGGCCACATAATATCCGTCAATGCCGTCGGCACTTTTTTTGAGCTTAACCAGGTCTTTCATGCTCTCCATTAGCACCTGGGCCTGCACGAGCATGCTGTCGGTCACTTCAAGGTCGCGGAGCGTGCTAAGTTCTATCGCCTTGGGGCGAAGCGGCATGGCGGCACGGCGCGTTTCGACCTGCGCCGGATAGGCATGATCAATAGAATCGAGGAGCAGGAGCGCGCCTGCGGGATCGGAGGCTTCGATTGCCGCAATGGCTTGCTCGCGGAGAGCTTCGGCGGCTTTCTTGTCGCCGTTGCACGATGTGAGGGCCATGCCTGCTGCTATGGCCGGTATGATGATTGCTTTAATTGCTGCGCTTGACATCTTTGACACCTTTTACGGTCTTGATTTTACGAATAATATTGTTGAGGGCCTCGGTAGTGGGCACACCCACCACCAGATAGCCGTTGAAGAGGCCGGCGTGAGAGTCGATTGAAATGTTGCGGAGCGACGAGCCCGCCTCTTTGTTGATGAGCGACGTGATATTTGTCACGATGCCTATGTCGTCGTGACCCACCACACGGATTGTGGCGGCGAACTGCTGGCCTACCTTGCCCGACCAACGGGTCTGAATCATGCGGTAGGGATAGCGCTCGCGGATATTGGCTGCATTAGGGCAGTCGGTGCGGTGAATCTTAATCACGCCCTCCGACGATATGAAACCGAACACGGAATCGCCGTAGATAGGGTTGCAACACCGTGCCAGACGATAATTGACACCCTTGATGTTGTCGCCGATTACGAGTATGTCATCGTTGCCGGCGGCCTGCTCGTCTGCGGGGGTCTGTAGCGTGAACGTGTTGGCCGAGCGGATCACTTCCTCTTCGTCGGCGGCCACTTTCAGGGCTTCGTACTCGGCTATCACGCGGTCGGGGCCTATCTGCTCGTCACCGATAGCCACATAGAAATCTGTCGCTGTCTTGTAGCCGAGTTTCTTGATGATGCGCGTCAAGGTTCCGTCATCAATTTCTGCCTTGCGGTTTTTCAAGCGACGTTGGAGCATCTCGCGGCCGAGGTCGGCGACACGGTTGGCCCGCTCGTTGACGCTCTGGCGTATCTTGTTGCGGGCTTTTGTAGTCACCACAAACGAAAGCCAGTCGAGCTTGGGCTGCTGCTGAGCCGAGGTCATAATCTCTACGGTGTCGCCGCTGCGTAGCTTGCTGTTGAGCTTCCGGGTACGCCCGTTGACCTTGGCACCAGTGCAGGTGCAGCCGAGGTGTGAGTGTATGTAGAAAGCAAAGTCGAGCACCGTGGCGCCCAGGGGAAGCCTGAACAGGTCGCCGCGCGGGGTAAACACGAACACCTCTTTGCTGTACATGTCGAGGCTCATGTTCTTCATCAGTTCTGTGGGTCCGCTGTCGGCGGTCTCCAGAATCTCGCGCACATGGTTCATCCAGGTGTCAAGACCGTTCTCACTCTTGATGCCTTTGTATTTCCAGTGGGCGGCGATACCCTTCTCGGCTATCTCGTCCATACGTCGGGTGCGGATCTGCACCTCGACCCACTTGTTGTCGGGACCCTTGACGGTGATGTGCAGACTCTCATAGCCGTTGCTCTTGGGTATGCTGAGCCAGTCTTTGAGGCGTGCGGGATTGGGCTGATACATATCCGTCACCACCGAATAGGCAAGCCAACAGTCGGGCTTCTCGCGGCGCTCAGGAGTGTCGATGATGATGCGAATGGCAAACAGGTCGTAGATATGCTCTACGTCATTGTGCTGCTTCTGCATCTTGTTCCAGATAGAATAAATCGACTTCGTGCGCCCCTTGATCTCGAAGTTGAGCCCCTCCTTTTCGAGGGCCTCCTTGACGGGACGGATGAAATTGTCGATATATGCGTCACGGTTGGCCTTGGTCTCGTTGAGCTTGCGGGCGATGCGTGTGTACATGTCGCGGTTGGTGTATTTGAGCGACATGTCTTCGAGCTCGCTCTTGATGGCGTAGAGGCCGAGCCGGTGTGCCAGAGGCGCGTAGAGATACGCGGCCTCGCAGGCCACGAGGCGCACCGCCTCGTCGTCGGGATGGTGGTTGATGGCGCGCATGAGTATCAGGCGCTCCACTATCATTATGATGATTACGCGAATATCTTCGGCAAAAGTGAGGAGCAGACGGCGGAAATTGTCGGTGTCGGTGGCTGCGGCATGGTGGCCGTAGAGCCCCGAGACTTTGAGCAACCCTCTTGACAGACGCGCCACATCGTCGCCCCACTCATTCTCTATGGTGTCGAGAGCGATTAGTCCGACCTTGCATGGCTCGGCAAGAAGTACGGCCACCGTCATGGAGCGGTCAGGACTGATACCCTCGCACACCGAACGGGCCGTGAGAAGAGTATGCACAATCGGGTCAATCCCCTTGAAATGAAGCGGATTTGCCTCGCGTATGGCAGCGGCGCACTCGCCCAGCGTCTTGCGCAGACGCGGAGCATCATCGGGATGAGCCACCGACGATGTGAGCCTCAGCAAGTCGCGGTATAGTCCGGAAACCGATGTAGTCGCGGTATTTGAAACTGTATATTGGCGCATATTGCCGACAAAATTACCAATTTTTCATTATCTGCGCAAATCCGCTGACTAACAGAATCGGCGACGGGAGCACGCCATTGCATACAAGCCACTTAATCTCGCTATTGACACAGCTTTACAACAATAGAGCGAGACTATCGCACGGCAGAGTTGCCCCGGCGTCGGCCGACGCCGGGGCAACCGTGTTGTTATCCAGAGGGCAGATGTCAGAGCGACGAGATAATCAGCCTGTTGGCACGGTCGACAGACGAGGTGTCCAGGCTTGCGAGATAGATTTGCGTGGTAGCTTCCGAGTCGTGCCCCATGCCTTCACTTATGACCGACAACGGGACGCCCTTAAACTTTGCGGCCGATGCCCAGCTGTGGCGGGCAACGTAGAGAGTCAGCGGGATTGTTATTCCCACCATGCCGGCAATGGTTTTGAGGTGGTAGTTGATGTTGCAGGCAGCATTGCGATAAACGCACCGCTCGTTAGTCCCGGGATTGCGGATTATCGGCAGCAGATAGCAGGAGGCGTTTTCTGGATATTTGTCGAGAATAGTCTGCATTTCCCTGGTCCATTTGATAATAAGCTGCTGGCCAGTCTTGCGTCGGCGATAGGTGACGTAGCCATGGCGGAGGTCGGTTTTTCTCAGAAAAGCCATATCGATGAAGCTCATACCGCGGAGGTAGAAGCTCAGGATGAACATGTCGCGGGCATAGTCGAGGGCGGGAAGCAGCGAGAGTTCGAGCGTCTTGATTTTTCTGACGGTCGCCAGCGGCAGCGCACGCTTCACGGTCTTGTCTACTCCGGTATATACGTGGCGAAACGGATTGCGGTTTTCGATTTTGCCGTTTTCTACCGCACGGTTATACACCGCCCGCAGGATTCTGGTGTAGAAAGAGATGGTGTTTGGCGCCACGCCGCGATTGATGTGCCACGCCTCATATCCCTCCATTATCTCCGAGGTTATGCTGTCGAGCATGATATCCTCGTCGCGGCGATACTTCATGAAGCTGTTGAGCGTTGACTTGTAGGTTTCCGACGTCCTCACCCTGCCGTTAAGTCTGAACTTTACGATAAGACTCTCCATGAAGTTGAACAGAGTGTATTCCTGAGCATAACGGTTGAACTCGTCGATGACATCGTCGGCAGTATAGGTCAGACCGTTGGTGTCGAGCCTACGGTCAATCCTCATCAGCCGCTCAACATCGCGGCGGATACGCTCGCAGATTGAGAGCACAATGGCCCTGCGCTCACTCTCATGAGTAGTCCTGACCATGGAGCGGCTGTCGTCCCACTCCGACGCGAACACTTTGTAACGGGTAAGAAGCTGTCGCACCTTCCTCTCGTGGATAATCTGATAGTAGATTGCGCCCTCGTGACCTGCGACAGTCGAGGGCCGGAACTTCACTTTTATCGAAGCCATAGGATTTTGGAATTAATGTATTCATGTTGAAGATACATCAAGAGCTCCGAACTATTTGCAGCCACGGGGCAAGTCGCCCCCGCAAGCCTACGATTTTTTTTGATTAATTTCGCCCACAGACGAAAAAAACTTGGACAGATGGAAAAGAATGATTAACTTTGCGCGTTACAAGCGCACCGACAAGCAAGAGAGCCGTCGGGACGCACCACCAACTTCACGGGGCTGACCGGTTTTGACAGCGTGTAGAAGCGGTGTGTAAGCATGCAGAGCGATTCGGTGCCTACGCTCTTTAATCTGAGACATCGGAAATTCAAATGGCGAAAACAACTACGCTCTCGCTGCCTGATTGAAGCACAGTAAATCGGCTTTATCTCCGCAACAGTTGCGGAGACGAGACATCGCCCGATTGTCGTCGTCCCGAGACTAATCGACAAGGCGGTGCAGCTAAATCGGGAATAGGCCCTCCCCTGCCTTGCGGGAGAGCTGAAAATTTAGAGGCTAAGGATGAGGATTGGGCGTCGCCGCCCGGCCTCCTCACGACAACAAATCGGCGAATAAGCATGTAGAAAGCATTCTGATTCCGCGTTTGGACGAGGGTTCGAATCCCTCCAGCTCCACTCAAGTCTGATGAAAGACAATGAAAAATCCTGCAACTCACTGAATTGCAGGATTTTCTATTATGTAATATAATGAATAAAAATGAACATATAGGTAATATATCAGTTGGACTTCTCGTTGGACTTGATATTTTCCAATTCACAAGTCCAACAGACTTCCTTATATTTCATTGATATTCAATATTTTGCACTTGTGTAATCTGCTAATAATCAAAACCTTTGCACTATTGAAAACAACAATAAAAATCATAGTGTAATGGAAACAATTTTATTCTTTATCAAAAGAAAAAAGCTTCTGAAAGATGGTACTGCATCCATCTTTGTAAGAGTTACATCTGGCAAACTCTCAGCCGAAGTTGCAACGGGAAAGAGTGTTCTGCCATCCCAATGGGTGGCAACTAAAGGCAGAGCAAAAGGTAATACACTTAAAACAAAACAAGTTAATGCCTTTCTAGATCAAATGGAATACACTCTGCATGATTTGACACTTCAAATCCAAAGAGAGGGTAAACAGGTTAGTGCGAAAGAGATTTTGAACAGATACAAAAATCTTAATGTGCCTAAGATTGGAATTTTGGCTTTATATGCCGAGCATAATCAGGAACAGAAAGAACTTATAGGCATATCTGTTGCTCTTGGTACATATAAAAGGCATGAAACATCAATGAAACTCTTTCAGGAGTTTCTTATGTTCAAGTACAAAGCCAAAGATATTCCTGTCAATGAGGTTGATGTGGATATGTTGAAAAAATATCAGCATTATTTAATGACGGTCAGGCATAATAACAATAATACCACTGTTAAGTACCTCAGAAATCTCGGCAAAGTTCTTAATTTAGCTGTAACCAAGAAGTTAATTCAAACGTCTGCATTGGAAGAATTGAAATTGAAGATAGAACCTGTTGATAAGGCTTCTTGAATAAAACGGAACTTGCCAAACTTGCAGAGAAAGAATTTGACGTGGTTAGGCTTGAACAGGTTAGGGATGTCTTTCTATTTTGCTGTTATACAGGACTTGCCTATGTAGATGTCCATTCATTAACAAATGATGAAATAGTTGCAGATGGAGATAGGCTATGGATACGCAAGGCAAGACACAAGACTAGTGTAATGTGTCATATTCCAATCATTAAACCCGCAAGAGATATTCTAAATAAATATGCCTCATTTGTTCCAACGACAGGTAAGTTATTGCCTGTTCTATCCAATCAAAAGATGAACGCATATCTTAAGGAAATAGCGGCTATTGTTGGTATTGAAAAGGATTTAACGACACACCTCGCCCGGCATACCTTTGCTACTACAGTTACACTCGCAAATCATGTCTCAATAGAGAATGTATCCAAAATGTTAGGTCATTCAAGCATTAGGATGACACAACATTATGCGAGAATTTTAGACGCATCAATTGAGAATGAGATGATGAATGTAGAAAAGAATTATGAGTAAGACCTTATCCAAAATCCCCTGTTTTCTGCTACGGAGACAGGGGATTGTTCTATCTGCACATATTAAATAGTATAACTAAATTTACTGCTTTTGACTTATTTTTTAATGCTTTAGAAAGACCTATTTTACCCATGAAGATTACATAAAACATTATCCAAAATAATTTTTTCTGAAATTTTTTGAAGTTTGATTGAATTATTACGAGCGTGGAATACTCCAACTGCACCCTCCCCATCACTTAGCCAGTGGGGATACTCCCCCTATGCTATTTACAAGTGGAGCTAATTACTTCTCCTCTGTAGCTAACAAACCAAGCAGTTGGACATTCCGCTGTACAACAATAAATCATCAAACAAATGGATAATCTAAAGTTCGTTGAAACCCTGTCTGTAGCAGAGTTCAAGGCACAGAAGAATGTGCAGAAAATTGAGGTGAAACAAAATCCTCACAATGGCAAATGCTTCTTCGTATATGGATGTGAAGTAGGCGCAGTAAGTGAAAAGTTCCTCAAAGGAAAACTCACAAATCCTGTAATCTCACAGGTATGCTCCGCTGAAACAGGTGATATGTTCTACCTGTTGCATCAGCAGGGAGAAGGAGGTGCGCCTGTCTTGGCTACTCTCTGACTCTATATAGGCAGACGAAAAGGGCAAGGGGGAGAAATCCCTCTTGCTTTTTTATTTCTAAAAAATCTAAAACACTAAATTTTTAATACAATATGCAGTTACGAAAATCATCCAAGAAGCAAGCAAAGATAAAGCTTGCTCTTCAAGGCTGTGCAGGTAGTGGCAAGACCTACTCAGCTCTGCTCTTAGCCTATGGGCTATGTGGCGATTGGACTAAGATTGCAGTTATAGACAGTGAGAATAACTCTGCTGATCTATATGCTCACTTAGGACAATACAATGTTCTCCCTCTTGAGGGAAAGTATGACCCCGAAACATACATTGATGCCATCAAGGTATGTGAAAAGGCAGGTATGGAAGTTATCATCATAGATTCCATGAGTCAGTGTTGGGATAATCTTCTTGAATATCATGCCTGTCTGCCAGGCAATTCTTTCACCAACTGGCAAAAGGTCACTCCGAGAATGACCTCTCTTATTCAGATGATACTTGGAGTAAACTGTCATGTAATCTCCACTATGAGGTGCAAGCAGGATTATGTCCTGTCAGAGAAGAACGGCAAAATGGTTCCTGAAAAGGTGGGCTTAAAGGCTGTAATGAGAGATGGAATAGATTATGAGTACACCATAGTCTTTGACATCAACATGAAGCACCAAGCCATAGCATCTAAGGACAGAACCAATCTCTTTGCCAATAAGCCGGAATTCACTATCACACCAACTACAGGCAGGATAATACTTGATTGGTGTAATGATGGTGTCACTTTGGAAATGATAAGGGCTGAAATCTCCAAGGCTGAAACCATCGAGCAACTGACCTCAGTCTATCAGCAGTACCCCGAATGGAATCAGCAGTTATTGGCTGACTTCACCAAAAGAAAGACTGAGCTTATACAGCCTAAGTCTGAAACTCAGCCTATCAGTTATCAACCCAACTTCACAAGGATAAACCATGCAGACCGCAGTATCAACTTTGCAGCTTCAGCCTGTCAGTAGGTTCAATACCTTTCCAAGCAGGCTGAATGACAGCTTCAGACCTCCCATTGAGGTTGAGGCTGTAGAGGTTGTGGAGGACATTATCACTCCACAATTCACCAAGAGGCTTCCTTTTATAGAAGCCAACACAAAAGAGGTTACAATAAATCATCTGAAAGATGAATGTGTAGTACCGGTGTTCTCAAAGGACAATGAAATCACTATATCCCACCCAGCTTTCATTGAGGCAGTGTGGAGTGCCGCATCAAAAGTCTTTCCAAGAGAAAGCATCGAGAAGCCATCCATCCGAGTAAGCCATGTAATCAAGGGCAGAACTCCCGAAGCAATCCACAAGAATGTAAAGGAATTGCTTGATGAAGATAAAACTATCTATTATGAACGCATGATGTTCTGCTTTGAAATACCCTCAATCTGTGAGGATATTCGTGGCAATAGACTCAACCTTACTATAGGTGGGGTAAGAGCCTATAATCACGAAAATCTCTACTCCAAAAAGGGCATGGAGAAGTTCAAAATCTTCATTGGTTTCAAGAACATGGTATGCTGTAATCTATGTGTCAGTACAGATGGTTACCAGTCAGAACTCAAATGTATGGATGTAAGAGGTCTTTTCAACTCGGCTGTAGCCCTGTTCCAAGACTATAATATGGCTAAACATCTGTATGAGATGGGCGGCTTGCAAGAGAGTTATATGACGGAACATCAGTTTGCTCAATTTTTGGGTAAATCACGTTTATATGGCTTTCTGCCTAAGGCTGAACAGAAGAAACTTCCTCAGATGCTTATGACCGACACTCAGATTGGCATGATAGCACGAGCATACTACAATGATGAAAGTTTCTCTGTACCAAATGGCAGCAAGGAAATCAATATGTGGAATGTTTATAATCTCCTTACAGGAGCCAATAAGTCTTCCTATATTGATAACTTCTTAGATAGAAGTCTCAATGCAGCTCAACTTGCCGAAGGACTCAACAAGGCACTATATGGTGATTGTGAATACTCATGGTTCATCAAATAGTTATATGGCAGAATTTTGCATTAATCTTGTGATTATTTTGCTCTCAATCTTCTTTATCGGCTTATTCTACGATGATGATAGAAAGGACAAGCATAATAATTAAGATTATGGAACCGAGATTTATAATAATCATGGACTTCTCTACTGGGGAACTAATCAAAATCAGACTGACAGATGAGCAACTTTCTGCATCAGAAGAATATGAAGATTTTGGAGAGTACATTTCCACTCTTGAGGAAGAATATGATTTCAGACTAAAAGATTGTCTATACATGACCTGTCAGAGCCTATCTGAAAGGAACTATAATCTTTAATCCCCCATGATTTCTTATTCATTATGATAGGAAATTTTCGCCCTTGAAAATGAATCACCATTTGTGATTTGTTGTTGTGTGCTCCAATCTCTGTAACTTTACAGTTGGATTGGAGCATTTATTCTTTGTAAACAAGCGTATTGCCCACACCTGAGTAGAATGATATGGCTCTATTAATAGTGTTATATGGTTCTTAATAATTTGTTTATGTCCTGCATATTAGCTAATTTTGCATCGTAAATAAAATCATTAACAGCCAATGAAGTAAAACTATTATAAAGACATATTGAAAAGAGTGTTTCACTTTTTACTTGATGTTTTCTGAAAAATCGCCAATTTAACAGAAGTAACCATCGCAGTAGAAAGGAAATGCTTGCACCTACATAGGTGTGGGCTTTTTCTTGTTGCATGGTTACAGGTGTTTGGCGATACCTTCAGAATAGCAATAAGTATCATAAAGCCTACACCTTCTTTTTGCTGTGTCGCAAAAAGAGCCTATGGAGATATACAAAGAAAATGGTTTGTACGGACTAAAGAATGATTGTGGAGAGGTTATCATTTCTCCGCAATATAGTGAATTTTATCCATTCTCATGTGGATTAGCTTGTGTAAGAAACAGGAATTATCACTATGCGTACATAGATTGTAACAATAAACCTATCGTGCCATTTGGTAGATATATATGGATTGATCCTTATTTTACCTGTGGGTATGCACGAGTAATTCAATACAGCGTAAAAGAAGATAAGCAATATTGGGGGATTATCAATACAATGGGGTTCATTGTAGTGCAGTGTGAATATGATAATATCTGGACTCTTAATGAAGGATATATTGATAATCTCAAAGCAGTCAAGAATGGCAAAGAGTGCAGGATAAACTTAAGAAAGTTTGATAAAAAAATAGTCTTAGATGGACTTAAATACATTAGAACTTACACAATTGATGAGTTTAAAGCTGAATTTAATGTAAGTAGAATATTTGTAAAAGTTAATCATCATAATGTTATTTTATTCTATTTTGGCACAAATATCAGTGTAGTTTCCAATGATAATTATTTGTTAAACCCTGTAATATCTATAGTCTGCAATAGTGCTGGTAAAATATTCTGCCTACTACACAATCGAGATAATACTGGAAAGATGCGAGTGAAACAATTGATAAAAACATCAAACAAAATCGTTCCAATCAATTCAAGAGATTACGACTACAACAATGACTATAATAAATATATTGAGGAGTCAAGACTTGATGCCTTTGAGGGAGATGAGAGTAACTACTGGAATATTGACTAAGTGGCAAAGGAAAGAATAATATGAGAAAATATGATTTTGCAAATATAACCGTGCGCCCATTCCCTACAATTTCAGATTTATCAAACCCTTATATTTTTGGTGGAATTAAATCTGTCATAAATGTTTCGGAGAAAAGGAACATATTTATAACAGATTACTACAAAGCTCATTCAATTGAATATCATCACTTACCTCTTAAGGAGTGTGTGTCTGATATGGGCTGGCTTAATATATTGAAATGTACCGAAATAATCATTGATAATGTCAGAAAAGATATTCCTACCATCGTGCATTGCGTAGGAGGCAATAATCGAAGTCCATTAGTAGTTGAATGTGCTTTTTATGCTCTGCACGGATACCATCTAATTGATGAGTACAAAGGAGCAAAAAATCATTTGCTTTACAACGTAGAACAAGGGTATCTACCTTTGACGCAACAAGACATTGAACGAGAATTAAATTCATTAATAGTAAGGTAAATATGGAATATCCAATACACTTCGGTTTAGAAAAGGCTGGTTTACCGCTTATTCTGACCACAGAGACCCCCCAGAACTTGTGCTTTCTGATTGACACAGGTTCCACGAATGATGTAATCTTTGACTTTGTATATCAGCATTTCAAAGACTACTTTACACCAACTTCAGATAGTCAAAACATCATGGGGATTGATGGTTCATTAAAACCAACTATCATCGTTAATGCAGACCTGCAATTTGATGATTTAAGGTATGAAGCACCCTTTGTTCTTCTTGAAGCCAATGATGCCATAAATCAAGTACAGGCAGAAACAGGCATACAGATACATGGAGTCTTAGGCATACCATTTCTTATGGAGAATAAATGTCTGATAGACTTTGATAAACTGATTATTAAAGGTTAATGGAAGATGAAAACAGACAATTCTAATTTTTACAGAGATATAGAATATCAATATTTGGAACTTTTTAGAGATTGTGCCCTCTCTAAAGAGTTTTTACCAATATTCCAGAAATTTGATGAAATAATCTTTTTTCGTCGGAATATGTACTGCGTAGAGGAACCCACTAAAAAGGAAAAAGTATTTGATTATTTATCTGAGTTTTATGAAACTACAGAAGACATTGAATATTTAAGTATAAAATATCTTGTTGACGAAGAAAGCTATATTCTATACTTAATGCTTGATGGAACTAGATACTCTATTTGGATTGAGGCTAATAATAATCTAATATCCACATTGTGGATTAAAGAGATTTTTAATGATACATTGCCAAATGTAGCATCAGATATACTTAAGGCTGTTGCACAGGCGTGGGAAAGTCGCCATTGGGTGTACATTGAAAATTTCTTAGATCGATACTTCAAGTTTGAGATGTATGGTTCTGAAGAAATATTTGGGAAACATATATTAAGAGTTTGTTTAAAAACAAATGTTAATAAAAACAAGCATCAGTCGAAATTTCAGACACTTATTCTTTGGGGATTGTTTAAGTAAATGAATAAAAACAAACAAAATCCAAGAATTATGTATCTGACCGATTTGACTGATGCTCAAAAAGAGTATATAAGAGGAACAATTCTCATGGACAACTGGCGTAGCAAATATGATTTTTTTCTCATACTTGACGCAATAATTTATATCGATGTAAGCGGCTGTCAGTGGCGGTTGCTTCCGGCAGAATACCCCAAGTGGCAGATAGTCTATTACTATTTCAGACGCTGGGGAGCGATGGATGCCTTTGCAGAACTTGAGGACGTACTTGTGGAGAAAGTCAGGCTTAGAAGAGGCGAGTCTCCGCATCCTACGATTGGTGCTATCGACAGCGCAAGTTCCCGTTCCGCCCTCCCGCGTTCCCAAAAGGGAATTGACGGCAACAAGAAGGTCAAAGGCGTGAAACGCAACATA
>CAMWXJ010000014.1 GCA_947178215.1 uncultured Porphyromonadaceae bacterium
CCTATCATCTTCAGGAGGCGAAAAAGAACGGCATAACCCGCACCGAAATTGCCGAAATACTGACGCACGTTTCGTTCTATGCCGGGTGGCCGAAGGCGTGGGCTGCATTCCGTCTTGCAAAGGAGGTATGGAGCGACGACATCAATGGCGATGATGCAAAGGCCGCGTTCGCGCGTTCGATGATATTCCCGATAGGGGAGCCCAATATGGCCTACGCGCAGTATTTCATCGGCAACAGCTATCTTGCGCAGATTACCGACTCTCAGATTCCGTTTGCCAATGTGACATTTGAGCCGGGATGCCGCAACAACTGGCATATCCATAAAGCAGATAAGGGAGGCGGTCAGATGCTTGTCGGCGTTGCCGGACGTGGCTGGTATCAGGAGGAAGGAAAACCGGCGGTCGAAATACTTCCCGGTACAGTAATCCATATCCCTGCCAACACAAAGCACTGGCACGGAGCGGCAAAAGACTCATGGTTCGCGCATCTCGCATTCAGCGTCCCCGGCGAAAACACCGAAAACATCTGGCTTGAACCTGTAACCGACGAGGAATACGAAATCCTTGAATAATAGAAATGCTTGTCCAATGTATAGTAATCCGGCTCGTTCATCAGATGTGATCATCATCCCGAAATCAACACATATAGAGCATATACGACAAAATATCGACATATTCGACTTCGAGTTGTCTGCCGATAATATGGCTGAGATTGCTGTACTTGACATTGCCACAAGCCTCTTCTTCGACCATCATGAGATCCCGAAGTCGTGAAAATGTTCATGAGCCGTAGATAATCATTCTCTCACATATGAAAAGAGGCTGTGGCGCAAATTATCGTGACACAGCCTCTTTTGGTCGGTAGGGTATTGTTTTAGTGTTGTGGCATTTATCTGTCGGAGATGCTTTCAATCCATCCGAAAAGGTCATCAAGATTATAATCACCACTATGAGGCCTGTTCCACGGAAGGAAGAAATTGACGTCAAATCCTGAATTTTTCAGTTTCGTGGCGAGATTAATCGGTACAAGGAACGATGTGTCGCGATCTTTTGCTCCATGACGGATAAACCAGTATTGAGCTACTGATGCAGAGTTTTCAGAAATAAAATTCATCGGATTCATGATGAACACACGATTAACCATATCCTTATCAAGTGTCGCGCTATTGTCGTGTAGACGGTGACGCAAACTGAAATCGGTAAAGTTTGCCGGTGTGCCTTCGGAGTTTCCGAATACGTTGTTTTCCGGTGTGGGAGTGTCGATCAATACTCCATACTGGTCAAATGCCGGAGGGGTTTTAAGGGGTGTCACGCTTGCCACATAGCTCAGATATTTATCAAGATCTATATCGGAGACAAAATCTGTATTGTTGTTGAAGCGAGGACGCATCCCGGCCGGACCAAAAGATGGGGCGCCTCTGCCGTCACCGTTTCCACCTCGTGCCGGGAAAGCTCCGAAATTTGGTTTTTCGGCATATCTTACGATTCCTATTGTATCCGGAATCTCACATCCCTCTTCGAGTGCCTTGTGGGCAGATGCAATAAGAAATGTTTTAAGATATTCTTTATAATTGTCGGCGGTGATAAGATTGCCTGAATCATCTTTGAGGCATAGCGAGTTGATATATGATGGGCACTCGGCCGACAGTTCGTTGGAGATTTTGATCTGCTCAGAATCGAGATGTCTTACACCGGTGTTGGTACAGCCATATAACCATTCGTATTCCATATCCGCATGATTCAAGTCTGTTATCGGGCAATAACATACTGAAGCGAACACCTTATCAGAGGTTCGGGCTGCTCCCATTTTAAGCAGATATTCATCATATTCAGGGCGGTCGCCTGTCGCACCAACCAATGCCGACATTGCTCCGCCGGCACTTGTGCCGTCAATAATAATGCGTTCGGCACTTCCCGGAATCACATTGTCATTATAGCGCAGGTAACGGATTGCGGCTTTAAGGTCGAGTAGCCCATTTGGAGCTATGCCGGTGTATATAGTCTTACCATCTCGTGTTATTGTAGAGTTGGCACCTCTGGAGCCGGGGATGCAGACCACATAACCTTCTTTCAGCGCTCTGCCGGTTGCATCTGATGCGGATGGCGATTTTGCCGTAGTTGCCATGTACCCTCCTATGTACGTACGTAGGAATATCGGAGTTGAGTCACCTCTGTTGAGAGTTTCAGGCACATAGATGTTGAGAGTCTGATACACTGAATCCTCTATGTTGGTCACATAAAAGATATTTTCGTAGGCGGTATATCTGACCTCTTCGCCTGATGGCATAGTCATGACCGCAGGTTTTGCTCCTGCCGGATCAAAAACAAGTTTGTCGACTTCTTTATCCTTAGCTTGGGCTGATGTGACACAGCCGGCAATAGAGGCGCCGAGGATTGTGGAGATGAATAATTTATAAAGCGTCATATCTTAGGTGTATAGTTGAGTTTACGGTCAAGAAGTAAAGGGAGACATATTTCTATTTCTCCCTTTCTATAAACAATCATTTACCTAAAAAATTATTTGCTCTGCTTAAAAAGCCATTCTCTGACAGGTGTCAGACGATAAGCATAGTCAAATGAATACATATGTTCGCTACCTTTGCCGTCGGCAGGAAGCACTGATTTTGATGTGAAGTTGATTATAGTTATCGGAGCGCCCTTGGCAAGTACGGCACTGGCAAGTGAGTCTTGCTCTGCCTGAGGTAATTTGGCGCTGAAATCGGTATATTCATATTTTATACCTGCATTGTCAGCTGCTTTTTCAAGCGCGTCAAAAGTTCCCGCTTTGCCAGCTGTGATGAACACGAATTTGTGTTTCACGAGTTCGGGGAAGGTAGCACTGTCCCAGTGGCAATCAACGAAAATCGAAGCGGCAAATAAGTCAGGATAAGCAGAATTATAGTACATAGAAATCATGCCGCCCATAGACTGACCGGTTGTATAGAGTCTGTCAGTATCTACATTGTATTGTGATGCGACTTTCTGTACGAGCCGTGCCACCATATCAACTTCATCAGTATGCTCGTAAGCGTCATTTACCGCTACTCCGGAATACTGTGGCACAAGGATATAGCACGGATGCTCGGTTTGCCACTGTTCGGTAGCCCACACCAGCGCCCCATATCCTTGAGTCAATGGGCGCGTTACATCTGTACCGGGTGTACTGGCGTCTGCCATAAACAAAACCAGCGGATAGGTCTTGCCTTCTTCAATATTCTGGGGTGAATAAAGATTATACTTCATCGACTTTCCTGACTCGGAATCCGTATACTCCAGTTGCTTGAAATATGGCAATTCACTCTGTATCATGGCCTGCAAGGTCGCATCCCCGGTCTTATCAATAACCGGGCCTCCGCCGGGAGTGCCTAACTGAGGGCCTCCCGGACGTCCTTCGCCACGCTTCTTGCCTGAGTCTACGCCTATGGCGGTTTCCGATGATTGCTTATCGGATTTCTGGGCGCAGCCGGTCAACGGAATATTTACCGCAACGAGGCATACCCCAATAGTAATACCACCTAATAAATTCTTGATTCTCATTTTTGTTTCAGTTATCAATTTCTATAATTAAGACGCTTTAAGAAAGTGAAAGTTTAGTCCAAACGGCAAACGACGTTTATCTGATGGCGAATGGCGGGTGACATGGTCAGCTAATGTTGAGAAATAAGAAGTAAAAAAACAGTATTGTATCTTCCGACTATACGAAGTTGGCAACTGGTATGCTATTGCTTCCCTTTGACTGCGGCTAAGGTTTACTGGCAAGTTTTACCGTCAGGATGCCAGTAGTCTGCCAGGCGAGCCTTTTTGCGGTCGTTTCGGATTAATCTGAATGCGTAAGTTGTATTTTCAGTTTCGTATCGATCAAATATGATGTCTGAATAGCCAAAGTTGGTCAAGATACCTATTTTATCTCCTCTGCGAGTCATAAAGAACGTGGTCGTCTCATCTTCGGCCATCAACTCATCCTCATATATCTCATCGGCAATCTGGGGCATAAGAGTCTCAAGCAAGGGTAAACAACCCTTATATGGCTTTATGCGTAGAAAGGGATAGCTGACCGACAACGCACCCCATTTCTTTGTGTCTGCGTCCTGCACGAAAAATAGTTTCCTTTCCCATCGTTCTGGAATTATTGCACTGTAGACGAAATCTGTCATCAAAACGGGGGGATTGGTTAGTGAAACCAATGCCCATGCTTCACCATTCGAGACCGGGATAAAAGAAGGCTTATTGTTTATCGCGTCAAATTGAGTAAAGATATCTGCAAACGAATCTGGTAATAAAGGCTCTCCGGACGGGGAGATAAGTCCGACGAACGTATCATCCCCCGTCTTTTGAGGTCGCCAATCATATCGAGTATGATAAACCTCCAGTTGGCGTAATTTATTGCGGGATTCCTTATCTGTGCAACCATAGAGCTTATTTGCTATCTCTTGTAAACGCATATATTCCCGCGCATCATCTGTGGTCGGAATAATCAATGGATTATTATTGTGATAGCACACTCGCCAATAATTTAGGTGCTCGTAATAATCCTTCTGCCCGGTCTCTGACGTTATCGGATATACTTTTCGACCATATGGGTCTATACTGCTCATGTTGGAATTTCTAAGAATTGTAAAAGTGATTGCATCTTTCGAGAGTCCGTTTTTAGTGACAATAAACGTGAATCGCCGTTTAATTCACGTTGTAATTCTTCCGGCAATCAATCACATTAATGCTGCTTCTGCTTGGTAAACTTATACGCAGAATCACCTGCGATAGCTCCCAATATAGGGCTATTTACTTGCTGCTATTAATGAAACTTTTACTTGCTCTCCACTCAATGACTCATCGTAGGCGCACCCCCAGCATATATCTATGTTTGAGGGAATGCTTTCGATATAATCAATCATTAACTTAATTTCAGCCATTGGCGATTGCGAATTCTTTGACATCCATATATTGAACAATAGTTTGGATGTGTTTTCAGTCTCAATCGGTAATTTGTCGATAGCTACCTTTAGTGCATTAGCAATGCATCCCTCACCATCTGCCGTGCCGACTACAACATAATTGACAGTCTCCTTTGAAAGTGTGCTCATTACATCATCAACGCTCAGATTTAAAATTCCAAAAGTGTTAACTATTCTGTCAATCTCGGCAGTTTCACCGATTATTGTATAATTCTCATACGGTAATTTAACATATGGAACTTTAAAAGGCGTAAAGTCAGAGTCATCAAATAATTCTGTGGGTCTTTTATTGCCTATGCTATTATTATTTTCTTCCATGTCTGTTTTGTTAGCGAGAGATTAAAATAATCATCGTATAGTTATTATCATTGTGTGATTCAAGAAGATGGGCCGGATATTTGGAATCTATTATTTGGTAGTGTGCTCCACAGATTCAGTCAAGACATCTGAGCAGGTAGCGATTTTGCATAGTGACTATAATCGCTACCACACTCAATGACCTATAAGAGGTGCTCCTAAACAACAAGTCTTACTTCTTCTTAAGGTTAAGACTGGCTTGCATTAGTTTAAGCACACATTCTCCTCGGAGAATATCTAACTCATTCTTTAACTTAGGGATTAAAGGAAGCAATTGTTCATTTACAACCTCGGTATTTTTGAAAAGCTGTTTGCTTATCTTACCGAAATTAGATGGTTTGATATCAAGCTGTTTTTGTTTTGCATACTTCTTGATAATTTCGCTCATGACATTAAGAGCTGGCAGATTAGCAAGGTTTGTAGAGAGAACACTCGCCATTAACGGGGTATGGTCTATGTGGATATCTTGCAGGCGTTTAGCTTGCATAGGAATAGATGCATCACCCTCATGCATAGTCTCTGTAAAGACTTTGTGCTCATCACAGCATCCCTCTAAAAGTAGGTTGACAGATCCTTCGTTAGGATTGATTATAATCTCCTTAATCTTGGATAATGGATATTCTCCATCTGCTGTGATAACAAGAATGGAATCAACATAATCTTTAAACCATTCGTTAAGCCAGTCGGCATCATTGTTGTAGATGTCTTTTCTCTTGGCTTCGCGTTGGCTGTAGTTGAAGAGTTTGCATATCATTCCGATAGGATAGAATATATCCTTTTGGTTGCTCATTCGATTCTGAGTCTTAAGTCGGAAGATAAAATTCTGCTTAATATCCGATATAGGATAAGTCAGAGTTCCTGATGTCTTATCATTGCTGTCACCATCAAATTGCGTCATCAAGTCTACGCCAAAGGCTTCCACATTGTTAAGCTCTTCCTCATCTGGCAATTCTTCCAGGTCATCTTGCAGGAAGAGTATATATTTTCTCAAGGCGGATCTATAGTTGTTAAAGTCTTTCTTCTCAGACTCATCTGTCTCGCTTGATAGCATATGCTCTGAAACTTTTTCTTCAACTTTATCAAGTAGTTTCAAGGCGACCGCAGTGTTTCCCTCTTTCAATAGGTCAGATATCAGATCCAGCGCATAGGCTCCATCAGATTTTCTCGTTACCTTGTGGCGCAGAGTTTTGAGATAGGAAACATATGAGTTGGCTGAACCTTGTGTCATTCCGCCACACCAGCGCATCCATTCGCGGAAATCAGCTGTTTTGTAGAGCATAACATCTCCGATATTCGGCGTCGTTTTATCCGATTCTGTCGTTTCTGCGTTATTGGGAACTACACCATCTGCCATCTCACTATGCATAAATTCGATGTATTGAGTGAGTGCATTCTTCAGAGACTGAGTTCCTGTGTATGGATTACCATCAATCTCTATCTTATGAAGAGGGATACGTTTATTAGATTCATCACTCTTTGTATAGGTGAATACATTCAAAAGCATCTGAATCGAGCCATCTTCAAATCTGGAATCCAGCTCAGGATAAGCTTCTTCAATTCTCTTTACCCTGGAGACTACCGTTCGGGCGGAATTCTCCTGTTGGCCATTTCCTACCAACCAGTTAAAAAAATCTGTTTCTTTCATGGGTATTGTATCAAATGTATGATGTCATATTGCAAAATTAACTAAAATATCTGAAATCGCAATGAGATATGCTAAAAGACATCAATTTTAGCTTTAAGCCGTTGCCATCGGCAACGGCATGAGCTGCCGATGGTAACTGATTAGGGCTACTGTCATATGTTATAGCCTCTGTTTTGGTGCTTGTTGCGCCAATATGCTCCAATATGCTCCAATATGACTGTATAAATGCCCTGACGGTCAGTGAGTGGGACTTAATTCTCACTCTATTTTGTGCTTATGTTGCTATCATCAATATGTCGTTTGAGTTTTGGTTGATGGTTTCGGCAAGTGCCTTGATGGGATCGGAAAGACGGCTTTCTTCATTAATATCAATCAGAAATCGTCTCCGATTGATTGAACCATTCTTTCTTGATATACAGTATCTTGGTTTTCATGGGTTGATTGATTCTTCTGTCCGGTCTCTGATATGAAAAAGCGTGACTTACTTTCGATTCTTTACTACCGGTAGATCTGCTTTTTCCCAGGCTATTATGCCGCCGGTCATGTCTATGACATTCAGTCCGGCTTTTTTCATCTTTTCAGCGGCCGACATGCTGCGGCGGCCGCTTCGGCAATAGACATAGTAGGTCTTATCCGAGGGCAACAGTGCAATCGTCATGTCAAAGTTTTCGGTATCTTTGACATCAATCAGTGTGGCGTTGTCAATGTGACCGGCAGCGTACTCCTCAGGAGTCCTGACATCAATAATCACCGCCGTAGTGTCGGCGACGGTCTGTTGCGCGAACTCGACCGGAGGGATTGTAGGTATGCTGTCGGACGCTTCTAATAAAGTGCCGGCGTTGCAAGCCTGGCAGCAGCTTGCTACCGTCATCAAGGCTATAACTATTTGTTGCTTTATCATAGAAATAAATGTGGTTATAGATAAGAGTGGTGGTCTGTATCTGTCGGGTGTTGCGGTAAAAACAAAGGAGGCTGCACCGTAAGCATCATTACGACACAGCCTCGCTTCATAATGTGGTATGTGCGATGTTTATACGCCAACTGTTGGAGCGCGCAGGCTCAGGCGTTCAACGTTGTCATGAGAGGTGGTCGAGGTGGTGGCCCATGCGTGAGCGCTTGGTTTGGAGATAGCGGAAGTTGTAGGGGGTGGGAGTGGTTTCGATAGGAACGTTCTCCACCACTTTGAGGCCAAAAGCTTCGAGGCCGGTTCGCTTCACGGGGTTGTTGGTGATAAGACGCATCTCCTCGACGCCGAGGCGCGAGAGAATCTGTGCACCTACGCCGTAGTCGCGCTCGTCGACTCGGTGGCCGAGGTGAAGATTTGCGTCGACGGTGTCGAGACCCTCCTCTTGAAGTTTGTAGGCCTTAATCTTGTCCATGAGGCCGATGCCACGTCCTTCCTGGCTGAGATAGAGGATGATGCCGCGTCCCTCTTTGTCGACCATCTGCATGGCTTTATGGAGTTGCTCGCCGCAGTCGCAGCGCTGGGAAGCGAAGATGTCGCCGGTGGCGCACGACGAGTGAACGCGCAGAAGCACCGGGCCGAGCGTTTTGTCGGCCACGTCGCCTTTGATGAGAGCGATGTGTTCGAGGCCGTTGGCTATCTGGCGGAACGGGATGAGTCGGAAGTGGCCGTAGGCCGTGGGCATGTCAACCTCCTCGCCCTGTTCAACGAGGCTCTCGTGACGGAGGCGGTAAGCTATGAGGTCGGCGATTGAGATTATTTTGAGGCCCCACTGACGGGCGCGTTCTTCAAGCTGTGGCAGGCGTGCCATAGTGCCGTCGGGATTGAGTATCTCGATGAGCGCGGCGGCGGGATGCAGACCGGCAAGACGTGCCAGATCGACACCCGCTTCGGTGTGGCCGGGGCGGCGGAGCACACCCTCGTCCTGAGCGTAGAGAGGATGTATGTGACCCGGGCGTCCGAATGTCTCGGGGGTCGACGAGGGGTCGGCGAGGGCGCGTATCGTGGCTGCACGGTCGGCCACGCTTACGCCGGTGGTGCATCCTTCGAGTTTGTCGACAGTGATGGTGAAGGGGGTGCCGAGCATCGACGTGTTCTCGCTCACCTGATGGTCGAGGCCGAGTTCGCGGCATCGTGAGATGGTGAGGGGAGCGCAGAGCTCGCCGCGGGCGTTGGTCACCATGAAGTTGACATGCTCAGGGGTGACGAGTTCGGCGGCCATGATGAGGTCACCCTCGTTCTCGCGGTTCTCGTCGTCGACTACTATGACGAACTTGCCCTGACGGAAGTCCTCGATAGCTTCTTCAATCGTGTTCATATATGGTTGAGGTTTTATCGGTATTTTGTGTTGATGTGGTTGAGTTAGTAAGGTCGATGAGGCTGTGCGACACCTCGGCCACGACGGCGAGCTCGCGGCGCAGACGTCGGTAGTCAAAGAGCGCTATTAGATAAAGCGGCAGACCAATGGGGAAGAGCAGCATGCCGGCTATGGAGAGCGGGCGTCGTCCGTCAGACGGATCGTAAATCCATCGCCATGATATGACGGGGTAGCGGTTGAGCAACACGAACACTTCGCGCCGAGGCGAGTCAGTGAGATATTCCATCGTGCCGTCAAGCGTCGTGCGCAAGGCGTTGAGCTCGGCGTGGGGCATCACTCGTCCCTCCCAATATGTTCGATAGGAGCAGTTGAGGGTACGTGATGCGAGGCTTTCAGCTGTAGCGGCAAGCGAGGTCAGACGCTCGCGGGCCACATCGCGGTCTATGTCGTGGATGCGCACCTCCTTGAAGTCGACGCGGCGTTTCTCGCGCAGGCCGAGCAGCGAGCGGAAGAATGAGCGGTAGGCGTCCATATTGAACACCGCCGAGTCTTTCATCGCCTTGTAGGTAAGAAACACGCCGAGCGGCAGAAGCACGGCAGCCGAGAGCCACATGCCCTCCCACACTTCAAGCTTGCCGTCGCGGGCCATCTTGTAGCCTGTGTTGTCGACTATGTAGTAGAAGATGAATAGAAACACGCTTATTACAAGCGGCATGCCAAGACCCCCTTTGCGGATGATGGCTCCGAGCGGCGCGCCTATGAAGAAGAAGATGATGCACGCAAACGAGAGCGTGAACTTCTTCTGAAGCTCTATCGCGTGGCGGCGTATGACATATCGCTCATTGTCCATCATCATGCCCTTGAACTGGTAGTCGCTGCTATGGCGCCTGGCCTTGCTGAGCGCCTGGTTGAGGTAGGCTATGTAGCGTCCGGAGGTCGACGAGCGGAACAACGAGTCGATGTTTATAGGCCTGTCCATAGGTACAGTTCTGAGTTCGCGTTGCTGTTGCTGCTCCGGAGCGTCAGCAACGATGCCGTCGGGCGTGCCGGTCGCTATACGGCTGTCGGCAGCAGCGGCATCCGCGCCATTGTGTTCGGGCCGCGGCCCAACCTTGGGCGACTGCACATGCGACATTGCCACCGGACTTACTCCGAAGAAAGACGAATTGCGCAGTTCGCGACCATAGCCATCGCCGATAGAGTCGATACGATGTGTCACGGAATCGATTGTTGCCTGCAACTCGCGGATGTTCTTGCCTACATATTGGTTGCGCATACCCTCTTCGTCCATACGGTTGAAGTTTGCGTCAAACGATAGCAGTATCTCTTTGAAGTCGAATGACTCGCGGCGGTAGGGCACGCTTCCGGCACCTTTTACCGCCTGCTGGTCGCTGAGATTCTCAAACTGCTCGCCTTTCCACAGAGTGAGGTAGAGGTGCACTTTGTCGGCGGCCGACATTAGCTTGCCCGAGTCAGCCAGAATCACACGAGCATTGTCAAAGCCGGAGCTCATGTCGTAAATCATCACGTCGTAGAGAGTGCCGGTGTCGCGGTTTTTGCTCTCTACATAGAGGTTAAATCCGGGTATCTGATCGTAAAATACGCCCTCGGGAATCTCAACTTCGGGGCTTTTCTGACGCACGGAGAAAAGCAGCGTCCACATTTTGGTCTGCGCTATCGGCAGCACGTCGTTCTGAAAGAAAAAGGCACCTATGGATATGGCTATGATAAGTGCGATGAGCGGACGCATGGCTTTTAAAAGCGACACACCCGACGCCTTGATAGCTGTAAGCTCGAAGTTTTCGCCGAGGTTGCCGAATGTCATAAGCGATGCAAGCAGTATGGAGAGCGGCAGGGCCATAGGTATCATTGACAATGCAGCATAGAAGAAAAGCTCCGCTATGACGTCAAATGTCAAGCCTTTACCTACCAAATCATCGATTGACTTCCACAAGAACTGCATCAACACTATGAAGAGGCAGATGAAAAAAGTCATCACGAAGAGGGGCACGAAGCTCCTCATCATAAACAGATATAATCGCTTTATCATGATTGGCTGAGAGTGTGGCAGTTGAGGCGGCGACGAACAGGATCGTGCATCCAGCCCCATTTGTTGAAATAACGCACCGTGTTGGTGATGTGGACGCCGAGCATTCGGCCGAAGCGCCGCGATGCTGCCGCATGGGCGTGTACAGCCTCGAACTGAGGTGCATAGAGCACCTTCCATTTACCCGTAGCGGCTATGCGGCGACTCAGGTCAATATCCTCGGGATACATGAAGAAGAGTTCGTCGAAGAGACCTGTGTCGCGCAGGGTGGCTGTGCGAAGTAGCATGAAGCTCCCTTGAACGTAAGCACATTCCAACTCTCGTCCGCGGTCGTGGGCGCGCAACTCATAGCGGTCCATGCGGCGTCTTACCAGTCGGCGGGGGAGAAATCTGTGCGCGATAAGGTCGAAAGGGGAGGGAACGAGCCGCACGGTGTACTGGTCGAGGCCAGAGGGATAACGGAGCCGTGGATGGAGTAGCCCCACGTTGCAGTGGGTCTCCATGTAGTCGACGGCCCGGCGCAACATGGAGGGACTGAATGACACGTCGGCATTGACTACCAGGTGATAGCCGGCCCCCTCGGCAATGGCACTGCGCAGAGCGATGTTGTGAGCCGAGCCGTAGCCGATGTTTGCCGATTCGCGGTAAACTACCCGCTGCCCTGCAGCGCAATATCCGGCGCAACGGGCAGCAGTGGCGCTGTCGGCCGAGTTGTCGATGACCCAGACGGTCGAGGCTTCGGCGAGCGAAGCCACACAACTGTCAAGGTCGGAGACCGGCGTATGATAGGTTACTATTGATGCTGTGATAGTGGCCATCGGCTTAAAGGGGTGTCGATTTCAGTGCAAAAATACAACTATTTGCCGACCCCCGCAAACCAATGCCTTATGAAAAGCATCCGCAGGGAGCGTCAGTCAACGTCGGAGTTGAGCAATAGCCCCGTCAGCGCTCTTCGGCTCACGGGTCGAATCTCTGTGGGAGTATAGGTGATGATGCCGCGTTCGCGCAACGAATCGAGCACCGCGTAGAAAGCCGAGCGCTGTACACCGAACATGGAATACAGGTCGCGCTGTCGGCACGACAGCACTATGTCGGTGCCCGAGCGCTGTGTCAGCGCCACAATCCAGTAGGCTATTCGCTCTTCGAGGGAGCCATCGGTGAGTGCAATGATGCCGTCGATTTTGGCCTGTGCTCCGGCCGACAGAAGATTGAGGTAATTGAAGAGTATAACTTCGTCGCTTCGCAGCAACGACACATAGTCGGACTTTGAAATCTGGAGTATGCCGGTGGCTTCAAGAGCGACAGCGCTGCACGGATACTCGGTCACGCGACCGAAGAGATACTCGGGCGCTATCACATCGGGACCGGTGAGTGTCTGCGACACCTTGAAACGCCCATTGGAATTGGTGATTGTAACACGCGCTTTACCATTGATGATAAAGCGCAGATGAGTTGAGGGGTCACCCTCGTTGATAATTGTGTCACCTTCCAGATATTTGAGGAAGTGAAGCGGAGTCGACGACACGACAAGCTTAAGGCGCTCTTCTGATACGCCTTTCAGCAGTGGCAACGACATCAGGGTCTCATATATGCTGTCCATAGTACCGGATTGTCATTCAGAGAAGGTATAAATAATTAACGTTTGCCGTCGGCATATGGTTTTGCTTCGACGCGCAATCTTCGGGCATGGTGGTAGAGCTGTATCGAGTTGATGGTGTTCTGCCATGCGATATAGGCCGCCGGCGCTATTGACGCCACCGGATTTAAGTAGGTGAGCGCCATCCACACGGCGAGTACGGTGTTCTTCTGGCCCAGACCCTGGGCACCCGCGATGCGGTCACCGCAACGGCATCCAATGCGGCGACCGATGACAAACTGAAATACACAGGCCACTCCCGCTCCGACAGCGAGGGCTATCATCTCGGGAATCATCGAGGCCGGCTCCTGAATGACGAAGCTTACAGCGCGCCCCACCACGATGATGAGCGACACAGCCCACACATAAAACGAGATGCTCTGATGCTCTGAAAGAGCTCGGTGCACCGGCCTGAACCATTGCCGGAGGATAAGCGCCGTTAGGAGCGGCGCTATAATCATGGGCACTACCTTGCTTGCGATAGTAAACGTGGTTGTGGCAAAATCTATGTCGGAGCCGCCTGTGAGAGTAAATACAGGCGGCGCGAGAAGCGCCACGGCTATGTTGCTTGCGAGTGAGTAGGTGGCTACGCGCTCCACGCTGCCCCCGAGCATGCCTGTTATGACAGGCGCGGCGGTGGCGGTAGGACAAAGGAAGCATATCATCAAGCCTTGCGCGAGGTCGGCGCTGACGCCGACGAAAGCGATATACACAGCGGCCGCTCCAATTAGTTGGGCGGAGAGGCAGAATATGGTAAGGCGTGTGAAGCGGAGGTGGGCCGGATTGATGCGGCAAAAGGTAATCAGGAGCATCACGAAAATGAGCCACGGCGCCGCCCACGCCACATATTCCATCCAGTTGTGCAGTAGCAAGCCGATTACCATTGCAATCGGGAGCATGAATGGTTTGAGTTTTTGCATCTTGAATTATTCTGGTCTGTCAATTGATTGGAGAAACGCAAGCAGGTCGGCCACTATGAATGTGGAGCCGCCGACAAAGATTGTGTCGTCGGCTCGAGCGGCCTCGCATGCGGCGGCATATGCTTGCGCCATGGAGGGATAGGCTGTCCCGTCGATGCCGCACTCGCGGGCACGGGAAGCGAGTTCCGATGCCGCAAGCGCACGGTTGACCGATGCCTGCGTGAAGCGGAAGGTGGCGTCGGGTATAGTGGCCGCAAGCCTGAGCACGGGCGCTATCTCCTTGTCGTTGACGAAACCGAGTACAATCTCCTTATGCCCCGGTATCGCAGCAAGGCGCGGTGCCAGATACTCCCAGCCGCCGATATTGTGTCCGGTGTCGCACACGGTGAGCGGGTTGTGCCCTACGGTCATCCAGCGGCCCATTAGTCCGGTCGAGCCGGTTACGTCGGCGAGGCCGCTTTTAACTGCGTCGTCGGATATAAAGAGCAGGTTGCGGTCGCGCAGTGTGGCGAGCGCGGTGAGCACGGTAGCCATGTTGGCGGCCTGATAGGAGCCGGTGAGGTCGCAGCACAACGTGCCGAAAGGGGTATCGGTGTACTCTACTCTGTCATCATGGAAAATCGCCTCGCCGTATGGCAGGCAATCGGTGGCAAAAGTTATAGGGGCGTTCTCGCCGGCGGCCTTTCGCTCGAACACGTTGCGCACCTTGCCGCTCGCTTCGCCCACAATGGCCGGTATTCCGGGTTTGATGATTCCGGCTTTTTCCGAAGCTATTTCTTCGAGGGTGTTGCCGAGCAGGGCCGTGTGGTCGAGAGAGATGTTGGTGATGACGCAGAGCAGCGGCGTGAGGATGTTGGTTGAGTCGAGGCGACCGCCGAGGCCTGTCTCTATTACAGCTATGTCGACTTCCTCGCGCACAAACCAGTCGAAAGCCATGATTGTGGTGAGCTCGAAAAACGAGGGCCTGATGTCGCCGAGACCAAGCTGCATATATCGCTCTACGAAGCCCGTGACCTCCTCTTCCCGTATCATTGCGCCGTTGATACGGATACGCTCGCGGAAATCGAGCAGGTGAGGCGACGTGAAGAGTCCGGTTTTATATCCTGCTGCCTGCAATGCGGCAGCTATTGAGTGCGAGGTAGAGCCTTTGCCGTTGGTGCCGGCTATGTGTATGGCTTTGAGCTGACGCGACGGCGAGCCGAAAGCGTTGTCGAGCGCGATTGTGTTGCCAAGTCCCGGTTTGTAGGCCGACGGGCCTTGCGACTGGTACATTGCAAGCTGGGAGAAGAGAAAATCTATCGTCTCTTTGTAGGTCATGACGTGAGGTCAGAATATTATTAGTCCGGCAATGCCGGCGGCTATTATTACAATTATTGGATGAATTTTTACGAAGTAGACGGCGACAAACGCCGCGACACATATAGCTATCGACCAGGCGACCTGATAGGTGTCGCTGCCGAAGTTGGCCGAGTTCATAAGCAACAGGGCCGCCGACGCTATAAGGCCCACTACTACGGGGCGCAGGCCGGAAAGTACGCCCTGGATTATGGCGCTTTCGCGGTGACGCCTGATAAAGTGTTCGGTGTTGAGCACAAGAAAATAGGCCGGGATTACAACCACAAGCGTGCATATTATGGAGCCGAGGATGCCGAACGCCGGATTGGCAAGAGCCGGATTGGATATGCCAGGAGCCACGTAGCCTATGTATGTGGCCGAGTTGATGCCGATAGGGCCCGGAGTCATTTGCGAAATTGCCACAATGTCGGTAAATGTCTGTTCGCTTATCCAGCCGGGTGCCACGATTTCGCGCTCAATGAGGGCGAGCATGGCATATCCTCCGCCGAAGCCAAACAGTCCTATTTTGAGATAACTCCAGATGAGCCTGAGATATATCATGATTTACGCCCCTCCTCGGGCTGATTGCTGCCGTTTTTGTGTGATGTGGTGAGTATGCGGGCGTTGCGAGTGTGGATTATATAGCCGCCGATGCCGCCGAGCAGGATATACAGTATCGGGCTCGATATTACGGGGAGGCCGCTCCATATCAGCAGCGCCACCGCAATCGGGATCCACACTGTGCGCAGTGTGAGCTTGGCCGACTTGCCGGTAGTGAGCACCGGAGCGATGATGAGGGCCACAACAGCCGGACGTATACCCATAAATATATGGTTGATTGTGGGATTGCTCTTGATGAGTTCGGGAGTGAGGAAAATCGCTATGGCGAGAATCATCAGAAACGACGGCATTATTGTGCCTATGGCCGAGGTTATGCTGCCGCGTGTGCCTTTTATTTTGTCACCTACCGCGACCGATATGTTGACGGCGAGAATACCGGGAAGAGCCTGTACTACGGCCAGCAGGTCGATAAAATCTTCACGGCTGAGCCAGTGGTTTTTATCTACTATTTCACGCTCTATGACGGGAATCATGGCCCATCCTCCGCCGAAAGTAAACGCGCCGATTTTGAAAAATGTTAAAAATAAGCGTAATAGCATATTTTTTGTGTTGAATAATTGGTTAAAAGGAGACATTCATTCCTAAAGCTATGCCCGAGCGCCGCGATGGCGGTCCGTCGCGGTAAGAAAGCCGCCACACATATTCTATCAGCATGATTCCGAGGATGCGGTTGATTCCTATGCCCGCTTCGGCATAAGGCTTTCCCCATTCCAGGCTGCGACACGACGCAAGCGGCAACGCGGGCAGTATATGGTTAATCTCAGGATTGTTGCGGTGTGAGAGCGAGCCTGCTGCTGCGTCTACCGAGGCTGAGATCGACATTTCCAGAAGGCGTACTCCCGGTATAAGACTGAAAAGTGCGCCGCCGTCATCAAAACGCATGTGTATGTCAGCGTAATTGTCGGCCGCAAGTTCCATGGGTGTGAGCATGGCGAAGTGTCCGAACGAACGCAGGATATACGGCGAGCAGGGGATAGAAGGTATAAACGGGTATGCCCCGTGTCCGGCGGTTACCGTTGTGTGGGCAAGCAACTCAACGCACATTCCGTTGCGAGCGAGTGGTATCAACTTGGAGGCGGCGCCCTCAATTGTCAGCAAATCAGTGGCGTCGGACGATGAAGCGCCTTTTACACACCCTATCCGTGCTTTCAGTCGCAATGCGGATGGATTGATTTCGTGGCGCCTGACCCATGTCTGGATGAAATCTCCGCCGGGACTGTACGCCGCTTCGGCATACAGTCGCCATGCGTCGAGGGTGTGGAGGGGCGTCGGCGCCACCGCCGTGATGAAACTGATGTAGCGCGTGGGATAGATTCGTTCGCGTGCGCCCGACAATGTCAGCGAAGTCTGCCGTGTCGGCTCGACCTGATAGCTCATAGTCGCCTCACGCCGGTAGAGCATCATCTCGTTGTGGCGGCGTATGATGCGGAAACGCTGACGCTGCGGAATCGTTGTCAGGGCTTCGGTGCCGAGGGTCTGCGTGTCGAAACTCATGCGCGCTTTCAGAGAGTTGACCGGCCATGAGCCGAAATAACTGTCGACCGGGCGCAACGACCATTCGGCTTCTGCCATATATTTCCAGCGACGGTCACGAAAGCCGTAAGCGCCGTATCCGCGCAAAGCGATATAGGGCGACAGCCGCGCGGTGGTAGCAACGCCCGCCCCAAGCCTGAATCCTTCGAGGGTATTGTAGCCGAAAAGCGTTGACAGTGGCCCGAAAGCGACCTTGCCGTCGCGCGGTATATATCCGGTGGACGACGCCATGATATGCCGGTTCATCGCGCTCCATTCTCGGTAGAAGCGAATGGAGAGGGGAATGCTGTCGTTTGTCGCGCCACACAAAGGCGCGGCAGCGACATGCGCTGCGATAATTATGGCGGCAAAATATCTCAATTCCGTCTGTTCGTTATCAATTCACGGTGATTCGTTCGATATCGCTCATAGTCAGGCTTAAATCGACCGCGACACTGGCAAGGCCACTCATGCCGGTGGTCTTGTCGACATGCTGCGGGGCGTTTTCGCTGATTGCACGGAAGCTCCGGTTACCGATAGGATATTTCTGCATATGCGATGATAATTCCTGCCTTGTGTCGCTTTAAAGTACAAAGGTAGCGGTTTTCTGTAAAATCGACAAGAGGGCGCCCGGTAATGTGATATTTTTTTGTCGGGTCACGAAAATCTTATTACCTTTGCGGATAAGGAGTGCCATCAGGCTCCGACTACTCAATTTCACCTCACAACCATGAAAATTGATAAAAAGACTGTAAATATGGAAGGCAAGGGTGACATAACCCTTGTGACCCTGACAAACGCCTCGGGAGCCGAAGTGACACTTTCGTCGGTCGGCGCCGGTATCGTGCGTGTCGTGGTTCCCGACTCAAAGGGCGAAATGGCCGATGTGGTTCTCGGCTACGCCGACCCGCGTGATTATTTCTACGATGGCCCCTGCGCCGGCAAATGTCCCGGTCGCTATGCCAACCGTATTGCCCGTGGACATTTCAGTATCGACGGCCAGGAGTATACGCTTGCTGTCAACAACGGCCCCAATGCGTTGCACGGCGGTCCCGAAGGCTTCCAGAACCGTATATGGGACTGTGACGTCAATGCTGATGGCATGGTAACTTTCACTTACCGTTCGGCTGACGGCGAGGAAGGCTATCCCGGCAACCTTACCGCACGCGCCATTTACACATGGAGCGATGACTGCCGCCTGACACTCCATCTTGAAGCCGAGACTGACAAGGCTACTGTTGTCAACCTCACCAACCACGCTTACTGGAATCTTGACGGCGAGGGCGCCGGCAGTGTGCTTGACCAGATACTCTGGCTTGGCTGCTCGCATTTCCTCCCCACCGACGAGACCCTTATCCCTACCGGAGAAGTTGCTGCTGTTACAGGCACTCCCATGGACTTCACCGCTTCCAAGCCTATCGGCAAGGGAATGGACCTCGAATATACTCCGCTCAAATACGGCAAAGGCTACGACCACTGCTTTATGGTAGATGACTGGAAGCCCGGCGTGATGAAGACTGTGGCACGCCTTGAATCGCCGGCATCGGGCCGTGTGCTCGAAGTAGCTACCACCCAGCCCGCGGCGCAGATATATGCCGGATGCTGGCTCGCCGGCTCGCCGATAAACAAGAGCGGACGTCCGATGAACGACTACGACGGCGTGGCTATCGAATGTCAACACCCTGCTGACGCGCCCAATCAGTCCTGGATGCCCTCGACACTCCTTCGTCCTGATGAGAAGTTCAGCGAGACAATCGAATTTAAATTCAGTACAAAATAAAACCATTCAACATCACTAAGCAAAGATGAAACCTACACTCTTTGTACTTGCTGCCGGCATGGGTTCGCGTTATGGCGGCTTAAAGCAGCTCGACGGTCTTGGCCCTCACGGCGAGACTATCATGGACTACTCCATCTACGATGCCCTCAAAGCCGGCTTCGGCAAGGTTGTATTCGTAATCCGCAAAGACTTTGAGGATGATTTCCGCAGTAAGGTCCTCAGCAAATATGAAGGTCACATCTCTGTGGATGTCGTGTTCCAGAGCATCAACGATCTTCCCGAAGGCTACACCTGCCCCGCCGACCGCACAAAGCCCTGGGGTACTAACCACGCCGTTCTCATGGGCAAGGACGCAATCAAAGAGCCCTTTGCTGTAATCAATGCCGACGACTTCTACGGCCGCAACGCTTTTGAGGTAATCGCCAAGGAGCTTTCACGTCCGCGCGACCGCAAGGGCGACTACTGCATGGTAGGTTTCCGCGTAGGCAATACCATGACCGAAAACGGTTCCGTGAGCCGTGGTGTGTGCACCACCGGCGCCGACGGTAACCTCACCGGCGTGGTAGAACGCACATCGATCGCTTATGACCAGGACGGCCGCATCGTGTTTACCGATGAGAACGGTAAGGAGCAGACTCTTGAACCCAACACCCCTGTGTCAATGAACCTCTGGGGCTTCACCCCCGACTACTTCGATTACTCGGAGCGCGAGTTTAAGAAGTTCCTCGACGAGAAGATCGATACCCCAAAGAGTGAATTTTTCATCCCTCTCTGCATCGACACTCTTATCAAGGATGGCGAAGCTACCGTAAAGGTTCTCGACACAGATTCCAAGTGGTTTGGCGTTACTTATTCGGCCGACCGTCCCGGTGTAGTCGAGAAGTTTGCCGAACTCCACGCAAGCGGTGAATATCCTGAGAAACTATTCTGACAGCTAATCCGCGACAATATATAATCAGCTCCCCGGCGTGTGTGACTCTCTAACAACGCCGGGGAGCTGAATCTTTTTTGAGGGTGATAGGGTTCAGAGCGATGTTATAGCGGCCTCGAAGTTGTCGCGGTCCTTGGCCCGGTTGCGTATCTTGTTACGATAGGCATAGATTGTGTTGACGCTGTAATTGAGGATGCGTCCCACCTTGGCCGTGTCGTCGATTCCGAGGCGCATGAACGCGAGTATGCGTAGGTCTGTGTTGAGCTTCTCGCCGTCTTTCAGCACTATCTGTGAGTCTTCGCGCAGCAGCGCATTGACTTTTGCCACGAAGTCGGGATACATGTGCAGAAAAGCGTCGTCGAATATGGCGTAGAAGTCAGTGGAGTTGTGCTCCACAAATTTTCCCGAACGCGTGAGGCGATACAGCTCGTCGGTCTGGCCGGTGGAAATTTTGTTGGCGGCTATCTTGCAGAACTGGTTGAGCTTGTCCATGTAGATGGCGCTGAGATCGAGGAAGCGGCTTATGTATGTTTCTTTGGCAAGATTTGACTCTTCGAGATGACGTTGCAGACGCAGGCGGTAGGTGTTGCGCCTGTGGGCATAGGCGAGTGCCACCGCAAGCATTACAATCAGCACACCCATGATAATGATTAGGATGCGTACTCGTTTCTGTGACTGGGCGAGCTCGCGGTTATGGATGCGCTCGATAATCGGTAGCTGTGCTGCGGTCTGTATCATTCGTGTGGCGGCGTGTGCCTCTATCGCGTTCTGCATTGCTTCTGAAAAATAGAGGTGAGCGCGGTTTATGTCGTCGCGGTCGAGCATATATTTGCCGAGCCGTTGGAGCGACGTGATTTCGCGTGTGGCAGCTCTCGTATCGGCGAGTGCCGACAGCCCGAGATAATACATCTGTTCGTTTTCGTTGTCGAGGTCATCGCCTATGGCTGCCAGCAGGTAGGCGGCAATGGCAAAATTGTTGTCGGTCATTGTTGACACGTCGAGTGCTTTGAAGAGTTCCTGGCGGGCGCGACGGTGATTGCCGGTCAGGTAGAGGTATTCTCCGAGATTGACAAGGCGTGTGGCTTCCGAAGCTTTCGGCTCCATGTCGTTGAGAATAATCAGCTTCTCCATCATTTGCAGCGACAACGAGTCGTAGTGGGCGTGAAGAGCCGGATAATCGGTGAAGAGATTGCCGATATAGTCGTACATGCGTCGGCCGCAATTGAAATAGTGGCGCTGCATGTTGAGGTCAAAGCCCGTGGTGTCGACCGACGTGAAGCGTTGTATAGCTTCCGTAGTGAGGCCTCCCAGCGGCATTAGTGATGCCGCGTCAAGCGAAAACTCCGCCGCGCTTCTGCGGTCGCCGATGCTGTCGGCGTAGGCCGCTGCCCTTATGTAGTTGGTTACGGCGAGGTCGTTGTCAAATCCTGTTGCCGCCGCGCCTATTTTGCGGAAGTCGATTATTGACAGGCGTCCTGAGTTGACGCGCGCCGACAAGGAATCGAGATGGTGCTGGCGCCGCCCGATATTAACATCGCGCAGTTTGAGTTCGGCGTCAAGAGCGCGGATTATGCCATTGACATCGTCGGTCTGGATTACGGCCGGATACGCCCCGCATATAAGCGGTAGCGCAAAAAGCGACAGAAGAGAAAGAATAAGCGGTCTCATTGTGTCTTGACTGACTTTTGCAGCGGAGCTGTAACGGACGTGAAGCGCTTGTGACTGCGCAAAGGCTCAAGTGATATGAGTGGCGTGGTATCCGACAGCACGGCGTGACGGTTGTCGTAGCCTGCCGCGATAGCAGCTTCAAGCATATTCAGTGCCTCCTCGGGCTTATCGGCGCGCGCGAGCACACAAGCCGCGGTAAACATGGCTACTCCGTCGCCTGCTGTCGATAGTCGGGTGAGACTGTTGGCCCACACTGTCGCTTCGTCTGTTTTGCCGAGTGCCAGTAGGGCGAATCCTCGCAGTGACGCGGGGTCGTCAGGGTCAAACACAAGATCGGCGGCTCCCTCGATAAGGTTGTCGCACAGAGACTCCGGTGCCACGGTAGAGCGTAACAGATAGAGCAAAGGACGGTGCGACGGCTCGGTCATTATCGCGGCCGCGAGCTGTGTCGAAGCTTCCGCCGCGCGGTTGAGGGCAATGAGTATGCGGGCACGTTGCTCCATAGCGTCTACATTGTCGGCGTCGAGTGCAAGTGCGGAGTCTATTTCAGTAAGCGCGTCCTCGTTGCGGCCAAGCCTGTGAAGAGCGACGGCTCGGAGTGTGTGCCATTCCGAATCATGCATTACTGCGGGCGCTTTGCGGAGGACTTGAAGTGCCTCGTCGTTGAGGTCGAGGGCAAGGAGCGACTCGGCGATTGACGACGCAAGGGCGCCTCCGGCAAACGGACCGGAACCGTCGATAACATCATAGTCGGCGAGTGCGCTCGCATGGTGCTCGTGGTCCTGAGCAATCGCGGCTCGGATGTAGTAGAGAATACCTGCGGAGGGGTTGTCGTTGATAGCCTTGTCAAGACCTCCCGTCACACCCGGGAACGACCGCCGGCTCATGTCGACGAGTTTTTGAAGCGCGTCGCCCGAAGCGTCATCGTTGCAGCCAATGGCGCGGATGCATGCGGTAATGGCCTCGTCGGAGCGACCGAGCAGGATATACAGGTCGGCCAGTGATAGGTATGATTTTCCCGCGCGTGGAGCTATCTCTACGGCGTCGTTGGCGTAGGCCAAGGCGGCATCGGTATCGCCGTCGAGAGCCGATACTTTCGCCAGTCCGAACAGTGTAGACGCATCTCGGGGATTGACGCGACGATAGCGGTTGTATTCGTCGCGTGCCTCACGGTAGCGGCCGAGTCCGGTAAAGATTCTGGCGCGTGCCACTGTAAGCGACGGCACGTCGGGCTTTAACGCCGCCGCGGCTTCAAGGTCGGCCAATGCGGCGGTATAGTCCATCTGTATCTCATACACTGATGCACGCTGCGACAGAATCTCGAAGCGCAGGTCCTTGTCGCCTTTCGGACATAGACGCAACGCGTCGTTGAGGTCTGATAGGGCCGGTGAGGTGAGTCCTTGTGACAGATACTCCAAGGCGCGCGACAGATAGAGGTCGCAATTATCGGGCTTGGAAGCAATCAGCGACGTATAGGTGTCGATGATGTCGGTCGACAGACGCGTCTGCTGCTGCGCGGCGCCTGCCAGCGAAGCGGCTATAAATACCGCAACAACGAACGGGCGCATCGGTCAGTCGGCAAATTGGTCGATGCAGTGGCGCAGTGCTGTAAGGCGTCTCAGCAGCCGTGGGAGTTCGGCGAGCGGGAGCATATTGGCTCCGTCGCTCTTGGCTACGGCCGGTTCGGGATGTGTCTCAATGAAGAGGCCGTCAACACCCACGGCGATACCGGCTCGGGCAATGGTCTCTATCAGGTCGGGGCGTCCTCCGGTAACACCCTTGGGTTGATTGGGCTGTTGCAGCGAGTGGGTGGCGTCGAGCACTACCGGTACGCCGAATTGCTGCATTGTGGGGATGCCGCGGTAATCGACAATAAGGTCTTGATAGCCAAACGTGGTGCCACGCTCGGTTATAGCTATGTCGGTCGCGCCCGATTCACGTAGCTTATCGACTGCAAATATCATTGCCTCAGGAGACAAGAACTGACCTTTCTTGATGTTGACGGCTCGGCCGGTGCGCGCGGCAGCAACGAGGAGGTCGGTCTGACGGCACAGGAAAGCCGGAATTTGGAGCACGTCTACGTCAAAATCGCTTGCCATACGCGCTTCATCGGCCGAGTGGATGTCGGTCACGACGGGGATATTGAATGTGCGGTGTACTTTCTGTAACACAGCGAGGGCCTCGCGGTCGCCGATGCCGGTAAACGAATCGAGGCGCGAGCGGTTGGCCTTGCGATATGAGCCCTTGAAGACGTAGGGTATGCCGAGTTCGGTGGCAAGGGGAGCTATCGTTGCAGCGATGTCGAGGGCCATGCGTTCGCCTTCGATGACGCAGGGACCGGCGAGCAGAAAAAAGTTGTCGGTGCCGGGAGCGAGTATGCGGTTGTTAATCATTGTATGCAGGTTGATGCTTGGTCAAGTATATGGAAAGTCTCAATTGCGGTCAGTGCGGCCGTTTCGGTGCGCAGGCGGCACGGGCCGAGGCTTACCGGGAGCCAGCCGGTGTCGAGCGCGGTACGTATCTCTTCAGGTGAGAAGTCGCCCTCCGGGCCTATCATTATTACAGCGGATGTCGAAGCTCGGTATTCGCAGGCAAGGAGGCGTCGCGGTATGGTGCGGTCGCAGTAAGCGATGAAACGCTGGTGTGAGGCGAAGTCGGATATTATTCTGTCGACCGGGGTCATCGGGTCGATGACCGGCGCGACTGCTTTCAGCGACTGTTTCATCGCGGCGACGGCAATCTTTTCGAGGCGCTCGGTCTTTATCTCTTTGCGCTCGGAGTGGCGACACAGAATGGGAATGATACGGTTGACACCGACTTCCACCGCTTTTTCTACGAGCCATTCCATGCGGTCGATATGTTTTGTGGGGGCGACGGCGAGTACAAGCTCCTGCTTCCACGGCAGGGGCATGGATTCCGACGCGATAATCTCGACAGCAGTATGACGTTGGTGCGGAGCCACGATGCGGCAGGTATAGGCAGTGCCGCGGCCGTCAATCACCTGAATTTCGTCGTCTTCTCGCAATCTCAGCACACGCGTGGCGTGGGCCGAGTCACTTTCGGGCAGCGTAAGGGTAGAAGTTATGTCCGGTGAATAAAACTGTATCATAGTGGTGTAAGGTGGGTGAGAGGTGTCAGATTTCAGTCTGGCCGGCAGGCGCGCCTATGGTTGCTGCTTCGTCGGACTTTATCTCGCGTTCGTCGAAGCTTTGCTTGCGGTCGTCGCGGAAGAAAATGGCGAATAGTACGGCCACAACTGCCGCGTATGCGGCGAAGATATACCAGCAGGTGCGCCACCCTTCGAGCTGCATTTCGGGGCTGTCGGCCGGGTTGACGAAATGGTTGACAATGGCCATGGCTGATATGGTGCCTACTGTAGCACCGAGGCCGTTGGTCATTATCATGAACAGTCCCTGAGCCGAAGAACGTATCTCTGAGCCGGTCATCTTGTCGACATAAAGACCTCCGGACACATTGAAGAAGTCAAAGGCTATGCCATAGACAATACATGAGAGGATGAACATCCACACACCGCCGGCGGGGTCGCCGAGGCCGAAAAAGCCGAAACGTCCGAACCATGCAATCATAGATATGAGCATGACGCCCTTGATGCCGAAACGTTTCAGGAAGAAGGGAATGAACAGGATGCATACCGTTTCCGACATCTGCGAGAGCGAGATGAGGGCGTTAGCGTTGCGGGCAGCCCATGCCGAGGCATATTCAGGTATATCCTTGAAGCCTGTGATATAGGGATTAGCGTAGCCGTTGGTGATTTGGAGCGACACGCCGAGCAGCATCGAGAAGATAAAGAAGAGCGCCATTTTACGCTGCTTGAATAGTGCGAAAGCACGCAGCCCGAGCGCGTCGGTCATGCCGCCGGCCGCCGAGGCTTTCGACACCGGGCAGGCCGGCATGGTGGGTGCGTAGAGAAACATCACAATGCTCAGTGCCGCCGATACGAACATCTGCATGTATGTCGACTGGAAAGAGGCGTTCTCAGGTCCTGCAAAATTTACGAAAAGCATTGCGACGATGAAACCTATGGTGCCGAACACGCGGATAGGGGGAAACGCGGTCACGGTGTCGAGTCCGTGCTTGGTGAGCGCGTTGAATGCCACCGAGTTGCATAGCCCTATCGTGGGCATGAAAAACGCCACCGAGAGTGAGTAGAGCGTAAAGAGTGGTGTAAAGGCTATGGTGTCGGTCGTCATGCAGTAGAAGCCGGCGGCTCCCATGAATATTGCAGCGAGTAGATGACAGATTGCAAGCATGCGCTGGGCAGGTATCCAGCGGTCGGCTATGATGCCTATAATCGAGGGCATGAACAGCGATACGATGCCCTGCACGGCGTAAAACCATCCTATTTCGGCTACGAGACCATTGCCGGCAAGGAAGTTGCCAAGCGACGTGAGGTAGGCGCCCCACACGGCAAATTCGATGAAACTGAGTAGTGACAGACGGAATTTGAGAGTTCCCACGGTAGTGATGAAATGACAGGTTATATTGTTTTGTGTATTTGCTTACTTGTGGCTCTTGCGTTTGAGGGCTTCGCTCACACGGGCGGCTTCCTCATACCGCTCTTCGGCTATGAGGTCGGCGAGCATGGATTGAAGCTGCTCTGTCGAGAGGTCGTCGAGCGGAGCTTCGTCCGACAACTCATCGGTAGGTGCTATACTCTCAATGTCGATGTCGTCTTCTCGGGCGGAAGCGGGCTGCGGTTCCTGCTCCATGACGAAGCCGGTCTCTTCGACAATCTCACGGGTAGTGTATATCGGCGAGCGGGTGCGCAGCGCAATGGCAATGGCGTCGGAGGTACGGGCATCGAGCACCACCTCACAGCCCTCCTGGTTGACAAACACCAGCTCCGACCAGAAAGCTCCGTCCTCGAACTTATGAATGAACACCTCTTTTAGTCGTATGCCGAAAGCGTGGGCAAACGAAGCAAATATATCGTGAGTTATGGGGCGTGGAGGAGTGAAATTTTCAAGCCTCATGGCTATTGACTGCGCTTCATTGGTGCCTATAACAATAGGGATGTAATGTGGCCCGTCGGTCTCGGCGAGTATGAGCGCATAGGCGCCTTTCTGGATTTCCTTGTAGGAGAGTCCGAGTATGCGCAGGCTGATGCGTGAAGAGTCGTTGGCGTCCATGTGTCTTTTGTCGGTTGGAGATGAGAGAGATTAGTGTGAGGCGATAACTCCCGAGCCGAGACAGATGGCGCGGTCGGTAGTATAGATGACGGCAAACTGTCCGGGAGCTATTCCCTGTACCGGGGTGGAACTGCGCAGAGTCCATATTTCGGTGTCGGGATTGCGAGTAAGCGTACCTGACAGAAACTCGGGAGAGTGACGGTTCTTGAACGCTACCGGCGCCTCGATGCAGTCGGTTACCTGCCACGGATTGCGTGTAATCCAGTGCATTTCCGACAGGGTGATGGTCGTGCCATACTGCAATGGGGTATCATAGCCCCGCGACACATAGAGAGTGTTGGTGGCGACCTCTTTCTTTATCACGAACCATGGGCCGCCCGAAAGGCCAAGCCCCTTGCGCTGGCCTATGGTGTGGAACCAGAAGCCGCGGTGAGTTCCGAGCTCGCGGCCGGTCTCGATCTCCACTATCGGGCCCGGGTTGTCGCCGAGATGACGGCGTATGAAGTCGTTGTAGTTGATGTTGCCCAGGAAGCAGATACCCTGGCTGTCGCGTCGGTAGGCATTGGGCAGGTGCTGCTCGATAGCTATCTCGCGGACGCGGCTTTTGGGTATGTCGCCAAGCGGGAACACAAGCTTGCGGAGTTGAGGGTAGGTTATGCGTGCCAGGAAGTCGGTCTGGTCCTTGACGGGGTCTACGGCTGTGGCAAGATATTTGAGGCCGTCGTCGCCAATCAGTGTGGACGCATAATGACCGGTAGCCGTGAGGTCGAAGTCCTTGCCCCAGCGCTCCTCGAAGTACCCGAATTTGATAATTCGGTTGCACATGATGTCGGGATTGGGCGTGAGGCCGGCTCTGACGGTGTTGAGCGCGTATTCCATCACATTGTCCCAGTATTCCTTGTGCAGACTGACTATTTCGAGGGGCAGATTGAAACGTGAGGCTATAAGGCGGCACATCTCTATGTCCTCCTCGGCCGAGCAGTCGCCTTCGTCGGTGTCAAGGCCGATACGTATGTAGAACAATTGTATGTCTGGTCCATAGCCTTGTTCGATTAGGCGATACAAGGCGACTGCCGAGTCGACGCCGCCCGAGATGAGCATCGCAATGGATGGAGTCGCGCTCATGCTTCGGAAAGAATCTTTTCATCCTCATTGGCCTCGGCGCCGCGTTGGCCTATGAGGTAAAGCGTTATGCAATAGTCGACCGATATTTTCCCGGGACCTGAAATGAGGATGAAGAGGAAAATGCCGATGAACATGATAGGCAGATAGCCCGGCTGAGTGGAGTCTATGCCGTAGATTGAAGTCGACGGGATTAGGCTGTGGAGGATATACCATTCCGATGCTATCATCGACACTATCGACGGGATTACCGCCAGGCGTGTCAGGAAGCCGACCATGATACAGAGCGAACATGTCAGCTCGATGATAATCATAAGGGTCAGACATGTGGTCGATGACCATCCGAACACACTCGGAAAATCGACTGACATGGCATGGTAGTTGACGAGCTGACGGATGCCGAACTGCAAGAACATCACTCCGACGAAAAGACGCATGTAGAGGCGGCCGAGGTTGGAGTAGGAATAGCCTGTGAATTTAAGAAACAGGCGGGAGAGTAGGTCGGTGAACTTTCTCATATTGTGGACGGCTGTTACAGGCTGTTGAACAGATTTATCAGCTGATTTGTCGACGTGCCCTTATCAATAATGTTGAGATTTTTGTCAAGTACGTAGATAGTGGGGAAGTTGCGCAGGTCGTAGATCGAGGCTGCGTCGGGAGCCGCGCCCACAATCCAGCCCTCAGGATAGCGCGAGGCGAGCGATTTCCACTCGTCGTCGGGCTTGCCGGGAGTAATGGCGGCAATGCGTATTAGCCCTTTTTTAACGAGCAGGTTCGCGGTAGGGTTAGCTGCGATGCGTCCGCGGGAAATCATGCTGTCGACGTCGCGCGGGTCGTTGAAAAACAGTATGACATATTGGGCCGTGTCGGCGTCGAGTGTGTGCGATACTCCAAGAGAGTCGGTGTATTGAAGCTTGGGTGCCTCCATACCTTTGGCGCTGCCCGAAAGGATGCGGGCGTGGGCGGCGTAGTGCTCCTTGGTATCGCGGTCGATCTTCTTGTTCTCGGCGATTGCACGCGCAAAGGGGATATACGCCTCGTCGGAACGGAAAGTGGCGGTGTCTGAGTACATTATTGCCTCGGCCTGCTGAACCACAAACAGCAGCTCTTTGGGCTGCTTTTCGAGAGAGCCGAGCAATTTGTAGATAGAGCGCATCACAGCGTGGCGGGAGCCTGCTTTCATAAGGTCGACATATGTGTCAAACGACTTGGCGAACTTGGCTTTCGACGAGAGCGCCTGCTTGAAGTTGCAGCGGTCCCAGTAATGTTCGAGCAGGTAGCCGGTACGGTCTTGGAGGCTGGTGAGTTCGTCGGGGACCTCAGGCAGTGGAAAGAGAGGATCAGTCGACGACTGGGCGGTAGCCGGGATTATGGTGGCGGCTACTGCTAAGAGTGCAAATAGTATGCGATGAATCATAGAGCTTTGCGATTAAAAATGAAGAGGATGAGAGTGGCTATGGCCTTGCGGCCCATAAAACCACACAAAATTAATAAAAAATCATGAAACACAAACACCCGCCGCTGCAAATAGCAGTGGCGGGTGCCGGTGATTTGATATGCGATTCGATATGTCGCGGGTCGGCTCAGAAGAGTAGTGCGACACGGTAGACGAGAAATGCCACAATCCAGGCGACAACTGTGCTGTAACCCGCCGAGAAGAGAGAATATCGCCATGAACCTGTCTCACGCGCGATAGCCGCGAGGGTAGCGATACAAGGGCAGAACAGCAGCACAAACACGAGGAAAGCGAGGGACGAGGCCGGAGTGAAGTCTGGCTTTCCGGTGGCCGGGTTTATCTGCTGGATGCGCTGCCCGAGCATCTGGTTGGTCGCCTCTTCATCTCCGGTGTATAGCACTCCAAGGCTCGACACTACAATCTCTTTGGCAGGGATACCGGCTACGGCCGCTACCGAGGCGCGCCATGACATGCCTATCGGCTCCATGACGGGGTTAATGGCTTTGCCTATCATCTCAAGGAATGAGTCGGAAGCGGTGTTGATTTCCGAGTCATCGAGTGTGGATTCAGTGGCAGCCATGGCAGCTGCGTCGTCATCGTGGTGAGGGAAATAGTCGAGAGCCCACACTATTATGCTCGCGATGAGGATTATGCCGCCCATTTTGCGCAGATACTGCTCGCCTTTGCCCCACATGTGACGGAGCGACGCCTTGAATGTCGGGAGTCGGTAGGGGGGTAGCTCGATTACAAACGGCACAACATCGGTCTTGAACCAGAAACGGCGCAGCAACTTTGAGGTGCCTACCGCCACCAGTACGCCAAGCAGATAGAGCGCAGCTATCACGAGCGCGGCGTGTGTAGAAAAGAACGTGCCTACAAGAAGCACATAGATAGGCAGGCGGGCCGAGCACGACATGAATGGGGTAATGAGGATAGTGACGATGCGCGACGCACGACTCTCGATAGCCCTTGATGCCATAATCGCCGGCACGGAGCATCCGAAGCCCATAATCATGGGGATAAACGATTTGCCGTGCAGACCGATATGGTGCATGAGTCTGTCCATTATGAACGCTGCCCTTGACATATATCCTGAATCTTCAAGAAACGAGATGCAGAAGTAGAGTATGAGGATGTTGGGGAGGAACACTATCACTGCGCCAACGCCTCCGATTATGCCGTCGCACACGAGGTCTTTTACAGGGCCGTCGGGCAGGATGCTGCGCACCAAATCGCCGAGCGCGCTCACGCCCGACTCAATCCATTCCATGGGATAACCTCCTATGGCGAATGTGGCCCAGAAAATGAATATCATTATGGCAAGGAAGATAGGGAAGCCGAACAGCGGCGAGGTGACTATGCTGTCGATTATACGGGTGCGCTGGGTGGTGTCGACCTCTCCCTTGGAAAGTGTTTCAGCGAGCGCGCCCGCGATAAAGCCATATTTCTCGGCTGCTATCGACGATACAATATCTTCGCTTGTAGCGCTTTCTACCTGTTCGACAAGGCTGTCGCGCAATTCCAGATACTTGCGGTATTCGTCGGGTGATGTGGATGTACGTATGATGTCCTCGGCCTCAGAGTCGTGTTCGAGCGTCTTTATTGCGAGATATCGGGGCGAGAAACGGTGGTCGATATTCTTGGCGGCTTTCAGCGCGCGGTTGAGCGTTTTGACCGCCTCTTCCGTCGCGCTGCTGAGCTGCACGTGGACGTGTCGCACCGCTTCCGAGCGGTCCTCGTATACGTCGATTACGGTGTCGAAAAGGCAGTCGATGCCTCGGCCGTCGCGACTCACCGTTGGCACGATAGGCACGCCTATCATGCCTGCGAGCAATCCGAAGTCGAGATTGTCGCCCGAGGCTTCAAGCTCGTCGTACATGTTCAGCGCTATCACCATGGGGCGGTCCATGTCAATAAGCTCCGTGGTGAGGTAAAGATTGCGCTCGAGGTTAGAGGCCACTACGACGTTAATGATTACGTCGGGAGTGTTGTCGCGCAGATAGCGACGCACATAAAGCTCCTCCGGCGAATATGAGTCGAGAGAGTAGGTACCAGGCAGGTCGACGATGTTGAATGTGTAGCCTTTGTGGTGGAACACTCCCGCCTTGGCGTCGACGGTGACACCGGAATAGTTGCCCACATGCTCATGTGCGCCCGAGGCTATGTTGAATAACGAAGTCTTGCCACAGTTAGGGTTGCCGATAAGGGCTACATTGATTGTGCGGTGTGACTTGTCGTAGGCGTTGGCCGGCGGAGCTTCGACAACGGGGCACTCGTCGTAGTTGAACTCTCGGGTGGTGGGATGTGAGGAGTGCGCTCCGGCAGCGTCGGTTCCGTCGGAAAGGGGCACGACATCGATTAGATTGGCTTCGGAGCGTCGCAGGCTCACTTCGTAGCCCATAATCTGATACTTCACGGGGTCGTGAAGCGGGGCCTGAAGCATGACCTTTACGGTCTTGCCTCCCACGAATCCCATTTCAATCAGGCGTTTGCGGAAAGCGCCATGACCGAGTATCTTGACTATTTGGGCTTCCTGGCCCGGGCGGAGTTCAGATAATCGCATTTGTAATCAGCTGTTTTTGTGTTCGTTTTGGTTGAAGTCGCGCTCCGCGAGCTTGCTCATCAGTGTCATCTGATAGATTGCCGACATATAGGAGCGCGCTATGCCGCGCCGTCCGCTACGCCAAGCGCCTCCAACTATCAGTGTGCGCAGGAAAAACCACAGCGGCCTGAACATCATCGACGCGGCGCCGAAATGGCGGTGTGCGCGTTTCGGCAGTTCGTTGTCGGTGTAGCGGTTGAGCTTGTCTATGCGCGACGTCATTGGGGAATTGTCGAGGTGTCGCAACCAGAGGTCACGTCGCCGTGACGGAATCTTCATTACCGGACCGTCGACGTGCGGCCGCGAATGGATTGTCGGGGGCCATGTCGTGCGGTCGTGCAAGAAAAAACGTAACTGGTAGTCGGGCGTGTCGTTGACCTGTCGGCCCATGAAAAGATTGAGGCGTGGAATTAACAAGGCGGTCTCATAACCCGGCTCATTCACACGAGAATAGAGATATTCTCGCAGCTGCGGAGTCACCACCTCATCGGCGTCGACCACCAGTACCCAGGGGTTTGACGCCTGGTGGATAGCGAAGTCACGCGCTACCTCGCAAATGTTGTTGTCGTTTCGTGGAAATGTCACGATACGGCACCCATAGGCGCGAGCAATATCGAGCGTGGTATCGCTGCTTTCCATGTCGCACACCAGAATTTCGTCGAAGTCTTTGACTGAATCAAGGACCTGAGCAAGATGCCCGGAGGCGTTGTAAGTATTGATTACTACCGAAATTTTCGACATCTCTTTGACGTTGTAGTTATGACGTGGAATAGATGTGTGTGTCACTCACTGCTCGCCCCGCCGGGCTGTGGAGCGGGGCGGGGCGAGAAAGAGGTTGATGGAGATATTATGCCTTTTCCTGATTTTTCAGGATCTCCACGGCCATGTCGTAGATGGTCTCATCGTCGAGTACTACGATGCCGCCGTCAGGGCCCGGTTCAATGTGGACGCCGGCGTTTTTGCCAAATTCATAGTTAGCGCCGCCGAAATAGTTGCGGACTGTCTGAACGGTGACGTTGAGCTTGTCGGCGATTTGGTGGGTCGCTCCGTCGGGCAGGCTGTCTTTGAGGCGGCGCAGCTCGTTGAATGTGATGGTTTTAGCCATATTAACGGGTGTTTATGATGGTTGAAGATTTACAGTAGGGGAGATTATTCGAGGGTGAATTTAGCAAGAATAATTGATACCGTCGCTATTGCGGGTGTGATTTTTTTATATGTTATAAAACATGTTTTGCGTATTTCGCCCTTAGTCAGATGATTTCGATGTCGGTCGAACGAATCCATGCGCGGTGATGGTTGTCGACGCTCACGTCGTACCATTTGAGTCCTGTGGTGTCGGCGGGAGCGGCTACGGAATCTATTATGGTGACACGAGTGCCCTCATGGAGCAACATGGCCTCTTCGGTGCGGTCTTTGGGCTCGCGCGGCGATGTGGTCAGGATTGTCGAGGCAGCTGTCACGACGGCGCGGTTGGTAGCTGAGGAGTTGGAGGCTGCACGTATAGCTATGAACACTGAGGCGGCCGTCGCCACAAAGAGTACTATCGCCGCAAAGAAGCCTGTCTTGCGAATTATCACCGTAGAGCCGAAGATATAGACAGTGACGCAGACAATGCAGCAGACAAAGACGGCGAAGGCGATCCAGGCCCAGGCGTTGGGAGTCGTGGCCGAGGCTATGGCATCTGTTGTGTTGGAGATGAAAGAGCCGGTATCACCAGGGCGGTCGGCCGTACGCGACAGCACGAATTCGAGATTGGCGCGGGTGTCGTCGTTTGACGGGTCGAGCCTGAGCGAGCGCTCGTAGTCGGCCACAGCCAGACCTATGTTGCCGAGGCGGTAGTGGGTGTTGCCAATGTTGTACCATAATGCAGCCGACGGCCCGTCGGCTGCCATAGCCTCTTCATACAGACTGAGGGCTGTGGCAAAGTCGTCGGCCGAATAGGCCGAATCGGCACGCTCGACGAGCTGCGATGCCGAGACGCCCAGTGCGGCCGAGATTACCGCTATCAGTGTGAGGATATATTTTGTCATGACTTCTGAGACGGATTAATTTCAGGCTTTGAGACGTTCGAGTGCGTTGATAGCTTCGGTGGCGCGTTCGTAGAGCTGACGCGGGGCGTCGGCTTCCACGGGGGTGTAGCGTGCCATTTCGCAGGCGTCGATTACGGCGGTAAACTCGTCGGCCGCTTTCGCGCCCTGTTCGCCGAAGCTTTCTGTGAGATTTGCTGCCACTGAGGCGCGGGTGAGTTGTGAAGCGTTGAGTCGGAGTTTGTCGCCGAGATAGCCCCACAGTGCGCGGAGCAGTTCTTCGTGGAACTTTGCCGTGTCGCCCTTGTCAAGAAGTGTCTTGGCGGCGGCGAGGCGGCGGCGTGCAGTCTTGTTGGCGCGGGCGTTGCGACGGCCGGCGACATCGGCGGCGGCACGGGCGTGACGGCCATAGGCGGCAACGGCAGCAATTAGAGCCACCACAAGGAGGAGATAAAGGGCCCAGTACCACCATGCGTATGCTACAATGGTGTGATTGTGGCTCTGATCCAAATCACCCATCTTGATGTGGCGTATGTCGGTATTCTTGGTTTCGATATCCTTGCGCTCGCGGTCGCTTACAGGCGTGGAGGTACCCTTTACGACATGGATCGGGTAGGATGGAGTGGTAAGCGTGTTGTAGCGTCCGGTGGCCGGGTCGAAGTATACGAACTTATCGGCTCCTATTGTGAAGTCGCCGGTTGTAGTAGGCACGAAAGTGTACTCGATAGTCATGGTGCCCGACACATTGGAGCCACTTACGCGTGTGTCGGTCTCGGCCTTGGGGGTGTACTGCTCAAACTCGCTCGGGAAGTCGATAGCGGGCTCTTTGAGGTACTTGATGTTGCCGGTGCCGGTGATAGTGTAGATGAGCGTAGCGGGGTCGTTGGTGCGGAAGCTGTTTCCCACTATGCGCGAGTCAATCTTAAAGTCGCCAACGGCGCCGTTGAACCCGTCGGGTGCTGGCGAGGGGAGTGGAGTAACGTTGAGCGTCGCCGAGTTGCTTGTGACCTGAATGTCGCGTTCAACCGGGTTGCGCATTGTCACAAAGCCCATATTGACCTGCTCGTACTGGATGACCGACATGTCGTAGTTGCCTGAGTTGATAGTGATTTTGCCCGACTTCTGCGGGAAGAGGATACAACGCTTCAACACCGCGGTGTAGTAATCCTGACCTTTGTAGCGTTCGACCTCGTTGAGCGCCGGACGCACGTCGAGCTCCTCTATGAGGCATCCGTCAAATGACGGCTGAATCGTGGGACGGAACGACGAGATGTTGTATTTGGTATAGAGCTTGATTGTACACTCTACGGGTTGCTGCTCATACACTTTGTCGCGGCCCAGAATGATGCGCACTATAACGTCGTCGGCGTTGACGGGGCGCTGGGAGCTCTGGGTGGTTATGTCGTCGATGTCGACCTGTTGCCGGCCGTAGGTCTGCCCTTGTTGCTGACCGGCGTTGGGGTCGTCGACTACCGTAAATTGCACCGCTTTCGAGCGGTAGGTTTTTCCGCCCGACGATATGGACGCTTCGGGAATGGTGTAGGTGCCGGGGTCGCCTGCCGCATAGGTGTACGTGTAATCGATAGATGAGGATGACGACGACTTGCCGTTGACAATCTGGTAGCTCTGGCGGGTAGACTGCGCCGGTCCGAAGAGAAGTCGGCAGCCCTTGATTTCCGGAACGCGGAGAGCCGACGGGTCGTCACCGTTGGAGAGACGGTAGGTTACGGCAAATTTCTGTCCTTGACGCACGCGCTGGGGAGCCTGGACCGAAAACGAGGTCTGAGCCATTGCCGTGACGGCTATCAGGGTGATTAGCCAAAGTGAGGTTATGAGTCGCTTCATGTTTATGTGGTATCGGGATTGTGGGCCCGTTGATGATGAGAGCGGTATGATATGGGTTGATATTACCATGGATTGGTGACTCGGCGGCGCTTGGCTGCCTCCGACTTGCGGCGTTCGGCCTCGACTCGGCGGCGTGTGGCGGCCTCGGAGTTCTCCATGGCTTTAAGAATCTGTTCGGCGTTGGCGTCACTCATGCCTGAGCGTTGCTTTTCAGGATTCTGCTTATCCTGATTCTTGTCCTGACCCTGCTGCTGGTCCTTGTTCTGGTCCTGATTCTGCTGCTGGTCGTTATTCTTGTCCTGGTCCTGGTTTTGCTGCTGGTTCTGGTCTTGCTGATCCTTCTGATTGTTTTGGTCCTTGTTCTGATTTTGGTTCTGGTCTTGATTCTGCTGCTGTTCTTTCTGCTTAATCTGGGCCAGGCGGAGATTCTGACGGGCCTTGTCGTCGTCGGGGTTGATGCGGAGGGCGCGTTTGTAGGCCTCTATTGCACCGCCGAAGTCGTTGTTGTTAAACGATATGTTGCCGAGGTTGTAGTTGGCGAGCTCGGCAATCATGCGTTCTTCGTCGCTCATCTGTTCGTTGACCTGAGCGAGCTGTGTCAGCAACTGACGTGCGTCATTGAGCGGATTACGGTCGGCGTTGGGGTCGGCCGAGCCGCTTTGGCGTATGTATGAGGCTGCGAGGTTGAATTTTGCCTGCGGCGAGTTGGGGTTCTGTTCAAGAGCCTTCTTATACATGGTCTCGGCTTCGGCAAACCGTTTCTGGCGGTAGAGCTTGTTGCCGTCGACAATAAAATTGCGCTCGAAGCGGTTTGATGCCGCCGGTGTGGCTGCCTGAGTCTCGCTGTTTTCGGCGGGTGCGTTGTCGGCATAGATGGCCGGCGCGCCTACGGCGAGTGTCAGTGCGGCGAGCGACGTGCGGAGGATATATGGAAAGCGTGTTGACATCATTTTGCTTTGGTGAAGAAGTTGATGCCGCGGAGCCATGAAATCTTGCGGTAGGGGATGAGAGTGTCGATGAGGAGGATTACAAGTGCTGCAATCGCAAAGATTGGGAACAACTCGGCCGAGGGAGAGGAGGTGAGGCGCTGGTATTCGGCGGTGGAGAGAGTCGAGAGGTGGTCGTCAAGATCGGAGACTACGGCGGGGTCGCCACCGGCAAGATAGATGCCGTGTCCGGCCTTGGCTATCTCGCGTGCCTCGCTTTCGTTGAGGGCGGTCATAACGGTCTGGCCGTTCTGGTCGGCGAGATACTTGCCTGTTCCCATTCCTTTGGGAGTGGGGATGGGTGCGCCGCCGGCTGTGCCAAGACCTATTACGTTGACCTGGATGCCGGCTTCGGCGGCACGCGCGGCCTCAGCCTTGGCGTCATCCTCGAAGTTCTCGCCATCGGTGATGACCACGATAGCCTTGTCGCATTCACTGTCGGGGGTAAAGGCATTCATGGCCATGTCGATTGCAGCGCCTATTGCGGTGCCCTGTGTCGGTACCATCTCGGTCGAGAGGTCGTCGATGAACATTTTGGCCGAGATGTAGTCGGAGGTTATCGGAAGCTGTGTGTAGCTCTCTCCGGCAAACACAATGAGGCCCACTTTATCGTCTTTGAGCTTGTCGATAAGCTTTTCAATGATAAACTTGGCACGGCGGAGACGGCTTACGCCACCGGGGTCGTCGGTCGACGAGGCGAGCATCGAGTTGCTGACGTCGAGACAAATCATCAGCTCGATTCCACGGGTGGTGGTGGTCGATACGGTCTGTTCGGAGTCAGTCGGCGCAATGGGGCGCGCGATTGCTATAACGAGCAGGGCCACTGCCAGGAGCTCGAGCGCAATCTTAATCCATCCGGTGTAGTGTGACGCTTCCGGCATCAGCGAGGCTATGACGTTGGGCTGGCCGAAGCGACGAAGCTTGCGGCGGCGTGCGGCACGGGCGAGAAGCCACAGCCCGGCTATGACAGGCACTGCGAGCAGCAGCCATAGATATTGTGGATTGACAAATTTTATCATAGCTTATGGGATGGAGCGTAATACGGTGGAACGTAATATCAGTTCAAGGGCTATAAGCGCGAGGCACAGAAGTGCCCATGGCAGATAATTGTCTTCTGTGTGTGAGAAGTTGCGCACATCGATAGCGGTCTTTTCGAGCGAATCAATTTCCTTGAACACATCGGCGAGCACGTTGTTGTCGGTGGCGCGGAAGTAGCGTCCGCCTGTCGTGGCGGCAATCTGTTGGAGTGTTGCCTCGTCAATCACTACCGGCATATTGACATATTCGATTCGACCGAATGCGTTTTCTGCGGGATATGGAGCCATGCCGTTGCGGCCGATGCCTATGGTGTAGACCTTGATGCCATACTTGCGGGCAATTTCGGCGGCAGTGGCGGGCGCAACGATGCCGGTGTTGTTGGAGCCGTCGGTTAGCAGGATGATGCTCTTGCTCTTGGCCTTACCCTCCTTGATGCGGTTGATTGCGGTGGCGAGGCCGTCGCCGATAGCTGTATTGTCTTCAAGCATACCCATACGGATATCATTGATATAGTTTACGAGCAGCGCGCGGTCAGTGGTCATGGGGACGGCGGTGAAAGCTTCGCCGGCAAAGATTACAATGCCAATGTTGTCGCTCTCGCGCCCTGCCACAAACTGTGCTGCTACCTGTTTGGCTGCCTCGAAGCGGTCGGGCTTGAAGTCGCGGGCGAGCATGGATGTCGAGAGGTCAAGCGCAATCACAATGTCGGTGCCCTCGGTAGAAGTGGAGCTCCAACGGTCGCGTGTCTGAGGGCGTGCAAGTACCACTATAAGGGCGGCTATGGCGGCCAGACGCACAAAGAACAGTCCGTGAAGCAGCAGTGAGCGGAACGAGCGCCCGACTTTTGCAAACGGAGCGAGCGACGACACCGCTACCGGAGCGTGGAGGCGTCCGCGCTTCCACACATACCAGGCGATATAGGGGATGATTATGAGCAGTCCCCATAATATATCGGGATTCGCAAATGTCATGACTTGGTCTGTTTAGTGGTTGATTCGTTGCTGTCGGGCGAAGCGTCCGTACTGTCAGGCGCCGGAGGTTCGGGTGCGGCCGCTGGACGGGTATCGTCGACAAATTTGACAGCTTCGTTCATAACGGCCACATTATCCTCAGGCAGCGGTCGCACTTTTGCAAACTTCACGAAGTCGGCCATTTCGAGTATGCGGCTCATGAGGTCGGTACTCATGCGTGTGGCGTTGTGGCTGCTCAATGCACGGCGTATCTGGGTCGAGGTCATCTCCATGGCATTGATGCCGAAACGGTCGTGTAGATAAATGCGCAGGATGTCGGTAAGGCGTGTGTAGTACGTCTTCTCCTCGCCACGTTGGCAGAGCTTCTCCTCGCGCAGCTCGCCGAGCTGACGCAGGGCAGCGTCGACGGGGTCCTCCTTCTTGACGGGCGCGGCGGGAATAATTGCGGCTCCCTTACGCTTGCGGATGTAGATGTAAATGGCGGCGGCGATGATTACAACGGCGAGAAGCGCCCACCATCCCCATTTCACCATCCAGTCGGGGAGATAGTCGAGAAGCTGACGGTTGGGTGCCACGACATCGGAATAGTCGTTGATAGTAGTCAGCGAGTCGACCGCTACGGGGTAGACCTTGAGAATTGTTTCGTTGGACCGGTAGGCCGAGTCATCGGCAAAGTAAAGAACTGGCGGGATGGTATACATGCCCGAATCAAAACTCTGTATGATGATGTCGCGCAGAATACGGGCACGTCCATTGCCGAGATTTGTCACCTCCGGCTCCGTGATGCCCGCCACTTCAATCACCGACTTCAAGGAGTCGGGAATCTGGAGTGCGACGGCTGTGGCTGTAGAGTCGGTGGCATCGATAGTGCCGAACACCTCGACATGGAGAGCGGTGACGCGTCCCATTTCGAGCGTGGCCGAATCAAGCGTCGCCTTTACCGTGATGTCGGGGGCTGCTGCGCTTGCGGCAGGCGCGGAAACGACACCAAGCATGGCGACAGCCAGTGTAAGGAGCTTATTTCGTAGCGGCGATAATGTCATTATATTGAACTAATCAACGTGAGACGTAAGAGGAGTGAAGAGGTAAAGGATTGGAACAGACTGCGGGGGCGGGTATCAGCGTTGGCCGCGGCGCCGGAAAAGAGCCATAAGCGCGGCGACATAATCTTCGTCGGTAGCTACGGATGCTATGTCGACGCGGGCTTTTCGCATACTCTCGTTCATAGTCTGCTGGCGTTCGTACCACCAGCGGTTGTAGGCCTTTCGGATTTTGCCAGATGATGTGTCGACCCACTGCTCGCGTCCTGTTTCGAGGTCGCTAAGGCGGATAAGTCCTATGTCGGGCATCTGGCTGTCGCGCTTGTCGTATATTTGTAGCGCAATCACGTCGTGGCGGTTGCCTGCCACCTGCAATGCCTTGGTATAGTCGTGCGAGTCGATGAAGTCGGAGATAAGGAAAGTGGTGGCGCGTTTTTTGAGTGCGTCGGTGAAGTAACGCAGGGCTGTCGCGATGTCGGTCTCAGAGCGTTCGGGGGTGAAATCGAGCAGCTCACGGATTATGAACAGGATATGCTTGCGACCCTTTTTGGGCGGAATAAACTTCTCGACGCGGTCGGAGAAGAAGATGACGCCAATTTTATCGTTGTTCTGGATGGCTGAGAAGGCTATCGTCGCGGCCACTTCTGCAATCATCTCTCTCTTGGGCTCGCCGACGGCTCCGAAAAGGCGCGAGCGGCTGACATCGACAAGCAACATCACCGTGAGCTCGCGTTCCTCCTCATAGACCTTGACGTAGGGGTGGTTGTGACGTGCTGTGACATTCCAGTCGATGTCGCGGATGTCGTCGCCATACTGATATTCGCGCACCTCGGAGAACATCATACCACGACCCTTGAAGGCCGTGTGATATTCGCCCGCGAAGATATTCTGACTCAGTCCGCGGGTTTTTATTTCGATTTTTCTTACCTTTTTGAGGAGGTCGGATGCTTCCATTATGAGGTTTGATGATTAAGTATGGTGTTGGATGTGGTGCTTCACAGGTGAAGGACACCTCATCAGGGTACTTCGATTTTGTCGAGTATGCCGGAGATGATTTCGTCGGTGGTGATGTTCTGAGCCTCAGCCTCGTAGGAGAGACCGATACGGTGGCGGAGCACGTCGTGGGCAACGGCGCGTACATCTTCTGGCACCACATAGCCGCGTCCGTGGATAAAGGCGTAGGCGCGTGAGGCGCGTGCCAGCGAAATGGATGCGCGGGGCGAGGCACCGAACGAAATAATATCTTTGAGGTCGGGGAGCTGATAGTCGGCCGGGAAGCGGGTGGCAAACACAATGTCGACGATGTATCGCTCGATTTTCTCGTCGACATAAATCTTCTCTACAACTTTCTGCGCTTCAAGAATCTCTTCGGGGCGGAGAAGAGCGGCGACTTCCTGCTTGCCGGGGGCGATGTTCTGGCGGATGATGCGGCGTTCGTCGTCCTTGGAGGGATAGCCGATTACGACTTTGAGAAGGAAACGGTCGACCTGGGCCTCGGGGAGAGGATAGGTGCCCTCCTGCTCGATGGGATTCTGGGTAGCCATTACGAGGAAGGGATCGGGGAGGGCGAAGGTGTTGTCGCCGATAGTCACCTGACGCTCCTGCATGGCTTCGAGAAGTGCGCTCTGCACTTTGGCGGGAGCGCGGTTGATTTCGTCAGCGAGTACGAAATTGGCGAAAATAGGACCGCGTTTAATCTGGAACGACTCGTTCTTGACACTGTAAATCATGGTACCGGTGACGTCGGCCGGGAGCAGGTCGGGTGTAAACTGAATACGCGAGTATTTGGCGTCGATTACACGGGCGAGTGTCTTGATGGCAAGTGTCTTGGCAAGGCCGGGAACGCCTTCGAGAAGCACGTGTCCGTTGGCCAGCAGGGCAATCAGTAGCGACTCTACAAGGTGCTGCTGACCCACGATGGTCTGGTCCATGCCCCGCATTACGAGGTCAACAAACCGGCTCTTGCCGGCGACGAGCTCATTGAGCTCGCGGATATTAACGTTTTCGCTCATAAAGAGATGAAGTGAGGTGTGTCGTTATGGTCTGATATTTGGAAAACAAAATTATACTTTATAACAACGCCGAGCCACAAAAGGAATGTTAAATTAAGCTATTTATGTTAAAAAGCCAACGATATGTCTCGCCTCCGGCTCATAGCCAAAGGCGAGACAATTGATGTTGTTTCGTTTTGAAATGGCAGGCGGGGCGCGAGGGCCACACGGCCGGCGTCACTCTTCGAGGCGGTGATTGCGGCAGTAGACCATGCGTCCGGGGAAGCGGTCGACAAGCTGGAGATTGTGTGTGGCCATGACCACGGTTGTACCCCGCGACGAGATGTCGCGGAGTCGGGCTACAATCTGTTCGCCTGTCTCCGGGTCGAGGTTGCCGGTAGGCTCGTCGGCCAGAATCAGCGGCGGCTTGTTGAGAAGTGCGCGGGCTATGACTATGCGTTGTTGCTCGCCTCCCGACAGCTCGTGGGGCATCTTGTAGTCTTTGCCCTGCATGCCTACTTCGGATAGCACCTCGGCTATTCGCTCGTCCATCTCATGGCGGTCGGTCCATCCGGTGGCTTTGAGCACAAATGATAGATTGGAGCGGACGTCGCGGTCGTTGAGCAGCTGGAAGTCCTGAAATACGATGCCTATGCGGCGGCGTAGATACGGTATGTCGTGGCGGCGGATGTTGTTGAGATCAAAGTCGAATATGCGGGCTCTGCCGCCGCTGACGGGTACCTCGGCATACATCGACTTCATCAGGCTCGACTTGCCGCTGCCTACCTTACCGATAAGGTAGACAAATTCGCCGGGGTCGAGCGAGAAATCGACTTTATTCAACACCGCTACTTCCTGGCGGTAGATGTCGACGTCGGTGTAACTTACTATCTTGCCGGTGGTCATGGAGGCGGAGACGCTCATAATCAGTTGCCCATTTCAGAAAGGAAGCGGATGCGCATGAGGCGTATCTCCTCCTCGGTGTAAACATCGCCGTACTCTTCGTAAGCCTCTTCGAGGTCGCCGCTTTCGCTCTCCTTGAAATACTCGAAGAGCTCTTCCTGGTCCTCGCGGTCGAGGCGTTCGTCGATGTCGTAGTTTATGTTTATGCGTGTGCCCGAGTACACAATCGCTTCAAGTTTATATAGCAGTTCTTCAAATTCCAGACCTTTTGACTCCGCTATGGCTTCAAGAGGTACCTTGCGGTCGACAGCCTGAATAATTGCTATCTTGACGTTGCTCTTACTGGGTACCGAGCGCACAACCATGTCTTCGGGACGCTCAATGTCGTTGTCTTCGACATGACGGCGTATGACGTCGACAAATTCTTTGCCGTAGCGCTTGGCTTTGCCGGCACCGACGCCCGAGATGTTGGCGAGTTCCTCGACTGTAATCGGGTAGGTGGTGGCCATGGCTTCCAGAGAGGGGTCCTGGAAAATCACATAAGGAGGGAGTGAGTGTTGCGACGCAATCTTTTTGCGTAGGTCCTTGAGGATTGAATACAACTCTGGGTCGGCAGCGCAGCCAGCGCCGCCTTTGACGGCGTAGGATTCGTCGTCGTCGGTGCTGTAATCTATATCTTCCACAATCTTAAACTGTTTTGGGTGAGTGATAAAACGATGACCTTCGGGCGTTACGCTCAGCAGGCCGTAGTTTTCGATGTCACGGGTGAGATACCCGGCAATGATGGCCTGTCGGATGACGGCCGAGAGTCGACGCTCCTCCACATCGGCACAGGTGCCGAAAATTTCGTGAGTGTCGTGGCGGTATAGGCGGATGTCAGATGAGATATGTCCGCGTAGCACGTCAATGATATGGCGTGCCTTGAACTTTTCTTTCAGTGTAATAACGGCGTCGATAACGGCGACGAGGTCGTCGGTCGCGTCGACGTGTTTGTGAGGATGGAGGCAGTTGTCGCAGTTGCCGCAGTTTTCCACCGTGTATTCCTCTCCGAAATAGTGGAGGAGAACTTTGCGACGGCACACGCTGCTTTCGGCATACGACGCTGTCTCTTCGAGCAGTTGCTTGCCTATCTCTTGCTCGGCCACGGGCTTGCCCTGCATGAATTTCTCCATTTTGCGCAAGTCTTTGGGCGAGTAGAATGTGATGCAGTGTCCTTCTCCACCATCGCGTCCGGCACGTCCGGTCTCCTGGTAATAGCCTTCAAGGCTTTTGGGCATGTCGTAGTGAATGACAAACCTCACATCGGGCTTGTCGATTCCCATGCCGAAAGCGATTGTCGCCACTATCACGTCGACCTTTTCGAGCAGGAACTGATCCTGATTATCTGAGCGCGTGGCAGAATCCATGCCGGCGTGATACGGAAGGGCCTTGATGCCGTTGACGCAGAGTAGCTCGGCAAGTTCCTCTACCTTACGGCGGCTCAGACAGTAGATGATGCCGCTCTTGCCTTCGTTTTGCTTGATGAAGCGGATGATGTCGCGGTCAATGTTCTGATTCTTTGGCCGTACTTCGTAGTAAAGGTTCTTTCGGTTGAACGATGACTTGAACACTTCGGCGTCAAGCATACCTAGGTTCTTCTGTATGTCGTGCTGCACTTTCGGGGTGGCGGTGGCCGTGAGCGCTATTACAGGGCGCTTGCCTATCTCGTTGATGATAGGTCGTATGCGGCGGTATTCGGGCCGGAAATCGTGACCCCACTCCGATATGCAGTGTGCTTCGTCGACAGCATAGAACGAAATCCGTATCGTACGCAGAAACTCCACGTTATCTTCTTTGGTGAGGCTCTCCGGAGCCACATACAGCAGTTTGGTGCGGCCCGACGACACGTCGTCTTTTACTCGGTCGATAGCTGCCCGGTTGAGCGACGAGTTGAGGAAGTGGGCCACGGTGTCAGCCTCCGAGAAGTTGCGCATCGCATCCACCTGGTTTTTCATCAGGGCGATGAGCGGCGATATTACTATCGCGGTGCCATCCATCAGCATTGCGGGCAATTGATAGCAAAGGCTTTTGCCCCCGCCTGTCGGCATGAGCACAAATACGTCGCGCTCTTCAAGAAGAGTGCGTATTATGGCTTCCTGATTGCCTTTGAATGTGTCAAAGCCGAAATGGCGTTTGAGGGCGGCGGTGAGATTGGCTGATGATGTGATAGATGAAGAGGCTGGCATAAGCAGAGGGGAGGTGAGAACGTTTGGTTTACTGTGATTCTTTTATCGTTGCGACAGTGGATTGGTTGGACTTGAAGCGTGCCGGACGGACAGGCTCGCCCGGCGTGCGGGGATTATGAGTGGGTCGTGTCGAAGTTGGCTTTGCGAAGCTGCGAGAGAGCGAAGTCGGCAGTCACAGTAAAACTCTTTTTGTCTGACGACGGCAGTTCGTACATCGGGTCGATTACGATTGACTCGACAATGGCGCGCAGGCCGCGGGCTCCGAGCTTGTATTCGATGGCTTTGTCGACAATGAGGTCGAGGGCTTCGGGGGTGAATGTCAGTTCAACGCCATCCATCCTGAACAGTTTTTGATACTGGCGTACGATGGCGTTCTTGGGCTCGGTGAGGATGCGCCGCAACGCATTCCTGTCGAGCGGCTCGAGATTTGTGAGGATAGGCAGGCGACCTATTATTTCAGGAATGAGGCCGAAGCTTTTGAGATCCTGGGGAGCGACGTGGTGGAGCAGATTTTCGCGGTCTATCTGTTCGCGCGCCTTGTCGGTGCCATAGCCTACCACATGAGTGTTGAGGCGCTGGGCGATCTTACGTTCAATGCCGTCGAAAGCACCGCCGCATATAAACAGAATATTCTTTGTGTCGACGGCTATCATCTTCTGCTCGGGATGCTTGCGGCCTCCCTGAGGCGGAACGTTGACAATCGAGCCTTCGAGCAGTTTGAGCAGGCCTTGCTGCACTCCCTCGCCCGAGACGTCGCGGGTTATGGAGGGGTTGTCGCTCTTGCGGGCTATCTTGTCGATTTCGTCAATGAACACTATGCCACGCTGAGCAGCCTCGACGTCGTAGTCGGCGGCTTGAAGCAGTCGTGTAAGCAAGCTTTCGACATCCTCGCCCACATAACCCGCCTCGGTGAGTACCGTGGCGTCGACAATGGTGAAAGGCACATTGAGCAGACGTGCGATTGTTCGCGCGAGCAGGGTCTTGCCGGTACCGGTTGGGCCGACAAGGATGATGTTGCTCTTCTCGATGTCCACTTCGTCGTTGTCATCGGTCTGAGCCAGCCGCTTGTAGTGGTTGTAGACCGCAACGCTGAGATACTTCTTGGCGGCATCCTGGCCTATAACGTACTGGTCAAGGAAGGCCGATATTTCGGCGGGCTTTGGGATAGAGTCCGTAGTTTTGTCGCTTCCGGTCTCCGGTTTGCTTTTGCGACCCGCTTTTGACGACATGTTGCCGCGTCCGCCGATGTTGTATTGCTCCATATACTCTTTGAGCATCTCGCCGAGGCGTTCGACGCAATCGGAGCATATAAAGACCTTCTCATCGGCGCTTGGCACCATGACGATGCTGTTGTTTGCGGTCTGACCGCAGAACGAACAACGGTATTGGTCGTTGGAAGTCGTTTTTTTTGCCATGAATCAGTGTTTGGCTCTGATAAGAACGTCGTCAATCATTCCGTATTCCTTGGCTTCGTCGGCGGTCATCCAGTAGTCGCGGTCGCTGTCGCGCTCCACTTTGTCGAAAGGCTGGCCGGAGTGGTCGGCAATGATTGTGTAGAGTTCTTTTTTAAGTTTCTGAATCTCTCTGGCGGTGATTTCGATGTCGGATGCCTGGCCCTGGGCGCCGCCCATGGGCTGGTGAATCATGACACGCGAGTGTCGTAGGGCAAAGCGCTTTCCTTTGGCTCCGGAAACGAGGAGCACCGCAGCCATGGAAGCGGCCATGCCTGTGCATATCGTGGCAACATCGCTCGAAATATACTGCATTGTGTCGTAAATGCCGAGTCCGGCATATACCGAACCGCCCGGCGAATTTATGTAGATGCTGACATCTTTTCCGGGGTCGGCAGAGTCGAGGTATAGGAGTTGTGCCTGGATTACGTTGGCCGTGTAGTCGTTGACGTCTGTGCCGAGGAATATGATGCGGTCCATCATCAGACGCGAGAACACGTCCATCTGGGCTACATTGAGCTGACGCTCCTCGATAATGGTGGGGGATATATAACTTGCGCTGACGGCATTTACGGCGTTAAAGCGGCTCGTGTAGTCGTCAAGAAGATGGCCGTTGAGACCTGCATGCTTTACTGCAAAATTTCTAAAATCGGTATTGGTCATATATTTTAGCGTATGTCGCCCTGGGAGAGTGGGGCGATTTGATATTCAAAGTTACTAATTATTTCGCAAACGACAAAAATATTTTTTTGATGTCGCCTCAAAGTAAATCAGCGGAGGAACTTTGGAGCGAGTACGAAGATGCCAAGCGAGAGGCCGAAGTTCCATTTCTGGCCCGGCGTATTGGAGTAGTTGGCGTAGGCTGTGACAGCGGCAAACGGAAGATTCACCACAGCTGCCACTTCGCCGAAAAAGCGCGGATCGGAGAACCATGACCCCCATTGCGCCGAGTGGTCGGCTTCCTCTTTGATTCTGCGAAAGGGAAGGAAACAGTGGAATGTGCCGCGTGCTTGTAACATGTCGCTGAAAGTCCACACCGGGATGATGCCGCCGGTGATATAAGAATCGGCGCGGAATCCGGAGTTGAAGGCGTTGTAGCTCGATGGGGTAGGGTTGAACGAATTGGATGTCACGAGGGCGGTGGAGTAGTTTTCGGGGAGCTTGCGTGTCGACGCCACGACGTTTGATTCAAGTCCGAGCGCGAAATGCTTGCAGGGATTGAGGAAGCCAATGGCGTGGATGTCGGCTTGGAGCCACGATGGCTTGGAGGTGGTCTCCTCCATGTCGGCGCCGGTGTGTGTCATGCGGCCTGTCAGCCCCATTGTGGTAATGGTGAAGCGTGAGCCGGCGGTGGGATATGAGTAGTCGTTGAGTGTGTTGTGGTCGTAGCTTATCCGCAGCTGTCCGAGGGTGCGTGTGGCTTTGTCGCGCCCCCGTCCGGCACTACCCGGTTTCGAGTCAGTGACGAATGAGCGAAAGTAGCGGTCAATCAAGTGGCCGCCACCTATGGCGACGTCGAAGATGCCGCGACGCCCCGCCGCTACGCAATAGGTGAGACGGCCAAACGCTTCGTAATCGGTGACGAAATTGGGAGTGGACATGTCGAAAAACATATTGTCGTCCTCATGATACTTCTGTCGCGACCACACGCCGCGAAGCATCAGATATGAGGGGGTGGCGGTGAAGAGAGCAATTTTGGCGGTGGCGTCGGCTGCCAGATAACTCTGGCCGGCCCAGGCGTTGATTGCGCAATCGAACGAGTTTTTGCTGAGCTTGTTGTAGCCGCCCGAGAAAAACAGCATGCTTGATGTCGATGTGCTGATATAGCCACCGAATCCGGCACGATAGTTGTTTTTAATAGTGGCGGCAACGTCGAGAGTGAACAGTGAGTCTTCGGGGTTGAACCTCGCCGTAGGCAGAAGATTCTGTATCTGCCCCGAGGATATGGCTCTATAATATGAATCGCGCACGCGCGATATGCCGAATGTGTCGGGCGAATTGTGGGTGAAAAGGTAGCTGAGATACTCGTTCTGCCCCTTTGTGCCACCGCGGACTTTCACTGAATCGAATAGCAAGTAGGGCGTGCGGTCCTTGAATACGTCGCGCTTAACTTCGCGAGTCAAGGCCGGTATACGTGAAGTGACACGGGTGCAGATTGAATCCATCATCTCCATAGCCTTGGCGTAGCCCTTGGCTGATATGGCCTTCGCGGCGCCGAAGTCGAGCAGGCTGTATTCGCTTACGTCTACTTTGATGCGTATACCTTCGTCGGCCGGAAGCGAGTAGTCGTTGTTCTGGATAACCATATCTTCCAGCTGCTGGATTATGTCGTTGGCCTTGGGCTTTGTGTCCGGATTTGAAACATCCACACCTATCATGATATCGGGAGCGAAGTCGGTGCGCATCACATCAACGGGGAAATTATCGTAGATGCCGCCGTCGTAGACAAGCGTTCCATCCATTTCGATTGGATGGAACACGAGCGGGAAACTCATCGACGCCCTGATTGCGTCGCCGAACGAACCAGAGCGGCATACAATCTTATGCTTGGCGTAGACATCCGACGTAACACATCGGAATGGAATGAAAAGCTTGTTGAAATCGCTGCCGCACTGGGCGGTATAAGCGCTGAACAGTTCAAGCACGCCGAAATTCATAGGAAGAGGTGATATGAGGCTTGTGGGTAGCAGCGACGGAGACGGCCCGCTGTTGTCGCCATTGCCTCCGAGATTGAGGGTCACGAGCGCGGGGGTGGTCGGTGCTTTGGCGAAATAGTAAGTTAGATTCGGGTCGATGCGTCCGGTGGACCAGTAAGTGAAAGTTGGTGACATTATGAGTTCAAGCATCTGATCGGTTGTGTACCCCGCAGCATACAGTCCGCCGATGATGGCTCCCATGGAGGTGCCCGCCACATAGTCGATAGGGATATTATGCTCTTCGAGCGCTTTGATGACGCCTATATGGGCGATGCCTTTGGCACCTCCTCCACTAAGTACCAGTCCTACGGACTGTCGTCCGGCAAAGGAGGTGGAATCAGGCGCGGCGGTGCGCGCTACAGCTGTCAGATATAACAGAGTAGTTGCAACGAGTGTGGCTATGCGATGAATTGAAATCATAATTATGCAAATCTACTAAAAAATGGAGATGAAAGGGTATAAATTGGAATAAAAACGCTAAATTTGCAGTATTGATACTCGGATGAACTATTAATTTAAGCTAAAATGTCACGTCAACAGCTTGATAAGCTCGATTGCCGCATATTGGAGATGCTTACCGAAAACGCACGCGTTCCTTTCCTTGAAATAGCGCGTGAGTGTGGGGTCAGCGGAGCTTCGATACACCAGCGTATACAGAAGCTGACCGGTATGGGCGTCATCCGAGGGTTCGAGACCCTCGTAAACCCTTCTGCGCTGGGCTATGATACCTGCGCTTACGTCGGCTTATGCCTTAATAACCCGTTAGACCTTGATTTGGTTGCGGAAAAACTTCTTGCAATCCCTGAGGTCGTGGATTGTAATTTTACGACCGGGCGCCACGATATTCTGGTGAAGATATATGCCCGCAACAATTCACATCTTCTCGACATCATTCACGACCGTATCTCTCCGATAGGAGGAGGGCGTACGGAAACGCTCATCTGCTTCCGTGAATCGATGAGAAGGCAGGTGCCGATTAATCTCGTAAACGGTGACTGACGGCCGGTGCCTCTTGTGAGGCGCCGGTGGTCCGGACACCGTATATTGTCGCAACCCTTTCGTCCCTTCATTCATTAACTACTATGCCGACAAAGCTGCTCGTCGCCGATTGCGGTGCCACCTCCGGAAAGTGGGCCTACATAGACCGCACATCAGGGAGTGTGGTCAGGTTCCGCACAGGACCGGTCAATGCCTCGCTCCACGACATCGGGCGCATTGCTGAAGAGATGGCTCGGGCGATAGAGCAGTGTCCCGCTCCCCCGTCGGCTATATGTATATATGCCGCGGGGGCAGTCGGGGAGGGTAAATCGTTGCTTGTAGAAACGGCCACGGCGGTATCGGGACTTGATCCAGGTCATATTACAGTAGATGACGACCTCACCGGCGCGGCCCGCGCTCTTCTGGGCGACAGGCCGGGCATAGTGTGCATACTTGGCACCGGAAGTAACTCGTGTCTTTGGGATGGCCGCGGAATCACGCGCCACATACGCCCTATGGGTTATATATTGGGCGACGAGGGGTCAGGGGCGGCGCTTGGCGCCGCTTTGCTGCGGGCTGCCTTGCGCGATCTCTTGCCCGACGACTTGAAAGCGGATTGGGAGGCCGACTATCCGGGTTTGGACTATGCCTCTGTTGTGGGAGCCGTGTATCGCCATCACAAGGGGAGCGGCTACATAGCCTCGTTTGTGCCTTTTATTAAGAAACATATCGGACATCCCGCCATACAGCGGATAGTGACGGATGAGCTGGGGCGTTTTATCGTCAATGTATTGTCGGCCTATCCCGAGGCGCGTGAGGTCAATCCGTGCTATACCGGTGGCATCGCGTCGACATTCGAGGCGCAACTGCGTGTGGCCTCGAATGAGCGCGGTATAGGAGTGGGACTCGTCGCAGCCAATCCGCTTGACATGCTGATAGAGCGTATTATGGAGGAGGGGACTGAAAAAGCGTGAAAAAGGGTAGCGGATGCTTGGCGGCAGTCATAAAAATGGTTATTTTTGCGGTTGACAACCATGTCATCCTACATCACACTTCATAAAATACCATGACTGAACTGATACTGATTAATATATCAGGCAAAGACCATTCCGGCGTCACGGCGGCTCTGACCGCTATCCTGGCCAAATACAATGCCGAGATTCTTGATATCGGCCAGAGCAACATCCATCACATACTGTCGCTCGGCTTCCTCATCAAGACCGACAACACGCAGAGTGGCGACATAATGAAGGAGATACTCTTCAAGAGCTACGACCTTAATGTCAACGTCGGCTTCCAGCCTGTAAGCATAGATTCGTACGATGACTGGGTGGGACGTCAGGGACGCACAAGGTGGATTATCACCGTACTCGGGCGCAAGCTTGACGCGAGCCATATTGCCGAGGTGAGTCGTGTAGTGGCCGAGCAGAAGCTTAACATTGACGCTATACGCCGTCTTACAGGCCGACTTCCGCTTGATGCGACTGAGGCTACGGACACCTCTAAGCAGTGCGTCGAATTTTCGGTGCGCGGCAATCCTATCGACAAATCGGCGATGCAGGACGCTTTTATGCGGCTTGCGAAAAAAGGTGAGGTCGATGTGTCGCTTCAAGAAGACAACATGTTCCGTCGCTGTCGACGCCTCATCTGCTTTGACATGGACTCGACGCTGATAGGTACCGAAGTTATTGACGAGCTGGCCGAACGCGCCGGAGTGGGCGACCGGGTGCGTGCTATCACAGAACGCGCCATGCGCGGCGAGATTGACTTCTGCGAGAGTTTCCGTGAGCGCTGCGCCTTGCTCAAGGGGCTTGACGTGAGTGTGATGCAGGATATTGCCGAGAATCTGCCAATAACGGAGGGCCTCGACCGCCTTATGACGGTGCTCAAACGCACAGGCTACAAGACCGCGATTCTCTCAGGTGGCTTCACCTATTTCGGCAACTACCTCAAACGCCGATTCGGTTTCGACTATGTGTATGCCAACGAGCTTGAAATCGACGATACCGGGCATCTGACAGGCCGCTCGCTCGGCGAGGTAGTCGACGGCAAGCGCAAAGCCGAGTTGCTGAAAGTAATGGCTCAGGTGGAGCAGGTAGATATACAGCAGACAGTTGCCGTGGGAGACGGAGCTAACGACCTGCCCATGCTTTCTACCGCCGGCCTCGGCATCGCGTTCCATGCCAAGCCGAAAGTCAAGGCTGCCGCCGACCAGAATCTGTCGACTATCGGACTCGACGGTATTCTCTATTTCCTCGGCTTTAAAGACAGTCTTATACAGGCGTGACGCCTATTTGCCAACATTTACGTCGGTCGAAGCATTCATTTCCGATTAAATTTAGTAATTTTGCGGTGTCACCTCCGTGGAGGCGACACCGCAATTTTGTTTCATCACTACAACAAATTATTACTTTGAAACGCATTACAATCCTTCTGTTCGCTGCCATTATGGCGGTGGCCGGAGCTATTCAGTCTTCAGCACAGTTCCGTATCGGTCCCAAAGTAGGTGTGGCGGTCAATTCGCTCCATTTCAACCGAAGCACATTCGATTCCGAGAATCGCGCAGGTTTTACCGGCGGCCTTATGGTGGAATTTACTGTGCCCCTGATAGGTGTAGGCCTTGATGCGTCGGCGCTGTATGTGCGTCGCAACGGTAATGCTTATTACGACGGCACACAGAACGTAGGCTTCAACGGCGAGATGAACGTGAACCGCGATTATATCGCCATCCCGGTCAACTTCAAGTGGAAGCTCAAACTTCCGCTCGTGCGCCCGTTCATCACTACCGGTCCCGAATTCGCTTTCCTTACCTCACGTAAGTCGGTCAACAATGCATTCCGCAACAAGTCGGTAGACTACTCGTGGAATTTCGGCGCCGGCCTTGAAATTCTCAGTCATATTCAGGTAGCAGCTTCCTACGGTATAGGCATTAACAAGGCCCTGCGCGACATAGGTGCGGCAGAGAACGCCTACGACGTGAGCGCCAATGACCGTACCTGGGTAATCACCCTCGCCTATCTCTTCTGACGAATCAGCGACATCAATCGTTTCACCGCATATTTCAGCCCCTCAAACCATTCAGATATGAGCAACCGTTCGCTTGTAAGCATCGACGACATATCGCGCGACGAGCTACTCGATTTGCTGGAGCATGCCCGCTACTTTGAAGAGCACCCCAATCACAAAGTGCTCGACGGCAAGGTGGTGGCGACGCTCTTTTTCGAACCCTCGACCCGCACGCGCCTCAGTTTCGAGACCGCAGTCAACCGTCTTGGCGGCCGTGTAATAGGTTTTTCAGACCCCGCTGCGACATCGACATCAAAAGGCGAGACCCTGAAAGATACCATAAAAATGGTATCCAACTATGTCGACCTCATCATAATGCGCCACTATCTCGAAGGTGCGGCACGCTATGCTACCGAGGTGTCGGATACTCCGGTAATCAACGCCGGTGACGGCGCCAACCAGCATCCGTCGCAGACAATGCTTGACCTCTATTCCATATATAAGACGCAGGGGCGCCTCAACGACCTAAATATCACGATGGTCGGTGATCTGAAATATGGCCGCACAGTACACTCGCTTCTCATGGCGATGCGATACTTCAACCCCACATTCCATTTTGTAGCGTGCCCCGAGCTCGCCATGCCTCAGGAGTATAAGGACTTCTGCGACGCCAATGGCATAAAGTATGTGGAACACACCGATTTCTCCCCCGAGGTCATAAATGCCGCCGACATCCTTTACATGACTCGCGTGCAGCGCGAACGCTTTCAGGACCTTATGGAGTATGAGCGTGTGAAGAACCTTTACACGCTTCACAACGATATGCTCGTCGACTCCAAGCCCAACTTGCGCGTGCTTCATCCGCTGCCCCGTGTCAACGAGATTGACCGCGATGTCGACGACAACCCCAAAGCATACTATTTCGAGCAGGCGCGCAACGGCCTCTTCGCCCGTCAGGCCATTATATGTCGCGCCCTCGGCATCGACATTCTCAAACAAGAGTCAGAGAAGAAATGAGTAAGAAAGAACTCGCCGTTGCCGCTCTTGCCGACGGCACCGTCATCGACCACATTCCCTCGTCAGCCCTCTTCAAGGCCGTGAAGATTCTCGGCATCGAAAGCCTTGGCACGAGTGTCACCATAGGCAATAACCTGGAAAGTCACCGCCTCGGCAAAAAAGGCATTATCAAGGTGGCCGGCACTTACTTCCCCGAAGCCACACTCAACCGTATAGCGCTCATAGCTCCTACGGCTAATGTCAACATCATACGCGATTTCGAGGTCAAGGAGAAGCATCATGTGACGCTACCCGATACTATCACCGGCATAGTGCGTTGCTCCAATCCAAAGTGCATCACCAATAATGAGCCTATGGATACGCGCTTTGAAGTCATAGACCGTGAAGACGTGACGATACGCTGCCATTATTGTGGCCGCATAGTCAAGGCTGCCGACGCCATCATCGACTGAATCGACAGATATGAAGGAAGACTGGCGTCCGGGTACAATGCTTTATCCGCTTCCCGCAGTGCTTGTGAGCTGCGGTGATGATGCACATTCCAATCTTATAACGGTGGCATGGACCGGCACGATATGCTCGGACCCGGCCATGCTCTATATCTCGGTACGCCCCGAGCGGTATTCTTACGGGCTAATAAAGGAGCGCATGGAGTTTACTGTCAATGTCACCACCGCCGACATGGCTCGCGCCACCGACTGGTGTGGTGTGCGTTCGGGCCGCGACTACGACAAATGGGCCGAAACAGGCCTCACTCCCGAGCCGGGCAGGGCAGTAGCGTGCCCGTCGGTAAAGGAATCGCCGCTCAGTATCGAGTGTCGCGTCAAGGAGATTATTCCTCTGGGCACCCACCATATGTTTGTGGCCGAAGTGGTGAACGTGCGTGCCGACTCGGCGCTTATCAATCCTGAAACCGGGGCGTTTGACCTTGCCCGCGCTGTGCCGCTGGTCTATTCCCACGGCGGTTATTACAAGCAGGGCGATCACATAGGCCGCTTTGGTTTCTCAGTAAAGAAAAAATAAGAAAAATCTATTAATCAACTCAAGATGAATACAGATACAAAGATTTTTGACCTCATCGAACAGGAGCATCTCCGCCAGCGTCGCGGTATAGAGCTTATCGCTTCCGAAAACTTCGTGTCCGACCAGGTAATGCGCGCCATGGGCTCGTGTCTTACCAACAAATATGCCGAAGGCTATCCCGGCCACCGCTACTATGGCGGCTGTCAGGTAGTTGACGAAGTGGAGCAGCTCGCCATTGACCGCGTTAAAGAGATTTTCGGTGCTGCTTATGCCAATGTTCAGCCTCATTCCGGCGCACAGGCCAATATGGCCGTATTCCTCAGCGTGTTGAAGCCCGGAGACAAGTTCCTCGGCCTCAACCTCTCGCACGGCGGCCACCTCTCACACGGCAGCCCTGTCAATTTCTCGGGTCTCATGTATCAGGCTCTTGAGTACAACGTGAAGGCCGAAGACGGTCTTGTGGACTACGACCAGATGGAGGAGGTGGCTCTCCGCGAGCGCCCCAGCCTCATTATAGGTGGCGCGTCGGCCTACTCGCGCGAATGGGACTACGCCCGCATGCGCAAGATTGCTGACGAAATCGGCGCTATCTTCATGGTCGACATGGCTCATCCCGCCGGTCTCATCGCGGCCGGTCTGCTCGACAATCCTCTGAAATATGCCCATATTGTGACTTCCACGACCCACAAGACCCTCCGCGGTCCGCGCGGAGGCATTATCCTCATGGGGGAGGACTTCGAGAACCCGTTCGGCAAGAAGACCCCCAAGGGCGTTACTCGCATGATGTCGAGCCTCATCGACTCCGCCGTCTTCCCTGGCGCTCAGGGCGGCCCGCTTGAACATGTTATCGCAGCCAAGGCTGTGGCTTTTGGCGAGGCTCTCACTCCCGAATACAAGGAGTACCAGAAGCAGGTCAAGAAAAACGCAGCCGTGCTTGCACAGAACCTCATCGACCGCGGTTACAAGATAATCTCGGGTGGCACCGACAACCACTGTATGCTTGTTGACCTCCGCACCAAGTTCCCCGATCTCACCGGCAAGGTGGCCGAAAAGGCACTTGTGGCCGCCGACATTACTGCCAACAAGAATATGGTGCCGTTTGACAGCCGCTCGCCTTTCCAGACCTCCGGTCTCCGTTTCGGCACTGCCGCCATTACCACCCGCGGTGTGAAAGAAGACACCATGCCCGTCATCGCCGACATGATCGACCGAGTGCTTGAAGCTCCCGAGTCGGAAGAGGTTATCGCTTCCGTTCGAAAAGAGGTCAACGCCCTCATGGAGGAGCGTCCGATTTTAGCCGACTGAGCAGCGTCACATACGGTGATTTGACAAAAAAAATCCCTTAGGCAAAATCTTTTTCGGGTAAAAATGCGTTATTAAAGCGTAGTCATGCTTCAAGCGATATGACCCAACGATAAAAACTAACACATCAACCCCATACTTTAACGATATGAAACCCCTTCACATCATCCTTTCTGTAATCGGTGGCGCCATCGCCGGCGCAGCAGTAGGCATCCTCCTTGCTCCCGACAAGGGCGAAAAGACCCGCGACGAACTTGCCGCTTTCCTCAAAGAAAAAGGCATCAAACTCAAAGAGTCGACCATCGACAAGCTTGCCAAGCACATCGCTGCGGAAGAGGCTATCGTAGACATCCTGGAAAACAAGGAAGGCTCCGAGGCCTGAACTGTAAGATAATCAAACAAGTCCACAACACCTCATCAACTACGACATGAACAATATCGCCGCTATCTCCGCCTTTTTGGGCGGCGCAATCGTGGGCGCAGCAGTTGCCCTCCTTGTAGCTCCCGAAAAAGGCAGCGACACACGTCGCCGCATCAAGGATCTTCTTCGCAAGAAGGGAATCATCGCCACCGACAGCGAGATTGACGCTCTTGTGGAGCAGCTCACAACCGAAATCGACGACTGATTGGCTCGCTCCATATCAACCGTTTACCCCCCTCGCAAGGGAGTAGAGGCATAGCTGCCGACATCTCCTGTCGGTGGCTATGCCCTTAACTCTTTATTGTCGTCACATACAGTAAACAATTATCTTGCCAATGGCTGAACTTGAAAACAACGGAGCGCAGACGCGCCTCTTTGACCGCATCAAAGCCTATCTTACGCTCAACGTCGAAAATATCCGTCTAACAGTGGCTGAGAAGCTCGTCGTTCTCCTCGCGGCCCTGCTAACTACCGCAATCTGCCTTATCCTTGGCGGAATAGCGATTCTGTTCATTACCGTAGCGATAGCGCATGTGCTTTCGTTCTGGCTCCCTTTGTGGCTTGCCTACTGCATTATGGCAGGAGTTAACCTACTGTTGTTGATGCTCCTCTTTATCTTCCGACGTGTGCTCATACTCAATCCTATCTCACGTGCTGTGACCCGTATCATCCTATCATAACCCGACATCTGAAACATTATGAAACAGTTACCGGCATTCAAACAGGCTGTTCCTCCCCACAAGGTGGAGGACTGGCACGGATATACGCTCGACCAACTCCGATACCGGCGCGCATACGTGACGGCTCGTATTGAGCTTGAAAAGGAGCAGATTCTTAACGACATACGCCAACAACGTTCAAGCCTCTCACCTATGATGCTCCTCTCACACGCCGGCTCGGCGCTCCGCTATGCCAACTGGGGCATCCTCGCTTACCAGGCATTCAAGACTATCGGGCGCCTGTTCGGCCGCAAAAAGAGTTAAGCTATCCCCCCATTCATCCTTACCAGTCAAATATCCATTTCAGCCATGAACGATTATATAAAGGTGCGTGTCGACTTCCAGCCGGCCCCAACGGCCGACGTGACCGACCTGCTTGCGGCTTTTCTTGCCGATGAAGGATTCGAGAGTTTCGAGCCTGATGCCTCGGGCCTCAACGCCTATGTAAAGGCCGAACTTTTTGACGCTGAATCACCGTCGCGAGCCATATCCATGCTCCCCTTTGACGGCTACACTGCCAGTGTAGCCACCGAACATATAGAGGGACGCGACTGGAACGCGGAATGGGAACGCAACTACTTCAAGCCTATCGTGATTGCCGACAAGGCCGTGATTCATGCATCGTTTCACACTGATGTGCCGACAGCTCCCTACGATATTGTGATAGACCCGAAAATGGCTTTCGGCACAGGTCATCACTCTACCACTTCGCTTATTGTCAGTCGGCTGCTTGATATGAATCTCGAAGGTCGCTCGGTTATCGACATGGGCACCGGTACAGGTATTCTCGCTATTTTGGCCGCCATGCGTGGTGCATCGCGCGTCGACGCCATAGAGATTGACGAGGCCGCCTGGCTCAATGCCTGCGATAACGTGCGCCTCAACGGTCACGACGAGATAAACGTAATCCTCGGCGACGCTTCGGCCCTCGACGGGGTATGTCCCGCCGATTTGCTTCTCGCCAACATCAACCGCAATATAATTACCGGTGATATGGCCGAGTATGTAAAGGCTGTTAAAAAGGGCGGACAACTTATATTCTCCGGCTTTTATGTGCAGGATATTCCCGTAGTCAGGGCATGTGCCGAACGCCTCGGTCTTACATTCGTCGATTATAACGAGAATCTCAACTGGGTCTCGCTGCTGTTCAATGCCTGACATCCCCGCTCATGAAACTTAGACATTTCATAGTCGCGGCAGCTGTCTGCGTCATGTCTGCGGGAGCCAACGCCCAGACGGGAAATTTTGCCTGGGGTGCCGACGCAGGAGGCGCGATTGACCTTTCGGGCCACGACATGTCAACGCTTAATCTCGATGCTTATTTCGGCTATCGTGGAGGCGTGATAGAAATGGCCGGCTTAGGCGCGGGCCTCAATATCCCCGTGAGCAACTCGCGCCGCGAATTTCCTGTCTACGGATTAGTGCGCAGTTCATTTTCGAGCAGCCCTCAGCCAATGTTCCTTGAAGTGCGCTCGGGTGTGGTGTTTAACAGTCATCCCGACAGCGACACCGACACGCGCGCCGACTTCTACATTTCACCCGGTGTAGGATTCAGGCTCGCTTTCAGCCGCATATTCACATCATATATCGTGGTTGGATATATCTACAACGGACTACATACCGAAGCCGGCCTCGTCAATCCCGACAATCCGGCTTCAGGACCGGGCGATGGCCTGTCGCGAGCTATCAACGGGCTTCACAGCGCCGTTATCCGCCTCGGAATCACTTTCTAACCTCCATTTCTATCAATCTACAATCAATACCATGCGTTTAATTTACTGTCTGCTTGCTTCGTGTGTAGTGGCCATGCCGGCCTACGCACGCACTTACGAACTGTTGTCGCCTGACAAGAACATAACCGCAAATATCGATATAGATGCGTCAACACTTGATATATCAGCGGCCTGCAATGGCTCAATGGTTATCTTTCCTTCGCCCATATCGCTCACTCTCGGCGACGGCAAAGTGATAGGCCCGACCAAAAGCCCCAAAGTGGTGTCGCGTACAAGTGTCGACACTATGATACCCTCACCGTTTTACCGCGCTTCGGAGATACGCGACAATTACAATCAGATAACGCTTAATGTCGCCAAGGGCTGGAACGTGGTGTTTCGCGTATATAACGACGGCATCGCATACCGTTTCGTGACGTCTGACAAAAAGACGACAGTCATAACCAACGAGACAGCACGTTTCCGCTTCCCCGGCGAAGCTACCGTAATCACTCCCTACAATAATTCGTCAGGAAATAACCCCGACACACAGTGGCGCACATCATTTGAGAATACTTATACTACCGTGGCTCTCAGCGATATGAACCGCAATCGCCTGTCGTTTCTCCCACTGATTGTAACCGTGCCATCGGGTACCCGTGTCCTTATGTCGGAAAGTGCGCTCGAAAGCTATCCGGGTATGTTTCTACTCGCCGACTCCGAAGAGCCCTATACACTGAACGCCCGCTTTGCTCCTGTGCCTAAACGTCGTGAGCAGGGCGGCCACAACAATCTGCAGATGCTTACAATGGAGCGCGAAGACTACATAGCCCGCGTAGACGGTCCGCGTGCTTTCCCGTGGCGCATGGCGGTGATTGCCGACAACGACGCCGCATTAGCATCCAGCAACATGACCTATCTGCTTGGCGAGCCTTCGCGTCTCGACGACATATCATGGATTAAGCCGGGAAAGGTAGCTTGGGACTGGTGGAACGATTGGAACATAATCGGCGTGCCTTTCAAATCGGGCATCAACAACGACACCTATAAAGCATATATTGATTTCGCCTCGCGAAACGGCATCGAATATGTGATTCTTGACGAAGGGTGGGCCGTGAACCGTAAAGCCGACCTCATGCAGGTAGTGCCCGAGATAAATCTGCCCGAACTTGTCGCTTATGCCGACGGCAAAGGCGTGGGCCTTATTCTCTGGGCCGGTTACTATGCTTTTGACCGCGATATGGAAGCTGTGTGCAAGCATTACGCCGACATGGGCATCAAGGGCTTCAAGGTCGACTTTATGGACCATGACGACCAGCTTATCACTGATTTCAACTATCGTGCCGCGGAAACGGCGGCGCGTCATCACCTTATCCTCGACCTCCACGGAACATCAAAGCCTGCTGGTCTCAACCGTACATGGCCTAATGTGCTCAACTTCGAAGGCGTTTATGGCCTCGAACAGATGAAGTGGGCCACCGATACCGATATGCCGGTCAATGATGCCTCGATTCCATTCCTCCGCCAGGTAGCAGGGCCGCTCGATTATACACAGGGGGCGATGCGCAACGCTACGAAAAAGGACTATCAGCCGGTGTACGACGACCCAATGAGCCAGGGCACACGCGCTCATCAACTCGCACTCTATATGGTATTTGACTCGCCGCTCACAATGCTCTGCGACACTCCGTCGAACTATGAGAGCGAGCAGGAATCTACCGATTTCATCACCGCAATCCCTACCGTGTGGGACGAAACAAGAGTAATCGACGGTAAGATAGGGGAGTATATCATAACGGCGCGCCGCAAAGGAAATGAGTGGTGGATAGGTGGCATTACCGACTGGACTCCGCGCGACGTCACCGTCGACTTCTCTTTCATACCCGGCATCGGCAACGCGCGCATCGATGCCATGACCGACGGCCCCAATGCACACCGCAACGGTCGCGACGTGACACATCTCCGCACTACGAGTGCGGCTTTTGATTCGCCAGTTCAAAAAATACACATGGCTCCCGGCGGCGGCTTTGCAGTGCGCGTCACTCCCCAGTGACGCTATAATGACAATATCACATCTTTTTAGGCTTAAAAGTTACGCATTATTTGTCTTGTTTGGCAATAATGCGTAACTTTGTCGTCTCAATAGATATTAATTGATAAAGAAGTTCCAATAGTTTTTCAGTCATCATTGCATTATGAGCGACCGCTTATATATATTTGACACCACGCTACGCGACGGCGAGCAGGTGCCCGGATGCCAGCTAAACACCGTTGAGAAAATCGAGGTAGCGAAAGCACTTGAAGAGCTCGGCGTCGATGTAATTGAAGCAGGTTTTCCAGTGAGTTCTCCCGGCGATTTCAATTCGGTGGTGGAGATTTCAAGAGCCGTGACATGGCCAACGATATGCGCGCTGACCCGTGCCGTTGAAAACGACATCCGCGTGGCTGCCGAGGCCTTGCAATATGCAAAGCACAAGCGCATTCACACAGGCATAGGCACCTCCGATTCTCATATTCGCTATAAGTTCAACTCCACCCGTGAAGAGATAATTGAGCGCGCTGTGGCGGCTGTGTCGTATGCCAAGAAATTTGTAGAGGATGTGCAGTTTTATGCCGAGGACGCCGGTCGTACCGACAACGAGTATCTCGCCCGCGTCATCGAGGCTGTAATCAAGGCCGGTGCGACAGTGGTCAATATTCCCGATACCACCGGATATTGCCTGCCCGAGCAATTCCAGGCCAAGATAAAATATCTGTGCGAACATGTTGACAATATCCATAAGGCTACGATTGCCACCCACTGTCACAATGACCTCGGCATGGCGACAGCCAATACCGTGAGCGGCATCATAGGCGGCGCGCGTCAGGCCGAGGTAACAATCAACGGTATCGGCGAACGTGCCGGCAACACATCGTTGGAAGAGGTGGTGATGACATTCCGCTCGCACAAGGAGCTCGGCATTGACACCAATATCAACGCCACAAAGATTACCGGCATCTCGCGCCTCGTATCAAGCCTAATGAATATGCCCGTGCAGCCCAACAAGGCTATCGTGGGCCGCAATGCCTTCGCACACTCCTCAGGCATTCATCAGGACGGCGTGCTCAAAAATCGCGAGAGCTATGAGATTATCGATCCGAAAGATGTTGGCCTCGACGAAAACTCTATCGTGCTTACCGCCCGCTCAGGCCGCGCAGCACTCAAACACCGGCTGCATGTGCTTGGCGTCAATCTCGAAAAGGAGGCGCTCGACAAGGCTTACGAGTCGTTCCTGCGCCTGGCCGACAGGAAGAAAGAGATTAACGACGACGACATACTTATGCTTGCCGGCGAACACCGCGCAAACCACCGCATAAAGCTCGAATGGCTTCAAGTCACTTCGGGCGTAGGCATCCGTTCAGTGGCCTCAATTGGCCTCAATATAGCCGGCGAGCACTTCGAGGCCTGCGCTTCGGGCAATGGCCCAGTCGACGCCGCTATCTCGGCAATCAAGCTGATAATCCACCGCACCATGCTCGTTAAGGAATTCCTTATCCAGGCTATCAACAAGGGCAGCAACGACATAGGCAAGGTACACATGACCGTTGAGCATGAGGGTGTATCATACTACGGTTTCTCGGCCAATACCGATATCATCGCCGCATCGGCCGAGGCATTTATCGACGCAATAAACAAGTTTCCCCACTAATACGTGATTGAATAATGGGAAAAACACTCTTTGATAAAGTATGGGACGCCCATGTAGTGTCGGCCATAGCCGATGGTCCCCAGCAGCTTTACATAGATCGCCATTACTGCCATGAGGTTACCACCCCCCAGGCATTCGAAGGGCTTCGGCGCCGCGGCTTAAAGGTGTTCCGACCTGAGCGCACCGTGTGTTCGCCAGACCACAATATCCCGACTGAACACCAGGACCAGCCAATCGAGGACCCCGTGAGCCGTAACCAGATAGAGACGCTTGTCGCTAACGCGAAGGAGTTCGGCCTTACACTCTATGGCCTGATGAACCCTCTCAACGGCATCATCCATGTCATGGGTCCGGAAAACGGACTTACTCTCCCCGGCGCAACCTTAGTGTGCGGAGACTCCCACACTTCGACGCATGGAGCATTCGGCGCTGTGGCGTTCGGCATCGGCACATCGGAGGTGGAGATGGTGCTCGCTACACAGTGTATTCTCCAACCCAAGCCCAAGACGATGCGTATCAATGTCGAGGGCGAGCTTCGCCCCGGAGTGACAGCCAAAGATATAGCGCTGTATATCATAGCCAAGATGACAACCGGCGGAGCTACGGGCTATTTTGTAGAGTATGCCGGTTCGGCAATCCGTGCTCTTAATATGGAGGAGCGCATGACCGTGTGCAACCTCTCTATCGAGATGGGCGCACGCGGCGGCATGATAGCGCCCGACGATACAACATTCGATTATCTCCGTGGCCGCAGGTTCGCTCCGCAGGGAGCCGAGTTTGACAAGGCCGTCGAGGAGTGGCGCAAGCTGGCTTCGGATGCTGACGCCGAGTTTGACGCGGAGGTGACATTTGACGCCGCAGACATAGAGCCGCGTGTCACTTTCGGTACCAATCCAGGAATGGGTATCGGCATCAGCGAGCCGGTGCCCGACGCACCATCCGACGCAGCCGGACGCGAGTCGTTTGTCAAGGCTCTCGCCTATATGCAGTTTGAGTCGGGCAAGCCTCTTCTCGGCAACAAGGTCGATTATGTGTTTCTCGGGTCGTGTACCAACGGCCGTATCGAAGACTTCCGCGCTTTCGCTTCGTATGTCAAAGGCCGCAAAAAGCATCCTGATGTAACGGCGTGGCTCGTGCCGGGCTCATGGAGCGTGCGGCGTCAGATTGAAGAGGAGGGGATTGACAAGATTCTGACCGAGGCAGGCTTCGAGCTTCGCCAGCCTGGCTGCTCAGCCTGTCTGGCAATGAATCCCGACAAAGTGCCTGCGGGTAAGCTTGCCGTTTCGACGTCCAACCGCAACTTCGAGGGGCGCCAGGGCCCCGGCGCGCGCACCGTACTCGCCGGTCCGCTTGTGGCTGCCGCCGCCGCAATCAACGGAGTAATAACCGACCCACGTGCCTGATACTAATGAAAGAGAAATTTACCGTACTCACATCAACCTGCGTGCCTCTCAATGTCGAGAACGTAGACACCGACCAGATAATCCCGGCACGCTTCCTTAAAAGCACCTCGCGCGAGGGCTTCGGCGACCATTTGTTCAACGACTGGCGCTTCCTGCCGTCAGGCGAGCCCAATCCCGATTTCATACTCAACTCGCCGGTGTTCAAAGGCGCCAAAGTGCTTGTAGCCGGCAAGAACTTCGGTTGTGGCTCGTCGCGCGAGCATGCGGCATGGGCTATCGCCGACTATGGCTTCAGAGCTGTCATATCGAGTTTTTTCGCCGATATTCACCGCAACAACGAGCTTAATAATTTTGTGCTGCCTGTCACCGTGTCGCCCGACTTCCTCGCTGAGCTTTTCGCGTCTATCGAAGCCGACCCTACGACCGAAGTCACGATCGACCTCGCTTCGCAGACAGTGACCAACAACGCTACCGGTCGCGCAGAGACATTCGCAATCAACTCATATAAAAAGGAGTGCCTCTCGGAGGGTCTTGACGACATTGACTACCTGATTGCCCATAAGTCGGATATCGAGGCGTTTGAGCTGGCGCGCAACTGATAAGAAACAAATAATACAGATTTCAACCATGAATCTCAATATAGCAGTATTGCCCGGCGACGGTATCGGTCCCGAGATCTCCCGTGCGGGTATAGGAGTGCTTGACGCCATAGCTTCGCGCTTCAATCATACTTTCAGCTACACTACCGGGCTGGTGGGCGCCGCGGCTATCGATGCCACAGGCGACCCGTTTCCCGAAGAGACTTACCGTATATGTTGCGATGCCGACGCAGTGTTTTTCTCGGCGGTGGGCGACCTGCGTTTTGATAATAATCCCGAAGCCAAGGTGCGCCCCGAACAGGGTCTGCTCGCCATGCGAAAGAAACTGGGCCTATATGCCAACGTTCGTCCGGTAGAGACATTCAACTGCCTGCTTTATCTCTCGCCCCTCCGTAAGGAGCTTGTAGAGAATGCTGATTTCGTGTGCATACGCGAGCTCACCGGCGGAATGTACTTTGGTGAGAAGCGCGAGGGCGCAGACGAAGCAATCGACACATGTGTATATACTCGCGGCGAAGTGGAGCGCATACTTCGCGTGGCGTTCGACTATGCAAGCAGGCGCCGCAAGCGTCTTACGGTAGTAGATAAGGCAAATGTGCTTGCCACATCGCGCCTGTGGCGTCATATCGGTCAGGAAATGGCAAAGGAATATCCCGATGTGACGACTGATTTCATGTATGTCGACAATGCCGCCATGCGAATGGTTCAAGAACCACGTTTCTTTGATGTCATGGTGACTGAAAACACCTTCGGCGACATACTTACCGATGAGGCATCGGTAATCTCCGGCTCCATGGGTCTGCTTCCGTCGGCGTCGCTCGGCGAAAAGACCCCGGTGTTCGAGCCTATCCACGGTTCATGGCCTCAGGCGGCAGGCAAGAATATTGCCAATCCGCTTGCACAGATTCTCTCAGCTGCCATGCTGCTCGATCATTTCGGGCTGTCGACGGAGGCGCGCAAGGTACGTGAGGCCGTCGACGCTTCGCTTGAACAGTATGTGCGTACACCCGATATTCAGCCAGAAGGCAAACCGTTTTATGGCACTATCGAAGTCGGCCGGTGGATTGCCGACTACATACTCAACTTCTGAACAATAACATATTATAACAACAGAGCGGTGGCGGCATTGATTGTGTTGCCACCGCTCTGTTGCTGTATTGTAATTATTTTGTAATATTGCCGAACCATTTTCCATGCGTGATGTTTATAAGGCATAAGAACGATAGAAACTCCTAAACCTAACGCTTCTTATCCTCTAAACCCTTACCCCATCACAATACTAACAACAATGCCACGCTTTCTCGTCAACCTTGTAGCTCCTCTGCTTCCCGCACTGATCCCGCTGATTTTGTTTGCAGCTTGCGCTTCCTCGCCGTCGCGTGAAACCGCCAATGCTTGTGAGGCAGCCGAGAAAGGCGACATTCCGGCGGCAATCGAAGCTGCCGACAGGGCTTACAGCCAGTTTGACAAACTGTCGACTGATGACCTCTGCCGTCTTGCGGCATCGTATGCGGTGATTGCGCTCACCAACAGCGACGAACAGGCCGCCGACCGTTTCCAGAAAGCCTATAAGGCTTCGATGCAGTCGGACCCCGAAGCGGCTGAAAAATACTATGACACGCTTGATCCCCAGATGGCCGAAGGCCTCGCCATAATATCAGGACTCCTTGACGGCGAGGGTATTTATACCACCACTTCAGAGTCGCAGCCCGATTCGACGGTTGTGACCGACGAAGATGCTGAGGTTGCTGCCGAGGCCGTCTCAGAAGACTGAACCAGTCACGCATAATAAGTAAACACACACCCATATATCTCTTTTTCGGATTTCTCCATCTCTCCTTACATATTCTCCTCTCTCCACGAGATTTTGCCATTGTTTTTGTTTTGTTATTGTTTGTTAAGTCACTACAAAGGGCGTAGCTGTGAAGCCACGCCCTTTGTAGCGTTTATGTGTATGGCAGTCGGCACTACTGTTTTTCAGTAAAATCGAACTTATGACGACCACGCGTGTTGTAATTAATGTGAGCGTGACGTAAAAAATCACGAATATCACAAATTTTAATTAAAAATATATAAGATGGTTGACGAAGATTGGCTAACTTTGTTCCCGCTTTCGGTGGGACGCCGAGCAATTTGTCCTGCCATCCGTTACAACTATTATGGAAAATAAAGAATTAGACCGCATCAGCTATGCCCTCGGTCTTAGCATGGGCAATAACTTCAAGAGCAGTGGCATCGAGAAAATCGATGTCGCCGACTTTGCCGACGGCGTTGCTGCTGTTTACTCGGGCGAAAAAGCCCGTATGACCTACGACGAGGCCAAGGAAGAAATCCGCAAGTTCTTCACAGCTATGGAAGAGCGTCAGCGTGCCGCCGCCGCCGAGGTGGGCGAGGTTAACCGCAAGGCCGGAGAAACTTTCCTTGCCGAGAACACCAAACGTCCGGAAGTCAAGACCACTCCTTCGGGTCTTCAATATGAGATTGTGGAGGAGGGCGACGGTCCTTCGCCCCAAAGTGGCGACCAGGTCACCGTACACTATACAGGCCGTCTTATAGACGGTACGGTGTTTGATTCTTCTGTTGAGCGCGGCGAACCCGCCACATTCGGTGTCACCCAGGTGATTCCCGGCTGGGTCGAGGCACTCCAGATGATGAAGCGCGGCGCTAAGTGGCGTCTGTTCATCCCATCCAACCTCGCATATGGTCCTAACGGCGCCGGCGGTGTAATTGGTCCCGACGCCACTCTCATTTTTGATGTCGAGCTCATCAAAATCAACGGTAAATAATAAAGAAAATAATATAATCACATCTACAAGCTTCAATCATGAAGAAAATTCTTATGGCCTGCACCGCAGTGGCTGCCCTCATCGGCACCGCAGCTTGCTCGGGTAGCGGCTCAACAAGCGCAGGCAACAGCTTCACCGACTCGCTTACCGTAGCTTTCGGTCAGATGCAGGGTGCCCAGACTCTCCAGATGATGGGTAATATCCCCGCAGACATGAAGGAAAAGTTTACCAAAGAGGCTTTCCTCCGCGGTTACAAGCAGGCTGCTATGGCTGATACCGCCGACGTGGCTTATATCGAAGGTCTCATGGCCGGCGCCCAGGCATGGCGCAACTTCAACTTCTGGCGTCAGCAGGAAGTAGCCGACGTTAATGCTCAGGTCTACTACAATGCTTTTGCCGAATATTTCAAGAAGGATTCTATCTCTGATATGGAGGTGAGCGAACTCACTGCCAAGGTGCAGACTCTCTTCAATGAAGTGACAGCCCGCCTTCAGGCTAAGCAGGACAGCATCCGCGCAGCCAAGGAAGCAGAGCAGAGCAGTTCAGCCGCCGAGAACAAGGCCAAGGCTACCGCTTACCTCGATTCTCTCAAAGCCGCTGACAGCAGCATCAAGGTTACTCCTTCGGGCCTCGGTTACAAGGTGATCAAGCAGGGCAAGGGCGCCACTACCGCTGCCGACGCAAACGTAGATGTTATCTACACCGGCACTCTCATCGACGGCACTCAGTTTGATTCGTCAAACGGCAACCCCGTCAACTTCAATGTGGCCCAGGTAGTCCCCGGTTTCAGCGAAGGCCTCCAACTCATGAACCCCGGCTCGGAGTATATCTTCTACATTCCCTCCGACCTCGGTTACGGCGACCAGGGCAATTCAGCTGTTCCCGGCGGTGCCATGATGATCTTCAACGTATCTATTCCCGCGAAGTAATCACGATTCCAAAATATATATTTATGGCCCCGGCGCTTGGTAATCAAGTGCCGGGGCCATAGTATTTCAGGCTGTGCAGGTCAGCCGCCGAGTATGCTGGTCACTCTGGCTATGTCGCCTGCGGCGGCGCCGAGATCGGCCGCAATAGGCACGGCTGTGGCCCACCCGCGGTGAAGCCAGTATTCGTCGGTGTCGTCAGCCTCCGGTTCAAGGTTATGAAAGTGGCCGGTTATCCAGAAAAATGGGTCACCGTGGGGTGTGGTATAGTCGCGGTACTCCTCAGTCCAGTATCCTCGCGCTCCGCGTACCACCTTGATTCCTTCCGGCGTGCATCGGGCCGGTATGTTGACGTTAAGACACACACGGTCAGGTAACCCGTGCAGAAGCACACGCTGTGTCACGTTAGCCACTACATCACGGCATCCGCTGAAATCGGCATCAGGACGCCAGTCGAGTAGCGAAAAACCTATCGCGGGGATGTCGTTTGTGGCTCCCTCGATAGCGCAGCCCATGGTGCCTGAATAGTTGACCGAGACAGCTGAATTGCTGCCGTGGTTGATACCCGATATGATGAGGTCGGGGCGGAGTCCTTGCTGTTTGAGCAGATGAATGCCGAGCTTCACGCAATCGACGGGTGTTCCGCCCACGGCGTTCATCTCCGCTCCAGTCGGGTGGGGTGACAGACGTTTAAGTGTCACCGGGCCTTCGTGTGTTATTGCCGACGAATAGCCCGAACGTGGGCCCGAAGGAGCCATTACGATAACTCGCGCGCCGGTGTCGGCCACAACCGGTGCTATGTATTCGAGGAGGCAACCAATTCCTTTGGCTGCATATCCGTCATCGTTGCTTACTAATATTACTGGTGTCATACGATGCAAAATTATACATTTTTTATAATATTGCGTGACAGCCGAGCAAAAGAGCCGAAAGAATTGTTTATATTTGCAAGAGGCAAAGGCAGTGCCGCGCCATCGTCATCACGATTCATCAACCCCTAACAACTCATAATCATTATGGTAATACAACGAGTCCAGACACTCTATCTCATTCTCTCGATAATCTTTATGACGGCGTTTTTCTTCTTGCCGTTCGGTTACATTAAGGTTGTCGACGGAGCGACGGCCCAGCAAGTGCTCAAACCGCTAACAGGCCTCACCGGGTTAGGCTTCATTATCCCCACTGCGGTTGCAATTTTCTTCGCTCTCCTTGCTATCTTCCTTTTCAAGGCGCTATCCACTCAGAAGCTATTTGTGCTCCTCGCGGCTCTCGTGTCGCTGGCGGAGGCAATAATGGTAGTATATGTACTCGTGAGCAAATATTATTCGACTGACGTACTTGCAACGGACACGCCTATCTGGGGCGGAGGCGGTCTGCTGCTCATTGGTGCTTTCATTCTTGATATTGCAGCCTATCGTGGTATATCACGCGACCAGAGACTGCTCCGCTCTTACAGCCGTCTGCGCTGAGGCGGTCGCAAAATAGACTTATCTCGTCAAGTGCCGTGGGTCAGTTAATGGTCTGCGGCACTTGCTTCGTTTATGCGCTATATGTTGCACACTTCGATGTGTTGATGAGCGGGAATGTGCAATATGTTAAAATTGCGGCATCCAATTATACTAAAATTGTGATACGTTAACAGTTTGTATAAGTGCTTTGTGGCTGAAAAGCAGTAATTTTGCAGTGTCAAATAATGCGGGGTTCATTCCCGTTGACACTTACTTCCTCTAAACCGGTCCTCACCATAAGAAACTCCCGTTACAATATATGATTATACTGAAATGGGCAGCAGCAGCCCTGGCCACAGTAGCGATAGCATTCCCAACCGATGCCGAGCGTACAAAGGTTGTCGCCCCCATGCAGCCCGAAGAAGCAGATGCTGATTTCGCTCATCTGGATATTGATGACGATTATGTCCCGTCGCTTGCCGAGCTTCTCGGCGGCCCTGTTGACAACCTCGGCAATCTCTTCGGAGCCACAGGTATAGAAAACGACATAGTCGACTATGCCAAGACTTTTATCGGCAAGCGTTATCGTCGCGGCGCCAAAGGCCCTTCCGCTTTCGATTGCTCAGGATTTACGAGCTATGTGTTCAGCAACTTCGATATGTCGCTCGCCTCTTCGAGCAGGGCACAGGCTTTGCAAGGCGAAAAGATTTCGGTTACTGATGCACGCCCCGGTGACCTCGTGTTCTTTTCAGGACGCCGTGCCGGCTCTACCGTAGGGCATGTAGGCATCGTCGTTTCGGCCGACCCCGTCAACGGCACTGTAAAGTTTATCCACGCCGCGACATCGCGCGGAGTGCGTATCGATTCCTATCCCGACGGCGGTTACTATTCGCGCCGCTTCCACAGCATACGCCGCGTGATTGAGTCATAATTCGCAATACTGAAAAACAACGGCGCCGTGAGGCGCTGCCCCTATAAGATATACACGAAGATTCCTTGACTAAGCATCCCCGCCACGACCTCATGAGAGGACGTAGCGGGGATGCCGCTTAAATACAGTTGTAAGGGTAATTGTCAGAACGAATCGCGGAGTAGTGTGTAAAGTCGGTGCACCGGAAGCCCCATGACGTTGTAGAAGCTTCCCTCTATGCTGCTTACGCCTGCCGCGCCTATCCATTCCTGAATGCCGTAGGCTCCCGCCTTATCAAGAGGAGCGTAGTGGTCGACATAATAATCAATTTCTTCTGTGGAAAGAGCGTCAAACATCACGTTGGTTGAACAGGTGATTGTCTCGCGCTTCTCGGCTGTGGCTACGCACACGCCGGTGACTACCGTGTGAAGACCTCCCGAGATGCGGCGGAGCATGAGGCGTGCGTCGGCAGCGTTGCACGGCTTGCCGAGCACACTTCCGTCGGGCGCCACTACTACTGTGTCGGCCGTGATTATCATCATGTTGCCTGTCGGATTATAGGCTTTGCTTTTGAGCATGGCGAGATAGGGAGCGACTTCAAGCGCAGGGAGGTCGGTGGGGTAACTCTCTTCGATATCAAGTGGTTCGGCTATGGTGAATGGAATATCGAGCATAGCCATGAGTTCGCGGCGACGTGGCGATGCGCTTGCAAGGCGTATATCGTATCGCGAAAGATTATGAAGCGGATTAATTTCAGTCATTGTGCAGATTGTATGTCATGTATGCTTAGCATCCATACCGTGTATTACCAGCCGAAGGCTTTGGCGTCGGAGAGCCACAGGCCCTTGGCGCGCAATATCTGTTCGATAAGGTCACGCCCTACGCCATGGCCGCCATCGACCGGCGAGATATAAGCAGCGGCGGCTTTGATGTCAACGCAGGCGTCGGCGGGGCATACCGGTAGCCCTACTTCGAGCATGGCTTTGAGGTCGGGTACATCGTCGCCTACGTATGCCACTTCGTCGCGATTGAGGCCGTTGTCGGCCATCCATTGTTGCAGTATCGGAAGTTTGTGGGCTGCTTTGGTATAGATGTCGGTTATGCCAAGGTTGCGGTAACGTACCTCGACGGCGCGGGAATCGGCTCCGGTGATGATTGCGATACGCATGCCGAGCTTTACGGCGAGTTGTATGGCGTAGCCGTCCTTGATATTTACCATGCGGCATGGGGTGCCGTCGGTCGACATTGGAATAGTGGATGGGGATAGCACGCCGTCCACGTCAAAGGCTATGGCGCGGATGCGAGTCAGGTCGTAGTCAATGCGACTCATTGCTGTAAGTTGAGGCTATGGATTCCGATAGGATATGATAGATGTTGCGTAGCTGAGGAGACAGCAGTGCTTCGTGGGCCTCCATGACTTCTGTGGCTCCGCGCCGGGCGGGGCCGGTCTGTCCTTCGTATGGCCCGATAAGGGCGGCTTTGCGCAGTGTCTCGTCGATGAGTTGGCGGAAGTCGCTCAGCGGACGTCCGGCCTCGCCGGCCACTTGTTCGGCAATGGTGAGCAGATGATTGGTAAAGTTGCATGCAAACACGGCGGCGCAGTGCAGCCGTTTGCGTCCATCGCTGTCTGCCTCGCCTACATTGTCGCTCACGGTCAGAGCAATCGCTTTGAGCTGCGCTAAAAGGCTTTCTGACGATGCCTCGATGTATATCGCGGCATGCGACAAATCAACTTCCACGCCTCGCGTGAAAGTCTGCATCGGATAGAGGACTCCGTAGCGTGGTGATGCGGTGGCAAGCTCGGAAGCATCAACACTTCCCGACGTGTGCACCCACACGGCCTGTGAGCCAGGGCAGGTTTCGGCGATTTGCCTTACAGCGCTATCGGTCGTGGCTACGATTACCAAATCTACATCATGGTCGGCAAGAGAGTTGTCGGTGGTCGCTTCTACATAAGGCCCGAGTCTGCGGGCGAGGGCGTCGGCACTCTCATGGGTACGCGCTACCACTCTCGCGACCTTTATCATCCCCCCGCGTTCAAGGGCTGGGGCAAGGCTCCATGCCACATTGCCTGCACCCACTATGGTAGTGCGCAGCGGCTTCATTATTCGGCTGTGTCGGGTGTCCACGAATTGATATGGACGTTTTCCCATGTGAGTTTGTCGAGATTCTGCGGTTTGCGCTCCTCTGCGGGGTGGCCTATGGTGATGATGCAGAGCACGGGGAGTTCTTCCGGCATGCCGAGCAGCGAAGTGACGAACTCGTCGGAGGGTGTGCCGTCGGCGGTCTGTCGCCCATGTACCTGTATCCAGCATGAGCCGAGGCCGAGGTCGGCAGCTTGTAACTGCATGTATGTGGCAGCGATTGAGGCGTCTTCAATCCAGGGGTCGGTCTTGGCGGGGTCGGCGGTCACAACAATGGCGAGGGGGCAGTTTTTGACCGGGAGGGCGCCTGCGGGCTTACAGTCTGCGAGACGTTGAAGCAACTCCGGCTTGTCAACGCAGACAAATTGCCAACTGCGTGTGCTTTTTGAGGTCGGGGCCATCATGGCCGCTTCGAGGATGAGGCGCACATCTTCGGCATCAATGGGCCGGTCGGTATAACGACGGATGCTTCGGCGCTCGGTTATGAGGTCGTGAAAGCTTTTCATATCTGTAAAAAAGTAATGGAAAAGTTAACGTCGCACGTAGACCCATGCCTCGGGGTTACGTGCGGCAAAATCGGGGTCGGCTTTAAGGCGCGACGCCTCGGCTATTGTAGCGCCGGTAGCGGCATAGACGCGGAAACGACCACTGCGCTCTATAATGCCAAGATTGCTTTCCTGAGAGCGTCTGGCAATCCAGCGCTCAGCGTCGCGCTTACTGTCAAACGAGCCGATTATAAGGTAGCAACGGGGATTTTCAATCTCGACCGCGGGCTTCTCAGCGACAGGCGCCGAGCCAATTTCGGGGTCAGGAACCACGAGTACAAGAATCGGGTCGGGCTGAGTGGCGGGCTGTGTTGCGGGAATTGAGCAGACCCCTATGCCTGCAAAATCTGTACGGCGGTCGAGGTTGACCGATATGGGATTCGACAGTGTAATCGCAAGGCCGAGCAGTATGGCCACAAAAGCGGCTACACGCAATATACGGCGGCCTATGCTCTCCCGGCGCACCACATGGGCTGCGGGAGCAGCTCCGGTAGCTGTCGCCACCGGCGAGGCCACCGGCAGGGGTGGAAGATAAGCATAACGCGCTCCGGCGACGCCCGAAAGGTCGGGCTCGAATACTGTAGAGGAATCTTTACGGCGAAAAATTCCGATACGGGGCAGAGCCACATAGCCCGTGGCCTCGAAGGCTGCACGCATTGCGGCTGTCTCGCTCTCTATCTCTGTCTTGGCTGCCTCATAGCTGATGCCTTCGTGGCGACTGATTGAGGCAGCAAGCAGACCATCGTCGTGAGTCAGGGCTGGATTGAACACCATGGTTCGACTCGGAGGCATAAACCTATTGCCGTCGACGTAGGCCGGACAGTGAGAGGCAAGGAGGCCTCCCCACCCAGGGATAATTACGCAGTCGGTTGTGGCCGCAAGATACTGAATATGTCGCTGGACAATGTTCATAGCTTCTGCAAAGTTAACATCTTTTCAGCAAAAGCGGAAATATTCGCGGTGAAAAAATGAGCACAAGGCCGACAGAAGTGACGCAATGTACGTATAGCTCAACACTGTTTAGGTTAATTTAAGTTAAATAAGATGCTGATGGCTTGTGTTATTGTCGCTTATGGCTATATTTGCAAAATGATGAACTCTTATTTCCAAATCAATGAACCGACTTGCATTCTATCTCCTAAGCAGTAGGGTAACAATCTTTCTGACTACCCTTTTCGTGATGATTTTCTGCATGGTATCGGCACCTATTGCCGATGCGAGAACCACGACTATCAAGTTTCCAAACAAAAACCTTGTGCGTGTTGACAAGTTCTTGAGCTATGTCACGGCAGATAATATCAAGGTGACGTTTGAGAACGAAAATTCCTCTACCAATCTTTACCAGACAATAGGCAATGAGTTTATTGTCTATCCGTGTAATATCCCGATAGAAGCCGACACGGCCATCATAAGCGTGACATTCAATTATTCCGAGGGACTGGTGTCGGTAAGAGGTCAACAGATATTTCTGGATTCGGGTGTTCCGAAGACTTACGAAGCATCAAGAAATTTAAAGAGAGTTACGATGTCGGTGCGCAAGCAGGTGACGCTTTACAGCATAGTAATAGAGACAGCCGACGGTGCAAACGAGCAGGATCCCGAGCCTGCTCCGGACCCGGATCCTGATCCAGATCCAGAACCTGTACCGACGAAATATTCGGTTACTCTAATACAACCTACTGAAGGTGGCTCCATAACCGTTACCGATATATATGGAAAGACGGTTGACCTCGGTAATGTGGCCGACGGCACACGGTTGCTCGTAAAGGCCACGCCCGATGCTGGATATGAACTGGATCGCGTGACAGCTGACGGAGTTGACATAACCGCCACAGGTGAGGTGACAGTGAAATCAAGCATCACCATAACAGCGTTTTTTAAGCGAACGTCGACATTGTGCAATATATCGCCGCATATATCGTGCGTCGACGGCAATGCGTCTGTCGCGGGCCGAGTAAAGTGGAAGTTGAAGGGGTCGGCTGACTTTGACTGTCCCGTGAAAGTGGAGAGAGGCAAGGTGATTACAGTGAGCATAGAGGCTGCCGACGGTTATTGCATCACCGAGGCATCGGGTATGACATTGAGCGCAGACTCCAAGGTCAAGGACCTGAGTTTCGATTTGACCGTCAACGACGACACCGAAATTACGGCGACATTCAAGGCAATAGCCAAGGGAGTGCTTGCGCTTTATCCGAGTGTCACAGGACTGCCGTCGGAAGCTGGGACTCCATTGTCAATAGCAGTGTCGCGGCTCGACGGCACTCAGCTTTCGGCAACCTCCGCTATTGAAGTTGGTACAAAAATTAGGATAACGGCGACGCTGAATGATGAGCGCTACCGCATTGCCTCAATGATGGTCAACGGCCTTAATGCTGTAATAAGCAGCGACGGCTCAACGGCAACGTTAGACAGCTATGAATTGTCGGCTCCCGTGACACAGGCTTCGGGAACAGTTTTTCCTATAGAACTTGACATTGATGTAGCAAGGCGCACTGTGCTTGTCAGCTACACTGTTGATGCAGATAACGCTACCGTGAGCGTGACGAGCAATGATAGCAGCAACAGTGTGGTGATGTCGGGCGACAGAGTAGCGACTGATACCGATTTGCGCTTCAAGGCTGTTCCTGACGCCGAGTATGAGATAGAAGCTATGACTGTGGTTTCCGGCACCGGAGATTCCGTCGTAGCTACACCGGCAGATATCGACGACGGAGTGTGTGTGCTCACGATACGTACACCGCTGACCACCGGTCTCAATCTTTCGGTCAAATACGCTGTCTATATAAAGTGCCGAAGGAAAGAAACGGGGGCAATATACAGGCAGCACACCGTAACGCTCGCCGTTGCTGAGGGGCAGGCTAACCGGGGTGTGGTAAGGTTCATCGAACCTGCCGGCATGGGGCTGTCGGTTTCGACCCGAAAAAGCGTGACCTTTGAGGCGGTGCCGTCGCAACAACCAGCAGACAGTGAGATGGGCCAATACTCATTTGCTGGTTGGAGCAACAATGCCTCAGTAGATATGGACGACCCTTTGGCCGAAGTTCAGATCTATGGCGGCGACAATGATGTGATATTCACGGCTCATTTCCGTCGTAATTACCGGATTCTGTTTACCTCCTCGCCTGACAATGGCACGATGCGGATAACCCGACAGGATGGCAGCGTGTTGTCGGGAGGCGGTTTTGTGGCCCCTGGCTCAACTGTGACTGTCACTGTCAAGGCTACTGAAAGCGAACATCGCGTAAGCGCCATCACAGTCAATGGCATCGAGATGTACAGATATCCGGATAATCCCGAGAAGGTGAGTCAGCAGATAATCGTTGACGCGGATATGCTGATCGGGTGTGTCATCACTCGGACTTCGGGCATATCTGATATTGAATCTGACGGCGCAATGCAGCCTGCGAAATGGTTTACCCTACAAGGTGTGCCACTCGGCACCGAACGACCTGACCACCCCGGAATCTATATCGCCGTATATCCCGACGGTCGAGCTGCAAAAATTGCTGTAACCGAGTAATATACCGAGGGCTCCATGCGCACTGCAAAAGCTGTCTGTAACCGTTTCGGTTACAGACAGCTTTTGCAGTGCGCATGGAGAAGTTACTATATTTTACAGCCACGCTACTCCGAGAGGATTGGCCGGGCTGTTGCATCTTAAATAGAACCAAAGGAAGGAGGCTCGTGTCGTGCTTTCACAAAAATCAAAGAGGCTTGATGTTAACGTCAAGCGCGAGTTTAAGTTGCAGCCCGAAGTCGGCGTCGAAATCGGGCGCATGGTAATAAACCTGTGTTTAGGCATATATATTGCACAGGCGGAAGATG
>CAMWXJ010000015.1 GCA_947178215.1 uncultured Porphyromonadaceae bacterium
GCGTGGGGGAGGGTAGATAAGGGGGTGTGCCGAGCCTCGCGGCCCGGCACACCGGTTACATTTGTCGGACTTCCAGTGAGGGAAGCCCGAGCAAGATGTTCAGTCTAAATTGTTAATTTGGGGTTTATTCAGGTCGGTGCTTCGCAGCTCTAACCCTTATTTTTTATGAAATCATATTTTGGTCAATATCAGTATTCGACGGCTCTGATAAGGCAGGCGTCGGAGGTCTCCATGTTAGGCAGTGCATTGGTGGCAAACGCGTCGAAATTAAGGGTATAGTAATTTATATCCCACGCGCTGTTACCGCTTTTACCATTATTAGTATTTTCTCCGCACCAGTAAACGGCGCCCGGACGTTTATACAGGTCGTAAAACAGCGGGCGATAGAGGATTTCTCCCGGTGTCTCGTATTTCTGATATCGATTGGAGTAGCGAAGCACACCGCCTCCGAGGATTGGTTCGCCGGCAGCTGCACCACTTCTTGTTGCGTCTTTGCGGCGTCCGTGACCTTCTGCACCTATCGGGAAGAAGATGTTTCGACCGTAATAAATAGGATCGGTCTCATTGTTATTATAAACGAAGCAGCCACGCATACCACGTGTTTTATCGTTGATGTCTCCGTAATATTGGTTTGCCTGTGATACTGAGGTTTGCGTTTCCGTTGCGCCATCGGCATAGAGTACACCAAATCCATTCTGCATATACGGTCTATTAACAGGATCGAATTGAATCGTTTCGTAATCTTTCTTACTTGCAATCCAACGTCCATTTACACCTTTTTCATCGAATAGCATCCAGACTTTTTGGTGCCATTCAAACTTATCTGTATCTACGCCATTTGTGGCTTTAATATCATTCCATGATTTTTGTAATACACTTTCTGACGCATCAGACTGCTCGACGTGAAGGACCTCTAAATTATTAGTTTTTACTCCAAATCCATAAGTGCGGTTGTTGCGTGCAAGTATGGCATCGGCTTGAAACCACTTGAAGTATGAACCTTCATCTCGGGGATCGGATGTGTACTTGACGTTATAGGATGGAGACGGTTTTTCATCCAGCGTGGTAGGATTTGACATCGAGTATACATTAAACGACAACCATTTTGGGGGAAGTCCGCCTTGATTACGTTTATAATTATATTTACCTGTGAAGTTGTAGTCATCACCGTCGAAAGAAGGTGCTTCGTCGTTAATCGCGATGGGTGCGTAGCCCTGTCGCACAAAGATGAGGTGAACACAGGTATAGTTGTGGTAGTAAACACGTATCACTCCGCAGCGAGGTTCGCCATTGTCGCCACCCGGGAGTGCCGATTTGGGTTGGAATCGAAATGTGATACTCGTCTGGTCGGCACCTCTGACCACTTCGTTCTGCTCGGTGTTGCTTTGAGTCGCATCACCTAACGGGGTTATGTTAAACCAATCTCCGGCTGCGATTTCAGCACGCCAGGGCCCGTCGGACTTGAAATCAGAAAAACTTGTGGCGTTATCACCTTCAAGTCGGAGAAGATGGACGTCAAAACTTTCGGTATTTGACCCCTTTCGCCAGATGCCTTTGGGGTTGACAATACGGCGTACCTGACGGATGTCAACAAAATCTTCAAATTCCTTGATCTCATCTGTGCCGGGCAGCTTGATGTTGCCGTACACACGGATTTGTGCACGGCGCTGATAAGCGACATAAACGTTGTTGCCGGTATATCCGGATGAAGTGACCATATTCTTTGCTCTCGTATAAAGAGGGATGTTGAAGGTAAGTGCAGGACTACCATTTTTACCATCCACATCTTCAACGACCGAATAATCGCCATCAGCATCATCTTTATATTCACCTACCTTAGCAGTATATTCGCGTGTGCCACGATTATGACCGGTCCAATATGAATCAAGAAAATCCTTACCATATGTATCTGATCCCTGGCCAATCACAGCATCCTTTGTTTTGCGCAGCGACAGGAAGCCAAGTTGCAAACCATTATTACTTCCGGTGTAAACATCTCCTTTGTAGAAAACATCATCTGTGGGCTTTGAGCCATCCGCATCGTCATTTGACGGCCCCCAGTCGTTGCGGACTATCTCAGCATGCAAATCGCCGACGAGCTCGCCTACAACCTTGACATTAAGTGTCATGGTGCGGTCGTAGAGATAGGATATATATTGCGGTGACTTGACGTAAATGCCGGGGTCGGGCTCATCGTACTCGATGTGCCAGTCAACATCATTGGCATAGCCGCGGAATTTCATTGTGAGCTTGTAGTGGAAATTGCGCTCGGCGTTGTAGTCTTTATGGATGTCTTTACCGAGCATGAAGCGGTAAATGATGGGGCCGTGACCTACTTTCTTTGAGTCATTGTCGGAGGCGGTGAGTCCATCTCCGGAATTACCGGGAATATCGCTCACATAGTAACCCTTGACTTCGATATAGGTGCCGTATTTCATTTTATCCTTGTAATACTCATGACTCGAATCGATGCTACCCGGATAAGATACTGATGAGTTTGCGCCTGTCTTGTCCTGATACTTCACAGGGCCTTCGCCCTGCATATTTTCATAAAAATAGAGGGCTTCATCATCTTCCTTGTGGCTCACCGAGCCACCTCTGTTTACGGTAGGTCCATTTGACAGATATATGCCGTGGCGGTCAGCGTCGGGTGTATATGTCGGAGTGTCAGATGTGCCGCTCATGTTGGGATAAGTAATCATCTCGCCATCAGCGATGAGTTCCTCTGGACTTTTGGGGACGTTGTTTTTGCCAAGTAGACATTCAGTGGGAATGTCCTTGATCTGAACCGAATGTATGAATATAGTGACACCGTTTTTAAGCCCCGAAGCATCATACGCAATGGTGATTTTAGAGGCTGCGCGGCGCAGATAGCCGTGAAGCGTCATGTTTGGTTTGTCGATTCTTACAACGGGTGCCTGATCGGGTAAGGATTCAAAGTTGCCGAGGCTCTTGCCGTCGGTAAAGTAGCCAAACATCTGGGCATTCTCTTTCATCTTAGCCGTGTTTGTTTCCGGGCTACTCTCATTGTTAATAGGCTTCCAGGTGAGTCGGATGTTTTGTAAGTCTTCTATCGACTCAATCCGCTCACCGTAAGTGGCAGTAAAATTCGGTATGTTGCCTACCGCAAAAATCTTGTAGGCTCCGAAAGGTAGAGTGAGATTGAATGTCTTTTTTGCTACGTTGGTTTCATTATCATTGCCTGCAACAGTTCCCGGAGTAGATTCAGTGATGTCTTGACACTTGATAAAATTACCCTCGTAGTCAAAAACGACAACGGCGAGGTCGTTTATAAATTTGAGTGCATCACCGGCTGAGCGCGAGTCGGTAAGACCCTCGTCAAACGGCCTGAATGATACTGTGGCTTTAAGCGTTGTCTCTCCTTCCGGAAACGGCCCGGGTTCGTCAAAATACAAATCATCCTTGCATGACTGCATGCTTGCAGCCAGGCAAAGGAGGGTAAATATGTTGATTAATATGTGTTTCATATCAAGAAATGTGCTGCGGTTATGGCTTCGGTTTAGTCAGCGTCAGGATTGTTGTCGGGGTAATCCTCTTCTTTGACGTGCTCCTTGTCGGGGTCATCGGGTTTGTCGGGGTCTATTCCGAAACCGGGATTGAGTGTAACACCTCTGTATGGCTCCATCTCTACTTCACAACTGATGTTGTTGTGGTCGTTGAATGTGACGTTGACAACGACGTGGGTGTTGCGGGGGAGGCGAGGGAGATTTGGCAGTTCTTTGGTTAGTTCGACACCGTTGACGCCGAAGGTTACGGTATAAGTCTGTTCGGTTTTGCCATCGGGTATATAGGCGCTTTCAAGGAGGTAGAAGGGCTTCCACTGCGGGTTTGTGAACGACGCATTCACTTCGCTGTTTGTCTTGACGGTGACACCTACTGAGCGGGTGTATTGTTCGTGGGCGGCGTCGGTGGGGACGGCGTAGTTGTTGTAGAGGTGGGCGGTGTAGAAGGCTTTTTCGCCCTTTATGTCTGTCTGCCACTCGGCAACTTTGCCTGTGGCTGTCTCGATGGGTGTGGCGTCGTCGGCAGTTGACGTGTATTCGAGCTGATGCACTATTGTTGAGCCATCGGTTGACTTGACGCGGGGGAAGAACCACTCGGTAGTGGCTGTTTTGTCAATCCTAAGTTCAGAAATCTTTACTTGCGCCGAGGATTTGTTGGTGAAGTTGAAGCTGTACTTGACGGCGCAGCGGTTGAGCATGAAGCTGAGGCTCTGCTTTGATTCAGAACCAATCTGCATCTTGTAGACGGCGGTCATGGGGATGTTGTTTATCATCTCGTCGCCGACAGGCAGGCTGAGCTTATAGTCGGTGAAGTCGGCGGGGAGTTCTTTGCCCACTACTACTTGATTGAAGTTGTAGTCAACGATGTTGGTCTGGTTGACGGCGCCGCTTCCGCCGAGCTCGATGTCGCCTCGCTCCGCATGTTCGTTAGCTATCAGGTAGATAGCCTTGGTGTCGTTGGGCGTGACTTCAAGCTCGTGGGTCACATTAGTGTAATAGTAGTTTTTGTAGTTGTAGAAGCGGTTGTGCTCCACTTTGCCGTTTCCGTCTACGATGATGATTCGTAGCTGATTGAGCTTTTCGTAGTCGGTAGCCGGGCCCTCTGTGCCGTCGGGTTCACCGGCGCGCGAGCCTCGCGTCACATCTGTTGTGGAGATGTTGAGCGCGAGTGTCACAGTGGCTTCTGCGGGTGCTGGCGTGTCGACGTCGGTCGAGCAGGCCGACAATGCTCCCGCCGTCGTGGCTGCCGCTACGATGGCTGCTAAGATATGGCCGGTGGTGAGGCGTAATCGCGTTGTGTGGGTCGGTTTCATAGTTCGGTGTCATTCAGTCTGACAACCCAGTCGTTGATTTTAATCATTACGTTGTACCACTGTGCGTCGCCGGTGAGGAAGAATACCATCGACCACTCGCTCTGTCGGTCGAGAAATTCCTGTGATCCCATTTCGGTGTATATGTCGCTTTTGAGGAGCAGGAGATAGTTGACAAGGGGAATGTCGACAACATTGGCTCCGGTGGCGCGGTTGCGTATGATGAGTCGCGGGCTGTTGGAGGTAACAAATCGTGAGGTGGAGAGCTCGGCGTAGCCTACGGTGACGTCGGCTCCGGAGTCGTCGGTGCCGGCTGAGGCTGTGCCTGAGGTCCAGGGTGTATATGTGACGGGATTGCCCTTGACGACGGAGTTGTCGTGGGCCAATACCGTGTTGTCGTCGGTGATAAGGAAATCGAAGTCGCGGCCGTCGACAGGCGAGCCGCTGAGGTGTTGGAGCACGATGCGGAGATTGTTGGTGTCCTTCATCATGGGGAGGGTGGTTTCGCCCATCTTGTCGGGCTCAACAGTGACGTCGATTGCGCCATAGTAGAGCGGATGTAGCAACGTAGACGATGTAGCGTCGTCGGCGAGGGGCAGGGTCACCGAGAGGTCGGTGAGTGTAGCCGCCGCGGCGGGTGCGGCGTTGGTGTAGGCAAAGGAGGCGGCGTCGCACTCCATGCCGCCGTAGGCTACCATGCGGTAGGTTCCGGCCGGGAGGTCGAGGCGCATGCGATAGCTCTCGTCGGAGAGCATTGCGCGCGACAGCTCGGTGCGTGTCTCTACAAAGCGCCCTTCGGAGTCGTAGATGTGGAGAGTCAGACAATCAACTTTTGCGGGGAATGCGTTGGCATACTCCATGTTGTAGTCATAGACAAATCTCAGCACAACACCCTCGTCGCAGGGGTCGAGGTCATCATAGATTGCGCTGTCGCAAGAGGTCAGCGCTCCCGCCGGCGTGGCCGCTATGGCCACGCCGGCAAGCGCACGGACGATGTTTTGTAGAAACTTCATTTATAATGGAGTTGATAGATTAGCGTTAATGGGAGGGGAGAGGGAGATGAGAGATAGAGAGAAATGGGGGAGGAGAGAGGAGAAGAGGTAATATTATCAGAAATCGATGTCGTTGACACGTACTACCCAAGGCAGAATCATAACTTCAACGGTGAAGTAGACATCTTCCTTTTCGTCGGGATCTTCGGGGTCAAACGGATCGGGATCGTCGTCGGGAATGACGGGGTGACCGAGCGAGTTGATGGAGGTGACGCGCAGCTTGTAGATGTTGTTGCGCACTACCTGGAATTCCATGTGGCCCATTACGGAATTGTTGTCGTTGTTGTTGTGACGGTTCCAGTAGGGATAGTACATGGGATAACCATTATCAGCATCGCTGTATTGGTAGCGTGTGAATCCGCCTACGCTTACGGCTGTTGCCTCAGTGCAGTTTTTGTAATCGGCAACGAGGTCGGTGTAACCGGTCGTATTGTCGCCCAACTCTTCAATAAATTCAGCGATATCATCCCATGAGCCATAGAGATTGCCCTTGTAAGCATAGAGGTCGCTGTGAGCAGCGATTGCTTCCTTAATATTCTGGGGAGCATTGGCGGTTGCGGTAAGCATGCCCTTGAAGATGACGCCGGTGGTGATACCCTGCCTCTGGTTTGCAGCGGGCGCGGGAATGGTGTTTTCGGTAGCGTAGCGCCAGATTTTGTAGCCTTTACGTTTGTTAGCGCTGCCATTCCAGCCCTCGAAGTTCTGGTCATCTCCATTGAGTACATCGGATATTTTCCATGTGTCCCATGCGGCAGGATTCCAGGTGCCAGCCTGGTTGCCATTACCTGACCAGCAGAAGAAGTTTTCATAGACGTCTTCATGAATGCCGGCTTTACGATCAGCATCAGTGTCTACAACCCACATGTTATTATCTTCAATGGCCTGGGTGGGCATATCCTTGCCACACAGCTCGTAATTGTCGATGAGGCCGTTGCGTGATGTGCGCATCAGGTGATAGAAACTCTTGCTGAGGTTTACGAGCGACATTTCGGTGAGCTGAACCTGGAGAATTGTTTGCTGCTCGTCATTTTTTGCAAATGTATAAGTGCAATTGCCGTCGGAGCCGTCCATGAAGTCGAATCGGGCAACCGAGCGCTGAACTCTCACCGCACCGTTTCCTGTGAGGGGATACGGATTGTTTTTGTCATTATATAAGCCGGAGTTGATTGCTTCAAGGCCGGGAAGACTGCATTTGGTCATCGACTCATTTGCCATAAGGAAATTGTTCTTGCTCCAAATGGATTCGTCTGTTGCAGACTTAATGGTGTGTTGTTCATCTGCCCACAGTGACTTTGCATCTCCTCGTGAACGTCCTGCTATGTGCGCTTCAAGCTCATCGGTGTAGTTGCAGAAAGCGTAGACCATGACCCAGCCATCCGGCTTATCTTCGAGATAGTTGACGAGCACCGACTTGTTGAACGTGCCGGTGACCACCAGGTTGGTATTGGTTTGCGAGATGTTGTCGATGGTCTTGTAGGAGATGAAAGAGTTGTCGTCGACATCGGCAAGTACGAGAAGCACTTTCGACACTTTGTTTTCATAGTCCTTGCCGACTTCCGTGCCGTCGTTGGAAGCGTTACCGGGATTGGTGGTCACGCTTCGTGAGCCGTTGGATGTCGGGAGCTGGATTTTAACCGACATGTAGAGTTCGTCGAGAGACTCTTCGGGAGTGTTGACCTCCGGAGCGTCGTCGCTGCACGACCATAAGCCTAAGGCCATGGCCGGGATGAGCAGATATTTGCCAAATATTTTCATATTGGTTTGTTTAGTTAAGATGTGTTTGTTGCGTGATTGGTTGGTGGATGTAAGAGTTCAGGTTTAGGGAGCGGGGATGAAGCCGGCGGGGGCGGCGATGTCGTGCACCTGTTGTAGGGCGGCGGGGGCATCGGCCACGCGCAGGCGTGCGGCCTGTCCGAGCAGCTCGGCAGCCTCGGTGTAGTTGCCTTCGAGTGCGGCGAGTATGCCGCGCGCATAGACCGCTTCGGGAGCGGAGCCTGCGCGGGCAAGGCACTCGGCGGCGCGCGACAGATGGCCTGAGGCCATTGCGGCGTTGGCGGCGTTGAGGTTAGCCACTTCCGAGGTGGGGTAGACTGTGAGTGCGGCGGCCCATAGGCGGTCGAAGTCGGCAGTGCCGGGTGTCATGGCCGAGGCTGCTGCATAAAACTCTTCGAGGCTGAGCTTCGAGGGGTTGGTGAATGCGATGTCGCGTATCTCGGCAGGGTCGGTGAATGAGCGGATAGTGAAGTCGACGTCGTAGTCGGAGTGACGTAGGGCGGGGTAGACTTCACGTAACAGATAGGCGTACTGTGTGGGGTAATCGGCGCGTATCTTGTTGTCGCGGGGGTCGGGAGCGAGCGATGAATCGATGATGTCGAGAATCGCGTCGCGGTTGTCTATGTCGCTTGCTGCAACCCACTTGCGCAGTCCGGCCCAGTCCTCGGGTGTCGATTCGGTCTTCACCACACCCTTGGGGAAGTGGTAGAGGCCGTCTACGTAGTCGGCGAGGGCCTTGGTGCGTCCTTCGGCAAGACGTGTGTTGTTGGCATACGAGCCTTCGGGCGATGCGTAGCCGTGGATGCGTAGCGAGCGTATCGTGATGTCGCTGTCGTTGCGTATGCTGTCGATTGAAGCGATGATTTTCCGGAGCTCTTCGGGGTTGCGGCGGTAGTCGGGGTTGATGTCGGTGCGGTTGACGCGGAAGTCGATGAATGCCGAGCCGCTGATGTTGCGCTCCTTGACCGCTTCGGCGGTGGGGCGTAAATATATATATGAGGGTACGAAATTGCGTGGACGGTAGTCGAGGCTGCCGAGGGGGCGTGAGGCGGAGCCTTCGGCTGCACCTCCGCAGCCGCACATGTCGGCTACGAGTGTCACCGTCGATGTCTCCATCCAGGGCTGCCATGGTGTGGTCACGGCGTAGGCCACACGTTCGCCCTGACGTGCGAGGCGGTCGGAGGGGAGCAGGAGGTCGGGATTTCGCTCGATGCGTATGCGGCGGTTGCGTCCGGGCACCACCACAGCGGGGAGCGACACGGAGTTGCCGTGGTCATCGGCTATGACGGGTATGTAGGCTGTCTGGCGGTCGGTGTGCTGGCTCATGCCTTCGAGGTCGAGGGTCATGGAGAGCGACACCACCGAGTCGGTGCGCGCTACCCTGATGTCGGAGATAGCGGGGAGGGGTACGACGGCGGTGTCGGCGAGTGCCGGTGTGACTGCGCCGGCTGTCATTATCATTGCAATGGCCGCTGCGGCCGGTAACTGATATATGCGCATGATAGGGATTGGCGATTGATGATTGACGTAATGGTGCCGGTCAGAACACGTAGACGAGGTTGATGGCGGCCTTTGTGGGGCCTACATAGTTGTGGTGTCCCGACTCTTCCTTGCGGCCGCAGGTGGCGCAGGGGTATTTGTCGTAGGTGGCGTAGACCCATCCGAGACCTATCTCGGCTTCAAGATTCCAATGGCGGTTGAGCATCCATGTGTGGCCGTAGGCGATGCCGAGGCCTCCATACCATCCCTGAAAGCGGTGGTCGCGGAGTTCGCGGTAGTCAGTGCCGAGAAACTTGAAGGGGAGGTCGAGGTTGCCGAAGTTGTACTGACCTCCGAGGAGGTGGGCGGCGACGAAATTGCCGCCGAGGGCCTCGCAGAACCAGTAGCGCGCTTCGGGCTGTATCATCCAGTGTTTCCAGCGCTTGTCGTTGCCTATGGTCCAGCCGTTGAAGTTGGCCGAGAGGTCGACTGACCATTTGGGCGCTACCTGCATCTCAGCTCCGGCGTTGATGGTGGCAGTAGCGTCGTAGAACAGATTGGTTTTGAGGGCCACGTCGTGCTGGGCGCAAATTCCCGGCGTGGCGATGATTGCCGCGAGACATATGGCTGCGACGGCAAACAGTCTTTGGAGCGACTTTGTCAACATGATAGTGGTAGGGTGTGACGAAGAGTCACCACAGCCCGCGAGGGGTGGCGACGGATATGACGAATCAACCCGCAGGGCTTGCCGGCGAGGTGATAAGTGGTTGAAAATAAATATGGTGGCTTAGAAATGGGGGGGGGTAAAACTCAACCGGAGGCGACTATGAGCCGTCTCTGCACAATGTGTAAGATGTGATGACACCCTGAACATTATATTATTGATTCTACCCTGAGGTGATATGTTGGTTTCCTGATTATTAATCCCTTAACTGACGACGAACTGTCAAGTGCAGTGATGTAGGACTCGGGATGTGTGTGCAACATCCCGACTATATTTGCTGCAAAGTTATAGATAATATTTCAAGGTGCGAAATTTTTGACCTATAAAAGTGTTATGAATCTTATATTTTTGATAATTCCATAAGTAAAGACAGGGAAGGTGGGAGCGGCAGTGTGTGTCGGTGTCGGCGGCTCAGCCAATCATTGATAGCGCCGCGCGGTATTTGGCCGGGGTCATGGCCTTGTGGAGCGCTTTCCACGCCTTGCGCCCTATCTCGGCTTCGGAGTACTCCCAGAAGGGCTTTATCTTTGACAGTATCTGGCTGTCGCCACAGAGTGTGCGGCAGTAGTGAGCGTAGAGCCTGTCGTGGAGCCGTAGCATAGCGTCGAGGCGTCGGGCACGGTCCCACTCGCCGCCTCCGGCATACTCGGCGAAGAGCGATGGACGGCCTACGAGACCGCGTCCCGCCATGACTCCCGCCAATCCGGGGTAGCTTTCGGTGACTGTGTCGATATCGGCAGGCACGAGCAGGTCGCCGTTGAAAATCACCGGGTGGCGGCACTCGCTGAGAAATGCGGCAAACTCCTCGCGGTGGAGCTCGCCACGGTACTGCTGCTTTGCCGTGCGCGGGTGCATTGTGACGGCGGTCAGCGGCATGCCGTTGATTGTGTCGACTACGGCGCGCCACTCGTCGGGCCGCGTCATGCCGGGCCTCATTTTCAGCGAGAAGTCGACGGAGGTATATTCGGCCATTACCGATGCGATGTCGGGGAGCAACGCGAGGGATGCGGCTCCTCGGCCTCGTGCCGTTTGGAGTGGAAAGGGGCATCCGCAGTTGAGGTTTATCCTGCCGGCGCCGGCGGCTACGAGGCTGTCGACGAGCCGCCGGAACTCTTCGGCGGTGCCGAAGATAATCTGGGGGATGAGGTCGACGCCTTCGTTGAGCGGCGACGTGAAGTCGCGCATGTCGTGGCGGCGCGGATCGTTCTTTTCGAGTCTGACGAACGGAGTGTAGTAGGTCACGGCGGCGGCTCGCTGGCAGTCCCCGTAAATCTCGCTGTGTAGCCGGCGCCACGCTGCGTCGGTGTGGCCTTGCAGCGGAGCCGCATGAAGAGTGGTCATTCTGTGTGCCGGAGAAAAAATAATCGGCAACTTGGTTAAGCTGCCGGTTATTGAAGTTATGTGTTAGAATAGTGTGTGTCAGTCGAAGATGTGTCGGAGCTTGGAGAAGATGCGCTTCTTGACGCTCTCGCTCGGCTGCATGTTGGGCTTGCCCCGGAAGTTCTCGAACGCCTGACGCTCCTCGTCGGTGAGCTCTTCGGGTATATAGACCATTACGTTGACAAGCTCGTCGCCCGTCTCGCGGCTCTCGTAGGCCGGTAGGCCCTTGCCGCGCAGACGCAGCACCTTGCCGGGCTGAGTGCCGGGGGCGATTTTCAGTCGGGCTCGGCCCGTCACGGTGGGCACTTCGACCGAACCGCCGAGGGCTGCCGTGGGGAGGTCGAGCATGAGGTTGTAGATGAGGTCGTTGCCGTCGCGTATCAGTTCGGGGTCCTTTATCTCCTCAATCACTACGAGCAGGTCGCCGTTCACACCGCCGTGTACGGCCGCGTTGCCCTTGCCTTTGAGTGTGAGCACCATGCCGTCGGTGACACCTGCCGGTATGTGGAACGACACCTCCTGAGGCTTGCGCTCCACGCCCTCGCCGTTGCAGTAGCTGCACTTCTCCTGGATAATCTTGCCTTCGCCCTCGCAGGTGGGGCACACCGTCTGGCTTTGCTGTATGCCGAAGAGTGTCTGCTGCTGACGCAGTATGGTGCCCGAGCCGTGGCAGGTGGGACAGGTGGTGAACGATGTGCCGTCCTTGGCGCCCGTGCCGTTGCAGTGCGAGCACTTGACGAAAGTAGGAATCTTGAGGTTCTTGCTTACGCCCGACGCTATGTCGGCGAGCGACATCTTTATCGTGATACGCAAGTCGGTGCCGCGGCGCTGCTGGCGTCGCGGCCGTCCGCCGCCACCGAACCCGGCACCTCCGAAGCCGCCCATGTTGCCGCCTCCGAAAATGTCGCCGAACTGGCTGAAAATATCCTCCATGGTGAAGCCGCCGGCATGGAATCCGCCGAATCCGCCGTCGCCTCCGCCGGGGAAGCCCTGCGGACCCATCGACGGGCCAAACTGGTCGTACTTCTGACGCTTGCCGGCATCGGAGAGCACATCATAGGCGTTTGCCGCCTCGATAAACTTCTCCTCGGCCTCCTTCTTTTCGGCGTCGGATTTGTTGGCAAACTTGTCGGGGTGATATTTCAGGGCGAGTTTGCGGTAAGCCTTCTTTATTTCGTCGGCGGTGGCATTCTTGTCGACGCCGAGCACTTCGTAATAGTCTCTCTGCTGTGCCATGTGTCAGTGTGTGGGTGAGGAGTGAAAGGGGGTTACTGTCCTACTGCCACTTTGGCGTGGCGGAGAACCTTGTCGTTTATCATATATCCCTTGGTGAGGGTGTCGACAATCTTGCCCTTCTGCTCCTCGTCGGCTACCGGTACGTTGGCAAGGGCCTCGTGGAGCTCGGGGTCAAAGGGTTGGCCGTCGGTCTCCATGGCGGTGACGCCGTTCTGGGCGAGATATTTGACAAGCTTGTTATAGATGAGTTCCATGCCCGAGCGGATAGCCTCGGCATCGGTAGCCTTGGAGGCAGCTTCGAGGCCGCGCTCGAAGTCGTCGACTATCGGGAGCAGTCCGAGCAGCACCTTCTCCGAAGCATTGCGGATAATGTCGCTCTTCTCGCGAAGAGTGCGCTTGCGGAAGTTGTCAAACTCGGCCATGAGGAAGAGATACTCTTTCTTCTCCTTGGCCACCTGCTCGTTGGCCTCTGCGAGCTGCTTGTTAAGAGCCTCGATGTCGGTCATCTCTCCGGAGGCTTCCTCAGCGGTCTCGGTCTCGTCGGCAGCCTCGGGCACGTTGTCGAATGTCGTGGCGTCCTCGCCGAGATTGTGGATATGCGGTTTTGCGCCCTCTTTGCGGGCGTCGGTGTTATCTTGTGGATTATGTTCTTTGCTCATGATGATAGGAGTTGTTATAGTTGGTGACTGCAAAAAGTTTGCCAAACCGAGGCAAACGGCTCCGATGTCATAACATTTTTTTCAACGGTATCGTTCAGAACCAATATCAGAGCAGTGGACTGACCATTGTGTCACATCCGGCAAAGGCCTCCCTCACCGTGTCTGCCAAATTGTCACCTCCATCCCTGAACAGGCCAAACACGGCCGAGCCGCTGCCTGTCATCGCGGCGTAGGCGGCGCCGAGCGCTGTCATCGTCGCCTTGGCAGCGGCTATCGAGGGGCGGCGCGACATCACGCTTGCCTCGAAGTCGTTGACGAGGCCGGCCGCTTCCCACTCTTCGGGGGGTAGTAGTGCCACAATCTCGGCCGGTGTCATGCCGGCGAGCGGCGCCGGAGTAACGCCGGCGTAGGCCTCGCGCGTCGACACTCCCTCGCCCGGCTTGGCAATGACAATGGTCAGGCTTAGCGCGCGGAGTGCCTCTTCAGCCTCGCGTGCCGGGGTGATAGTGGTGCCGGTGCCGGTGGCGCTTACCACATTATTATATATAAAAAACGGGCAGTCGGCGCCTATCTCCGAGGCGACCGAGGCGAGCTCGTCGTCGCTCAGGCCGAGGGCGCACACCTTGTCTGCCACGCGGAGCATGAATGAGGCGTCGGCCGAGCCGCCCCCCATGCCCGCGCCGTCAGGAATAATCTTGCGTAGATATATGTCGAGGGGTGGCAATGGGGCGCCGGTGCGCCGTTCGAGGGCGCGCACGGCTTTCATCACGAGGTTGGCTTCCGGCTCGACGGCCACGCCGCGTCCCGTCACGGTGAGCGAGTGCGCTCCGCCGGCCGCCGGCACGGCTTCAAGCACGTCGCACCATTTTACCGGCACCATGAGGCTCTCGATGTCGTGGTAGCCGTCGGGTCTGCGGCGTGTGATTCGCAGCCCGAGATTTATCTTGGCGTTGGGAAATACAATCATAGTGTTGCAAAAATAGTGAATTATTGCTATTCCCGGTCATTTTTCGCGACGCTAAACGCGGCTCGCCCGTCATCGTGGCCCTGTCGGCCATGAAAAGCGTAGCCCATGCGGCACTCCGGCGCGGAGAGCCACATGGGTCACAGTGCATGGGTTACAGTGTCGTGGTGAGCAGATTGATTCTTACTGCACTTATTCCTGATTGGCGCGGAGCCATTCGGTGCGCACGGCGTCGGGGAGGTGCTTCACCTTGAAGTCGGAGAACACGGCCTTGAAGCCCTCGCCGTCGGGGCTCGCGGCAAACATGCCTATCTTGACCGGCCTGTTGGCTTCAATCCAGGCGTTTCGCATCATGATATACTCCTTGTCGTCGAAGGAGTAAAAGATTTCTATCGCGTCTTTGCGGCGCATCGCCTTAATCCACAACGCGTTGACGGGACGGTCGAGGGCTATGACGCTCCAATCGGAAGTGGTGTGTGTCACCACGGTGCTCACGTTGTACTTGCCGTCGACATATTCGATGCCGGTCTTGATATAGTTTTCGTGGTCGAGGCGTATCATCATGCCGGCCTGGTCAAACCTCACCTTGTAGTCGCCGGAGACTTTCAGTTTGGCCTCGAACTCGCCGCCGTACTCGGCATAGAAAATGGCGCGTCGTCAACGGTAAATCCGTAGTGGGATATGCGCCAGTAGTCGGTGTTGGGCGTGACTTGCATTGCGAGAGTGCCGTCGGTGACGCTCCACTGCGCGGGCTCGTTAAACCAGTTCATCTTTTCGAGCGACTGGGCCATGGAGGGGAGCGACGTCAGAAGTAAGAGCGATGTGATGATTGATTTGTGCATTTTGCGTGGGGTTAATATTGGCTTTCGGTTAGATTAACCATGGATTATTATTACTTTTGCAAAGTTACGGCCTTGATATAGCCGTAGCAATGCTTAAAAATAACCATTTTTGAAGATGAAGACCCGAAGCCGGCTCCATGCGCTGCTCACTCACTCCGTAGCGGCGGCTGGCGATAGCGATGACGATGGAGTGATGAACTACGCCCGATATTGCGCGTCGATAGAAAACTCGGTAGTGGTGGTGAGCGACATGGCCCGTGAGAAGAGCCGTATCTTCTGCGGCGCCTTTGCCGCCACGCTCGGAATCGAAAACTACGAGAGCGAGGACTCGATTTGGGAGCGGCTGATTCTCGAGCTGCTACCCGAAGCGGAGCAGGAGGAGAAGTATAGGGCGGAGCTGCGGTTTTATCATTATCTCCGTCATCTGCCGAGGCATCGCCGGCCATGTTACCGCCTCGTCACACAGCTGCGGATGGCCGGCGTCGACGTTATCCACCAGATGTATTATATCTACGACGGCGCGGGCGATACAATCAAATATGCGGTGTGCGTGTATGAACCGCTTGTGAGGCCGCTCCCCGCCAGGAGCATCGTTGTGGACTCGACCTCGGGGCTCTACGAGGTGCTCGAAAGCAGCTCTGACACCAACATCCTCACCAAGCGTGAGATTCAGGTGCTCGGGCTGATTGACAGTGGCAGTTCGAGCAAGGAAATAGCCGATATGCTTTCGATAAGCATCAACACCGTGAGCCGTCACCGGCAGGATATACTCGCCAAGCTCCGGGCGCGCAACTCCACCGAGGCGTGCCGCGCCGCTAAATCGCTCGGCATCCTTTAATGCTGCGTCGCCATTTCACAATTCTTATGGTGGGGCAGGGGTGATTGGGGTTCGCAGTTCGGGGAAAATGCGTAACTTTGCAGCCACTATGCCAGATACTCCATCCACTCCGCAACGACAGCAATACGGCGGCCCGGGCGCCGCCCGACGCAAGGCCGAGCAACGGACACTCTATGACTTCGGTGGCCGACAGCAGCCGGCCGACACAGAGCTCGAACAGGCCGTACTCGGTGCCCTCATGCTTGAAAAGGACGCCTACACCACTGTGTGCGACCTGCTTAAGCCGGAATGTTTCTATGAGCCGGTCGACCGCAAAATCTACGAGGCAATCCAGCATCTCGGAGCATCGCAGCGCCCAATCGACATGCTCACGGTCACAGAGCAGTTGCGCGCCGACGGCACTCTTGAAGAGGTAGGTGGCCCGGCTTTCGTGTCGGCGCTCACCATGCGTGTGGCGTCGTCGGCCAACGTAGAGTATCACGCCCGTATCGTGGCGCAGAAATATCTTGCACGCGAGCTTATCACCTTTGCTGCCGAGATAGAGAAAAAGGCGTTTGACGAGAGCAACGACGTAGACGATCTGCTCCAAGAGGCCGAAGGTCGCCTCTTTGAGATTTCGCAGCGCAACGTCAAAAAGGATGTAACGCAGATTGACCCGGTAATCACGCAGGCTATCGGTCAGATTCAGGCCGCGGCCAACCGTGCCTCAGGTCTTTCGGGTCTGGAAAGCGGATTTCACGAGCTCGACAAGCTCACGTCGGGCTGGCAGAGCTCCGACCTCATCATCATCGCCGCCCGCCCTGCCATGGGCAAGACAGCTTTCGTGCTGTCGATGGCCAAGAACATGGCTATCAATTACAACATCCCGGTGGCAGTGTTCTCGCTCGAAATGTCGCAGGTGCAGCTCGTCAACCGTCTTATAAGTAATGTGTGCGAGCTGGAGAGTGAAAAAATCAAGAGCGGCCAGCTCACGGAGCGCGAGTGGGACCAGCTCATGGCACGCTCGAAGCATCTCTACGGGTCGAGCCTGTATATCGACGACACGCCGTCGCTGTCGATATTCGAGCTTCGCACCAAGGCGCGCCGTCTGGTGCGCGAGTACAATGTGCAGATGATAATCATCGACTATCTCCAGCTCATGAACGCGTCGGGCATGCGCTTCGGCTCGCGCGAGCAGGAGGTGAGCATGATTTCGCGCTCGCTAAAACAGCTTGCCAAGGAGCTCAACATCCCTATCGTGGCGCTGTCGCAGCTTAACCGCTCGGTCGAGAACCGCGGCGACTCCAAGGAGGGCAAGCGTCCGCAGCTGAGCGACCTCCGCGAGAGCGGCGCTATCGAGCAGGATGCCGATATAGTGTGCTTCATCCACCGTCCGGAATATTATCTCCGCTCCGACACCGACGCCGCCGGCAACGATATCCGTGGCCTCGCCGAGTTTATCGTAGCAAAGCACCGTTCGGGACGTGTGGACGACGTGAAACTTCGCTTCAAGGCCAAGTACGCGCGCTTCGAGAACTGGGACGATGCCGACGCCGAAACATTTCCCGCTACGGCCGCCTCGGGCATCGACCTGTCGGCGTTCTCGGCCCCGACACAGGCGCCCGGAGTGCCTCGGGAGCTTGCCACGCCGGCCGACAATCAGGTGTTTGTCCCCACCGTCGACACCGCTCCGCCCCCCTTCTGACGAAAAGTTAATGCCGCGAAAAAAAATTAACTAAACGCGCAACTTTTTTCATGACGCTGTTGTTAGGAAAGTATAAAAAACAAACACACTACACACACAACAATCCTCCACAACTATTTAGTTATGAAAAAAGCGTTAGTTATGATGGCCCTCATGCTCGGAATCGGCACGGCGGCTTTCGCACAGAACATCAGCAAGAACGAGGCCAAGCAGCTCAAAGCTTTCCTCGCCCAGACAGCAGAAAACGGTGAGAGCAACGCACAGGCTCTCAAAGTAGCCGACCTCAATAACGTAGGCGCCATCGAGGGCGTGACCGTAGCCGGTGGCCACGTGACCGCCATCGAATGGAAAGACAAAAAGCTCGCCGGCTCACTTGATCTCTCAGGCTTCACCTCTCTCCAGAAGGTGGATGTAAGCCGTAATAAAATCACCTCGATCGATGTGAGCGGCAACAGCTCTCTTGGCTCGCTCAACGTGAGCCGCAACCTCCTTACCGCTATCGACATCGACGGCTGCTCGTCGCTCACCGACCTCAAAGTCTACAAGAACCGTCTTACCTCGCTCAATGTAGCGGGCGCCCCGATTCTCGCCAGCCTCAACTGCTCCGGCAACCTCTTTGTAGAACTCAACGTTTCAGGCTCTGCCACGTTGAAGACCCTTAACTGCCAGAGCAACCACCTCGAAGCACTCAACGTGACCAACTGCACCAACCTCACCAACCTCTACTGCGGTTACAATCACCTCACTGCTCTCAACCTTGTAGGCGTGACAGCCCTCAAAAACCTCAACATCGACTCCAACGAGATTGCACAGCTCTACGTGCAGGGCCTGCCGATGCTCACCTCGTTTATGTGCACCGACAACAACATGACCTCTCTCGCAGTACGTGAGTGCAACAACCTCCTTGACCTCGTTTGCTCCTACAACGACCTGACCACATTCGAACTTACCGGCTGCAACAACGTCCAGTATATCGACTGCTCCTACAACGACCTTACAACCCTTAGCCTCAGCAACCTTACCTTCCTCCAGCGTCTGCTCTGCAACAACAATCAGCTCAACATGCTCGACATCTCGTTTGACACTCAGCTCTCCTATGTCAACTGCCGCAACAACATGATTACCGATCTCCGCACCACCGGTGACGATAACCTCGGAATGCTCGCTTGCCGCTGGTTTGACTGATACCGCCAACGCCTTCAGGACGCAACCCAATCTGTTGCGGTTCTGACATAACTACAATCGCCGAGCCCCGGACGCTATCCAGCGCCCGGGGCTCTATATGTCGTGCCGGAATTGTGCAGGCTTAAAATTCGGATGAGAAGTGGAAACGGAGCTTTGGGAAGTCGCTCTGGGCCATTGTCAGGACGTAGGAGGAGTCGGCGAGGAACACGTCGCGGCCGTCTCGGTCTACGGCCATGAACTGGTGTTTGCGGCGTTTGAAGGCTTCGAGGGCATCGGCGTCGTCGCTCTCTATCCAGCACGCCTTGTAGAGCGAGATAGGCTCCCATCGGCACTGTGCGCCATATTCGTGCAGCAGGCGGTATTGTATGACCTCAAATTGTAGCTGACCAACCGTGCCGATAATCTTGCGGCCGTTGAACTGGTTGGTGAAGAGCTGAGCCACACCCTCGTCCATGAGCTGCTGGATGCCTTTCTCGAGCTGTTTTGACTTCATGGGGTCGGTGTTCTCAATGTATTTGAACATCTCAGGCGAGAATGATGGAAGGCCGCGATAGTGCAGTTTCTCGCCCTGTGTGAGGGTGTCGCCAATCTTGAACGAGCCGCCCGAGTCGGGGATGCCTACTATGTCGCCGGGATAAGCCACGTCGACAATGCTCTTTTTCTGAGCCATGAAGGCGGTGGGAGATGCAAATTTGAGGCTCTTGCCCGAGCGCACGTGGAGATACGGCTCATTGCGCATGAAGGTGCCGGAGCATATCTTGACGAATGCGATGCAGGAGCGGTGGTTGGGGTCCATGTTGGCGTGTATCTTGAATACGAATCCCGAGAACTTCTCCTCTTCGGGGCGCACTTCGCGCTCTTCGGCCGACACGGGCGAGGGGCAGGGGGCTATCTCCACGAAGCAGTCGAGCAGCTCTTTTACGCCGAAAGTGTTGAGGGCCGAGCCAAAGAACACTGGGGCAAGCTCGCCGCGGCTGTAAGCCTCGCGGTCAAATTCCGGATATACGCCTTCTATAAGGTCGAGGTCCTCACGAAGCTTGGAGGCGTCGGTCTCGCCTACGGCCTCGTCAATGCGGGGGTCGTTGAGGTCGTCAATCTCCACTCGCTCGCTCACGCGCTGCTTGTCGGGGGTGAACAGGTCGATGCCTTTTTCGTAGATGTTGTAGACACCCTTGAATTTGGCTCCGATATTTATAGGCCACGACAGCGGACGCACGGCAATCTTCAACTCCTGTTCGAGCTCGTCGAGGATGTCAAACGGGTCGCGTCCCTCGCGGTCGAGCTTGTTGACGAATATTATCACGGGAGTGTTGCGCATGCGGCACACCTCCATGAGGCGGCGTGTCTGTTGCTCAACGCCCTTGGCTACATCGACCACGATGATTACTGAGTCGACCGCCGTGAGTGTGCGATAGGTGTCCTCGGCAAAATCCTGGTGGCCGGGAGTGTCGAGGATGTTGATTTTGTAGTCGCCGTAATCGAAGCCCATGACGGAGGTGGCGACCGATATGCCGCGTTGCTTCTCAATCTCCATCCAGTCGGAGGTGGCTGTCTTTTTGATTTTATTGCTCTTCACGGCTCCGGCCACGTGTATGGCACCACCAAATAGTAGGAGCTTTTCGGTAAGGGTGGTTTTACCTGCGTCGGGGTGAGATATGATGGCGAATGTGCGGCGGCGCTTTATTTCGTCGGTAAGTGTCATGAGCTGAATTATGGTGTCAGAGTGTTTCTGGATTGATGCGGGCCAAGGTGGCGGCGAGGCTCTCTTCCCAGTGCGGGATGCTGAGGCCGAATGTCTTTTTTATGAGTTGCTTGTTGAGTACGCTGTAAGGGGGGCGGGCGGCACCGGAGGGGTTTTCGCTGCAATAGTCGGCTGTCGAGATAGGCTTCACGTCGACATCGGTCATGCCGGCAATGCGGAATATCGCTTTTGCGAAGTCATACCACGAGGCGACGCCTTCGTCGGTGTAGTGGAATATGCCCGGAATCCACTGCGGAGCTTTGAGGATTGATATTATGGCCGAGGCCACGTCGGCAGCCGCGGTCGGGGTGCCTATCTGGTCGGTCACCACGCGTATCTTGCGCCCTTTCGCGCCGAGCGACAGCATGGTCTTGACAAAATTGTGATTGTAGGGCGAGTATAGCCATGCGGTGCGCAGGATTATTGCGTTGGGGCACAGACTGAGAAGCACCACCTCGCCCTTTCGCTTGGATGAGCCGTAGACTGATGTGGGGTTTACCTTGTCGGTCTCTCGATACGGGAGGTGTGCCGATCCGTCGAACACATAGTCGGTGGATATATGTATCACTTTGGCTCCCGTCTCGTAGGCAGCCTTGGCTATGTTGGCAACAGCGTCGGTGTTGATGCGCAGGCACATGGCCGTCTCCTGCTCGGCGCGGTCGACGGAGGTGTAGGCAGCGCAGTTGATGATGTGTGTGTACTCACCGTCGGCCACTGCGCGTGCCACGGCTGCGGCGTCGGTCAAGTCGAGGGTGTCGATGTCGGTGTAGGTCGTGATTCCCGGCATAGTCTCCTCCAAAAGGGTATGGAGCTCTGTGCCGAGCTGGCCGCCTGCACCTGTAAGCAGTATCTTCATTGCAAGATAAATGGTGTCGTGAGGCCCGTTACGGGCATAAACGGTTGCAAAATTAGCAATTTTCGGCCATAATGAGGCAATCTTTTAGTAATTTTGCCGTATGGAACAGATGCAGCAGGGGCGCGCGTTGAGGCGTCTCATAGCCGACCTCGACGATGCCCGCGGGCGTCGTGAGGCCCGTGCCTGGAAAGCAGAGGGCACCAAATGTGCCGGCGACCTTCTGGGTTTATTCCCGTGTAGGGTGCTTGTTGCCACCGACGCATGGCTCGCGCAACATCCGTCGGCCTCGACCATGGCCGGCAGTGTCGTGGCGGTGCCTCCGCGCGAGATGGAACGTATGAGTCGCTTGCAGTCGCCCCCGCCGGTGATTGCGGTGTTTGATATGCCCGACACGGAGTTGCCTCCGCGCGACGGCCGCAACCTCATGCTCGCGCTCGACACAGTGCAGGACCCCGGTAACCTCGGCACCATAATACGTACTGCCGACTGGATGGGTGTGAGGCATATCCTCGCCACCCGTACCACAGCCGACTGCTTTGCGCCAAAGGTTGTCATGGCGACCATGGGGGCACTTGCGAGGGTGTCGGTACATTATCTCGACAATCTCGCCGCTGAGCTAATAGCGCGTCACGACGCCGGAGCCGAGATACTCGGCACATTTCTCGACGGCACCGACATGTTTGCCACTCCGCTTCCGGCTTCCGGCGACGGGTGTATCGTCGTTATGGGCAATGAGGGGCGCGGCATCTCCGACGAGGTTGGGAGCACCGTCACACGCAGGCTGCTGATTCCGTCGTATCCGCCTGGCGCTCCCACGTCAGAGAGCCTGAACGTGGCGACCGCCACGGCCATTACTCTTGCTCGTCTAAGATTTGGCGGATTGACCCCGAAAGGCTAAATTTGCATAACCAATCACTCAAAGCCCCATGAAAGGCATCATACTCGCGGGCGGCACAGGCAGCCGCCTCTTTCCCATAACCCTTGCGGTAAGCAAGCAGCTGCTTCCCATCTACGACAAGCCGATGGTGTACTATCCGCTGTCGACCCTCATGCTTGCGGGTATCCGCGATATACTGCTAATATCCACTCCGGCCGACCTCCCGGCGTTTGAGCGTCTGCTCGGCGACGGCAGCCGCTACGGAGTGCGCATGAGCTATGCCCCGCAACCGCGCCCCGAGGGTCTCGCCCAGGCTATGCTCATAGGACGTGAACATATAGGCGACGACGCTTCTTGCCTCATTCTCGGCGACAATATCTTCCATGGTCCCGGACTGTCGGATCTGCTTGAATCGGCAGCGAGGAAAGCCGAGGGGGGACGTGCGTCGGTGTTTGGTTACTGGGTCGACGACCCCGGACGCTACGGTGTGGCCGAGGTAGATTCGTCGGGCCGCTGCCTTTCCATTGAAGAGAAGCCGGCGCGCCCCAAGAGCAACTATGCAGTGACGGGCATCTATTTCTACCCCAAGGGGGTGTCGGATATAGCGGCGACAATCACCCCGTCGGCCCGCGGCGAGCTGGAAATCACCACGCTCAATCAGCGTTATCTCGACGCCGGAACTCTCGACATCGAGCTCCTCGGACGCGGCTTTGCGTGGCTCGACACCGGCACTGTCGATTCTCTTGCCGACGCCTCGTCGTACATAGCCGCCATAGAAAAGCGCCAGGGCCTTCAAATCGCCTGTGTCGAGGGTATAGCCTACGCGCGCGGGTGGATAGGCGCTGACAGGCTGAGAGAGATTGCGGCCACGATGCCGGCGACATCCTACGGGCGTCACCTGCTCCGTCTGGCCGAGACAGCTCCGTCGACTAACCCACTGAAACAGCTATGACAGTTACCGAGACATCGATACCGGGTGTGAAGATATTGGAGCCCCGGCTGTTTCCCGACGGCCGTGGTTACTTCTGCGAGACTTACTCGCAGCGCGACTTCGAGGCTAAGGTGGCTCCCGGAATAATCTTTGTTCAGGACAACGAGAGCCGCTCGCGACGCGGCGTGGTGCGAGGGCTGCATTTCCAGGCTCCTCCCTTTGCTCAGGCTAAACTGGTGAGGGTGGTGGAGGGCAGGATTGTCGACATAGCTCTCGACATCCGTGTAGGGTCGCCGACCTACGGCCGCCATGTCGCCGTGGAGCTTTCGGCCGACAATCATCGTCAGCTCTTTCTGCCTGCTGGTATAGCCCACGGTTTCGCCGTGCTGAGCGAGTGGGCCACGTTTCTCTACAAGGTCGACAATTTCTACGCTCCGCAGGCCGACGGGGGTATCTCTGTTACCGACCCGCTGCTCGGCATCGAGTGGCCTTTCAGCCTCTCGGAAGCGATATTGAGCGACAAAGATTTGCGTCATCCGGTATTATCACAGTTCACTTCTCCGTTTAAATATGAATAACAAGCGTCATTTCAATACAATACTTGTCACCGGCGGCGCCGGGTTTATCGGCTCGCACGTCGTGCGTCGTCTGCTGACCGCTCATCCCGATTCGCGTATTGTCAACGTCGACCTTCTCACCTATGCCGGCAATCTCTCCAATCTTGACGACATCCCGGCCTTGGCGGGGGAAAACCGTTATCGGTTTGTTCATGCCGACATCGCCGACGGCGACATGATGCGCCGGGTGATAGCCGAAGAGAAAGCTGACGCGATAGTCAACCTTGCGGCTGAGACCCATGTCGACCGTTCGATTGTCGACCCGGGCAGCTTTGCGCGTACCAACGTGCTTGGCACCATGTCGCTGCTCAATGCCGCCCGCGCCGTGTGGGAAGCGTCGCCGGAGGGCTATGAAGGGAAGATGTACTACCAAATATCGACCGACGAAGTGTTTGGCGCGCTTGGCGAGGGCGACGCTCCATTTTGCGAGACAACTCCCTACAATCCGCATTCGCCTTACTCTGCGGCCAAATCGTCGGCCGACCATTTCGTGCGCGCCTACCACGACACCTATGGCCTGCCTGTATTGATTTCCAATTGCTCTAACAATTACGGGCCCAACCAGTTTCCCGAGAAGCTGATGCCCCTTGTCATAAACAATATCAAGCATGGGCGCGACATTCCGGTCTACGGGCGAGGCCTTAATATCCGCGACTGGCTCTATGTCACCGACCATGCCGAAGCTATCGACACGATACTCCACAACGCGGCTGCCGGCTCGACCTACTGCGTTGGCGGCAACAATGAGCAGCGCAACATAGACATAGTGAAAGCACTGATAGCCGTGACAGACCGTCAGCTTGGGCGCCCGGCGGGAAGTTCCGACCGTCTCATCACTTTTGTGACCGACCGCAAGGGTCACGACCTGCGTTATGCAATCGACTCTTCGCGCCTGCAAAACGACTTGGGCTGGAAGCCCGCGACAACGTTTGCGGAGGGTCTGGAAAAGACGGTGGCCTGGTATCTTGACAATACCCGCTGGCTCGACGACATTACCTCGGGCGAGTATGCCCGCTATTACGAGCGTATGTACGGCTCGCGCTGACGGTGTCGCTGTCGGCTGAAAAAGATAAAGTTGGCCGGGTGTCGGAATTTGTATGAGGCAGATTCCGGCACCCGGCCACTTAGGGACAATCTCGATGGATACTTGAATGGATATGGTTATAAAGTCTGTGGCACTCGGCCACAGGCGGAGGGAGGTCGTCGTAAGGTGAGTGCAGTGTCTCTCTTACTGGTTTGAGGCGTCGGGGGCGATGAGCTTGTAGCCCTTGCCGTGGATGTTGATGATTTCGATTGAGGGATCTTCGCGCAGATGCTTGCGCAGCTTGGTGATGTAGACATCCATGGAGCGGGCGTTGAAGTAGTTGTCGTCAATCCAGATGGCTTTGAGCGCGAAGTTGCGTTCGAGAATCTCGTTGACGTGTGAGCAGAGCAGTGCGAGCAACTCGCTCTCTTTGGTGGTGAGCTTGGTCACCTTGTCGTCAATCATGAGCACCTGCTTCTGGGTGTCGAATGTGAATCGGCCTATCTTGTACATGGTTATCTCCTTGCCCTTCTTACCCTTTACGCGGCGGAGGATGGCCTCGATGCGAAACACGAGCTCTTCCATGGAGAAAGGTTTGGTGATATAGTCGTCAGCTCCAATCTTGAAGCCTTCGAGAATATCTTCTTTCATCGACTTGGCGGTAAGGAATATGATGGGCACATCGGCATTGACCGTGCGGATTTCCTGCGCGAGGGCGAATCCGTCTTTGCGCGGCATCATGACGTCGAGCACGCACAGGTCGTATTTGCCTTTGAGGAATGCTTTGTATCCGGCTTCACCGTCGGAGAAGAGGTCGGCGTTGAATCCTTTGGCTTGAAGGTACTCGCGGAGGAGCATACCCAGATTCTCGTCGTCCTCACAGAGTAGTATACGCAGTCGTTCTTCCATAATTATATACGTGTTTAGGTGGTTAGCGGTAGGGTGATTATGAATTTGGTGCCGACGCCGGGTTCGCTCTCGACGGCTATCTGTCCGCCGAGCTGGCGCAGTATGCGCTGCACGTAGGCCAGGCCGAGGCCGAAGCCTTTCACGTCGTGGCGGTTGCCCGTCGACACGCGGTAAAATTTGTCGAATATCTTTTTCTGGTCCTCCTTGCGGATGCCGATGCCGTTGTCGGCGACGACGATTTGGAGGTGGTTGTTGTGGTTGATGTCGCGGGTCTTGACGGTGAGATGCAGCGGCTCGTCCTCGCGACGATACTTAACCGCATTGTCAAGGAGGTTGAAGATGACATTGGTGAAGTGCATCTCATCGACATGGATTATAGCGTCGGGGGCGTCAAGCGACGCCGATATTGTGCCGCCGTACTTCTCGACTTTGAGCTTGAATGTGTGCACCACGTTGTCGATTATGGCGTTGGCGTCAACGTCGGTAAGTTTGAGTGTTGCGCCCTGGCGCTCGAACATCGACATCTGGAGTACCTTTTCGACCTGGAAGCGCAGACGCCTGGTCTCGTCGTTTATAACGCCGGAGATGTGCGACAGCATTTTGGGCGACTTCATCACCGCGCCGTCGTTGAGCATCTGTGCGGCGAGCGAGATAGTCGAGATAGGCGTCTTAAACTCATGGGTCATGTTGTTGATGAAGTCGTTTTTCATCTCCGTGAGCTTTTTCTGACGGAAGCTCAGGGCTATGGTGTAGATGAAGGTCACGAGCAGGATGAAGGTGAACACAAATGTCGGAATCATGAACTTGACCGACGAGAATATGTAGTCGCGCATGGTGGGGAAGTAGACTTTCAGGTAATTCATGCGCGAAGGGGAGTCGGAAGGAAAGAGCGTCTGCGCAAATGTGGCGGTGGTCTGCGCTTCGGCATTGGAGTAGCCTGCGGAGCGGAACACTGTCGCCCCCATGCGGTTTACGACGGCAAACTCTACCGGAAGCGTCAGGCCGTTGTTGGCAAGCTCTGTGCGGAGATATTGGGCTATGGTAGCCGAATCGGCACGTTCGGTTATGGGACGATTGCCGGCGTGGCTTATGATGTTGAGTATGACTTCGTTGAGTAGGCTGCGCTGGTAGATGTACTGCCCGCGTAGCTGTTCCTGCATCGACTTCTGGCTGTTTTTGATCGACAGGCCGGGCTGCTGTGGTTGAAGCGACGACAAGTTGCCTTTGAGGGTGATGTCGCCCTCGATGCCTTCGCCTGTGGTGAATGAATAGGTTATCGCGCCCACCGACGAGCCGTCGGGCGAGTAGCTCGGGAGGAGCTGCGAACGCACGTTCGAGACATCCTCTTCAAGGTAATATTTGGCCTCATCCTGTTCGAGAGCGGAAGCGACTGCATAGAGGCTCCGCTTGACCCCCTCGGCGAACTGATCGTCGCGCATCTTCACCATGTTGTGCATATACGTTATCTGCATATACAGCAAGCCGGCAAATGTGAGGGCCATAATGATGGTAAGAAACCAGATGGTTGACTTTTTCATCTAAGTGAGGCTATGTCGTAGAATAATATCATACGTGTTTATGAAAATTAATCTTTGTTATGTTAACACGCACGGAGGTGTAAAGGTTGTGAAAAAATACATCAGCCAGGATAAATGTTAACATCGAGCGCAAATTTAACACTTAATTGTTAAAAGTGCAAATTTATTCAGCCAATAGGAGTTAAATTGCTTGGAAAAGCGTTCAGGGCGCCTGTCAGCCATTGACAGGCGCCCTGAATATGCGGGTTGCAAAAGTGAGTGTCAGCGGGGGGTTATTCCTCGTCGGCGTATTCGTCGACATCCACAGCATGCTTGGGCAGCGTGTGGTTGAGCATCATGTAGCCGAGTATGCCGCTGAGGAGCGAGCCGACCACGATACCAAGTTTGGCGTGATTGAGCAGGTCGGCGCCGTGGGCGCCCATGGCGCCGAACGACAGATTGGCGATGAAGAGACTTACCGTGAATCCTATGCCACCGAGCATGGCTACGGATGCGAGCATGGCCCAGTTGCTGCGATAAGGCATCGGAGCGAGTTTGAGCTTGACAGTGAGCCACGAGAAGATAAAGATGCCTGCGAACTTGCCGACCACAAGGCCGAGGATAATGGCGAGTGACACACCCTCGATTACCGAAGCGGGGTCGAGGCCGAGCAGCAGTATGCCCGCGTTGGCAAATGCGAAGAGCGGGATGATGATATAGTTGACGAGCGGATAGAGCGAGTCTTCGAGGTCTTGAAGAGGCGAGATAACCTTGTCCGATGCGCTTTCAATCTCTTTGAGGCGGTTGAGACGCTCCTTGTCGAGGATGCTGCAACGCTGCGAGAGCTCGTCGTCTTCTTTCTCGTTAAATTCACCTACTACGCGGCGAATCACCTTGATATATTTCATCGGGGGATAAACCGGTGTGGCGGGTATGCAGAACGCCACGAGTACGCCGGCGATAGTGGGGTGTATGCCCGAGTTGAGGAAGAAGAACCACACCACCATGCCTATGAGCAGATAGAAGAGCTTGCTCTTGACTTTGAGATAGGAGCCGAGGAGCAACACGCCGAGGAGTATGGCCGCATAGAGCAGGAACATAAGCTCGAGGTGGGTTGAGTAGCATGTGGCGATGACGATGATGCCGCCTATGTCATCGGCAACTGCGAGCGTGGTGAGGAACACTTTGAGCGATAGTGGGCAGCGTGAGCCGAGCATGGCGAGCACGCCAATAGAGAAGGCAATATCGGTCGCCATTGGGATTGCGGCGCCCCCTACATAGTCAGTGCCGCTTGCGAGCACGAAGAAGATGAGGACGGGGAAGAGCATACCGCCGCAAGCGCCCATAATCGGGAGCAGGGCTTTTTTGAACGACGAGAGCTCGCCTACGAGCATCTCGCGCTTGATCTCGAGGCCTACGGAGAAGAAGAATATTACCATGAGCGCGTCGTTGATAAATTCGAGCACGGTCATGGGTTCGCCTCCGTGGCTGAACACGTTGAAGTCGCCTACTTGAAGTCTTACCTGCTGGTTCCAGAAGTCGAAATAATACTGGTTGATGCCGGGGATATTGGCGATGATGAGCGCAAGGATTGTCGCCAGGATAAGCAGGTTGCCTCCCGAGGCATGCCGTTTGATGGCTTGCGTGGCCGCATACATGATATGGTATCCGCGGTTGCCGTTAGACGGTGTCGGACACGACGCTTGATTGGCCATTGATTTAAGTGTTTTGTGATGAAACGTGAGTTAATTGCTTGGTAGGATAAGTGGAGAGAGGCGGAGGGTAGGCGTCAGTCGAGTTTGAGTACGGCGAGGAACGCTTTCTGAGGCACCTCCACCGAGCCTATCTGCTTCATTCTCTTCTTGCCTTTCTTTTGCTTTTCAAGAAGCTTGCGCTTACGCGATATGTCGCCGCCGTAACACTTGGCGGTAACATCCTTGCGCACCGCCTTGATAGTCTCGCGGGCTATGATTTTGGCGCCGATAGCGGCCTGTATGGCGATGTCGAATTGCTGGCGCGGGATAAGCTCTTTGAGCTTCTCGCACATGCGTCGGCCGAAAGTCACGGCGTTGTCGACATGGGTGAGAGTCGACAGGGCATCGACGCTTTCGCCGTTGAGCAGGATGTCGAGTTTTATGAGCTTGCTCTCGCGGAAGTCGTGGAGGTGGTAGTCAAATGAAGCATAGCCTTTGGATATGCTTTTGAGCTTGTCGTAGAAGTCGATTACTATTTCTCCGAGCGGCATGTCGAATATCATCTCCATGCGGTTGCCGGAAATATATTCCTGCTTTACAAGCTCGCCGCGTTTGCCGAGACACAGAGTCATGATTGGACCGATGTAGTCGGCCGCGGTGATGACCGACGCACGAATGTAAGGCTCTTCGATGTGGTCGATGAGAGTGGGGTCGGGCAGTCCCGAGGGGTTGTGTACCTCGGTCATGTCGCCCTTCTTGTCGTAGACGCGATAGCTTACGTTGGGTACCGTGGTGATGACGTCCATGTCAAATTCACGGTCGAGGCGTTCCTGTACTATCTCCATGTGGAGCAGTCCGAGGAAGCCGCAGCGGAATCCGAAGCCGAGAGCCATCGATGATTCTGGCTGGAATGTGAGTGACGCGTCGTTGAGTTGCAGCTTTTCGAGCGACGAGCGCAGGTTCTCGAAGTCTTCCGTTTCGATAGGGTATACGCCGGCGAAAACCATAGGCTTCACCTCCTCGAATCCGTCAATGGCTTCGGCGCATGGTCGCTCCACATGGGTTATGGTGTCGCCGACGCGCACCTCGCGCGATGTCTTGATGCCTGAGATTATATAGCCTACGTTGCCGGCCGACAGTTCCTGTCGTGGCGACATGTTGAGGCGGAGTATGCCTATCTCGTCGGCGTGGTATTCCTTGCCTGTGGAGACAAACTTCACGAAGTCGTCGGTGCGGATGCGGCCGTTGACAATCTTGAAGTAGGCTATGATGCCGCGGAACGGGTTGAATACCGAGTCGAAGATGAGAGCTTGGAGCGGTGCCTCCGGGTCGCCTTTGGGGGCCGGAACGCGTTCCACTATGGCACGGAGCACCTCTTCGATGCCCTCGCCGGTCTTGCCGCTGGCACGGAGTATATCCTCGCGCTTGCAGCCGATGAGGTCGATAATCTCGTCCTCCACCTCTTCGGGCTTGGCGCTGTCGAGGTCGATTTTGTTGATTACGGGCACAATTTCCAGGTCGTTGTCAATCGCCATGTAGAGATTGCTTATGGTCTGTGCCTGTACACCTTGCGAGGCATCGACGATGAGGAGCGCTCCCTCGCATGCGGCGATGGAGCGGCTCACCTCGTATGAAAAGTCGACGTGTCCCGGAGTGTCGATTAGATTGAGCACATATTTTTCGCCGTCGAGCTCGTAGTCCATCTGAATGGCGTGGCTCTTGATAGTGATGCCGCGCTCGCGTTCGAGGTCCATGTCATCGAGTACCTGGGCCTGGAGGTCTTTGCCTCCTACGGTTTTGGTGTATTCGAGCAGGCGGTCGGCAAGAGTGCTTTTGCCGTGATCTATGTGGGCAATTATGCAGAAGTTGCGTATATTCTTCATATCATGTAAATATTGGTGCAAAGGTACACAATTTTTCCGACGCAATCAACAGCACATCAACTCCGGGGTGTGGTTCAGGGTTTTACGAAACGGAATATGTAGGGTGTCTCGTCGGCTGAGATGCGGCGCGGCTTGATGCGGTCGCCGTCGCTCATCCAGTAGAAGTTGCCGCCGAGGCCGCCGTTGCGTATGGCGAAGGTGTCGGAGCCGTCGGGGTTGCGCTCAATGCGGTAGGTGTGCCAAGCGGCCTCGAACGGATTTGAGGTCTCGTTGGAGGTGAACGCTCCCAGCTCGTTGATGTAGCGGCGGTCTTTGGCGTTGATAATCTGGAAGCGGTCGCTCTCGGGGTTGAGGGCTATGCGCCAGAGCTGACGGTCGGGGTTGACGTCATCCTCGGCGGTCTGCCACACAGGGAAGCCGCCAGTCGAGCCGGCCTCGGGGTTGCCGAGATAGCGGCCCTGGGTGTCGGCTATGCGGTAAAGGCCGTTGTCGATAACCGGAGTGGGGAACACATCGGTTCGGTAGCTGTACTTGTTGCGGTATTCGGCAGTCATCTCGCCCACATGACCGCGGAGAAACGGCTCGGCATAGAGCGAGCCTACCACCGGATTGGCGCTCTTGATAGTGCCTTCGAAGTTGCGGCTCTCCACAGCTCCGGCGCGACGGGTAAGGTCATCATAGGCCGTATAGGCATCGACAAAGGCCACGGTGTCGCCTTTGACGAGTGCGGCGTGCATGTCGATTACCTTGCTTCCGCGCTGACCGAGAAGCTTCATAACTTCGAGCCATGGACGTATCTCAGAGGTTAGGGGCATCGTGTCGGCAGTGGCGAGAAGTTCGTCGGCGGCACGCTCTACGCGCGCGAACTCATCTTTGAACGCCTTCTCTCCTTCGGGTGTGGCGCCGGCGCTGAGTGCGCCGCCGTAGGTGTCGATAAGCTCTTTAAGCTTCGGGCTCTCTTCGAGGCGACGGAGGCGGTGGGTATTTTCGCCGAGGTCGATATTGTAGGAGCAGAATGTGGTGAAAGCATCCTCGTGTCCCGGGGCTATTGCGGCGATTGCGCGCTGCCACGACTGCTGCGGGTCATATTTGACGGGGTTCCACAGATAGTCGGCGCCGTTGTAAATGCCTATCTTCGATGCTTCGGCGTACTCCATAGGGTTGAGTACAAAGCCCGAGGTCATTGTCGGTACTTCGGTGTCGTTGCCATAGACGGGACCCATGAGCAGATGGTCGATGCAATAGTCGTTGACAGGCCAGTTGAGCCATATAAACGGCTTGCGCGCAATCAGGGGTTCCACCCACTCAACGTCGGCCACGTCGATCATGTCGACCACGCTGTTGCCGGTCCACATTATTCTGATATCCTTGTCGGCATCGGCGCCGAGGTCTTTGAGATACGCGCCTTTGCCGGCCCAGAGCTTGTTGTATTCCGAGGGACACATTATGAGTGGTGTCACGTCGGAGTGCTTCTTTACAAAATTCTTGGTGAGATAGTTGAGATAGTCGGCTTGGAGCTTGGCGTCGTAGTTGCTGATGTCGTCGAAGAAAATAGCGAAAGAGCGGAAGCCCATGTCGTACATCTGTTCGAGCTTGTCGACGGCCGCATTGCGGTCGGCCTGTGTGGCTATCGAGTTGCCGGGGTGCATGGCCCACACAATCCACACCTTGTTTTTTGCGGCTGCCTGGGCGAGCTCGCGCAGCTCGGCGGCCTTGTCGGCGGGGTAGGGCTCGCGCCAGCGCGCATGGTGAAACGGGTCATCTTTCGGGCCGTAAATATATGTGTCGAGTTTGTTGGCTCCGTAGAATTCAAACTGACGCAAGCGGTCGGTGTGGCTCCATGGATTGCCGTAGAAGCCCTCCACTACGCCGCGATTGTGGCTCGCAGGCCAGTCGATGATTTCAACCTCGGTGAGTTCGCCGCCGGCTCCGGCAAGCAGTTGGAGTAGGGTTTGTACGCCGTAGAAGGTACCTTTGCCGTCGGCGCCGGCAATCACGATTTCTTTGGGAGTGACGGAGAGGTAATAGCCCTCGGCCTCTTTGGGTATGCGCGAGGCATACGCCTTCACGGCCTTGTCGCCGCGTTCGCCTATGACGAGTTTCGTAGTGCCGTTGGCAGGGAAGTTGCGGCGCAACAGCGCCATTGCGTCGGCGTCGGCGTCACGTTCGCCGTTAATTTTCAGACCCTGAGGGGTATTCACTATTGCTGTACCCCACTTCACCTGCTGCGGTGTGGGGTTGACGTCAGCCTGTCGGGCGTCAACGCTTGCCGCGAAGGTCAGCGCGAGGGCGGCTGTGAGTAGGGGATATTTCATAGATTTCATTATTTGCCGGTATTAGAGTTAGCCGACAAATTTACAAATAAATTGTAGATTTACGGCCACGCCGGTCGAAAATATCAGTCCATGAGTGACAAAAAACGCCTGGTGAGGCGCGAATTGCAGCTTTCTGTACCGGTTGAGGCTTTTTTATGCTTGACGGGCAGCGATGAGGCCCACTTGTCGCATTAGATTTGCGGCTGATGACATTCATACCTTAAAAATCCTTACTATGGCAGCAGACATTGACCTCTACATTCCGTTCGTTATCCGGTGGGAAACCGGTGTGTCGCTCCCCGGTGCGAGCAACGAAAATCTCTTTGACGCCGCTCGCCGTAGCCGAAATGCGTTTTCCGACAACGCTCTCGACCGCGGGGGCGCCACCATGTGCGGAGTGACCCTCGCTACTTACCGCGCTTACTGCGGCGGCATAGGGCAGACGCAGCCCGCGGTAGCGGACCTGCGCGGGATAGCATATGCCGACTGGCGCGCAATAGTCGCCACGATGTTCTGGGAACGTTGGCGTGCTTCCGATATAGCGAGCCAGGCTGTGGCCGAAGCGTTAGTCGACTGGTTATGGACCAGCGGCACGTCGGGCATAAAGATTCCGCAGCGGCTGCTGGGGGTGAAAGCCGATGGCATAGTCGGGCCGATGACACTCGCGGCTGTTGCGCGGCAGGAGCCGGCTGAACTGTTCGCTGCCTTACAGTCGCGCCGCGAAATCTATGTGCACAACATTGTGGCGTCGTCGCCGTCGCAGCGGGTGTGGCTCAACGGATGGCTCAATCGCATACGGGCGCTTACCGCTTGCCATGCCTCTTCTTTCGGTCGTTGTAGATCTTGATGCCGAAGATGATGGCCGAGGCCAGCGTCGTGATAGAGTTGGTGAGCACGAGTGGGATGTTGCCCAGGAGCGCTCCCTGTATGACGAAAAACACACTTCCTGCTCCGAGCATAAGAAAAGTGGGCAACGCTATGCCGTCGGTCTCGCGTGTGCGTATAGTGTACCATGCCTGGGGCAGATAGCCCATGAGCATACATACGGTGGCGGCATAGCCTATAATGTCGGCAATCATAGTAGTCAGATTTTAGAACCGATAAATGCTGCGGTCAGGACTATGTAGAAAGGCGCGGTAGTATAACCTCGCTACTTCCGACATGTGTTTTTTTCATTTCTGAAAATGACAAGAGGTGTTGTCTATCGGTTATATTGTTAAACTTTCGTCATGCGGATTACCCGCACGGATCTGCGACAAAGGTAACAAAAACGCCTCGACCATGCAAGAACAATGCGATAAACTGTTTTTGCTGTGTGCATGGCAGCAAGATTAAGAATTGCCTTGACCGTATTATCCACGGAGATTTTGTATCTTTGTAGCCTAGACAAAGGTCAAGAATAATCATTACTCATTTTCAAAATCAGATTATGCAGACAGTATTATTTCACGACACGATATTCGGACCGATAAAGAGCCGCAGGTTAGGTGTGTCGCTCGGCATCAATCTTACGCCAAACGACGGCAAGATATGTTCGTTTGACTGCCTATATTGCGAGGCCGGCTTCAACGAGCAGGGGCGCGGCACAACAGGTTTCGCTCCGCGCGAGCGTGTGGCGACCCTGCTTGAGAACAAGCTCAAAGCTATGCGTGAGGCTGGCGAACCGCTCGACGTGATAACTTTTTCGGGCAATGGCGAGCCGACGCTTCATCCTGATTTCGCCGGAGTAATCGACGATACCATAGCCCTGCGTGACAAATATTATCCCGAAGTAAAGATAAGCGTATTGTCAAACGCCACCCGCGCCGGCAACGAGCGGGTAGCGGCGGCCCTCCACCGCGTCGACAACAACATACTCAAACTCGATTCAGCCGTCGACGAGACAATGAAAGCCCTCGACCGTCCTGTCGACAAAAGCTATTCAGTGGAGCGCGCCGTTGCCGGCATTAAGCCCTACGGCGGCTCATGCACGGTGCAGACCATGCTCACGCGTGGTTTTCACGACGGACGGCGTATCGACAACACCACTGCCGCCGAGCTCGATGCGCTCATCGAGGCATACCGCGTTATCATGCCCGGCGAGGTGATGCTTTATTCGCTCGACCGCCGCAGTCCCGAGCAGTCGCTCGAAAAGGTGGGGCGCGACGAGCTTGAAGCTTTCGGCAATCGCATCCGCAACGAACTGGGAATAAAAGTACAAGTAGTATGATGACACAACAGCACCTTATCGCGGCCACAACGGGTGGACTTATCATACCCGATGCTCTCAGGCCTGCCGACCGCATTGCCATCGTAGCGCCGTCGGGGGCGGTAAAGCCTGTACTTGTCGACGGACTCGCCACGTTTATCGCCGGTGCCGGCTACGCTCCGGTGATTATGCCCCATGCAAAGGATCGCTCGGGGAGCTACGGCGGCAGTCTGGCCGATCGTTTTTCCGATTTGTCGGCGGCCATTGTCGACCGCTCTATAAAGGCCATTATATGTGCCCGCGGCGGTTACGGCGCGGTGCATCTGCTTCCACGGCTCGAGACGTTGCCGTTGCGTGCCAATGCCAAGTGGCTTGTCGGTTTCAGTGACATCTCGGCTCTCCATGCGCTGTGGAGCAGCCAAGGGATTGCGTCGATACATGGCCCTATGGCGCGTCATCTGTCGGTCAACGGTCTCAGTCATCCCGCCTCGCAGGCTCTACTCGAAATGCTCCGTGGCGAGACCGTCACTGTCGAGGCGCCGGCGCATCCGCTCAACCGCCATGGCGAGGCGTCGGCTACGCTGCTCGGAGGCAACTTCGCCGTACTTGAAGGACTCGTTAACACGCCCTACGACATGCTTCGGACTGACTCCATTCTGGTGCTTGAAGACATCAACGAGCCGATTTACCGTGTAGAGCGCATGTTGTGGCAACTGCGCCTTAGCGGAGTACTCGGCTCGCTGAAAGGTCTTGTAATAGGTAATTTCAAAGGCGCCGACGCCGACGCCAATCATGAGAGTGTGGAGCAGGCCATAGCGGAAATGACGGAGCCTTACAGCTTCCCTATTGCGTTTGGTGCACCTGTGGGACACATACTCGACAATATGCCATTGCGCCTCACCGCTCCTGCCCGTCTGGTTGTCGACCCGACCGACGGTTTGCGCCTGGTGATGTGACGGCGGCTTCATCGCTCCCTGGAAGCGATTCAGGAGCGTGATATTGCCCCTTGTGTGCCGTGCGGTTGCCATAGGCCACGGCGTGGCGTGGGCAGCGGTGATAGCAGGCGAGGCAGGTCATGCAGTTGTCGCCCCATTCAGGCACCGCGCCTTTGTGCGACTGCGTGATGTTGCCTGTCTGGCACTCGCTCACGCATGCGCCGCAGCCTACGCAAGCGTCGGCTATTGCGTGGAATGGAGCGGGTGACATAAGAAAACGCCTGAAAAATGATTTGAAAAGTCCGCTTTTGAGGCCCGGCATTGCGCCCGGCTTCACATCTGTTATGGCCATGTGGTGACGTATAGCCTTGGCTATGAATCTCAGTCGCGCGGGTGCATCGGCCAGTTTGCGGGTTTCCAGGTCGGGGGCGTCAGTATCCATTCCCGGGAGCAGCACATAGGTGTTGGGCATTATCACGGTGAATGCGCCGGTAGGATTGCCGCCGCGTGCCTTGATCAGACGCGCCCAGATGCGGTCGGCCATGCCGGCGTCGTCGCCGCATGTAGCCACCATGTAATGTTCCGTGTCGCAGCTGAATGTAAGTCGGCTTATAACCTCTTCCACGACCCCGGGGACAGACCATGCGTGAATAGGAAACATCCATATAATGCGCTGACAACCCTCGACCTGAGACTGGTCGAGGGTCAGCAGCGGCACTATCGGCTCATTGCCCGTAAGCGGCGCGATATATTCGGCGGCGAGGCGCGTGTTGCCTGTCGCGGAAAAAAGAGCAATCATCTTATCGTGACCTGGGTGGCGCCGAAGCCATATTCGCGGAACGAAGCGTCCTGCACGTCGTGGCCTTTGTAGCGGTGGTTGAGTTCTTTCATGATAGCCGAGCGGAGCACTCCCTCGCCCTTGCCGTGAATGAAGATGAGTTTCCGGCCGTGGGCTTTCAGGTTGGCGTCCATGACTTCGCGGAAACGGTCGATTTGAAGATTGAGCATGTCGGCGTTGGTGAGTCCGCGCGTGGAGTCGACAAGCTCCGTAATGTGCAGGTCGGTGACGACAGGCTCGCCGGGCCCGGCTTTCGGCTGTGAGCGTTTGATTACCGGGCGTGTAGCGCGGCGGTCGATGCGCTTTTTCTCCATAAGACTTTGCCTCAGCAGCGTAGGGTCGGGGGCCGGTTGCGAGCCGGCGGGGCTGTCGTCGGTCACCAGCGCGAGCTCTATTACTGGCTCGTCGAAATAGTCGCTCGGGCGGAAGCAGTGGAGCTTGAAGAATTTTGTGGTGTCAAGGCGCATCTCAATATTGCCCGGGGCTTTGATGCCGTAGGCTTTCGAACGTTTGAAAGCGGTGTACTGTATCGAGATACGGTCCATATCGGGGAGCATCTCGCGTGTTACTTCCGCCACAAATTCCTGTATGTTAGGCTCTATCTCGCCCTGTGCCAGGAGCGTCCAGTCGTTGGTGCCATTGGCGCGCGAGGCTATGGTGTAGGCGAGGTAATAGTTGCTGTCGTTGACGATAAAGGCGTCGTAGGTGGTTGATTGGTCGCTGAGGCGCTTCAAGTCGGAGGCCGCAAACGCGAGCACTACGTTGAGCTTGTCAGCCCCTTCAATTTCCTCTATGGGAATCTCTTTGCGCGGCGCGGGAACGGGTGTCGGCGTCTGGGAGGTCTGTTGTGTGGCCGGTGTGCCCTTGGAGCCCTTTTTCGGCGCGGCGATGTCGGCTGTCGCTGCCATCATCTCGTCGGAGGCGCGCGCCACCACGACACATTCTGTCAGTAGAACCGGCACTTCGAAGCCGTCCTCGTCCTCGACATAAGCGAGGCGGCCGTCGAGCCTTGCTACGCGGCCGCCTCCTGTCGAGTTAAGAAATCTTACGGTATCTCCTATGTTCATTTCTTCTTCTGTGAATCGATGTCTTCGAGAAGAGCTTTCACCGCCGCTTCGAGCTGCTGGTCTTCGCCTGCCGCGAGGCGGAACGGGTCGTTGGCGACCTTGATATCGGGTTCAAGCTGCTTGTTTTCGAGGTATGTGCCGTCGGCAAGCTTGTAGGCTGTGACGGGAACACCAAACACGAGCTGCGGGTCTTGGAGGGTAATCCAGTTGACCGACGACATGGTGCCGGGTACGGGCATGCCTACAAGGCGGCCGATATTCTTGTGCTTGTACACCCAGGGGGTGCCGTGGGCATTGGAGTAGTTGTACTCGCCTGTAATCATGATAGAGGGCTTGTTCCAGCGGCGCGAGGGCATGTCGCCCGAGGTGCGGCCGTGGACTTCCTGATGGAAATATTTCTCGCCCGAGAACATCACTTCAATATCCTCGTGCATGCGACCGCCGCCATTGAAGCGGGTATCAATCACGATGCCGTCCTTGCCTACGTATTCGCCGAGCACTTTGGAATAGAGGTCGCGGAACGAGGGGTCGGCCATCGACTGGATATGCACATATCCGAGGCGGCCACCCGACAGACGGTCGACGTCGGCGGCGCGGTTGCGCACCCAGCGGTCATACATAAGACTGTTCATCGTGCCGGCCGATATGGGGAGCACCACTTCCTCGACTTTTTCGCCCGAGGGGAGGGTGAAAGCCACGAGGGTCTTGTCGCCGCGCTTGTCGGCGAGCAGTGTGAGGGGGTCGGAATCGGCGGTGAGTTCAACGCCGTCGATTGCTGTGATTGTCGAGCCGGGAACCATAGCCGAAGCGGCGCGGTCAAAGGGGCCGCCGGTCACAATCTCGTCGACTTTGAGTCCGGGGCCGGTGTAGGCCATGTCATAGAGCAGGCCGAGCGAAGCGTTGGGATGCTTTGCCGAGGGGCCGGAGTAGCGTCCTCCGGAGTGGCTTACATTGAGTTCGCCGAGCACTTCCGACATGAGGTCGGCGAAGTCGGCGTTGTGGGTGATGTGGGGGAGGAACTTGCGGTAGTGCTCCACATAGCCGTCCCAGTCTACGCCACCCATATCTTTCCAAAGGAAGCGTTCGCGGGCTTCGCGCTTCATGTAGTCGTACATATATTCGCGCTCGGCGGCGGGGTCGAGCTCCATTGTGGCTGAAGCCGAAATGGGGGTCATGCGGTCGGACTTCGGGTCAAACTTGTTCATGCGGCGTCCCATGACAAACATCTTGCCGTCGCGCGATGTGGCGAAGCCGGCGGGGCTTTCGAGATGCTGCACTACTTTGAGGTCGCCTTTGCGCAGGTCTTTTTTCCACATGTCGTAGCCCTTTTCGGTGGCGTTGATGAAGTAGAGGCTCTTGCCGTCGGGGCTCACGGCAAAGTCGGCGATTGACGACGAAGAGGGGGTGAGGCGGAACACACGGTCGCGTATTCCTTCCGGCTCAATGAGAGTTTTCTTGACTTTCGAGGTGTCGGCAGCGGCTTTCTTGTCGCCTTTCTTGTCGGCACTATCCTTGCCGCCTTTTTTCTTGGCTTCCTTTTCAGCTTCCTGGAGGAGTTCGTAATCCTCTTCCGAGAGGCGATATCGGTCGTAGGCGTCGCGGTTGAGGAAGCAAATCAAGACGTCGCCCTGAGTGCCCCACGATGCGTGGTTGCGCATGCCGTAACGCTCCGACTCGAATACCACTGCCTGGCCGTCGAGGGCCCACGACGGATTGCTGTCGGTGTAGCCGGATGCTGTGAGTTTTGTCATCTCTCCGGTCTCGGCGTCGATGATGGCGATGTCGTAGTACGGCTCGTGGCGCCAGTCACACTGCTCCACAAGCAGATAGCGCGAGTCGGGGCTCCACTGCGAGCCGAAGCCGTGGTAGCGCGAGGTGGTGATATTGTCGTTGGTGAGGCGTTTGGTCTTGCCGGAGGCAATATCCATCACTTCAAGGTTGTTGCGGTCGATAACGTAGGCCAGCTTTTTGCCGTCGGGCGACACTGATGGATTGGTGCGCTCGTGGCTGTCGGTCTTGAACACCTTTTCCTCTTTGATGAGGGTGGCGTTGGCGAAATTGGGGTCGTCGGCACGGCCTATTGTAGCGCAATAGATGTTGTAGCGGCCGTCGCGCTCCGATGTGTAGTAGAGCTCGCGGCTGTCTTTGCCCCAGCTCAAATCGCCCTCCGCTTCGGGAGTATGCGTTATCTGCTTGGTGGTTGCGTGGTCGACAGAGGTCACGAACACTTCGCCGCGGCTGGTGAACGCAATCATCTTGCCGTCGGGTGAGGGGAGTCCGAAGCCGCCGTTGACGCTGAGGGTGCGCTTCTGGTCGGGCTCGTCGATAACGACATCAATGGCTACCTTGGCCGGCTTGCCGCCGGGGCGCTGGGTGTAAATCTCTCCGTCAAAGGCATAGGCGAGAGTACCGTCGGCCGCGCCGGAGAGGAAGCGCACGGGATGCTTGGCAAAATTGGTCTCCTGCTTTACCTGTGTGGGATTAGCCATGTCTGTCGAGAACACGTTCATCGAGCCGCCGTTGCGTTCGGAGAGGAAGTAGAGGCGGCCGTCGGCGCCGGGAGTGGGATTGCGGTCCTCGCCGGCGTGTGAGGTGATATTTGTGACCTTGCGGGCTCCCTCGTCGTAGAGCCATATGTCGCGTGTGGCCGACGATGTGTGGTGCTTGCGCCACTGGTTTTCCTGGCTGTGGACATCCTCATACACGAAGTTGCCCTTTTTGCCGGTGTAGGCGAGCGAAGTGGCTGAGAGAGGAGCGAGCTGGCGGGGACGTCCGCCCTTTACCGGCACGGTGTAGAGCTCGGTGCGGCGGGCATAAGGGAAGTCGGCGCTCTTGGTCGGGTCCTGAATCACGGCCGAGAACACAAGCTCCTTGCCGTCGGGGGTGAATGTCTCGGGCAGCTCGGCGGTGGAGTTGAATGTGAGCTGCGTGGCTGAGCCGCCGTTGGCCGGCATGATGAAGATGTCCTGGCCACCGTTGCGGTCGGAGGCGAAAGCGATCGACTTGCCGTCGGGGCTCCATATGGGGTGATTCTCGTAGGAGGGGAGCGAGGTCAGACGGGTTGCGGTGCCACCGGCCGCCGGCACGGTGAAGATGTCGCCCTTGTAGGCGAAAGCGATTGTCTTTCCATCCGGTGAAATCCTGACATCGCGGAGCCACATGGGAGTCACAGCCCAGGCCGACGATCCGGCGGCAAGCGCCAGTGCGGTCAGGACTGCTTTCGTTAGTTGATTCGTCATGATATATGGGGTGTAATGATTGATTGTCATCGAAACGGTAAAAAGGTGACTTACGGCGCTACGCGCGACAATAAATCGCTACAAAGTTAATAAATATTGTGTGAATATGACAACGACAAGCGCGCCAATCAACCCCGTTGTAGGGGTGATTGGCGCGCTGTGATGGATTCTTTCAGTAATGGAATGTGGGTTCCGATTACTTTTTGTGGCGGTTGCCGTAGCGGCTCATGAACTTGTCGACGCGGCCTGCGGTGTCAACGAGCTTCTGCTTGCCGGTGAAGAAGGGGTGTGAAGAAGAGGTGATTTCAAGCTTTACAAGGGGATAGGTCACGCCGTCGATTTCGATAGTCTCCTTGGAGGCAACGGTTGAACGGGTGATGAAAGTCTCTTCGTTAGACATGTCCTTGAACACTACTTCACGGTAGTTTGAAGGATGAATATCTTTCTTCATTGTTATTTAAATGTGAGGGTTGTTGTTATCGAAAGTGGGAACACTGCCGCTGGTAGGGCGGCGGCTTTTTGTAATGGCTCGGCAAAGGTAGGCATTTTTTTCTTATCTGCCAAAAATCATGCTCCGTCACTATTATTTTTTCTTGCGCGCGGAGGGGAAGATTGGGTGGAGTGTGCCATTTGTGACGGATTTTTTGTAACTTTGGCGCAAATTCTCTCTCCCGGGGCAAGTGAGCCTTTGGGGCTTAACTAACTACTGACAACATTACGTTATGTATTTCAAGAAGATAATCTGCGGCGGCATGCTCGCACTCGCCTTCGCGGCGACAGCTCAGAACAATGTGGCCGAAGAGGTCGCATGGGTTGTTGGCGACACTCCCATATGGAAAAGCGAAATCGAGGAGCAATTTGAACAGCTCCGCTACGCACAGCAGGAAATCAAGGGCGATCCGTTTTGCTTCATACCTGAGCAGATGGCGGTGCAGAAGCTCTATCTGCATCAGGCCGACCTCGACACCATCGAGGCCAACGAGGCGCAGGTGATAAGCGGCGCCGACAGGCAGCTCAATATGTTTATCGCAGAGCTGGGCTCGAAAGAAAAGGTGGAGCAGTACTTCCGCAAGCCTATAACGGAGCTCCGTCAGAGCTACATGGATATGTTCCGCAATGAAAGCCGTGTAGCGCAGGTGCAGCGTGAGCTTACCAAGGATATAAAGACGACTCCGAGCGACATACGCCGCTACTTCAACTCGCTTCCCGCCGACTCGGTGCCATACGTGCCGCTTCAAGTAGAGGTGCAGATTATCACCATGGAGCCGGTGATACCGCGTGAGGAAATCGAGGATGTCAAGGATCGCCTGCGCCGATATGCCGATGCCGTCAACAAGGGCGAGAATTTCTCCACATTAGCCATCCTTTACAGTGAGGACGGTTCGTCGGTGCGCGGCGGCGAGCTCGGCTTCACGAGCCGTGCGGCCCTCGACCCCGAATTTGCCGCCGTGGCTTTCAATCTTAACGACCCGAAAAAGGTGAGCCGCATAGTGCAGAGCCAGTACGGCTATCACATCATACAGCTCATTGAAAAGCGCGGCGACCGCATCAACTGCCGCCATATCCTCCTTACCCCCAAGGTGTCGGACAGCGAGCTGAAACTTGCCACGGAACGCATGGATTCGCTCCGCAGCTTCATCATGGAAGGCAAGGCAACATTTGACGAGGCAACCCAGATTTCAATGGACAAGGACACTCGCAACAACCGCGGACTCATGGTGAATAACGACCCGAGCGGTCCGCGTACGAGCCGTTTCCGCATGGAGCAGCTCCCCCAGGAGGTGGCCAAGAATGTTGCTGACCTGCAAGTGGGAGAGATTTCGCAGCCGTTTGTCATGACCGACAACAGCAACAAGACCGTAGTGGCAATGGTGCGCCTCGCCAATCGTGTAGAGGGTCATCGCGCCGACCTGCGCAACGACTATCTGCTGATAAAGGATATGTATGAGAACGCCGAGCGTGAGCGCATACTCGCCGAGTGGCTCGAAAAGAAAATACGCGAAACGTATGTAAGGGTCGAGGAGGGTTATCGCAATTGCGATTTCCGTTACAAAGGCTGGATACGCGAGCGTGCCGACAACTCTCAGGCTGAGTAAAAAACATTACGACGCATGAAGCGCTTTCGCAGCAAACTGTCATCATTGGCGGCCGTGGGCATAGCAGCCCTTACGGCCGCTTCGGCGCTTATGGCGTCGCAGCCTACACCGCAACGGCAGCGGCATCCCGACTTCGCCACGGGCACAAAGCGCCCCAACCGCCCCAACATAGCACCTACGATTCCTACCGCCGACCGTGGTCAGAAAGACAAGGTATTTCTCGAACATGCCGATACGCTCAGGTTTAACCACGACTATTCGGTAGACCCGCTGACCGGACTCCCCAAGAACCAGTATCAGGTGCTCGTGGGCAACGTCGAGTTTCGTAAGGGGGGCATGGTCATGACTTGCGACAGCGCATATTTCTATGAGGGCAACAACTCGTTTGACGCCTTTTCGCGTGTAAAAATGGAGCAGGGCGACACATTGTTCGTGTTCTGCGACGAGCTTAACTACGACGGCGAGCAGGAGATAGCGGTGGCTGTGGCCTACAATGGCCGCAACGTGCGTCTTATAAACCGTGACGTGACACTTGAAACCGAAATCCTCAACTACGACATGGCCCAGGAGGTGGGCTACTACACAATTGGCGGCAAACTGAGCGACAAGCAGAACATACTCACTTCGCGAGAGGGCGAATATTTCCCCTCCACGAAGCAGAGCTACTTCTACCGCAATGTGGTGCTTGAACCGGTCGATGAGAATGACCCGTCGCGTCTTTACACCGACACGCTTGAATACAACACTGCCACCCATGTGGCGGAGATAGTCGACAAGACGCTTATCATAGGCCGTGACGGCGATATCAACTCTACCTCCGGGACATACAATACTGAGACCGGAGTAGCCAACCTGTTCAGTCGTTCGACAGTGAAGATGCGCCGCGGAAATACCCTCACCGGCGACACAATAGACTATGACCGTGATTCGGGCATAGGTATCGCCACGGGCGATGTCGTCATGACCGACTCGGCGCGACAGTCGTCGGTGGCCGGCGACTATGCTTTCTACAACGAGAATATCGACAGCGCTTTTGTAACCGGACACGCTGTGGTAAAGGAGTATTCCCGCGGCGACACTCTTTATCTCCACGGCGACACCATCAACGCCTACACTGACCCGGTCGATTCGGCGCGAATCATCAACGTGTTTCATCGCGTACGTTTCTTCCGCTCCGACATGCAGGGGCTTTGCGACTCGATGTCGTATGTCGACCTCGACTCCACCATGTACATGTACCGCGCGCCGATAGTGTGGAGTGCCGACCGCCAGATTTTCGGTAATGCCATAGAACTTAGACTCAACGACTCGACCGTAGAGCGTGCCCATCTGCCGGAGTTTGGCTTCATAGCACAGCATATAGCCGAGGACTGCTACAATCAGCTCACCGGCAAAAACATCACTGCATGGTTCAAGGACTCGGAGCTTCATCACCTCCTTGTGGAGGGCAATCTGATGATGATTATGTTCCCGATGGAAAACGACTCGACCTACAATAAGTTCGCTTACATCGAGAGCACCAATATGGATGCCTATTTCAAGGATAATTCTCTCGACAGCGGACGTATCTGGCCTGAGAACAAAGGCACCGTGACACCCCTCTACCTCGCGCGCCGCAACCAGTATTTCCTTGACAAATTTGCGTGGTACGAAGTGCTCCGTCCGCAGGCTCCGGGCGACATATTCATTATTCCTGAGGCTATGGTGGGGCTTATCAATGCTGCGCCTCCTGTGGTGCAGCGCAAGCGTGAACCGCGCAAGAAGCCTGAGGAATTGGAGCTTGAAGAGGAGGCGATAATAGAACAGTCGCCCGACGGAAGCGTGAAGCCGCCTACGCCGCTCGACACTCCGCCCGACCAGACCGCGACAACCGACGAGACGGAGAAAACCGTCGACACGGAAACGACGGTAGCGAAGGAGACTGAAACAAAAACCGAAGAGACACAGACCCAATCGCAGACACAGCTTGAGACTCCACCTGTTCAATCCTGAAAACGACCTCGCACTCGCTGCGGGAATCGAGAGATACACACCGCCCGCGGCAGCAGTACGGCTGTCGCGGGCGGGACAGTTGTTGCCTGCATGGCTTGCCGGTTCCGGTGACGCCATACTTGTTGCCGACGAGAGTGCGTGTGAGGAGGCCGAAAGGCTCAACGCGCGTTTCGGCCTCGGCATAAAGGCAGTGACCGAATCGCCGTCGGGGCTGACGGCCTGCTCGCCGTGGGGTTGGAGTCTTGCCGCCCGCAGGCGTTTCATGGATGCCGGAGTGTCGAAAGCAATATTGCCCTCCGACGCGTGGCTCGACACCCACAGGCGTCTCAGTTCGCGCTTGTCAACGGTAGAACTGTCGCACGCTCTTGGCCTCAGGCCCCCTGTTGTGGCCCTCACTCCGGCCGAGGCTGTCGCTGCTGTGGCGGCAAATGAGGAGTCGGGGCTTGACAGTTTTATCAAGATGCCATGGTCGAGCAGCGGCCGCGGCGTCTTCTCCACCGGACGGATGAATGCGGCAATGGTAGAGCGACGTGCCGCCGACATCATCCGCAGTCAATCGGCTGTCATTATCGAGCCTGACCGTCGCCGGCGTTCCGACTTTGCAGCATTATACTGTTGCGAGGGGGGCCGCGCGCGGTTTACGGCGCTTTCGCTCTTCGTTACTGACGACCGCGGAGCCTATCGCGGCAATATTGTAACCTCCGACGACGAGATAATGTCGCGGCTCGGCGTCGACCCTGCTTCATGGATCGAAAGAATGGCCGATGCACTCACAGCCGTCATCGCTCCCCATTACGAGGGCATGGCCGGCGTCGACATGGTGGTTACCGATTCAGGCGACATCTGGCCGTTGATAGAGCTTAACTTGCGCTCCACCATGGGTGTGGTGGCAGCCGCCATGCGTCCGTACTTCAAGCGTCCGGTGCTTCTTGCTCCCGCACCCGGTCGTGTGGACTCGCATCTTCCGTTGCAGCTTTGACACAGATAAAGCATCAGGGCATCCCCGCCGGGGATGCCCTGATGGTATTTGCGCTGAAAAAGATCTCTCAGCCGCTACTTTTTGGATGAACCGAGCATTGCTATACCCTCTTCGACGTGGTACTTCAGCTGCTGGCGCATAAAGTTGCCGGGACGGTGAAACGGGCCGCTCTTGATGCCGTCGATTAGGTTGTTGAGCCGGGCGAGTGTCGGTTCGAGCATGGCGTTGTCGTCGGCGAGCCTGAGCATCTCGGCTATGATGCGGCCAAACGACCGCAAAGATATTTCCGTGTACCAATAGCCCTGATTGCCTGCCGTGGCAAGCAACGACAAGGTGTTGAACATCAGAGCAAGCACATACTCGGCTCCGGGATTGAGGGTCGCCACGTTCTTGATGACGTTGCGGATACGGGAGATGCGCGGTTTGTTGTAGCCGCGCGAGCCGCGTTTGAACACCTCTTTCGCTATCTCGGAGGTGGATTTTTCGATGAGCTTGTCGATGTCGGGGTTGATGAAAAATTCCAGGTACGCCTTTGCTTCGGCACGCGCCGAGTAGAGGTCGAGTATAAGCTCGTCCTTCTGCTCGGGCGTGAGAGTCGCGAGTGTCTTTTTCAGTTGGGCTTTCGACATGGGCGGTCGTTATTCAGCCTTGGCTTCGGTTGCTGTCGCGGCTTCCGGTTTGAGCCACTTGTCGAGCCAACGGAAGAACACGCGATACCACATCACAGAGTTCTGGGGCTTCTGAATCCAGTGGCATTCGTCGGGGAAAACAAGCATTTCGGCGGGTATGCCGCGTAGGCGTGCTGCGTTGAACGCCATCATGCCCTGCGAGGCGAGGATGCGGAAATCGTATTCGCCGTGGGTGACGAGAATCGGAGCAGTCCATTTGTCGACAAAGGTGTGAGGCGAGGCGCCGAACGTGCGCTGTGCCACGGGGTTGCTCTTGTCCCAGAACGGGCCGCCGAGATCCCAGTTGGCAAACCACATTTCCTCAGTTTCGAGATACTGGGCGTCGAGGTTGAAGATGCCGGCATGGGCGATAAGGGCGGCAAAGCGGCCATCGTGGTTACCTGCGAGCCAGTAGACGGAGAAGCCGCCGTAGCTTGCGCCCACTGCGCCTACATGGTCGCGGTCGACATAAGGCTTCTCGCGCATGAAGTCGACAGCTGCGAGATAGTCTTTCATGTTCTGACCGGGATAGTCGCCTGATATCTGTGCGTTCCACTCGGTGCCGAAGCCGGGGAGGCCGCGGCGGTTGGGGCAGATTACAATGTAGCCCTGAGCTGCCATGAGAGCCACGTTCCAGCGATAGGAGAAGAACTGGCTAACGGCGCTCTGCGGACCGCCTTGGCAGTAGAGTATTGCGGGATATTTCTTGGCAGGGTCAAATTTGGGAGGATAGAGCACCCAGGTAGTCATGAGTTTGCCGTCGGTGGTGGGCACGAGCACGGAGTCGACGGCGGGCATCTCTATCTCGGCGAGAAGCTCGGTGTTGACGTTGGTGAGCTGCTTAACATTGCCGTCGGCTGCTACTGCATAGATTTCGTTGGGGGCAATCATGCTGTGGCGCACGGTGAACACGGTGTCGTCGGCGCCGGGAGCGAGGGCGGCGTAGTCATAGCGGCCGCCGGCTATTTCGGTCACGGCCTTGGTGGCGCAGTCGAGTGCGAACATCGGTACGACGCCCCCCTTGGGAGCGAGGAAGAAGATCTTGTTGCCCTTAGCCGACCATGCGAAGTCGGTGGCTGTGTAGTCCCAGTCGGCGGTGAGGTCGGTCTTTTCTCCCGACGCCATATCCATTACGAAGATGCGGTTTTTGTCGCTCTCGTAGCCGTCGTGCTCCATGGAGAGCCATGCCAGACGTGTGCCGTCGGGCGAGAATGCGGGGTTGGTATCGTAGCCCATCATCCCCTCGGTGAGATTGCGGGTTTCGCCCGACGCGAGGGTGTAAAGGTAGAGGTCGGAGTTGGTCGACACGGCATAGTCCATGCCGGTCTTTTTGCGCGACACATAGACGAGGCTCTTAGAGTCGGGGCTCCATGCAAATGACTCTACGCCGCCGAAAGGCTTCATCGGGGCTTCGTAGGGCTCGTCGGCCATGATGTCCTTGACGTCGGCTACCTTGGCGCCGTCGAAGGTGCCGATGAAGGGGTGAGGAATTTCGGTTACCCACTCATCCCAGTGTTTGTACATGAGGTCGTCTATAAGACGGCCTGTCGCCTGTGGCAAGTCGGGATAGATGTCCTGTGCTGTACGAGAGTACTTGACGTTGCCTATCATTACCACCGACTTTTCATCGGGGGAGAAAAGGAAGCCGCTGATACCACCCTCGACATTCGATACGGCTTTGCGGCCCGAGCCGTCGCTGTTCATGACCCAAAGCTGCGAAGCGCCGTTGACGGGTGCCATGAATGCAATCTTATTGCCGCCGTCTATCCACACGGCGCCATTCTCGCTCTCGGGAGTCTTGGTGAGGCGACGGTTTTCGGTGCCGTCGGCCTTCATGACGTAGAGGTCGGAGTTGGAGCGGTTTTCGGGAACGCTGACATACGATACGGAGTAAAGGATGAGCGAGCCGTCGGGGCTAAGCACGGGGTTGCCGACACGGCCGAAGGCTTCGAGGCCTTCGATTGTGTACCGGCCGCCTTCGGGATGATAGTCGGGGCGGTCAATCATTGCTGCGGAGCTTTCGGCGCCCGATGAGGCGCCGTTGCCGCACGATGCGAGGCTCAGAGTTGCTGCTGTGGCCATTGCAAGGGTGTGTAGATGGATTGATTTATGCATTTGGTGATGATGTTATGAATGTCGTGCATTGTTGCTTTTATGCGGTTTGTGACGCTTGTCGCCGCCGGTAGCGGGAGTCTTGGCGCGGTTGCGCGACTCGGGTTTGCGGTCGGCCGGGGTGAAGCGGTTGGGACCTTTCGGCGCGCCGCCGGGGAAGAGGCGCGGAATGAGGTCGGGGCGGTTGATGTGGCGGAGCGAGCGGATGATAGGGTCGCGGTAGGCACGGTCGTACCAGAAGAAGTACTGCCGCTGTGCGAGTTTTTCCTGTGCCGTGACGGCTGTGTAGACAGGCTCCATGGTATAGGGATGAACTCCCGAATAGTATATCTCCGTGGCCACCGTCATCGGGGTGGGAGTGAAATCCTGCACCTGTTCGAGGCGGATGTCGAGATTCTTTGTCTCAACGGCCAGCTCGGCCATATCCTCTTCTGTGCAGCCTGGGTGTGAGGATATGAAGTAGGGAATCAGTTGCTGACGCAGACCGGTGCGGGTGTTTACCTCGTCGAAGAGATGCCGGAATTTGTGGAACAGCTCAAACGACGGCTTGCGCATGAGTTTGAGTACGCGCGGGCTGGTATGCTCCGGAGCGACTTTGAGGCGTCCGCTCACGTGGCGGGTTATAAGCTCTTCGTTGTAGCGGCGGTTGGCCGCGTCTACGCGTTTGTCGCCGGTGGGGTGCATCGACAAGTCGTAACGCACTCCGCTGCCGATAAACGATTTCTTTATACCAGGTATGGCGTCGGCCGAACGGTAGATGTCGAGCAGCCGCGAGTGGTCGGTGTCGAGATTCGGGCACGGCGAGGGGTGCAGACACGTTGGGCGCAGGCATTTGGCGCATATCGACTTGTCCTTGCCTCCGAGGCTGTACATGTTGGCCGACGGTCCGCCGAGGTCGGAAATGTAGCCCTTGAAGTCAGGCATGCGGGTCACGGCCTTGACTTCGCGCATGATGCTTTCCTTGCTCCGTGATGCTATGAATTTGCCCTGGTGGGCCGATATGGTGCAGAACGCACAGCCTCCGAAACAGCCGCGGTGCAGGCACACCGAGTGGCGTATCATCTCGTAGGCCGGGATAGTCTTGCCGTAATATCGCGGGTGAGGCAGGCGGGTGTAGGGGAGGTCAAAGGTTGCGTCGACCTCAGCCGTTGTCATCGGGGGATACATGGGGTTGACCTTGACGGCACGCCTGTCGTCGAGAGCCTGCCAGAGCGTGGCGCCTCCGTCGAGGCGATTGCTCTGTTGCTCGATATGGCGGAAGTTGGCCGACTGCTTCTTGCGGTCGGCCACGCATGCGGGCCATGAGTTGAGGATGATGTCGGTTTCTGTCGTGGCCGGGGGCATCTCGCCGGCGGGGCGTATGACGGCGCTCTGAGGCAGGTCGATGATGTCGCCCACGGGCGTGCCGCTGTCAAGGCGACGCGCAAGTTCCACGATACTCTTCTCGCCCATCCCGTAAAGGAGAATGTGTGCGCGGGTGTCGGAGAGTATCGAGGGTCGCAGGCGGTCCTGCCAATAGTCGTAGTGGCTCAGGCGGCGCAGCGATGCCTCAATGCCGCCTATCACTATCGGTGAGTCGGGGAATAGGTCGGCAAGTATGTCGGAATACACTATCGTGGGATAGTCGGGGCGTGCGCCGTGACGTCCGCCCGGTGTGTAAGCGTCGTCGGAACGGCGGCGGCGAGCGGCGGTGTAGTGGTTGACCATAGAGTCCATGGCACCGGCCGATATGCCGAAAAAGAGGCGGGGGACGCCGAATTTCTTGAAGTCGCGCAGGTCGTCTTTCCAGTTGGGCTGAGGCACTATGGCGACTTTATAACCGGCAGCTTGAAGCGTGCGGCCTATCACGGCTGCTCCAAACGACGGATGATCGACGTAGGCGTCGCCGGAGAAAAGCACTACATCGGGACGGTCCCAGCCAAGAAGTTTCATCTCCTTGACTGAGGTGGGAAGATATAGAGTGGTGTCGCGGGTGTAATTCATACTGGTGTGTCGGTGTGTGTCAGGACGCCGTCGTCTCGGCGGCTTTCGAGAAGCTTTTCCATGCCGATAATCTCGTCGCGCAGACGGGCGGCCTCCATGAACTCCATCTGTTTTGCGGCGGCGACCATCTGCTGGCGCAGACGCGTGATCGAGCGCTCTATGTCGGCGGGTGTCATATAGGGTACCACCGGGTCGGCAGCTATGTTGACAGCGCTGGAGAATTCATTTTCGTAGGTGGGTGCGTTCCTGTCGGCGTCGCGGCGCGCCTTGGATATGGTGCGCTCTGCGGCCTTGACGGCAGGGCTTTCCTTGTGCTGACGGTTTTTGATAGCGGGGCTCATGCCTGTGCGCTCCTCCGCCTCCTTCTCGTCGAGGCCGATGATGCGCTGACGCGCTTTGACAATGGCTTGGGGCGTGATGCCGTGCTCCTCGTTGTAGGCGAGCTGAATCGAGCGTCGGCGTTCGGTCTCGTCGATAGTGAGCCGCATCGAGTCGGTTATCTTGTCGGCATACATTATCACCATGCCGTTGAGGTTACGGGCTGCTCGGCCTACTGTCTGCGTGAGGGAGCGGTGCGAGCGCAGGAAGCCCTCTTTATCGGCGTCGAGGATAGCCACGAGGCTCACTTCGGGCAGGTCGAGGCCCTCGCGGAGCAGGTTGACGCCTATAAGCACGTCGTAGACTCCGGCACGCAGGTCGTCGAGGATGCGTATGCGGTCGATTGTGTCGACATCCGAGTGAATGTATGCAGCTTTGACTTGGAGTTTTAGCAGATAGTCGTTGAGCTCTTCGGCCATGCGCTTGGTGAGGGTGGTGACCAGCGTTCGCTCGCCGCGTTCGCGCCGTGTCTCTATCTCTTCGAGCAGATTGTCAATCTGGTTGAGCGATGGGCGCACCTCGATGCGCGGGTCGAGCAGTCCGGTAGGACGAATTATCTGCTCCACGACGACGCCCTCGCTCTGTTGGAGTTCGAAGTCGGCGGGAGTGGCGCTGACATAAATGGTCTGGCCGGTCATCTGCTGAAATTCCTCAAATTTCAGCGGGCGGTTGTCCAGCGCTGCGTCGAGGCGGAAGCCGTAGTCGACAAGATTGTTTTTGCGCGAGAGGTCGCCGCCAAACATGGCGCGTATCTGAGGAATAGTGACGTGACTCTCGTCGATTATCGTGAGGAAGTCTTTGGGGAAATAGTCGAGCAGACAGAACGGGCGCGCGCCTTTCTCTCGTCCGTCGAAATAACGCGAATAGTTCTCGATGCCGGGGCAGTGGCCCACCTCGCGCATCATCTCCATATCGTAGGTCACGCGCTCGCGCAGACGCTGTGCTTCCAGCAGCTTGCCCTCTTTCTCGAATCTCACCGCCTGGGTGCCGAGGTCGAGCGAAATCTGTGTCAGCGCTGTGGCCATGCGCTGTGGCGAGGTCACGAAGAGGTTGGCGGGATAGATGTTGAATGAATCGTGTTTGCCGAGGCTCACGTTGTCGAGCGGGCGGAAGGTGGAGATTGACTCTATCTCGTCGCCCCAGAACACAACTCTCAGCGCTATCTCCTCGTAGGCGAGATACACGTCGACAGTGTCGCCCTTGACGCGGAATGTGCCGCGGCCGAGCTCCACCTCATTGCGCGAATAGAGCGAGTTGACAAGCTCGCGGAGCAACACGTTGCGCTTGATTTTCTGCCCGACATGAAGCGCGATTACATTGGCGTTGAAGTCCTCGGGGTTGCCCATGCCGTAAAGACACGACACCGAGCTCACCACCACAACATCCTTGCGGCCCGACAGCAACGCTGAGGTAGTGGCGAGGCGCAGTCGCTCAATCTCGTCGTTAATCATCAGGTCTTTTTCGATATATTTGTCGACCGAGGGGATGTAGGCTTCCGGCTGGTAATAGTCGTAATATGACACAAAATACTGCACGGAGTTGTCGGGGAAGAAACTCTTCATCTCGCTGTAAAGCTGTGCGGCGAGTGTCTTGTTGTGGCTGAGAATCAGGGTGGGACGATTGACTTTCTGTATGACATTCGCCATGGTGAAGGTCTTGCCCGAGCCGGTTACGCCAAGCAGTGTCTGCGCCGGGATGCCGGCCTCTATGCCGCTTGCGAGCTGGGCAATGGCCTGGGGCTGGTCGCCGGTGGGCTGATAGTCGGAGTGTAGTGTGAAACTCATAACTGCAAAATTACAAAAAATAGCCCTAATAATGTCAATATCCCATATTAATAATGTATAACCGGCAATCAACAGGCTTCCGGCAGGGAGTGAAAAGGAGAAAAAAACAGGGCGCGGTGAAAAAAAAGTCGCTTCATGGTGTAACGAACCGGGGGTGTGGTGCGTCATATAGTAAAACAAACTTCACAAAATCCATTTTAAGGATATGACAAAAACATCTCATCACATGATATACAGATTTATTACGGCCGTAGCACTCGGCCTCACAGTAAGCGCGCTGACATCGTGCGCCAAGTCGGTGGCCGAGACCGCCAGCGACACTTTCGTTTTTGCTGACAACAGCGACGATCTCAAATGCATCACCCGCGAGTATAAGAATCTTAAAAACTTTGATGAAGTGAGCCTGTCGACTGGCGTGGATGTCACTTATCAGGTCGGCTCTCCAGCCAAGGCGGTCGTCACCGTGTCGGAAAATGTGGCTGACCTTCTTGTGGTTGAAGTCAATGGCGGCGAGCTCCGTATGGGTATCGAAAACAAATTCGGAAAGTCGCTGCGACGTTTCAAGGTAAAGGCTGTTGTCACAGGCCCGGCGCTCACTTCGGTCAAGGTGTCGAGCGGTGCCGACTTCAATCTCGCCGAGGGTGAGAAAATGGGTGTTTCAGACGGCAATCTCTCGCTCTCGGCTTCAAGCGGCGGCGATATAAAGATGAACGGTCTGCTGAAATATAATAAGATTTCGACAAGCGCGTCAAGCGGCGCCGACATCAACATCAGCGCGGTCAAAGTAGGCTCTCTCAGCGCGTCGGCATCAAGCGGCGCCGACATCAATATCTCCGGCATCGACGCCGAGAGTGTGTCGGCATCATCGTCGAGCGGCGCCGACATACGCCTTAGTGGCACTACCCGCGAAGTGTCGCTCTCAGCATCGAGCGGCGCCGATATCTCCGCCCGCAAGCTGATCGCCGGCACCGGCCGTGCCAATGCTTCAAGCAGCGGCGACATATCATGCTCAATCAAGAATCCCACGTCGCTCCACCACTCGTCGGGAGGTGGCGTTAGCAACCATTGATGATATACAATGACGCGGGCTGGGTGAGGGGGTGAAAGCCTTCTTGTCCGGCCCGCTCCGCTTTATCGGTGTATGTGTCAGGACGCAACTCTGTGATAGCGCCGGAGGTGAAAGTTACGCATTTCGCAGGCAATATTGTGGATATGTGGCGAAAATATGTTAATTTTGCGGCGCAATGGTAAGTAAGACTCGCGAAAAACTTATAGAAGTAGCCCGTCAGCTCTTTGTGCATAAGGGCATAGAAAACACGACGATGAACGATATTGCCACTGCCTCCGACAAGGGGCGGCGCACTATCTATACCTATTTCAAGAATAAGCGCGAGATTTACGATGCCGTCATCGAGCGTGAGAGCGACCAGCTCATACAGCGCCTGCGTCACATAAAGGAGCAGGCCGACCTTGATACCACCTCGAAGCTCGAACGCTATCTGCGTGTGCGCTTTGACTTCCTGACCGAGACCAAGCCGCGCCACGAGGTGTTGCTTCAATGGATAGGGCGCGACGTGCGCCGTATTGACCGCATACGCCGCCTTGCGCTTGACAAGGAGCTGGATATGTTCAAGGCGCTGCTTGCCCAGGGTGTTGATGAGGGAGTGTTTGATCCGGAGCAGGCCAAGTGTCTGCCGGCTCTTGAATGGCTCGTGCTCCAAGGGCTGTGGGCTGAAGACATATCCGGACGCTTAGAGAGCCACGGACTTACGGCCGAGATATTGCGCGACAATATAATAAAATTCATAATCAGCGGCATACGCATCAATTCAGCCTCGGAAGCGAGTGGGGATTGAGCATGAGCCGCAGACCATAACACAAAAACAAGACAATAATGAAACTTCTCGAAGGAAAGACAGCCCTCATCACCGGTGCCGCACGCGGCATCGGTAAGGCGCTCGCCCTGCGCTTCGCCGCCGAGGGAGCCAACATAGCATTTACCGACCTCGTAATCGACGAAAACGGCAAGGCCACCGAAGACGAGATTGCCGCTCTCGGCGTCAAAGTCAAAGGCTATGCCTCGAATGCAGCTGACTTCGCACAGACCCAGGAAGTTGTAGCCAAAGTCAAGGAAGACTTCGGCCGCATCGACATACTTGTCAATAACGCCGGTATCACCAAAGACGGCCTCATGCTCCGCATGACCGAAGCCCAGTGGGACGCTGTAATCGCCGTAAACCTTAAGAGCGCGTTCAACTTCATCAACGCCGCGCTCCCCATAATGGTGCGTCAGCGCTCGGGCAGCATCATCAATATGGCATCGGTAGTGGGTGTTCACGGCAACGCCGGTCAGGCCAACTATGCTGCCTCCAAGGCAGGTCTTATCGCTCTCGCCAAGAGTATCGCGCAGGAAGTGGGCAGCCGCGGCATCCGTGCCAACGCTATCGCTCCCGGCTTTATCGAGACAGCCATGACAGCCGCTCTTCCCGACGACGTGCGCAAGGAGTGGGTCAACAAAATACCCCTGCGTCGCGGCGGTCAGGTCGAGGATATTGCCAATGTGGCTGTGTTCCTCGCTTCCGACATGTCGAGCTATGTAAGCGGCCAGGTTATCCAGGTCGACGGTGGCATGAACATGTAATCGGTGCCACGACGAAGCATTAAAAAATATGAAAAGGGCCCGCGCAGACACGTTTTGCGCGGGCTCTTGTTTGTTATGCCATAAAAAATCCGTACCTTTGCCCCAATAGGCAAAGTGTCTCTCTCCGGTGCCTAAACATTTGACTATGCTAAGCTACAACACCCGACTCCCGCAGCTCAGACTTCCGGAATATGGCCGAAACATCCAGCAGATGGTTGACCATTGCCTTACCATCGCCGACCGCGACGAGCGCACCCGTTGTGCCTATACCATCGTGGGCGTGATGAAGACATTGCTGCCACAGACCGGCGAGCCCGATGAATATATGCGCAAGCTATGGGATCATCTTGCGATTATGAGCGATTTCAAGCTCGACATCGATTATCCCTACGAAATCATTGCGCCGGATAATCTCGATTCGCGTCCCGACCCTATCGACGTACATCCCCATTACATCCGTTACCGCCATTATGGCCGCGAGGTGGAACGCCTTATCGAGGCAGCTTGCAAAATGGAGGAAGGGGAGGAGCGCGATGCCCTCGTGATGCTTATCGCCAACCAGATGAAAAAGCTTCGCCTGGCGGTATATCCCGACTCGTCGGCCGACGCCAAGGTGCTCGACGACCTGGCCCAGATGAGTCATGGGGCAATAGTGCTCGACCCCGAGACCACATTACTCCACGACTTCTCGATAGCCGACGTGCCCGCGGCTGGCAAGAAAAAGCGTAAGCGCAAAAGATAACCCACGACAGGCGACCGCACCATGATAAAGCTCAATCAGCTCATACCGGCGGCTATGGTCAACAAGACCCACGGCATACACGGCGAGATGTCGGTCACGGTAGATCCCGACGTGACGCTCGCTCAGGGCAGTTGTGTCATCACCCCGGTGGACAACATACCGGTGCCGTTTTTTGTCGCCGCGATACGTCCGCGCCAGGCCGACACTTTCCTCGTTAGGCTCGATGGCGTGGAGAGCGACGCAGCCGCTTCGGAGTTTGTCGGGGCGACTCTCTATGTGGAGCCGTCGGCCATTTCAACCGCCGCCTATGAGGACGACGAGAGCGACGGTGATGACGAGGAGGGATTCTATGCCTCCATGCTCATCGACTCCACGCTGTGCGATTCCGACGGCACGACCATAGGCCGCATAACGGATATTGACGACTCGACGGTCAACACCCTGCTCATTGTCGAGCGTACAGACGGCTCGTCGGTCATGGTGCCGCTGTCGGCCGACCTCATTGTTTCGTATAATCCCGACGAGGCCACCCTTACAATGGATATTCCGGAGGGTCTTCTCGATATTCAATAACACCTCTCTTTCACTCTTTCACGTCATGAACCAGTTTGACGAAAACGCAGCCTGCAAATATATAGCCGCGCGGCTTGCCGAGGCCGGACGTCCGGTGTATAACTCCGACGAGTTGCTCAATATCATAGACATGATATGGGACTTCTACGACACCCGAGGCCTGCTTGATCCCGACTCCGACGGCGACGACCCCGAGCGCGCCGAGCTCGAACAGGAGATTGTGGCCTATGCCAAGACTCTGCTTAAACGCGACAAAGGCGCCGGAGTAGACTTCGCCGATCTCCCCCTTATAGTCAAGGCTGAACTCGACTATGAAGATACCCTTCTTGAAGGCGACGAAGGAATCGACGAACTCAACGACCTCATTTGACCTCCTCCATCTTCTCCATAACCATTTAACCAGTCATCAATAAGTGAGACACCTCCTGCCACTGCTAATCACATTGTCGACTCTCCTCGTCACGGTCTATGGCCGTGCCGGCGCGGAGGTGGTGTATACCAATCCATACGAAGGTTTCAATGAGGAGACCTTCATGGATATGGATTTCGAGCCCAATCTGGCCACCCCCGTGGTGCCCGACAAAGAGAAGGCCGCTGTGCGCCGCATGATGTCGGCGACAGCGTCAGCACTCAAAGGGCCGTTTACGGTAGAGCTTATGCGCGACGACGAGGTAATGGTGGTGTCGATTCCCACCGACAACATTTTCCTCCCTAACGACACACTGCTCACCGACGCGGCCGAACGCCTGATGCAGCCTTTGTTCGGGCTGATGAAAGACCCGATGAAATATAAGGTCGTGATGGCAATGCATACCGACGATACGGGCAACGCGCTCTATCAGGAACGGCTGTCGACGGCGCGCCTGTATTCCGTCTACGACCTCTTCCTCGACATGATAGACTCGGGCGACATAAACCCCGACATTGTAATCATACCGTATGCCATGGGCGGCGATGATCCGGTGACCGACAACGACACCTGGCGTCATCGCGCTATCAACCGCCGCCTCGAACTGTATTTCATACCGGGGCCGTCGCTAATCGAGGACGCTCATCGCCAGACTGCCGCGCCAGCCTCGGGAGCCAAAAAGAAATAATCCCCTAATCCCAAGCAAAAAAAAACAATCATCACATAAGATAATGGCAAAGGAACTGAAAGACCTCACCAAGAGAGCCGACAATTACTCTCAGTGGTACAACGAACTTGTAGTCAAGGCCGACCTCGCCGAGCAGAGCGCTGTGCGCGGTTGCATGGTAATCAAGCCCTACGGCTATGCGATATGGGAAAAAATGCAGCGCACTCTCGATGACATGTTCAAGCAGACGGGCGTGCAGAACGCCTATTTCCCACTGCTCATCCCCAAGTCGTACCTCTGCCGCGAGGCCGAGCATGTGGAAGGCTTTGCCAAAGAGTGTGCCGTGGTGACACACTACCGCCTCAAAAACGACCCCAACGGCACAGGTGTGGTGGTCGATCCCGACGCGCGTCTTGAAGAGGAACTTATTATCCGCCCCACTTCCGAAACGATAATCTGGGGCACTTACAAGAACTGGATTCATTCTTACCGCGATCTGCCCGTACTCTGCAACCAGTGGGCCAACGTGATGCGCTGGGAAATGCGCACACGTATGTTCCTCCGCACGGCCGAATTTCTTTGGCAGGAGGGCCACTGTGCCCACGCCACTGCCGAAGAGTCGGAGGCCCGCACCGTTCAGATGATTAATCTCTATGCAGAGTTTGCGGAAAAATATATGGCCATGCCGGTAATCAAGGGTGTGAAGAGCGCCAACGAGCGTTTTGCCGGCGCACTAAACACCTACACAATCGAGGCCATGATGCAGGACGGCAAAGCCCTTCAATCGGGTACGTCGCACAACCTCGGCCAGAACTTCGCCAAGGCGTTTGACGTGACTTTCGTCAACAAGGAAAACAAGCCCGAATATGTATGGGCCAATTCGTGGGGCGTGTCGACACGTCTTATGGGCGCCCTGATTATGACTCATTCCGATGACAACGGCCTCGTGCTCCCTCCCCACCTCGCTCCCATTCAGGTTGTGATTGTGCCTATATACAAGAACGACGAGCAGCGCGCCGAGATAGCCAAGGTTGTGGAACCGATAGTGGCCGAATTCAAACAGCGCGGCATCAGCGTTAAGTTTGACGACGCCGACAACCGTCGCCCCGGATTCAAGTTTGCAGACTACGAGCTCAAAGGCGTGCCCGTGCGTCTTGCAATCGGTGCGCGCGATATAGCCAACGGCACCGTAGAGATTATGCGCCGTGACACCCTCGAAAAGCACGAGGGCAAGCTTGAAGGCATTGTCGACTATGTGGCCGCTCTCCTTGAAGACATTCAGAAAAACATCTTTGAGAAGGCTCTCAAACGTCGTGAAAGCATGACCGTGAAGGTCGACACCTACGAAGAGTTCAAGGTAGCCATTGAGAAGGGCGGATTTATCCTCGCCCACTGGGACGGCACGCCCGAGACCGAAGACCGCATCAAGGAGGAGACCAAGGCTACAATCCGCTGCATACCCCTCGACGCTCCCGACGAGGAGGGCGTCGACATGATCACCGGAAAGCCCTCGCACCGCCGTGTGATTTTCGCCCGCAACTATTAAAAAGGCGAATCATAATGGCCGACGACGACATTATCACCTCAGGCAAACCGACTGGCCTTCCCGTAATCGCGGTAGTCGTTCCCTGCTACAACGAAGAGGAAGCGCTTCCGCTGTCGCTCGGGCGCCTCATGGATGTGCTCGATACGATGGCGCGGCGCGGTCTGGCGTCAGTGGATAGCTATGTGCTGTGTGTCAACGACGGTAGCCGCGACAACACCTGGCAGGTTATAGCTGATTCCCACAGGTCGAATCCACGTGTGAAAGGCATTTCGCTCGCGCATAACCGCGGCCACCAGTATGCGCTGCTGGCCGGACTGATGACGGCGATGCCGGTGTGTGATGCCGCTATATCTATTGACGCCGACCTCCAAGATGATCCCGAGGCCATGATAGAGATGGTGGAGAAGTTTCGCGACGGCGCCGAGATTGTCTACGGAGTACGCTCTTCACGTGCCACCGACACCTGGTTCAAGCGCAATACCGCCCACGCTTTCTACACTTTCCAGAAGCGTATGGGGCTCGACACCGTCTACGACCATGCCGACTATCGCCTCATGAGCGCGCGCGCCCTTGAATTGCTGAGCGAGTATGGCGAGGGCAACCTGTTTCTGCGCGGAATAATACCGCAGATAGGTCTTGAAACGGCCGTGGTAACCTACGAGCGCGCGGCGCGTGTGGCCGGCGAGTCCAAGTATCCTCTCAGCAAGATGCTGAGCTTCTCGATCGACGGCATTACGAGTTTTTCGTCGCGACCGCTGCGGATAATATTCTTTGTCGGGGTAGCGCTGCTCATACTTGATGTCGTAATGGGACTCTATGTGTTCAGTGCCTATTTCGGGCACGAAGCCATTCCCGGCTGGACGTCGCTCATGCTCTCGACATGGTTTCTCGGCAGCTTGATTCTCATTGCCCTCGGCGTTGTAGGCGAGTATGTAGGCAAGATATTCATGGAGGTAAAGCACCGCCCGCGGTTCGCTATCTCCAAACGATTAATGTAAGCACAGTTACTTTCCTTAATGGACAGCAAACAGTTTTTAGCCCGTTTGGCCGAGCGCGCCTGTGTGTCGGTCAAGGACGCTTCGGCGATGACCGAGGCTCTCGGTGCCGCCCTCGCTTCGGTGTGCGCCGGCCTCGACACAGCCGCTATACCCGGTTTCGGCAATTTCACTGCGACAAAGCGTGATGAGGAGGTCGTGACCGATGATGTGACGAAGAAGCGCATGCTTATGCCCCCGACTATTGTGACATCGTTTCGCCCAAGTGTAATACTTCGTCATCGTCTTGACAAATGAATGAAAAGATTAATCTTCGCCAACTGAGCGACAGGCTGCCCGCCGATGTTTTTGGCATCGATGCCGAGAAGCGCACTCAGATCGTTAGTGAAATATTCGCTCTCATAGCCGAAACGCTTGAAAGCGGCGAGAGTGTAGCCGTGAAAGGTCTCGGCGTGTTCGCTCTGACAGGCGACAAGGATTCGCCTGTCATTTTCGAGCCCGACCGCGCTTTTGTGGCGATTGCCAATGCTCCCTTTGACGCTTTCAGCCCTGTGGCCCTCCCCGACGTGGTGACTGAAAGCGACTTGGCCGTGGTAGGGGAGGAGGCGGAGGATGCGGACACTTCGGATGCTTCGGACGCTTCGGACGCTTCGGACACTTCGGACACTTCGGACACTTCGGACACCTTGGACGAGGCCGCTCACGAGGCTCAACCTCATGCTGAGCCGGCTCTTGACTCTGAGCCCGAGCCGGTGCCGGCAGCCCCGGTGGCAGAGGCCACTCCGATAGCTGAGGTAACGCCGATAGCTGAGCAAGAGCCCGAGCCGGTGCCGGCAGCCCCGGTAGCAGAGGCCACTCCGATAGCTGAACCAGAACCTAAAAATGAGTATATTCCGCACGTTGAGGCTGCGCAAGAGGCTGAAGGGTCGCGGTTTGGTGCCGGCTATTTCTGGGGGTTGCTTACCGGTCTGCTTGTGGGGGCAATCCTGTTTATGATATATGTGCTGATTACTACCAGCAGTGAGCCGTTATCGACCTATGAGATAGAGGATGAGGCTGCCGCTGCTGCAATCACCGCGATTGAATGACTTGCGAACTATTGAAGCTGCCGGAGCGTTAAGGTCAGAAACCTCCATCCGTCAAGACTATGTCCGCTAAACACTCCCAACCGCTTAGAAAGCAATCCCGGGTCAAAGCCTGGGTAACACAACACTATGACAAAGCCCTCAGAGTGTGGGCATATATGAGCGATGGAGTGTGGCGCGACACGCGTCGCGACTGGCGCATAAGCATCATAAAGACGCTAAATCTCACCATACGGTCGTTTCTTGATTCCGACCTCCAAAGCAGGGCGTGCGCGTTGACTTACCGCACGGTCCTTGCCATTGTTCCGGCACTTGCGTTGCTCTTTGCGATATGCCGCGGTTTCGGCTTCGCCAATCTGTTGCAGAATCAGCTCTACTCTATTGTGCCGTCGCAGCATCAGGCCCTTGAAATGGCTCTGAAATTTGTCGACAGTTATCTGTCGCAGGCATCTGAGGGAATATTCGTAGGCGTAGGCATCCTGTTTCTGCTTTGGACCCTCATCTCGCTGCTGAGTTCGGTTGAGGACGACTTCAACCGAATATGGCAGGTGCGCGCGGGGCGCTCTATGTGGCGCAAAGTCACCGATTACCTTGCTATCTTCCTCGTGCTCCCCGTGCTGCTCATCTGCTCGGGCGGTATCACGATAGTGATGTCGACCACGCTGAAAAAGCTTGTCATATTCGATTTCCTTGGGCCGGTGGTAAATGTGCTCATGGACGTGCTCGCCCTCGTGCTTACATGGCTTTTCTTTGCCGGCGCCTATCTGCTCATTCCCAACGCAAAAGTGCGTTTCAGCAACGCTTTTTTGGCGGGCGCGCTTGTGGGAACCTCCATTCAGGTAATCCAGTGGCTGTTTATCACAGGTCAGATGTATGTGACCAAATACAACGCTATATACGGCTCATTCTCTTTCCTGCCCCTTATGCTTATATGGCTTCAACTCACATGGCTTGCTACGCTTACCGGTGCGCTCGTGTGTTACGCCTCACAGAACATAGGCCAGTTCTCGTTCTATCGTCAGGTAGAGAATATAAGCCAGGAATACGACATGCGTGTCACGATAGCCGTGCTCGCTGTGATAGTGAAGCGGTTTGCCGCCGGACGCAAGGCTCTGACGTGTATCTCTCTCGCCGCCGATTACCGGTTGCCGGAAAATATGGTGCGCAACGCGGTGCTCCGCCTCAATACCGTTGGGCTCGTGGCATTTGAGGAGTCGGAGGGCGACACAGGTATGCATCCGCTAATCCCAGCTGTCGACATATCCCGCATTACCGTGGCCGACACCGTGAGCAGGCTTCGCCACTGCGGCGACAGCAACTTCATACCCGGTTTCGACGGGCATTACAGCGCTGTCGATGACATAGCAAACAGAATAGACAATGCGATAGCTTCGGCAGTCGCCGAAACACGCCTCGCCGACCTCGATATAGAAATACACCCCCTCGCCGAAAGCGGGGCCACTACCGACAATCCAACTAAAACCACATAATTGTTTAACTCTAAAAACCGTTTCTGCTATGAACAAGATTCAGGTAGCTACCGAACAGGCTCCCGCAGCCATCGGTCCTTACAGCCAGGCCATCAAGTGCGGCAATATGCTCTTCATCTCCGGCCAGATTCCCGTTAACCCCGCCGACGGCACTATCCCGGAGGGCATCACTGCCCAGACCGAACAGGTTATCCGTAACATCAAGGCTATCCTCAAAGAAGCCGGCGTCAGCATCGACAATGTGGTGAAGACCACCTGCTTCCTCTCCGACATGAGCCACTTTGTGCCCATGAACGAGGTTTACGCCCGCGAGTTCACCGCTCCTTTCCCTGCCCGCTCTGCCGTAGCCGTGCGCGAGCTCCCCAAGCAGGTGCTCGTAGAGATTGAGACTATCGCCACTCTCGACTGATAAGATAGCCCATAAAATTGACAGCACAGCCGCCCCGCGCGTCAAGCACAGGGCGGCTGTGTGTATCTTGCGGCCGGCGTGAAGGGTCAGCTTAGCTCCACAACGGTGATGCCGGCGCCTCCGAGGCGTACATCCTCGTCGTGTGCCGACGATACGCCCGGTACGGTAGAGAGATAGTTGCGGATATACTGGCGCAATGCACCGGTGCCTGTGCCGTGTAGGATGCGCACACGTTTAGCGCTGAACTGGATGGCGTCGTCTATGAAATAGGTCACAGCCTGCACTGCCTCGTCGGTGCGCATTCCGCGCACGTCGATGTCGGGCTTGAAAGCGAGCTGTCGGCGGCGTATCTCGTCGCTCGACGAGCGGCTGACAAACGATGCCGCGCGTGTAAGCGACTTGTCGGGGTCGGAATTGGTAAGGCGCAGACGGTCGACCTTGACGGTAGTCTTTAAGTTGCCGAAAATCACTGTGGCCTGTTTGCCGTTTATCTCTATCACGCGTCCTGCGGTGCCCTCGCCGTCGAGTTTGACGGCGCTTCCCGGTTCAATACGATCGGGCTTGCGCTCGCGGCTTTGCGGCGTATGCTTTTTCTTGCTCTTGGGTGCTTTGGCGAGCAACGGATGCTCGGCAGAGTCGGCGGTGAGTTCGTCGCGCTCGTCGCGTAGACGGTTGCGGGCTTCCATGGTGCGCTCACGTTCGGCCTGAGCTGTTCGTATCTCCTTAATCGTGCGCTCGATGCCGGCATTTGACGCGTCGATGATGCGTTTGGCTTCCGCCTTGGCTTCGTTGAGAATATCCTTTCGGGCGTGGCGCAACGTCTCAGCGTCGGCCTCGTATTTTTCAAGCACCTCTTCAAGGCGTTTTTCTTTCTGGCGTATCTGCTGGCGCTTGTTGTCCCAATAGCGGCGGTCGCGGGCTATGTCGAGCAGATAGCGATCCATTCTGACGTAATCGCTGCCTACTATTCCTTCGGCTTCTTCGATTATCGCCGGGTCAAGACCTGTCTTACGGGCAATTTCGAGGGCAAACGAGCTGCCAGGCGTGCCTATCGAGAGCTTGAAGAGCGGCTCCATTTTCTGACGGTCGTAGAGCATGGAGCCGTTGACGAGCCCGTCGGTATCGTCGGCAAACTGTTTCAGATTCTGGAAGTGGGTGGTGACTACTCCCCACAGGCCGCGGTCGGCAAAGCGGTGCAGTATGGCCTGTGCTATCGCGCCGCCTATCTGCGGCTCTGTTCCGGCGCCGAACTCGTCGATAAGCACGAGAGAGGTATTACGTCCGTGGCGGACAAATTCACGTAGGCTCCGCAGGTGTGACGAGTAGGTCGACAGATCGTCCTCTATCGACTGGTCATCGCCTATTTCAATGAATATGTCGTCGAACACACCCACATGGCTGTTCTCGTAAAGCGGTGGCAGTACTCCGCACTGCACCATATACTGGATTATGCCGACGGTTTTCAGCGTGACCGACTTACCTCCGGCGTTGGGGCCTGAGATGATGAGTAGCCTTGCCTTTTCGGTAAGAGTGATGTCGAGCGGCACTATCTCACGACCGTGGGCGCGAAGCGTGGCGAGCAACACCGGATGGCAGGCATGGTACCATTCGAGCTCCGGGCCGCGGCTCATATGGACCATACATCCGCCCGTCTCGCGGGCATACAGCGCTTTGGCGTGGATGAAGTCTATCTCGCCGAAAATGGAGGCTGTGGCAATAATCTCGTCGATGTGCGGACGGATAGTGTCGGCCGCTGCTACGAGTATACGGATAATTTCGCGCTGCTCCTCGATTTGGAGCTCGCGTATGCGGTTGTTGGCCTCGACAACTTCGGCTGGCTCGATGAAAACGGTCTTGCCCGATGCGCTCTCGTCATGGATTATGCCCTGGATGCGGCGCTTGTGGGTCGGAGCGACAGGTATGACCAGGCGTCCGTCGCGCATGGTGGGGGCTGTGTCGCTGTCGACAATGCCGTCGGAAGCTGCGCGGCTCATGACGCGGCGCATGAGCATGTTGACCGTGCCGGCCATGCCTTGGAGTTGCGAGCGTATAGATGCGAGTTCGGGGCTGGCATTGTCGCGGATCTCAGCGTGGCGGTCGATAATTCCCATTATCATTGAGAGGATGGAGGGGAAAGGGCGCATACCCCTTGCCGTGCTGTCGAGGCGAGGGTAGGGGGTAGCGCCGGTGTCGCGATCGCGTCGCTGGTTGAAGTAGTCGGCTATCGCACCCACCACGTTGAGGCTCTTGCCGAAGCGGTAAATCTCTTTGGTGGTGAGGAAGGTGCCCGGAACGCGTATGCGGGCGGCAAGCGCCTCGAAATCGGGGAGCGACGATATCGGGAGGTCGTCGTCACCGCTCACAATCGACAGCATTTCTGCCGTGGCTTCAAGGCGTGGTATTATTATGTCAGGGTCGGCTGAAAACTGCATCGACTCGGCCTCGCGCACACCGAGAGGCGAAAGGCACCGCGAGGATATTTCGCGGCGCACTGAGTCAAAACCTACCTTATGTTCAAAACTTTCGGGGTAAATCATAATGCAAAATTAGTAATAATCCCGCTCACACGCAATAACCGGCAGCAAGGGTTGGAGCGTAAGGAAATTGCGGAAGTAACTATAAAAATAGTCGCAAATTGTTGTGCAACTAAAAAAATAGTCGTAGCTTTGCCGCACAGAAGGTCAAATCCTCCGACCATATTGATTCATCACATTTGCCAAGATAATATTATGCGTCCCAAAAACGTTCACCCCCGCCTTACCGAACGCGAGTCGGAAATAATGAGTCTGTTGTGGGAACACGGCCCTATGTTTGTACGTGACATGCTCGAATACTTCCCCGAACCTCGCCCGCAGTTCAACACCGTAGCCACATTCGTGCGCGGCCTCGAAGATAAAGGCTGGGTGGCTCATGAGGCGGTAGGAAACCGTCATCGGTTCTATGCCGTGGCCGTAGCTTCCGATTTCGGCGGCAATTCGCTTATGAAGGTTATCCGCAATTTCTTCCGTGGGTCGGCTTCGGCGGCCGTGTCGGCCCTCGTAGCCGACGAGCAGCTCTCGATTGACGAGCTGAAAGATATTATCAGAATGGTGGAGCAGCACCACGACGCCCCTCAGAAGTAGAAACATGGGTACTATTGTAGCTTACAGTCTGACAGGAAGTCTGGCTCTTATGGCCGGCTGGCTCGCCTATCGTATGTTTATAGCTCAGGGCAACAGCGCGCGTTTCAACCGCATGGTTCTGTTGGCCGTGTATGCTTTCGCGCTCATGCTGTTTCCGATCATGCAGATTGACTTTAATGTCGATGAAGTCGTTACGGTTGTGTTTGCCGACCAGATAGCCGACACGGCCGGTATTGTCCCGACCGACTATTTGTCGCAGGCAGGCAACGGAGCGCTTAATCAGCTGATCAGATTTTATGCGGAAGTGGCCGTGATGATGCTTGTGATGAGCATCATTACAGCTCTACGTATCGCGGTAAAGGTGCGGAGAGCGAAGCGTAAGGAGGAGGACGGAGTATCCATTGCCGTGATGAACGACCTGAATATCGCTCCTTTCAGCTGGTGTCGCACTGTCGTAATAAATGAGCGCGACTATAACGAAAACCATTCCATGATATTGGCGCACGAGAAAGCGCATATCAAGTCGTGCCACTTCCTCGACCTCATTCTGGCTCAGGCAGTATGCGCGTTTATGTGGTATAATCCGGCTGCGTGGCTCATGCTAAGGGAGCTCAAACTCGTGCATGAATATGAGGCTGACGATGCAGTGCTCGCTTCGGGATATAACGCCCGCGGCTATCAGATGCTACTGATAGAAAAGGCGGCGGGAAAGAAATTTGCTATACTGTCTAACAGTCTAAACAACAGTGGTCTGCGTGAGCGTATCGTGCATATGATCAAGCCTGTTGCGGGAAGCCGACAATCGCGTCTGCGTGTGGCGGTGTTGCTCCCTGTTGCTGTCGTGCTGGTGGGTATTCTGAGCAATTCGGCGGTATCGCACGCCCTGTCGCGCATAGAGTCGACATCTCTTGCCCAGACAAAGGTCAATGACATGAATGTGTTTATTGACAACAAGGACTTTCATGGCGTCCTCAACGACGTCAACACCTCGGATATTAAGAGTATAACCATAAATCGTCAGGATAAGTCGATACGTATCGCCACAAAGGATGGTGAAGAGTCGAAGGCTGTGTCGGTGCCTGAGTTTGAGGGCGGATTGAAAGAATTGCAGTCATACATCCGTCGACAGTCAGGTAGTGTGCCGTCCGACAGCAGGCGTGTGGTAGTGCAGATGACTGTCACTGCCGCCGGTAAGGCTGTCGACCCCAGGATAATCCGGAGCGGTGGCGATGAGGCCGATGCCGAGGTGATAAGGGTAATTAACGAGATGCCGGCGAAATGGCTCCCGGCCCGACTGTCTGACGGCACCCCCGTCGACGCTCCCTTTACTATGTCGGTCAATATTCGTGCCGACAACTAATCTTATTCAAAAAACCGGTAAAATACCATAAATCCAATTTAGGGGCCGAGATGAAAGTCGCTCTTTGAGTAGGTCCCGAAACCAAGCCCCAAAAAGATATGTACAGAACAGTCAGTAACTATAAAGAGGGAACTGCCACACTGCTTATGAACCGATTGATTATATATCTGCTGTGCCTGTGTGTCGCGGTGAGTGCCGTGGCTCAGGTCAATGTGTCGGGCACAGTGGTTGACAAGGAGAGCGACGAGCCGGTGACGGGAGCATCAGTCATCGTCAAGGGCGCGGACGGCAAGATAAAGAAGTTTGCCACGTCGAAAGCCGACGGCGGATTTTCAATGACAATGCCGTCGGTGGAAGGCTGCCGATTGGAGGTGTCGATGATGAGCTTCGCCAAGCAGTCGATTGCGCTCGACAGTGTGTCGTTTCCGCTCACCGTGTATCTCGCACCGGGAACGACGCTTCTGAAAGAGGTGACAGTAAAGGCCGACCGCATACGCGAACAGGGAGACACGATAAGCTACTTTGTAGGCAGCTTCGCTCAGACGCAGGACCGCTCTATTGGCGACGTGCTGAAACGTATGCCGGGCATCGATGTGGACAAGAATGGCAAGATACAGTATCAGGGCGAGGATATAAACAAGTTTTATGTCGAGGGCTCCGACCTGTTAGGCGGCAAGTATGGCATAGCCACCAACGGCATCAGTCACGAAGATGTCAGTACAGTGGAGGTCATGGAAAATCATCAGCCCATGCAGGTGCTTTCGGGCATAGCGTTTTCCGACAAGGCTGCTATCAATCTCAAGCTCAAAAACAGCGCCAAGGCGACATGGACTTTCCACGGCGATGCCGGAGGAGGCTACTCGTGGCAGCCCGAAGGAGCAATATGGGACGGCGAGATGTTTGCCATGGCCGTGATGCCAAACTTTCAGAACATCACGACATTCAAGACCAACAACATAGGCGAAGACCTGTCGGCGCAGGCTATCGACTTTTTCGCCTCGCGTCGCGGCACGGAGCTTAGCCGATATGTCGGCTTATCGCTCCCCGGTGTGCCTAACCTCAGCCGCAAGCGCACTCTTTTCAACCGCTCGGCGCTTGTGTCGACCAACAGTCTGTGGAAGTTAGGGCGCGGTGAGTTCAAGGCTCAGCTCGACTACTCGTTTAACCGGGTCACGGCCGAGGCGGCGAGCATCACTACCTATTTTCTCAATGACGGCAACCGTGTAGTCACCGAAGACCGCAACGGCATTGACCGCTCTCACTCGCTGTCGGGCAAGTTTATCTACGAGCTGAACCAAAAGACGGCATTTATCAACAACACACTGAGAACCAATATAGACTGGGACGACGTGAGCCTTGGCGTTACCGGCTCTTTGCCCAACCATCAGACCGCTTCGCTACCCGACTATTACGTTGGCAACGATTTCAAACTCATCAAGCGCTACAACGGTAAGCATCTTGTCACTTTCACCAGCAAGAACGAGTGGGAGTCGCTGCCGCAGAATCTGGAACTGAGCATGGCAAGCGGCGAATCGTTCAGCCAGCGAGTCAGCGATCATGCCTTTTACACCAACGAGAGTGCCGCTTATGCATTTTCTGTCAACGGCATCACAATCAGCCTCGAAGGAGGCCTTAAAGGCTATGTCAGGAGCATGAGTTCGAAGCTGAGTGTGGGTTCGGACCCGTCGGACTTTTCGGATGCTTCTGACTGGTTGGAGCATTCCGTGTTGTACGAATTGTCTGCGCTTTCTGCCAATGTCGTCAGTACCGACTATTTCACTGTTTATGTCACGCCGAAGTTTGAATATTGGGTGAAGCGCGTCAATTTCTCGCTCAACGCGCCGGTGAGCTTCGCCTCATACCATTTTGACAAGGCTCTCGCCAACCGCAGCGAGACATATTTCTCGCCGTCGCTGAGCCTGAACTGGAAGCCCAACAACCGCATCTCCGCCACCCTTCGCGGAGGCGCCGGCCGCTCGCCCATGGACCTCAGCCGCATACAGCCGGGATATGTGATGACAGATTACCGCTCGTTCAGCCGCGGAGTGGATGATTTCTACAACTCATCGTCGCAGAATATATCGGGTAGCTTCTCGTATAAGCACACCCGTCGCGGATTGTTTGCCGACGGCATGGTGATGCATTCCTGGCAGCACACACCGTTCACTCTCGCGCAGCAGCTTTACGGCGACTACGTGGTGTATTCCTATGCACCGGCGAAGAGCGACGGCCGGATGCTTATGGCAAACGGCAGCATCGGCAAGACGCTCGACTTTATGCGTGGCAGTGCGAATATCAATGGCTCGTTCAGCCGCAACGAGTCGCATCTCATTTCAGAGAACAGCGCGGTTAATTCGGTCGGCACATCGTGGTCGGTCGGCGGCAAAATCAACGGTGTGCCGCTCCGCTGGATGAGTTTCGACTATCGCATCTACTTCTCGTCGAGTCGCCTCGCCATGAACGGCACAAAAGCCTCGTGGCTTGGCAACATGGAAAATGAGCTGCTGCTCAACATCATGCCTTACAAGGGCTGGGAGTGGCGCGTCAGCGGTGAGCATTACCGCAACGAGCTGACCACCGACCAGTCCAAAAATGTGTTTCTGCTCGACACAAAGGTGGTCTACAAGCTCAGCAAGCGGCTGGAACTATCGGCCACACTGAGTAACCTCTTCAACCAACGCACCTACAATTACACGACCTACAATCAGCTCACTTCATTTGAGAGCCAGCGTTGGCTCCGCGGGCGCGAGCTCCTCGTCTCAATATCTCTAAGAAGATAAATAGAGAATTATCAATATCTGCTTTCATTACGAAAGATAATTCTCCGACTTGAAAATATAACAATATTAAATAAATGATTATGAATAAAATGAAATTCATGATGCTGGTAGCGTCGATAGTAGCCGCGGTCAGCGTAGAGGCACAGACGGTGAGGGTGGCGTATGACGCCGTAACCCCAAAGGCCGGCGAGAAGGAGGGTGTAAGTATCACAAAAATGTTACTTGATGCAGATGCGACCCATTCACTCTACTATAATGCCATCAGTCTTTTTTGCGACTCCTTGACCTCGACCCCCGAGGGCGAGAAGCAACTTAAAGAGATGCAGTTCGCTGCTTTTGTAAAGGTGCAGCCCGACGGTTCGATTGTCATTGACAAGACCGACAAAAGTGTGCCCAACAAGATCATAGACCTCTACGTGGCCAAAGACAATGGCGCAGCTGTGACAACTCTCTACGATAAGCTGGCCGACGCTTCTGTATATTACACCGAACCATTCGATGAGCTGTCGTGGAATATTGTCGAGGATTCGACCATGACGGTACTCGGATATGAGTGTGTAATGGCTGAGGCCGAATATCATGGCCGCAAATGGACTGCCTGGTTTTCGCCCGAGATTCCGGTACACGACGGCCCGTGGAAACTGCGTGGACTTCCGGGACTTATTCTCATGGCTTCGGCTACGCCCGAGATTTACTTCACGGCAACGGAAGTGGGGCAGACGGCGTCGGGTGTGCCCGCCATGTATAAGACCGACACATATTACAAGGCTGACCGACGCAAGACTCTGTCAGATGACGAGCACTATCAAAATCACAGGATGACAATGCTCAAAGCCAAGTATGCCGGGGTAAAAGTAGTAGGAGGTTCAGGAGGCGACGAGGTGAATGTCATCAAGGATCGCCATGCTCTGGAAACCGATTATTGATTAACTGAATGAGAACGTCGTTATTCACATCAATCTTCATGTGCTTTGCTGCGATAGCTGCATTGGCACAGAACGAAGCCAATATTGAGGTGGGCTATTCGTCTCTTTCACCTAACTTGAAGAATGGCAACGTGGAAATCAGGCACCAATACATCCTGTTGGCTAATGCCGATGAGTCAAAGTTTTATTCACCGAAAACCGAGTATATCGACTCGCTCAACTCCACCCCCGAGGGAAAGGCTGTGTATAATGAGATGGCACTCGGTGCTTACTTTGGTGGTAAGATGAAAGAAATGCCGCGTAAGGATGGCGACTGTTATGTGCTTAAATCATTTAATGATAACGTATGCCGGTCTTATGAGGTAGCCGGTCTTGACAAGTTTGTCTATGACGAGGCGCTCGAGGAGTGGCACTGGGAAATAACTGATTCTACCAAAGAGATTCTTGGTTATGAGTGCTTTAAGGCTATGACTGACTATCACGGGCGCCGTTGGACTGTATGGTTCACTCCGGAAATACCTCTACAAAATGGGCCGTGGAAATTAGGAGGCCTCCCCGGACTAATACTTAAAGCAGCTGCCGATGACGGTCAATACAGTTTCGTCGCAACCGGAATCCAACAGACCGACAAGCCCGTAACTCAGGTATATCTTGCCGACGAGTATGAGAAAACCACGCGCATGGACTTCCTCAAAAACAAACGCTCGTTTATGGACAACACCATTAGCCGTCTGAATGCACAGTTGAGCGGAATAAGCATTACGAAAGTCGAAGATGAGAATGGCAATGACATCTCAGGCGCCATCTTTGCATCGCGCAAAAAAGTTGATTTTATAGAAAAAGATTATTAGTAGAAAAAAAGACAGTTAAAACAGTGCGCCCCGGCCTGCCTGCATTTCAGCGGCATGGCGGGGCGGTATTGTTCCAGGTAGTCGGAGCCCGGTGTAGGGCGGAGGTGACTTTACGAGCCGAGAATGAGCAGCAACAGACTTGCCAGGAGTATGCCGAGGTCAATAAGCTTCTGACGTACGTGGCGCTCGTGTAAGATCAACACGCCGTAGGCAAACGACACAAGGACGCTGCCTCGCCTTATCATCGATACTATAGAAATCATGGACTCGGGCTGCGACAGTGCATAGAAATAGCAGATGTCGGCGCCTGTCAGGAAAAGCGATATGCCGACTATGGCCCAGCGCCAACGGAAAGGGCCTCCGCCTTTGCCGCCGCGAAGGAGCGCCAGGACTATAAGCCCCATGATAATTGCCTGATAAAGTGAGTACCAGGCCTGGACTTCGAGAGGAGGATAGAGGGTGAGGAGGTATTTGTCGTAGAGAGCGCTCGTAGCGCCGAGCATAGTAGCGCCTATCGACATCCACAACCAGCGGCTGTGACGGAAAGAAAAACCCTCTTTCGACCCTATCCGGCTTATGAAAAACAGAGAGGCGAAGCCAAGCAGAATGCCGGTCCATTGGATGAGGTTGAGCCGCTCACCGAAGATGACCAGTGCGCCGACAAGCACCAGTACCGGTCGGGTGGCGTTGATAGGCCCCTGGATGGTAAGCGGAAGATGCTTAATGGCAAAATAGCCGAGAATCCATGAACTGAGAACTATCACCGCCTTGACGATGATGTGAGCGTGGCCTGCAAGGGTGCCGTCGAGGCCGAAACTGCCATTGGCTATTCCGCCGATAATGACCGGCGAAAGCAGCAATGTCCCGAAAATGGTGTTGAGCAGCAGCACTATCGGCACGTTGTTGTCGCGCACCGACAGTTTTTTCATTATGTCGTAAAAACCAAGCCCTATGGCCGAACACACAGCAAGAAATATCCACATAGCTATCGCTCTGTTAGTAAATGTGATTCATTAATTGGCCGACAAAGTTAGTCAATAATCCACTGTTGCGCAAACGAGCACGTGTGTCGGGAATCTACCCGAGAGTGAGGTCATTTTGAGAATCGGGGAGGGTAGTGGTGAAATTGCGTTTGCAGGATAAATAGGTATGCGCGGTATCAGGTTGTCGGGTTATTAACCGGAGTTAAAACTCGGTTTCGGTTGAACCACTTAACCGGATAGGCCGTTTTGCTATACGGAGATGCAAAAAAGCCTCCGCAACAAACTCATAACCATAATCAGACTATGGACTGCAACCATAACAAAGAGAAACTCTCTTACCACGTCAACGTATCGCAGGTGGTAGACGGAAAAATTCAGGAAGTATTCAGCTTCAACCTCGGTGGTCATCATGACCTCGCCAAACTCTCACAGTACGCCGCTCAGAAAGACAACCTCAGCGAAAAACATGCCCGTCAGCTCGTGCTTGGCCTCCGCCTCATGCACCACGCATTAAAGAAATACCCCGACAACCCCATGTTCGCCAACTTCCTCAGCCAGCTCAACGACTTTAAGCACGCCTTAAAAGGCAAAGACTGCGGCTGCGGCAAATAATTCCCCCCGAAACGCCAAGCCATAAATAAGGGATATCCGGTAGATCAGCAACTGTTTGTTCGCAGATTTAAAGATATTTTTAACTTTACAGTTTACCCCCGATGGACCCATTACTGGCTCATCCGGGGGTGATTTTTAGTAATTACACCGTGAAGTAAAATGTCTGAGATTGTTTTGACCGAGGGTCAATGGTCTTGACGCAAACAAGAAAACCAAGGGAATAAAACGCAATGTTGTGGTTGATCGCAATGGCTTTATTCCGCAATGGCTTTATTCTTGGAAGAAGCGTGGATTCTGCCGGCATTCATGATTCCTGACTCGCTCATAAACTCAGAAACAGAACCAAAGAAGTATGGCTTTATATCAAGAAGATCCTTGCAGACCGAGGATATAGCAGGGAAATTATTGATGCGATTAAGACATATTTCGACATTGAACTTGAAGTAAGCAATATACCAACGGAATTAATGGATTTACCATCAAACAACTCCGATTGGTCGCAGAGCGCACATTCGCATGGCTTGATCGCTTTTGCAGACTCTCACGAAACTACGAACAGACTGACAAGGCTGCCGAGGAGATGATAGATTTTGCGACCATAAAGCTCTTGATTAATTACATCTAAATATTAACAGCCTGTAATGCAAGACGAACCATGAGAGCGCAACGCAATCTGAATGAAAGAGCCCTGAGGGTAGGGTGATTGAAAAGAAGAGTAGGGTGATTGAAAAAGCAGAAAAAACAGCAAAAAATTTGCACAGTCCAAAAATACTCCGTACCTTTGCAGCGCAAAAAAGGGAATGACCCGGCAGAAATAAACAATCTGCTTACTCGCTATTGAGATGGAGAGATTGGTCATTTTTGAATGCGTTGATTCGCTAGCTCAGCTGGTAGAGCACAACACTTTTAATGTTGGGGTCCTGGGTTCGAGCCCCAGGCGGATCACCAATAAAATAAGCCAAATTGCTAATTCATAGCAGTTTGGCTTATTTCTTTCCTCAAAATTGTCCTCCTTTTGTCCTCCTAATCCGTGTCAGCGGATTTTAATAAAAAAACTTAGGGTCAGCGGATTTTTCCGGTGGGCACAAGGTGATGTCGGAGTATAGTGTTATCT
>CAMWXJ010000016.1 GCA_947178215.1 uncultured Porphyromonadaceae bacterium
ACGGACCAGTTTCCACTGAGGATGCAGATACGGATCCTTCGGGTATACAGGCAACTGATGGCAATTAAAAATCCTTAACATGGATTAAAAATACAAAAGGAGTTTTCCTTGACTTTCCGTCAACTTCCACTAAAGTACACGATTAGTACCCAGCCCACTCCAAACATCTCTGACAATCAGCCAATTTGCCCAAATAAGAAAAAATTCGTAATTTTGCAGTCATTAATTTTCATTGACATCGCGCGAGTCATCATCATTGTGCTAAATGGCCCGATTACCCGACCTTAACCATATATTATATAAAGTTGTGGCTGTTGCCGTGACCATCGTCTGCATATTGCAACCTATGCCATTGCGGGCTTCAGAAAGTGACGATGCCGCTACTGACACTACCGAATCAAAGACATACTGGATTCGTCAGCTTATTGACAACGGCTTTCATATCAATGATCCGAGCGTGAAATACCCCAGATTTCCACGATTTGCACTTAAAGTGTATAACTGGGGCGACCGCACTTTCAATAGCTACGACTCCACCTACGTTGTGTCTACCGGAAAAAACTGGAAAGCGCAGCTAAAAAACGAGGACTGGATGCGTACTTATATGATGCAGCTTGGCGACAAGTCAACGGTCCATATCACGTCAAAGCTCTATTACGACCTCGGAGCGTATGTGTCGTTCATGGCTGTGACACTCGGCTATTCGTTCAATCTCAACAACTTCATGGGCGATAACACTAACCGTCACAGATTCGACTTGAATTTCACATGCTCGCGGTTCGCATTCAACTTCTGGACCTTAAAGGTCAACGGCGGCACAATAATCCGTAAATTCGGCGACTATAAGGACGGCGACCACCTCAACTATCCGTTCAATGATCTCGATGTAGCCGACTCTCATCTCGAATTATATTACTTTTTCAACAACCGCCAGTATTCACAGGCTGCCGCCTATTGCTTTTCAAAGTACCAGCTTAAAAGCGCGGGGTCATGGATAATCGGAATCAGTTACGACCGTCATAATCTCCGCCTCGATTTCAGCAGTCTTCCGCAGGCCATGCTTGATGCGCTGCCCTCTCTTCAACGTGAATATCACATGCGTCATACCGATTATTGTGTGCTTGGCGGCTACGCCCACAACTGGGTTCTCAAACCGCGCGAGTGGCTGATCAATCTCACAACTCTCCCCTTTATCGGCTACAAACACTCTTCGACTACCGATCACCCCGACCGTGACATTCGCAACATGATGTCGCTCAACATTACCGGTATGGGGTCGGTGGTGTACAATCACCGTGCGCTATACGCGGCTTTGCAAGCACGCATCAACGGATTCTTCAATATGTCATCTGATTACACATTTTTCACATCCAATCAGATGATCACACTTGTCGCAGGATTTAGATTCTGAGTAGCTCGTTTATGAAGAAAGTTTCCCAAATCAAATGGCTAACGTCATTATATACAGCCGTTTGACAATCCCGCATATTGGCAAAAGTTATCCAAAAATATTTTTCTGGAGATTTTTTATGGGTCGAATGTTTGCAAAGTCGGAATAGTTGAAGTAATTTCGCGGCGTGGTTCTGCGCCACGATTATTCCTCCTTTCACCCCGAACAAACATCCCATCCCAGAATGATACAGACAGTAGTCAAGCGCGACGGCCGCATCGTCGGCTACAACGAAGAAAAAATCAAAGCAGCCGTGCGCCGAGCCATGCTGACAACCGACCTCGGAGAAGACGAAGCACTTCTTCAGCGCATAGCTGACCATATAGGCATGCGCGGCGACGAGCAGATGACCGTAGAGCAGATTCAGGACTTGGTAGAACTTGAACTGATGAAGTCGTCGCGTAAGGAGGTCGCCAAGCGTTATATTGCATACCGCGACCAACGCTCGATAGCACGCCGCGCCAAGACACGCGATATTTTCCTCGAAATCATCGAGGCCAAAAGCAACGACATCACGCGCGAAAACGCCAACATGAACACCGACTCGCCGGCAGGCATGATGATGAAGTTTGCGAGCGAGACCACCAAGCCGTTTGTCGACGACTACCTGCTGTCGCAGGAGGCCCGCGATGCCGTGCGTGCCGGCTATCTCCATATCCACGACAAAGACTACTACCCTACAAAGAGTCTCACATGTGTGCAGCATCCTATGGACCGCATCCTCACCTACGGCTTCTCGGCCGGCCACGGAGAGAGCCGCCCTGCCAAACGCATTGAGACGGCAAGCATCATATCGTGTATATCTATGGAAACCGCCCAGAACGAGATGCACGGCGGACAGGCAATCCCGGCTTTTGACTTCTATCTGGCTCCGTTTGTACGCTCGTCATTCAAGGAGGAGGTTGATAAAATCGCTACACTCGAAGGACGCAACCTTGACCACCTCAAAGAGGCTGAATTCGACGACTATACAGCCAAGCCACTCGACGGGCTCACCGGCGACGGCCGACTGCTCCAACACGCAATAAATCAGACAGCGGGCCGAGTGCACCAGGCTATGGAGGCTTTCATCCACAACATGAATACGATTCATTCACGTGGAGGCAATCAGGTGGTATTCAGCTCAATCAACTACGGCACCGACACATCTGCCGAAGGCCGTTGCATCATCCGAGAGTTGCTCAAATCTACCTACGAGGGCGTCGGCAACGGCGCCACTGCCATCTTTCCCATACAGATATGGAAAAAGAAACGTGGTGTCAACTACCTGCCAGGCGACCGCAACTACGACCTCTACCGTCTTGCCTGCAAGGTTACCGCCCGGCGCTTTTTCCCCAATTTCGTCAATCTCGACGCCACCTACAACCGGCATGAGAAATGGAATCCCGACGACCCCAAGCGCTACCTTTATGAAGTAGCGACCATGGGATGCCGTACCCGCGTGTTTGAAAACCGATATGGCGAAAAGACGTCGGTAGGACGCGGCAATCTCAGCTTCTCGACCCTAAACATCGTGCGCATGGCTATCGAGTGTATGGGCATCAATGAGCAGGAAGAACGCATAACCCGATTCTTTGCAAAGCTCGACGAGTGTCTCGAAATAGTGGCCCGTCAGCTCTGCGACCGCTACAATTTCCAGAAGACCGCTCTTGCGAAGCAGTTCCCCCTGCTCATGTCGCGGCTGTGGAATGGCAGCGAGACCCTGCGCCCCGACGATCGCATCGAGTCGGTCATTAATCAGGGCACTTTGGGTATCGGCTTCATTGGATTGGCAGAATGCCTGGTAGCTCTCACAGGCAAGCATCATGGCGAAAGTGCCGAAAGCCAGACTCTCGGACTCCGCATCGTCAGCCACATGCGCAGTCGCGCGAATGAATTTTCGGAACGTTACGGTCACAACTTCTCTGTGCTCGCTACTCCGGCTGAGGGCCTGTCGGGTAAATTCACGGCCAAGGACCGCAAGAGCTTCGGTGTCATCCCCGGCATCACAGACAAGATATATTACACAAATTCCAACCATGTGCCGGTCTACTATAAATGCTCGCCCGCACATAAGGCAAAAGTCGAAGCTCCATATCACGAACTTACCCGCGGCGGTCATATCTTCTATGTCGAGATTGACGGCGACGCCACACACAATCCCGAGGCCATATCGCAGATAGTCGACCTTATGGACAAGAACAACATGGGTTACTGCTCGGTCAATCACAACCGCAACCGCTGCATGAACTGCGGTTATGAGGACGCCCAAGCGGAGCTGAAAGAGTGCCCTGAATGTGGCTCGAGCTACATTGACCGCCTCCAACGCATCACCGGCTACCTCGTAGGAACAACTGACCGCTGGAACAACGCCAAGCTCGCGGAACTCAACGACCGCGTGGTACACAAATAAATAAGCAACGAAATGAGAATCCTTGATATTATCGAGGCAACCACTGTCGACGGTCCGGGCTTCCGGACCGCCGTCTATTTTGCCGGGTGTGCGCACCGCTGCCCGGGATGCCACAATCCTCAGTCGTGGGACTTCGAGGGGGACGCCGAAGTTAGTGTCGAAGCACTCGCCGACCGCCTGCTTGAAGCAGGGCTCGACGTCACTCTCAGCGGCGGCGACCCGGCCTACCAGGCAGCCGAGGCCGCTTTGCTTGCCCGCGCCGTGCGTTCCGCCGGCCACACCGTGTGGCTCTACACCGGCTTTAAGTTCGAGCAACTCATATCTACTGCCGAAGGACGTAGACTCGCTGAATCGGTCGATGTTGTAGTCGACGGGCCGTATGTCGAAAGTCTGCGGGATAACCGGCTCCAATTCCGGGGCTCGGCCAATCAACGCATAATTGATTCACAGGCCTCGCTTTCGGCGGATTCGGTGGCGCTGTGGCACAGCCCTTTTGCTGTCGACTGACACCTCATGCAAAACGACGGTTATAAAAAGTTGCAAAAAATTGACGTGTTGTAAAAAAATATGCCTACCTTTGCGCCAATTATCCTTGAAAAAGTTTTTCAATCCAAGCTTTTGGCTTTACAGATTGTCATTTAATCAACGATAACATATACAACCAAACTATTCTCAACTAATTAATCCTACAATGGACCTTTCCGACATCAACGTCACTTATGCCCAGCCGGAGCATGCGCGTTATGCCGAGCAAATCGTCAACCTCATCTACGAGTCGGCCCTCCAAAGAGGCACCGGTATCGCACGACGTACGCCCGAGTATATCGCAGCAAAAATCAACGGCGGCAAAAGTGTGGTAGCCCTCCACGGCGACCGCCTTGTCGGCTTCAGCTACATCGAGTGCTGGGGTCATGGCGATTTCGTGGCTACTTCGGGCTTGATTGTCGATCCAGAGTATCGCCATCTTGGCCTTGCCGGCGCCATCAAGGCGAAAACTTTCGAGCTGGCTCGACTACGTTTTCCTTTTGCCAAACTGTTTTCCATCACCACCAGTCTTCCCGTGATGAAGCTCAACTCCCGCATGGGCTACAAGCCCGTGACTTTCTCAGAGCTTACCGACGACGAAGAGTTCTGGCGAGGATGCGAAGGCTGCCGTAACTACGACATCCTTCAACGCAACAACCGACGTATGTGCCTCTGTACCGGTATGCTCTATGACCCCGTGCAGCCGCTCCCCACCAGCGAGCGTCCAAACGCATATATGCTCATGATGCGCAATTCGTTCAAGAAGCTTTTCCACCTCAAGTAGACGAAAGACTTGACGGAAGGAAAAATCAACCAACCTTCGGTAATCGTGCGATGCCGCCCCGGCAGGTCGCCTCACACCGTTGCCTCACTTCACCCAACTTCTTAAAACAACACTGAAAACCGTATGGAAAAGAAAAAAGTAGCCCTCGCATTCAGCGGTGGACTTGACACATCATTTGCCGTAAAATATCTCTCTGACGACCTCGGCTACGAGGTACATACCGCAATCGCCAACACCGGCGGTTTCACCCCCGATGAACTCGTCGTAATCGAAAAGAAGGCTCTTGCGCTCGGAGCGGCCTCACATGCCTCGCTCGATATCACCCGCCAATATTACGACCGTTCAATCCGTTACATGATAGCGGGCAACGTGCTCCGCAACGGCACATATCCCATCTCCGTATCATCAGAGCGTATATTCCAGGCCATCGCCATCATCGAATACGCCAAGAAAATCGGCGCCCACGCAGTGGCCCACGGTTCGACTGGTGCGGGCAATGATCAGGTACGCTTTGACCTTACTTTCCAGATTCTCGCCCCCGAAATCGAAATCATCACCCCGACCCGCGACATGACCCTCACCCGCGAGTATGAAATCAACTATCTGAAAGAGCGTGGCTATGAGGCCGACTTCAAGAAGATGGAGTATTCTATCAACAAAGGTCTCTGGGGCACGTCAATCGGCGGCAAGGAAACACTTAAATCGGAGCAGACGCTTCCTGATAGCGCTTATCCTTCACAGATAGTGGCCGAAGGTCCCGAAAAGCTTACCCTTACCTTCGAAAAGGGCGAACTCAAAGGTGTCAACGGAGAACGCATTAACGATCCCGTCAAGGCGATACAGACCGTTGAAGCCATCGGTGCACGTTACGGTATCGGCCGCGACATGCACATAGGCGACACCATCATAGGCATCAAGGGCCGAGTGGGATTCGAGGCGGCAGGCCCCATCCTTATCATCGCAGCTCACAAGATGCTTGAAAAGCATACTCTCACCAAGTGGCAGCAGTACTGGAAAGACCAGGTAGGCACATGGTACGGTATGTTCCTACACGAAGCACAGTATCTCGAGCCTGTGATGCGCGACATCGAGGCTATGCTCGAATCAAGTCAGGCCAACGTCACCGGCACAGTGGAGCTTACCCTCCGTCCCCGCACTTTCACACTCGTAGGCGTTGAGTCGCCTTTCGACCTCATGAAGACCGACTTCGGCGAATACGGCGAAGTTAACAAGGCATGGAGCGCCGACGACGTCAAAGGCTTCACCAAGATTCTGGGTAACCAGATGAAGATATACCACAACAAGCAGGTAGCCAACGGCATCAATACCGACATAATATGATACGTGTCGGCATACTGGGCGGCGCAGGCTATACCGCCGGCGAACTCATCCGCCTGCTCATAAATCATCCTGAGGCCGACCTGAAATTCATACACTCGACGAGTAACGCCGGAGCCGCCGTGACATCAGTTCACGGCGGACTCCTCGGCGAAACCGATATGAGATTTTCAGTCGACCACCCGCTTGACGAAATTGACTGCCTTTTCATGTGCATGGGCCACGGCAAGAGCCGTGAGTTCTGGGCCGAGAATACCCGCCCGGAGAGCCTGAAAGTAATTGACCTTGCCCAGGATTACCGCGACGAGAGCGACGATTATGTTTACGGCTTGCCCGAACTGAACGCCGAGCGCATCTCGACCGCCACACTGCTTGCCAACCCCGGATGCTTCGCCACCGCATTGCAGCTTTCACTGCTTCCCGCAGCGAAAGCCGGACTGCTTGATGGCGATGTCAACGTAACCGCAGTTACCGGCTCTACGGGCGCAGGAGTGAAGCCTGGCTCGACCACGCATTTTAGCTGGCGTAGCGACAACATGAGCGTCTACAAGCCGTTCACGCATCAGCATCTCGCTGAAATCACACGCTCCATTGCCTCGCTTCAAGCAGGGTTCAGCGCCGGGCGGCTCAATTTTGTACCCGTGCGCGGCGATTTTGCCCGCGGCATCTTCGCCATGACACATTTCGCATGCGAGCTGACTCAGGACGAAGCGCTCTCCTTGTGGAGCGATTTCTATGCCGGTCAACCGTTTACTGTGGTTAGCGATGCTCCCGTAGACTTAAAGCAGGCGGTGAACACTAACAAGGCGCTCATTTCGCTGCATGTAGATTCAGAGCGACATCGTATTCTCGTGACGACCGCAATCGACAACCTGCTCAAAGGAGCGTCGGGACAGGCCGTACAGAACTTCAACCTGATGTTCGGACTCGACCAACGCACCGGCTTGCGACTCAAACCCTCGGCGTTCTGACCGTCGCACTCCCCTTCTCTAACATCCTTAATACTACCCATGCAACTCTTTGACGTATATTCATTATATGATATAGAGCCGGTGAGCGGTGCCGGCTGTCACGTCTACACGGCCGACGGGACCGACTATCTCGACCTCTACGGCGGTCATGCCGTGATTTCGATTGGACATGCACACCCACGCTATGTCGATGCCGTCAGCCGTCAGGCTGCCACTCTCGGCTTTTATTCCAACTCGGTCATCAACTCGCTCCAACAGCGCATGGCCGACTTACTTGGCGATATATCGGGCTATCCCGACTATCAGCTTTTCCTCTGCAATTCAGGAGCCGAAGCCAACGAAAACGCTATCAAACTCGCTTCATTTGCCACAGGCCGCAAAAAGCTTCTTGCTTTTGGCAAGGCGTTCCATGGCCGCACTTCCGGCGCCGTGGCAGCTACCGACAATCCCAAGATACAGGCGCCGTTCAATACCACGCCAAATGTGACTTTCGTGCCTCTCGGTGACATTGACACCGCTCGTAAGATGCTTGAAACCGGCGAATACTGTGCTGCCATTATCGAGGGCATCCAGGGCGTTGCCGGCATTCGCGTGCCCGAAGACCAATTCCTGCGTGAGCTGCGCGAGGCTACGACGGCAACAGGCACTCTCCTTATCCTTGATGAGATACAGAGCGGCATGGGCCGCACCGGGCGCTTCTTCGCCCACCAGCAGTCGGGAATCCGCCCTGACATTATCACGATGGCGAAGGGCATAGCTAACGGCTTTCCAATGGGAGCTGTGCTTATCGCTCCTACAATCGAAGGGCACAAGGGTATGCTCGGCACGACTTTCGGCGGCAACCACCTCGCATGCGCTGCCGCAATTGCCACCCTATCTGTGGTAGCCGACGAGAACATGATTGCCAACGCAGCATCGGTGGGTGAATATCTCATCAAAGGCCTCAAAGCAATCCCCGGTATCATCGACGTGCGTGGCCGAGGCCTCATGATTGGCTTCGATATTCCCGACGGAGCCAACCTCCGCAAGCGACTGCTTTTTGAACACCATATTTTCACCGGCGGCGCGGGCCCCGACACGATAAGGCTTCTCCCGGCACTCTGTCTTTCCCGCGACGATGCCGACAGATTTCTTTATGAGGCCGGACGCCTCTTCTCGCAGACACTCTAATCTCATATCCGCTATGAAAAAATTTACCACCGTGGCCGACATGGGCCCCTTAGATAAGGCAGTAGCCGAAGCGCTTGAAGTAAAACGCAACCGCTTCGCGTGGCAGTCGCTCGGACGCAACTACACGCTGCTCATGATTTTCTTCAATTCGAGCCTGCGTACCCGCCTCTCGACACAGAAAGCCGCCATGAACCTTGGCATGAATGTGATTGTGCTCGATGTAAATCAGGGCGCATGGAAACTCGAAACCGAGCGCGGCGTCATCATGGACGGCGACAAAGCGGAGCATCTGCTGGAAGCAATTCCTGTCATGGGGTCGTATTGCGACATAATCGGCGTTCGCTCGTTTGCATCGCTCAAAGACAAGGCGGAGGACTATGAGGAGAGAGTAATCAATCAGTTCATCAAGTATTCGGGTCGTCCGGTGTTCAGCATGGAAGCCGCGACAGGACATCCGTTGCAGAGTTTCGCCGACCTTATCACTATCGAGGAGCACAAGACCAAGCCCGTGCCCAAGGTTGTGATGACCTGGGCTCCACACCCCCGCGCGCTCCCTCAGGCCGTACCTAACTCGTTTGTACAGTGGATGGTCGCCGCCGGATATGACGTCACCGTCACACACCCCGAGGGCTACGAACTCGACGAAGCGTTTACCCGTGGAGCAAAGATAGAATACGATCAGGACCGTGCGCTCGCCGGCGCCGACTTCGTATACGCCAAGAATTGGAGCGCCTATGCCGACCCCAACTACGGCAAGATTCTCAGCACTTCGCGCGAATGGACTGTCGATGCAACTAAAATGGCGTTTACCGACAATGCTTATTTCATGCACTGCCTGCCGGTGCGTCGCGGCATGATTGTTACCGACGACGTGATTGAGGGTCCGCGCTCGCTTGTAATCCCCGAGGCTGCCAACCGTGAGATTTCGGCTCAGACCGTCATCAAGCGGATGCTCGAATCAATTCAAGACGGTCGCAATGGCTGAAATCACTGTCGTCAAAATAGGCGGCAATGTGGTTGACAACCCTGTTGCCTTGGAACATTTCGCAGCTGACTTCGCCGCACTGCCCGGCCGCAAGATACTGATTCACGGGGGGGGAAAAGAAGCGACACGCCTTTCCGCGCGCCTTGACATACCGACCACTATGATTGAGGGGCGTCGCGTCACTTCGGCCGAGACTCTTGATGTCGTCACAATGGTATACGCCGGGCTCGTCAACAAGCGCGTCGTAGCTTCTTTACAGACTCATGGCTGTAATGCCCTGGGGCTGAGCGGAGTCGACGGCTGTCTGATACCTGCGGTACGACGTTCGCCCGTGCCTGTCGACTATGGCTTTGTGGGCGACATAAATCCCGACAACGTCAATGCGGGTTTTATCGGCTCACTGCTAAACGCAGGTATAGTTCCCGTATTCTGCGCGCTCGCATACGACCGTGAGGCATCGACACTCCTCAACTGCAATGCCGACTCTGTGGCGTCGGCCGTAGCAATAGCGGCTTCGCGTCTGGCTACGACATCGCTCACTTACTGCTTTGAGAAAGATGGCGTAATGGCCGATGTCGAAAATCCCGGTTCGCTGATTACGTCAATCACTCCCTCATCGTTTGCCGAACTGAAGGCCGACGGAACAGTGAACGGAGGCATGCTGCCTAAAATCACCAACGCGATAGCCGCCGTTAAGAGCGGTCTGGAATGCGTCCGTATCTGCCGTAGCGACATGTTGCTCAGTGACCGTGGCACAACAATTACCGTTCCCGCCGATGAAGCCGAGTGTTGAGCAGGCAGTCGAGCTGTTGCGCAAGCTGATCGCCACTCCGTCACCATCGGGCTCGGAGCAATCGACCGCCGATATAATCCGGGAGTGGCTATACAGTTACGGCGCCACGACGCATCGGCTACACAATAATGTATGGGCGATAGCTCCGGGCTACGACGACGCCCTTCCGACGCTGCTGCTCAACAGTCATCACGACACCGTCAAACCCTCGCCGTCATACACACGCGACCCCTTTTCGCCCGACATCGAAGGCGACAGACTCTACGGGCTTGGCTCCAACGATGCAGGAGCCTCGGGCGTGAGTCTTGCCACCGTTTTCCTCACGTTGCAGGATGAGCCACTCCCCTACAACCTTATCTTTGCATGGACCGCCAGCGAAGAGAACATGGCGCCGGAGGGGATGAGGTCTTTCCTGCCGGAAATGAAGCGACTCGGAATTCGCATAGACATGGCTCTTGTGGGCGAACCTACCGGTATGCAGCCGGCGGTTGGCGAGCGCGGGCTGCTTGTCCTCGACGGCACTGTGCGTGGTGTAGCGGGCCATGCCGCACGCAACGAAGGTGTCAACGCTCTCTATAAGGCTATTGATTCAATCGGTCGCCTGCGGTCATTCTCTCCCGAAAGAGTAAGCCCGACTCTCGGCCCTATCAAAGTCAGCGTGACACAAATTGAAGCCGGTAGACAACACAATGTCGTGCCCGACTTATGTAAGTTTGTGGTCGATGTCCGCACCACTGACGCATACTCCAACGAAGAGACCGCAGCCATGCTTGCCGACGTGGCCGGCTGTGAACTCACGCCGCGCTCGACACGTATTCAGGCTTCAGTAATCTCACAAGAGCATCCCCTTACCCGGGCCGCCATTGCGCTCGGGCGTGTGCCGTACGTGTCGCCCACCACTTCGGATATGGCCCTCATGCACGGGATTCCGTCACTCAAAATAGGACCTGGCCGTTCGGAGCGTTCACACACCGCCGACGAATTTGTTTTACTCTCAGAAATAAGCGAAGCGATTCCACTGTATATCAGTTTACTGAAATCCCTTAGAGCAAATTAACAGGATATAGTTTGGCTGTTTGCCGAATTATTACTACCTTTGGACTCCTGTTCACGCCGTTTGCCCTCTGGGAAACACATACATATCATGAATCACGACGAAGATATAACTGAGATTTTCAATTCATATCTCGCTCAGCACAAAAGTGTTGACATCGCAGAACGAGTATTCAAGCAGAGCCTGGCCGAAGACCCGGAACTGCGTGAGATGTACAAAGAGTGGTGCCACGAGGTTGGCTCCTCCGAAAAATGCGGTTTTACCGACTACTGCGAAGAGTACCTTGAACGTCAAAATGAGGTTTGGGATGCTCTTAATGATTATGACAATGAAGAATAATACTGTTAGGCTTCCCGCCGAATGGGAGACCGACTCAGCCGTTTTACTTTCATGGCCCCATGCTGACACCGACTGGGCATATATGCTCCACGACGCGCAGAAGTGTGTGGCCGAGATTGCTCGAGCCGTCACTTCAATAGGACGCAAAGTAATTATAATAGCGCCGGATCCCGCCGAAGTTGAGCAGGCACTGAGTGACATAAGCGCCAAAGGTTTACTAACGATATATCCGTATCTTGCAAATGATACCTGGACCCGCGACTACGGGCCGCTAACGTTGCTCGACGCTGAGGGCAACCCGCTTTGTGTCGACTATCAGTTCAATGGCTGGGGACTCAAATTTGCCGCCGATCGCGACAATCTCGCTACCCGTCATCTGGTTGACGATGGTCTGATATCAGCTCCTGTGCGCGATTGTCTAAACTATACTCTTGAAGGCGGCTCTATTGATATTGACACCGACGGCACGATAATCACAACGTCGGAGTGCATGCTCTCACTCAACCGCAACGGCCATATCGATCGTGAGACAGTGGAGCGTGAACTGACTTCGACACTCGGAGCGTCGCGTGTGATATGGCTCGACTATGGTTCGCTCAAAGGCGATGACACCGATTCGCATATCGACACGCTCGCACGTTTCGCTCCCGGCCATACAATTATATATAATGTATGCTCCGACCGCAACGACCCGAATTATGACGATATTGCAGCCATGGGGCGCCAGATTGAACAGCTTGCCGCAGAGTACGGACTGAAAACTGAACCACTCCCCCTCCCTGCTCCTATTTATGATTCAGACGACGGACATCAGCTACCTGCCACTTACGCCAACTTCCTTGCCTTGCCCGAAGCGGTGTTGCTGCCCGTCTACGGTCAGCCGTCGACCGACGACCTGGCCGTCGAAATCATAAGCAGGGTATTTGACCGCCCCGTAATTCCCGTCGATTGTCGTGCTCTTATTCGTCAGCACGGCTCGCTCCACTGCATGACCATGCAGATACCTGTACAAGCACTGAACATCAAATAAATGTCACACCATATACTCAAAACCGCACTCATACAGAAGTCCAAGACCGACGACGTGGCCGGGAACCGGCTCCGTCTCGCCGAGGATATTCGCAAAGCAGCCTCACAGGGGGCTCGCCTTATCGTGAACCAGGAACTGCATGATTCGCTGTACTTCTGTCAGACCGAAAATGTTGACGCCTGCAATCTGGCTGTGCCACTCCCGTCGGAGGCAACCGACTTTTACTCATCGCTCGCCCGCGAGACCGGCACCGTGATTGTCGGTTCATTTTTTGAACGACGCGCCCCAGGGCTGTACCACAACACTGCCGTGGTGTTTGAGTCCGACGGTTCGATTGCCGGAATCTACCGCAAAATGCACATTCCCGACGATCCGGCGTATTACGAAAAGTTTTATTTCGCCCCCGGCGACCTCGGTTTCGAGCCCATCGATACATCAGTCGGGCGGCTCGGCGTGCTTGTATGCTGGGACCAGTGGTACCCCGAGGCAGCCCGCATCATGGCACTTAAAGGAGCCGAAATCCTGATCTATCCCACTGCCATAGGTTGGGAGAGCAGCGACCCTGAGGCTGAAAAAGAGCGGCAGCGTCAGGCCTGGATGATAGTCCAGCGCGCGCATGCAGTCGCCAACGGTATTCCCGTGGTGACAGTCAACCGTGTAGGTCACGAAACAGATCCGTCGGGCCTTACCAACGGTATCACATTCTGGGGATCGAGTTTCGCGTCAGGCCCACAGGGCGAGCTTCTTTATCTTGCCCCTGACGATGAGGAGGCTGTTGTCGTTGTCGACATAGACCTGACACGCTCCGAGCAGGTCAGACGCTGGTGGCCGTTTCTGCGTGACCGCCGTATTGACGCCTACGAGGGATTGACCCGGCGTTATCTCCACTGATCTGCCACACCACCTTACATTTCCAGCATAACCGATGCCATACAGCGCTCATAACCCGCTGTGTGGCATCGGTTCTTTTTGTGCCAACTGCGTCATGCCCTATTCCTGTCGTACTGTCAGTGTGACATAATGTCATATTTTGTGTCAGTGTGGTGTGCCGGCTTCAAACATTTGAGAAATAGCTTTTTAATGATTGCTCAACTTTTTTGGCACAAGATTTGTTTCTTATTCAGAGCGAAAGGTCAGAGCGCCACACCATCAACGGCGCAGCAGCCACCTCTCCTCGTAACCAACTTCAAAAATATATAACATCAATAATACTTCAACATTATGGGTAAAATCATAGGCATAGACCTTGGTACCACTAACTCCTGCGTAGCAGTCCTCGAAGGCAACTCTCCCGTAGTTATCCCTAATAGCGAGGGCCGTAACACTACCCCCTCTGTCGTTGCATTTGTCGACGGAGGCGAACGTAAGGTGGGCGACCCCGCCAAGCGTCAGGCTATCACCAACCCCAAGCGCACCATCTACTCAATCAAGCGCTTCATGGGCGAATCATATGACCAGGTTCAGAACGAAATAGAACGCGTCCCGTATAAGGTAGTCCGCTCCGACAACGGCACTCCCCGCATCGACATTGACGGCCGCGAGTACACCCCTCAGGAAATCTCGGCCATGATTCTTCAGAAGATGAAGAAGACCGCCGAAGATTATCTCGGCCAGAGCGTATCCGAAGCTGTCATCACCGTACCCGCTTACTTCAACGACTCTCAGCGTCAGGCAACCAAGGAAGCCGGTGAAATTGCCGGCCTCACTGTTCGCCGTATCGTCAATGAGCCTACTGCGGCTGCACTTGCCTACGGCCTCGACAAGACCGACAAGGACCAGAAAATCGCCGTGTTCGACCTTGGTGGCGGCACATTCGATATTTCTATCCTTGAACTCGGCGGCGGCGTGTTTGAAGTAAAGAGCACCAACGGTGATACCCACCTCGGCGGCGATGACTTCGACCATGTAATCATCGACTGGCTCGCCGATGGCTTCGAGAAAGAAGAGGGCATCGACCTCCGCAAAGACCCCATGGCTCTCCAGCGCCTCAAAGAAGCTGCCGAGAAAGCCAAGATTGAGCTCTCATCGGCTACATCCACCGAAATCAACCTTCCTTACATCACCGCTACCGCTACCGGTCCCAAGCACCTTGTCAAGACTCTTACCCGCGCTCAGTTCGAGCAACTCGCCGACCGTCTTATTCAGGCCACCATTCCTCCCTGCGAACAGGCTCTCCGCGACGCCGGTCTCAGCAAAGGCGACATCGACGAAGTTATTCTCGTAGGCGGCTCTACACGTATCCCCGCTATCCAGCAGATTGTAGAGAAGTTCTTCGGTAAAACTCCCTCTAAGGGCGTTAATCCCGACGAAGTGGTTGCTGTGGGCGCAGCAATTCAGGGTGCCGTTCTCGCAGGTGACATCAACAAGGATATCCAGCTTCTCGACGTCGTACCTCTGTCGGTAGGTATCGAGACTCTCGGCGGCGTGATGACCAAGCTCATTGAGGCCAACACCACTATCCCGACCCGCAAGAGCGAAACCTTCTCGACCGCAGCCGACAATCAGCCTTCGGTTGAAATCCACGTGCTTCAAGGTGAGCGTCCTATGGCGAAGGACGACAAGACTCTCGGTAAGTTCCATCTCGACGGCATTGCCCCCGCTCCCCGTGGCATACCTCAGATTGAGGTTACTTTCGAGATTGACTCTAACGGTATCCTCAACGTATCGGCCAAGGATAAAGCAACCGGCAAGGAGCAGAGCATCCGCATCGAGGCATCAAGTGGTCTTACCGACGCCGAAATCAAGCGCATGAAGGACGAGGCCGCTGCTAACGCCGCAGCCGATGCCAAGGAAAAGGAGCGCGCCGATAAGCTCAATCAAGCCGACGCCCTCATCTTCCAGACTGAAAAGCAGCTCAGCGAACTCGGTGACAAGATTCCCGCCGACAAGAAAGCTCCTATCGAGAATGCTCTCCAACAGCTCAAAGAGGCCCACAAGGCTCAGGACATTGCCGGCATCGACGCCGCCATCAAGGCTATCGAGACATCGTTCGGTGCAGCACAGCAGGACATCCTCAACGCCCAGCAGCAGGCAGGACAGGCCGGCCCTCAGCCCGGTGCAGGCGCTCCTAACAACGGCGGTGCATCACCCCACGACGACGTTACCGACGTCGACTTCGAAGAAGTGAAGTAATCCACTACTCCATTTTATGACACAAAAACAGCGTGTAGCCTATCAGGTTGCACGCTGTTTTTTCGTATATCCGTATGCATTATTCAGGCTTATCATGCGCGGCAACACGATGCCACTTTCATTTAAGATGATTACTTGGCAAGGGTAATCTGTTGTAAATTCCTTTTTTTGCCTTTGTGGCGGAACTTTTCCAAAGGGGAACCTGATTGCAAGCCTTGTCGACATTCTTGCTATTGCTAATAAGACAACTCCTACCAATATTTATAAAGTCTATGTAGAGCTTCATTATCCCGGAGATGAGAGTGTGTCAATGCCGTTCAATTCTTGGCCTCTATCAAGCATACGGAAATTACTTAGAGCAATAAACGCAGCTCTACAAAAAATTCCGTTCCTCACCTTCTCCGAATTTATGGCGAATTGTAAGAACTTATTAGGGCTGATTCCTGCAAATGGAAATCGACTTTTGTCGCTTGCCATAGCAAGAATCAGCCCTAATTTTTCAATCGCTCATAAAAGTTTAGTGGATAGCAATAGTTCTGAATATGCTATCGTAGGTTTACATGGCCGTGAGTTCTTCTGGCAGAATCGGCATGGCCCCTTTGCGGGTGCAGACGAAAGCCGAAGTCCTGACAGCCAATGAATGAGCCTCGGCCACAGGCTTGCCTTTCAGAACTGATGAGATGAACGCGGCGGTAAAGCTGTCGCCCGCGCCCACGGTATCGGCCACTTCAACCTTCGGTGTCGGCTGGAACGATACATTTCCGGGGGTGAACACATAGCTACCGTTGATGCCGCAGGTGAGAATCAGCATCTTGAGATTGTATTTCCCAAGCAGAATCCAGCACTTGTCCTGGAGGTCGATTCCGGGATATCCAAACATGCGGCTCACTGTTACCAGCTCCTCGTCATTGATTTTAAGGATGTTGCAGCGCTTCATAGAATTGCAGAGAATATCCTTGTTGTAGAAACCCTGACGGAGATTGACGTCAAATACCACCAGCGAGTCATCGTTCTGCGGCATAGCGTCAAGGAAACGGTTGATTGTATTGCGCGACACCACATTGCGCTGCGCAAGAGATCCGAAGCAGACTGCTCGTGTCTTTTCGGCGAGTGATTCGAGATGGGCGGTATAGGGAATATTGTCCCATGCAACGTTTTCTTTGATCTCATACTGCGGAACGCCGGCCTGGTCGATTTCAACCTGTACTGTACCGGTGGGATAAGGCACTTCGGCTATAAGCTGGTTCAGACCTTTGGAGGTGAAATTTTCCACTATCTCCTTGCCGAGAGCATCGTCACCAACAGCGCTCACCACACAGCTGGAAAGTCCGAACTGAGAGACATGATAAGCGAAATTGGCAGGTGCACCACCGATTTTTTTACCTTCGGGGAGTACGTCCCACAGGGCTTCGCCCATTCCTACTACATAGTTATTCATGATTTTGTTGATTTGGAAGGTGTATGAGAAGTTATTAGTTATTTGACGGTTTGATTTTCAATGTGTAATAGAGCAGATACGCCACTCCGACAGTCATCACTGCCACTGCGCCGACCTGGCCGGCGGCATCGGCGGCATAGCCCATTGCGAGGGGGAAAACGGTGCCTCCGAAAAGACCCATAATCATGAGTCCGGAAACCTCATTCTTCTCATCCGGCGAAGCCATCAGAGCCTGCGAGAAAATTACTGAAAATATATTTGAGTTGCCGAAGCCAATCAGGCCAAGCGCGACATAGATCATTGTCAAAGACTCGCAGGTTAAAAGCATAACCATTGCCGCGAGCATCAACACTACACTGATTCCAAAAAATAGTTTCGGCGACACATAGCGCAGAATAAAGGCTCCGAGGAAGCAGCCGGCTGTACGGAAGATGAAATAGACGCTTGTTGCAAATCCGGCTTCTTCGAGCGGCAGACCGAGACGCTCCATGATGATTTTGGGAGCGGTAGTGTTGGTGCCCACGTCGATGCCTACGTGACACATTATGCCGAGGAAACAAAGAAGAATGAAAGGACGGCCGAGCAGTCTGAGGCATTCACCGACACCGGAAGCCTTGTCAGAACGCTCCTCCTCGATGGGAGTGGCGGCGAGAGTCGAGATCGACACAAGGCTTATAACGGCATAGATCACGAACAGCGCGCGCCACCCGAGGCCGAAGGTCGGAAAATAGGTTGTGGCTCCCCAAGCTGCGATTATCGGTGCGAGAAACGAGGCTATGGCCTTGACAAACTGGCCGAATGTCAGCGTCGATGCAAGCCGGCTTGGGCTTATGAGGTTTGACACCAGCGGATTGAGCGAGGTCTGCATGATGGCATTGCCGATGCCGAGCAGAGAGAACGAGAGAAGCATGGTAATGTAGCTGTCGCCTGTGATTGGGAGTATCAGCGAGACGGCTGTCACAAGCAGGCTCAGAAGCACTGTTTTCTTGCGACCGATGCGGTTCATCAGCATTCCGGTGGGTACTGAAAATATCAGGAACCAGAAGAATACGAGCGAGGGGAAGAGATTGGCCTGCGAATCGGTCAGGCTCAGGTCTTTCTGCACATAGTTGGATGCTGTGCCCACAAGGTCGACAAATCCCATTGCGAAGAAACAGAGCATCACGGGGGCTATCTGTATAAGCGAACTTTTCTTGTCGCCGGCTAAAGTCTGTGTTATTTCCATAACTTGTTATTAGTATTTAGAGGAGGATTCATTTTACGTTTATCGAATAGATCTTAAGGTCTGAGAGTCGGGCGTTGCCGCCAGTAGTCCGCATCGAAAGACGGTTGTAGGGACTGTTGGGGAACACGAGGTTGGTCATTGCGAAGCGGCCGTCTTTTCCAAAGACTTCTATGCTTGAACGGTCAATGAAGATGCGTAGCCCCACTTTTTCACCATCAGTATAGGCCGGGCTTACGGTCACTGCCGGGAAATCCTGGCTGAAGTCTACTATTCCGCTATTGCGGCGGTCGAATGACAGACTGTCTGACTTGGCATCATAAACCATCACGACTTTTTCGCCGGCGGCATTTGAAAGTTCTATTTCCACTGATTCGGCTTTCTTGGGGCTGAACTCCATGTCGATCTCACAGAGTTCGGGTATGGAATATGTTCTGGCCTTTGAACTGACGGAGGTCTTTGAGACTGATTTCACGAGCTCGCCTTTTATAGCATCGACCTCAGGAGAGGGAGTGGATGACACGTAGAGCTGATCGTCGTTCGCACGGAAGATTCCCATTTCGCGCGGAAGTGTGTTGGCGCTGCGAAACTGCATTGTCGGCACCTCAGGGGCATATTGCCAGTTGCTCATCCAGCCTATCACCGTGCGGCGCCCGTCAGGGGCATCGCTGAAACTTACGGTCGCATAGTGGTCCTTGCCGTAGTCGAGCCACTTGGTGGGAACCCGGCCTGTGTCATCGGTGTCAGAAGTGAAAGTCTTACCGTCGAAATCACCGATGAAATACTGTGTGGCGCTGCCGCCGAATGGACCGCCGGGATTCAGGTTGCAGAGAAGCACCCACTTCTTTTTTGATTCTCCTTTGACTGGCAGCTCGAAGAGGTCGGGACATTCCCATACGCCATCCTGCGCGCCGAGACCGCGACCGAATCTGCTTTCAAGAGTCCACTCTTTCATGTCGGGCGAAGAGAAGATGAGCATCTCATGGTCAAGGGCGTGGGCGAGTACCAGAATCCAGACATTACGCTCCGCATCCCAGAACATGTTTGGATCGCGGGCCTCACTGTCAAGTGGAAGCACCGGGTTACCGTCATATTTCGTAAAAGTCTCTCCGTTGTCATCGCTCCAGGCAAGGCTCTGAATCTGACTTGCGGCTGCCGAAGTGTACATAGCCACCACCGCGTCCTTACCGAAACCGGCGCTGCCGCTGCAATCCACAGCCGAACTTCCGCTGAATATCATTCCGAGGCCGTCAGGCTCAATCACAGCGTCGGGGCGGTGATCCCAGTGGATCAGGTCGCGGCTGACAGAGTGTCCCCACGAGAGATTCTGCCATCTCGAGCCGTAGGGATTCCACTGGTAGCAGAGATGCCATTCGCCATCCTTGTAGAACATTCCGTTCGGGTCATTCATCCAGCCATAGAGCGGAGTGTGGTGATAGGCCGGACGGAATTTTTCACGATTACCGGTATCGAATGTATCAGAAACTGATATGTTATGCCAGCAGGCGTCTTCCTTGGCCTCGCGGACCGACGAACGACTCTGCGAGGTGACCACGTTGAGCAAAACTTTCTTTCCTTTATAGTCTTCTATTTTCAGAGGCACAGTATAGTCGACTTTCGACTTGGCCAGACGTACGCTGAGAGTTTTGTCTGTCTTGCCGTCAACCAGCACGTTGACCGTAGCCTCGTCATTCGACTCCTGAACAGGGAGTAAGATATATTTACCGTCAGCGGTAACACGCACGAGAGTGTTGTTGATGCCGAGATGTTCGATCTCGACCCCTCTGTCAGCGGCACTGAGAGATCCGGCGGCTCCGATTGCCGTGGCGGCAATCATCGGCATCACGATATTAGAGATTCGGTACATACTTTATAATGTCTGTTATGGGGGTTAGAGTTGTTTGACAATGCAAAACTATCAACTCCAACCGATTATATCTATAAAAAATCGTGCATTCGATGTCAAATATGTTGCATGGGTGCAAAATTACAAGCAAAGTACTTATTTTTCATAATATTATCCTTATCTTTGCAGGAGACGCAGGAAACATTTTCTTAACATCAGCCATGAACAGAATCATCATACTCTTACTCATGTTGGCGTCAATGCTCTTCTTCCACTCGTGCCGGAAAAATGAGCCTTACCGCATCGGGGTCTCCCAATGCAGCCAGGACGGATGGCGCATGAAAATGAACGATGAGATCAACCGCGAGATCATGTTTCATCCGGAGGCCACAGTAGAGATCCGTTCGGCCGACAACAGCAATGAGTGCCAGATTGCCGACATCCGTTATTTCATGGACAACGGTTTCGATATCATCATCGCCGCTCCTAACGAAGCTGATGCCATCACACCTATAATAAAGGAGGTGTTTGAGTCCGGAATTCCTGTGATTGTCTTTGATCGCAAGATCAACGGCGACACCTACACCGCCTTCCAGGGAGTAGACAACACCGAAATCGGAAAAGCTGCCGCCCATTATGCCCGACATCTCATCGGCAAGGGAGGCAAGGTGATAGAAATCTGCGGGCTGAAAGGCTCTACACCGGCCATCGAACGCCACGAAGGATTCCACCGGGGTGCTATCGACGAGGATATTTCAGTTGTGGCATCTGCTTCCGGCGACTGGACCTACGAGTCTGCCGTACCGGTGGCTGATTCACTCTTGGCTGCACATCCTGACGCAGACATGGTATACGCCCACAACGACCGCATGGCCATAGCCGCCTCCGACGTAGCCAAGCGGCGTGGGATGAAAATCAAGACCATAGGCATCGATGCCGCTCCTGAGATTGGCATCAAAGCCGTGGCCGATAGCGTGATTGATGCCACTTTTCTCTATCCAACCGAGGGCTACAAGCTAATCCGCACCGCGCTTGCAATACTGGAAGGGAGGCCATACGATCAAGTGACAAATCTGCCTTTGTCCTCACCGGTTGATATAACCAACGCCGACATACTGCTACTTCAAAACGAATCTCTTAAAGAAGAGACCGCAAAAATCAAGCTGCTCAAAAGTCAAGTAGACGATTACTGGAGCCGCCATTCGGCTCAGACCTCACTATTCTTTGCTGCCGTGGTCATCCTTGTGCTGCTTGTCGGCGTTCTTTTTCTGCTTCTGCGCACCTTCTGGCAGCGTCAGCGCCACCAGCAACAGCTCATGGAACAGAACCGACTGCTTGAAGAACAGCGCGATGCGCAGAAAGAGCTCAACGAACAGCTCCACGCCGCCACTCAGTCGAAACTCGTATTCTTCACCAATGTCTCGCATGATCTGCGCACACCCCTTACGCTGATAGCCGAACCGGTCGAGCAGCTTGTCGGGGCCGACAACCTCACTCCCCAGCAGCACGTGCTGATGAAGATAGCCGACAAGAATGTAAAGATACTACGGCGCCTGATAAACCAGATACTCGATTTCCGTAAATATGAAAACGGCAAACTCGACATAAATCTTACAGAAGTGAATTTCGGCTCACTCGTCCATGACTGGACAGAGGCATTCCACGCCATTGCACGCAAGAACGACATAAGACTTTTTATAGACATCAGACTCCCTGACGACTTCACGATTGCAATAGATGTGGAGAAAATAGAACGCGTATTTTTCAACCTCATGTCTAACGCATTCAAATACACCCCTGCCAACGGCTACATACGCTTTGAGGCTTCATGTTCCGACGGCCAACTGGTATTCACTGTGGCCGACACCGGCCGTGGAATATCAGTGGAAGACCTGAGCAATATATTCGACCGCTTCTATCAGGTAGACAAAGTCCACCCAAACGGTTCCGGCATAGGTCTCTCTCTTGCCAAAGCCTTCGTAGAACTCCACGACGGCCACATCTCGGTAGAGAGCCAGCTTGGTGTAGGCTCGGAATTCACCGTCTCCATTCCTGTCAGACACATCTCTGACACGGCCGAGGCAGTGACCTCGTGCATTATCAGCGAGAGCGTTGTCGACGCCGAACTTGGAGAAATAGAGCCTGAACCCCAGGAAATAGATGCCGGCAAGCCACTGCTGCTTGTGATTGACGACAACGAGGACATCCGCCACATGATACGCGAACTTCTCTGCGACGAATATGTAATGATTTTCTCGGCCAACGGCAAGGACGGTCTACGGCTTGCGGCCAAATATGTTCCCGACCTTATCATATGCGACGTCATGATGCCGATGATGGACGGCCTCGAATGTTGCCGCCGCATTAAAGAAGAGGTATCGACATCACACATTCCGGTGCTCATGCTCACAGCATGTTCGATGGACGAACAGCGGGCGCAGGGCTACGACAGCGGGGCTGACGGCTATGTGGCAAAACCGTTCAACTCTTCAGTGCTGGAAGCAAGATGCCGGAATCTTATCGACAACCGGCGCAGAATCAAGGAGCTCTGGTCAGCAAACCAGATCGGTAGCGTAAGCGACAGACCGCGCCCGGCGCTGTCGGACGGCAACACTACGGCTTCCAACGGTAATATTGACAATGAATTCTACGCCCGCTTCCTCTCTATAGTCACCGCCGAGATGGGCAACTCTGATCTGAACGTTGATATGCTTGCCTCGCGCATGGGACTGGGGCGCTCGCAGTTCTACCGCAAAATCAAGGCACTGACCAACTACAGCCCGGTGGAACTCCTTAGAAACCTCAGACTGAAACGCTCGCGCGAGCTCCTGACCACTACTCGGAAATCAGTCAGCGAAATCGCCTATGAGGTGGGATTCTCGACTCCGGCCTACTTCACAAAGTGCTACAAAGAAGCCTTCAACGAAACCCCGACCGAACTGCGCGAACGGCTTGCATCAAAATAAGCTCCCGGAAACAAACAGCGTGACACATCAAGACACACTGACACTCCTGCACAAAGGAGCTGCCGGTGTGTTTCCTTTTCCGGTCCGAAGTACCTGCCAGTCACGGAGAGTTATCAATAATGGTGTTTTATGTATAAAAAATCGTGCATGGCACGATATGTTATAGCCGACGCGACAGCTGTTATATGCACTACAACATATCCATTGATAATTTTGCGTCAGAAATTTACCAATCTTTTAACCAATGAAAAAAACTATCTTATATGCGCTGTTCATGCTACTCGCTGTAATCAGCGCACAAGCACAGAACATCACAGTGCACGGAACGGTTTTATCGAAAGCCGATGATGAGCCTCTGATTGGGGCTTCCGTCATGTCAGAAGTCCTGAAGACTGGCGCAAGCACAGATATCGACGGTCAGTTCACACTCAAAGTTCCCGAAGGATCAAAAATCACTATCTCTTATATAGGTTATCTACCGACGACTCTCGTGGCAGAGCCTGAGATGACCATATACCTCAGCGAAGATATCGGGATTCTTGACGAAGTAGTAGTGGTGGGCTACTCGTCGGAGAAGAAGGCAGACCTCACCGGCTCTGTCTCAGTAGTGAAGATGAAAGATGTATCCGACACACCGACCGGCAACGTCATCCAGGCCCTCCAAGGCCGTGTGGCCGGTATGAACATCACCACTGACGGAACCCCCGGCGGTCTGAGCACAGGCACTTCGATTCGCGGAGCCTCTTCATTCCGCGGCGAGGCCAACGGTCCGCTCTATGTAATCGACGGCGTGATGACCCGTGAGAATCCCGGCACCATCCTCAACAGCAACGATGTGGAGTCTATTCAGGTGCTCAAAGACGCGGCATCGGCCTCTATCTACGGCGCCCAGGCTGCCAACGGTGTAATCATCATAACCACCAAGCGCGCAAAAAAAGGTGAAAGCCGTGTGACATTCGACGCCACTCTCACTCTTCAGACCTATCAGAGCGGTCTCGATATGCTCAACGCCGACCAGTGGGGCGACGTCTACTGGTCAGCCTACAAATACTCCTACGGCACAACCCCGACCTCTGAGCTGTACGGCAATGGCGCCACTCCCTCACTCCGACCCTACGTAAACCTCAATGGAGTCATGGTAAACCCGCAGAACACCGACTGGGAAAAAGAAATCCACCGCACTGCTCTGATGCAGACCTACAGCGTAGGCCTCTCCAAAGGTGATGAAAACGGTTCGTCATCATTCTCGCTAAGCTGGCTTGACCATGACGGCATCATCAAAGGCTCCGATTTCCAGAAAGCCAATGCCCGCTTCAGCTCCGACTACGGATTCATCAACAACCGCCTGCGCGCCGGCGGAAATGCCACCGTCAACTGGTGGCGCCAACACAATGCACCCGGCGGAATCGAGGAAAACGCCATCAAGATGCATCCCGCCCGCACAGTCTATGACTCGGAAGGCAACTACAACGACCAAGTGGCCTTCGGCCTGAACGACACCCCCAACATTATGCGTCAGATCGAAGAGGAAGCCAACAACAAACGCGAATACTGGAGAGTGTTCGGCAACGCCTATCTCTCAGTCGAACCAATCAAGAATCTCGTCGTAAAGACCAACTTCGGTCTCAACTACCACAACGGCAACGACAAAATCTTCACCCCGGCCAATCTCCGCGACAAAACCAACAGTCTATATCAGTATTCCAGCAAGACCACAGACTGGGTCTGGACCAACACTGCACAATATAACGCCGATTTCGGCAAGAACTCAATAATGGCGCTACTCGGCATTGAGGCCAAGCGCAACCACTTCGAAGATATGTTCGGCGAAGGCAAAGGCCTTGAGATCGAGGACCCCGACTACCTCTATCTGGGCAATGTCACCTCAAACAAGAACACCGGTTCAGGAGCCTCAAACTACTCGATGTTCTCCGTGTTCGGCAAACTCAATTACACATGGGACAATAAATATCTCGTCTCCTTCACCCTGCGCCGCGATGCATCATCGCGCCTTTCGACAAGCCACAACTACGACTGGTTCCCTTCTGTTTCGGCAGGATGGCGCATCTCGCAGGAGAACTTCATGGAAGGTACACACTCCTGGCTCAGCGACCTCAAAATTCGAGGAGCATATGGCGTGAACGGCAATGACATCATAGCAAACGACGCCTTCTATGCCAAATATGCGATGGACCTTGACCGCGCGGCCTATGCCATTAGCGGCGGCAACTCCCTGATGGCCGGCGCACTGCGCTCGCGAAGCACAAATCCCGATCTCACATGGGAAAAAACCTATCAGACCAACTTGGGCTTCGATGCATCGCTGCTCAACAACCGTCTGTCACTCTCGTTCGACTACTTCCACAAGCGCACCGAAGACATGCTTGTCGAGAAACCTTACATCGCCACCATTGGCGAGGGCGGCTACTGCTGGTACAACGGTGGCTCAATGGTCAACAAAGGCATTGAAATCTCGGCCGAATGGCGACAGGCAATCAACAAGGATTTCAGTTACAGCGTGGGCCTCAACGTCACCGCGATGAAAAACGAGGTCACCGACCTGATGAAAGACATCTACTACACATGGGGCGGCGGCAACGGTATCGACAAAAGCATCGTGGGCCAAGCCCTCGGATCATGGCTGGTCTACAAGACCGATGGAGTGTTCCGTACACAGGAAGAGGTCGACGCCTATATGGCGAAATACAATGTCAGCTTCGGCAGTCCGGCTGTTGGCCGTGTGCGCTATGTTGATGCAAACGGCGACGGTGAGATCAACGACCGCGACCGCACATGGCTCGGCACCGACCTCCCCAAAGCCCAATTAGGTCTCAGTCTCGGTGCAAACTGGAAACAATTTGACCTCAGTCTGTTCTTCTCAAGCATAATCCGCGACGCATGGAATAACTCCAAGTACTATACCGACTTCTTCCCCCTCTGGACCGGCAACCACGGCACACAGCTCCTCGATGCAGCCCAGGCCTATGACCGTTATCTCCAGACCGGCTACTACGATTCAAGCGTACCGGCTCCCTCAATCGACAATAATAACAAGGAGAACGAGGGTTCCGACTACTACATAGAAGACGGCTCATTCCTACGTCTGAAAACCCTCTCGCTCGGCTACACCTTGCCCAAACATATACAGAACAAACTGAACATGCAGAATGCCCGCATATACTTCCAGGCCCAAAACTTGCTGACTCTTACCGGATACAGCGGTGCTGATCCTGAAGGTCTCGGCTATCCCTACGCGCTGCCACGCCAGTACACATTCGGCATTCAATTCGGATTCTAAATGCATCATCTTAAATCTAAATCATAATGAAACTCAAGAATATATTCGCAATCGCACTGACCGGATTCGCTCTGAGTGCATGCAGCGACGACTTCCTCGAAAACAAGCCCCAGGGCTCACTCTCTGACGGCAATATGAACGATCCCTCAGCAGTAGATCTCCTTGTCAATGGAGCATATGCCACATTCGGATGCCGCTACGCTGACTCTAATGATCCGCATCTCTTTCCGGTGACCAACTGGAGCTACGGCGAAGTCCGCGCCGACAATGCCTATAAAGGCGGAGGCGGCGAAACCGACCTCTGGGAGATCCACGACATGGAAACCTCCCGCATCCAGCCCAACAATGGTTTCCTCGACAGAAAGTGGTTCAATGTCTACTGCGGAATATCGCGCTGCAACTCTGCCATCCGCGCCCTCCGCAAAGTGGACGAATCGCAGAACAAGGACAAGGCCACACGTATAGCCGAAGTCCGCGTGATACGCGACCACTGGTATTTCGAGCTGGTACGTCTCTTCAACCGCATCCCCTATATGGACATCGACCTGCCTGAAAATGACTACGCTTCGGTGCGCAACGATGAATTCACCCGCGAGGAACACCTCGACCGCATAGCCAATGACCTGCTCGAAGCTGCCGATGACCTCCCTGACAGCCAGAGCGAGATCGGCCGCATCAACCGCCGCATAGCGCTTGCATATGCAGCAAAAGTGAAACTCTACCAGGCCTACGAACAGGATCCGCAGACCAACGCTGTAATCGGCATCAACCGAACACTGATGCAGGAAGTGGTGGATCTGATTAACGGAATCCAGGGCTATGACCTGCTCGCTGATTTTCAGCAACTCGACTTGCTTGAATATGAAAACGGACCGGAATCGGTGTTTGCAATCCAGTTCTCGAAAGACGACGGTTCGAGTGGAGTAGGCCGCATCAACTGGAGCATGCTTCTTAACTCAATGACCGGCCCCGGTTGCCCCTGGCAGGGCGACGGATTCTTCCTCCCTTCGCAGGATCTCATCAACGCCTATCAGACAGATGCCGATGGCCTGCCGGTGTTTGACTACCAAGACCGTCCCGACTACGGCAAAGTAGTATTTGACAGCAACGGCGGCTATTCGCTGGGCAACACCGACGGCAACGTAGACCCACGTCTGGACTTCATCACAGGCCGTCCGACCATCCGCTACAAGACATTCGAGGATAGAGCCTGTGGTCTGTGGGTGCGCAACAGCGATGTCTACGGCTACAACAACACCAAGCGTTTCTGGCTCTCGCCTGAATCCAAAGATGCCGAACAGGGCTGGCCCTGGGGAGCCTCGGCTCTCAACTGGCAGATCATCCGTTATGCCGACCTGCTGCTCTATAAGGCAGAGGCTCTCATAGAGCTGGGAGGTAGCGGTCTTGAAGAGGCTCGCACACTTATCAACAGAGTACGCGCCCGCGCCATGAACAGTTCATATGTCAAAGACTTCAATGATCCCTCGAAAGATGCCGCCAACTATAAGATAGGTCTCTATCCCGCCGCCGGCTGGACTCAGGACTATGCTCGCCAGGCTCTCCGCACCGAAATGCGCCTGGAGAAGGCGATGGAAGGTGAACGCTTCTTCGACCTCGTGCGCTGGGGTATAGCAAAAGAAACAATGAACAATTTCTTCGCTGCAGAAAAAGACAACCGCATATATTACCAGAACGTGTCGTTCGAGACCGGCGAAGAGTACTTCCCTATCCCGGTGGCACAGTATAATTTCTCAGGCGGTATTTATGTCCAGAATCCGGGCTACCCGGCATTCTAAACCGGCTCATACAACATCTAAGGTAATAAAAGGATTTTTTAGTTGATTATGCAGGTGGAGAGTCTTAATGACTCTCCACTGTTTATTGAAGCGACACCAATGACTATGAAAGAAATAATAATGAAGCTCCTGTCGGAACAGTCACAACCACGTTTTTGTCAACGATTAGCGGGCAAAACACTGTTTTTTTGTTCACACCGCAATGAATCGGGTATTTTCATGGCTAATATTGCGGGAGTTGCGAAAAATATTTATTAACTTTGCAGCCGCAATGGAGGAAGTGCTTGCTGCCTATGGCTCCGCCTCACGGTGTATGCTCGTGGCCCTTCAATGCTTAACTCTATTATTAACCAACTAATTAAATGACTGAAGAATTAAAAAATTCTCCAATTGCGGACTTCGATTGGGACGCATATGAGAAGGGTGAAAACCTCGCCGGCAAATCACGCGAAGAGCTCACCAAGACTTACGACGAATCACTCAACACCGTTAAGGACCGTGAAGTGATTGAGGGTACCGTTATCGCCCTCAACAAGCGCGAAGCCGTTGTTAACATCGGCTACAAGAGCGACGGTATCATTCCCATCAACGAATTCCGCTACAACCCCGACCTCAAAGTTGGCGACAAGGTTGAAGTCTATGTCGAGAACCCCGAGGATAAGAAGGGTCAGCTCGTGCTTTCTCACCGCAAGGCTCGCGCAGCCAAATCGTGGGAGCGCATCAACCAGGCTCTTGAAAACAACGAAGTCATCAAGGGTCTCATCACATCGCGCACCAAGGGCGGCATGATTGTCGACGTGTTCGGTATTGAGGCTTTCCTCCCCGGCTCGCAGATTGACGTTCGCCCCATCCGCGACTACGACATCTTCGTGGGCAAGACCATGGAGTTCAAGGTCGTTAAGATTAATCAGGAATTCAAGAACGTGGTTGTCAGCCACAAGGCTCTCATCGAGGCTGAACTCGAACAGCAGCGTCGCGAGATTATCTCGAAGCTCGAAAAGGGTCAGGTGCTCGAAGGTACTGTCAAGAACATCACCAACTACGGTGTGTTCATCGACCTTGGCGGCGTAGACGGCCTCATCCATATCACCGACCTTTCGTGGGGCCGCGTAAGCCATCCCAGCGAGGTTGTTCAGCTCGACCAGAAGCTCAATGTTGTTATCCTCGAATTCGACAACGAGAAGAAGCGTATCGCTCTCGGCCTCAAGCAGCTCATGCCCCATCCCTGGGACGCTCTCGATCCCGAGCTCAAAGTCGGCGACAAAGTACACGGCCGCGTAGTAGTTATGGCTGAGTACGGCGCATTCGTAGAGGTTGCCCCCGGCGTTGAGGGTCTCATCCACGTTAGCGAAATGTCATGGAGCCAGCACCTCCGTTCGGCTCAGGACTTCATGAAGGTTGGCGACGAGGTTGACGCAGTCATCCTCACACTCGACCGCGAGGATCGCAAGATGAGCCTCGGCGTTAAGCAGCTCAAAAAGGATCCCTGGGAAGACATCGAAATCAAATATCCCGTTGGTTCACGCCACACCGCCAAGGTGCGCAACTTCACCAACTTCGGCGTATTCGTCGAGATTGAGGAAGGCGTTGATGGCCTCATCCATATCTCCGACCTCTCTTGGACCAAGAAGGTTAAGCACCCCAGCGAGTTCACTCAGATTGGTGCCGACATCGAGGTTCAGGTTCTCGAAATCGACAAGGACAACCGTCGTCTTTCTCTCGGCCACAAGCAGCTCGAGGAGAACCCCTGGGATGTATTCGAGACCATCTTCACCGTTGGCTCAGTACACGAAGGCACCATCGTGGAGATGGTAGAAAAGGGCGCTGTCGTATCTCTCCCCTATGGTGTTGAAGGATTCGCTACTCCCAAGCACCTCGTTAAGGAAGACGGCTCGCAGGCTAAGGTTGACGAGAAGCTCAACTTCAAGGTTATCGAGTTCAACAAGGATTCCAAGCGAATCATCCTCAGCCACTCGCGCATCTTCGAGGACGAATCGAAAGCAGAGCGCACCGAAGCCCGCAAGGCCCGCAAGGCTGCCGGCCAGAAGCGTCAGGCTGAAGAGACCGTTCTCGCTACTCCCGCCATTGAGAAGACCACACTCGGTGACCTCGCCGCTCTGGCCGCTCTCAAGGAAAAGCTCTCCGAGCAGTAATCCGACGCGCTTCTGAGCGCACGGTTTTAGAATAAATCTTATCAGGCCCGCGTCAAGGATAGCACTCCCTGCCGCGGGCTTGATTTTCCGATTTTTTATCAATAATTCATTTAATCTATCATGAGCCGACTGGTCGAAAAGAAATATCTTCTACCCTTTGTACTCATCACATCACTCTTTTTCATCTGGGGCTTTGCAAGAGCCGTGCTCGACGTGCTCAACAAGCATTTTCAGGACATTCTCTCAATCTCCATAGCCCAGTCGACCCTCATCCAGGCCGCCACTTATCTCGGCTATTTCCTCATGGCACTCCCTGCCGGCATTATTATCACCCGCCGCGGCTACCGATTTGGCGTGGTCATGGGACTGATTCTGTTCGGACTTGGCGCACTTCTCTTCATTCCAGGAGAGAGCACCATGTCGTTTGCCATATTTCTCGTTGCGCTTTTCATCATAGGCTGCGGCCTTGTGATGCTGGAAACCTCGGCAAACCCATACGCCACTGAGCTTGGCGATAAAGCCACAGCAGCAAGCCGACTTAATCTCGCCCAGTCGTTCAACGGTCTCGGCTGTATCCTCGGCCCGGTGCTTGTCGGCGGCTTTCTTTTCTCCGAAGAAGGCAGTAGCGTTGCACTCCCATATACCATCATGGGCATACTCGTGCTCATTGTGGCGGTGATTTTCACCCGAGTAAAGCTACCCGAAATAACAGCACCTGAAAGCGGCGACACGCAGGATAACGCCTCTGACTCACGCATCTCGACAGGCAGCAGCATCAAAGCGCTCTGGCACACGCCGGGATTCAAATTCGGCGTGTTCACACTATTCTGCTACGAGATTGCCGAGATTTCAATCAACAGCCTGTTCATCAACTATGTCATCGCTGACGGCTGGATGTCAAAAGCCACCGCCTCGGCCGTTCTGTCGTTTGGCGCGCTCGGATTGTTCATGCTCGCCCGTATATTGGGCAGCTGGATAATGAGCCGCGTTGCCGCCCAGCGTGTGCTTCTTGTGTGCGGTGTCATGACTGTGATAGGTGCGCTCGCCGTGGCATCCGGGCTCGGCGTCGTGTCACGCATAGGTCTGTTCGCTTGCTATGCTTTCGAAGCCATTATGTTCCCCACCGTTTTTGCAATCACCGTCACGGGGGTAGCCAAGAGCGATATTAAGATTGCATCCTCGTTCCTGATGATGACGCCAATCGGCGGAGCCGTAGGCACCATGCTCATGGGCTGGGTAGCTGATTTCGCTACAATCTCGGCTTCGTTTATTGTCCCGGCACTCGGCTATCTGTTCGTATTGATATATGCGTGGGCAGCCACCCGCAAGCTTGCCAGAAAAATCTGATATATATATATGACAACTCAACATAACACTCCGGCCGAGATATGTTGCATCGGCCATATCACTCACGATAAAGTCATTACTCCGAGCTTCGAGGCTGAGATGCCCGGCGGCACGGCGTGGTACTTCGCCAAGGCATTGAAGTCGTTTAACATGCCCGGCTTCAAGGTTGTCACCTGCATAGGCGACAGCGAGACAGCCGCCGTCGACGAGCTGCGTGCTGACGGGATAGATGTCAGCGTCATCCACTCGCCTTCATCCATAATCTTCGAGAACAAGTATGGCGAGAACATGAACGAGCGCACTCAGCGCGTGCTGGCCAAGGCTCTCCCATTCACAACCTCAAATCTCGCCGACATCCACGCCAAAATTTATCATCTCGGCACACTTATGGCCGATGACTTCGACCTTGACGTGATACGTATGCTGGCATCGCGCGGCCGTGTGTCGGTCGACATACAGGGCTACCTTCGCAAAGTTGTCGGTGAGGATGTCGTCGCCGTCGACTACGACCTCAAACGCGAGGCCATGCCCTACATCTCCATTCTTAAAGCCAACGAACGCGAAATGGAAGTGCTTACCGGCACCTCCGACCCCTACGAAGCAGCACGTATTCTCGCCGAATGGGGTTGCCCGGAGGTGACTCTCACCCTCGGCGACCGAGGATCGCTCATCTACGCCGGCGGCGAGTTCTACGAAATTCCCGCCATACCCACCGACAGTCTCGTCGATGCCACAGGTTGCGGCGACACCTATTCGGCCGGCTATCTCTACGCCCGCAGCAACGGTGCATCATACACCGACGCCGGCATGTTTGCCGCCGCCATGTGTACTATCAAGCTTGGTCGAAAGGGGCCGTTCGAGGGCACTCTCAACGACGTAAAGATGCTTCTGAGACACAACGTCGCAATGTGCTGACTTTCCGGTTCCACAAAAACTTTCGCGTCGCAGTATGCGTTTATATTTCAGGTCGGGTCATAACATCCCCCGGCCTGAATCTGCATTATGCGCATCCAACGCTTCATTGCTCCCCTACTGCTTCTGATGGCGACAGTCACCGGATGCTCGACATATTCACTCGTATCGAGTGAGGTCTACGATGGCGCCGACCTGCGTGCCTACTCCACCTACCGCATCGTCACTCCCGCCGACAACGACTCGGTGAAGCTGCCGCCAGGCATGGCCATGGCCGACTATTACTGCATCGCGTCGGCCATAAGCGACCAGATGGCCGTACGCGGATACAACCAAAGTCCCACAGCGCCGCTGCTTATCAACATAGGCATGGTGATACACCACGGCATAGTGACCGAGCCACTGATACTCCCTATCAACTATTACCCCGGTCCTCCGCCCCCACCGGTTCCCGGCTACGGCCCCTGGTGGATGTATCCACGCCAGGCATACTGGGGCCCGGCATATTACAACACCGGCTATCAGGTCGTGGCAGGTACATATCGTGAAGGCATACTTATGATGGACATCATAGACACAGTGACAAGGAAGCCCGTCTATTCCTCGTCAGTCGCGGCAATCATGAACAATGGCGCATACGCCGACCAGAAAGGCATCAACCAGGCCGTCAGCACTCTGTTCTCACAATTCCCGGTAAAGCCTAAAAAACAATAGTGAAGCAACATCATAACCGAAATGGAATCATTTAATCTGCTTCGTAAAATCATAACGTCCGTCGTTGCCCCTATCGGTGCAGCGACGGCTCTTTATGCCCATTCGCCATGGGTGCCCGACACCGTTGCCCTCGGACCGACTTTCGAGAATCTCACCATTCCGCTACCGTCGGATCACAACACACCATGCACAATTATACGCGCCACAAGAGACGCCGACAGTCGCCATGCAGCAGGAGTGCTTTACATCCACGGCTTCAACGATTATTTCTTTCAGGCCGAGATGGCCGACAGCTTCGCCAACCACGGCATAGCGTTCTATGCCGTCGACCTCCAACGCTATGGCCGCTCGCTGCGGCCCGGGCAGATGCATTGCGACTGCCGTCACGGCCTTGACGAATACTTCCCGGCCATTGATACGGCACTCTCGGTGATGCAGCAGTCGGGGGTAAAGGTCATCACTCTAATGGGACATTCCACCGGTGGACTGATTGCCTCGTATTATATGGCGAAGAACCCTGGTTCCCCTGTGGCAAACCTTGTGCTCAACTCCCCCTTCCTTGCCTGGAATCTTGGAAAACTCAACCGCCTCATGCCAATTGTCAGCGCTCTCGGCGCAATAGCACCCGGACTCAAATTCAGTCAAGGCGAGAGCGACGCCTACGCGTATTCGTTGCTCGCCTCGCATCACGGCCGCTGGAAATACAATGAGAGCTGGAAGCTGGTACACTCGCCCGATGTCACGGCGGGGTGGCTTCGCTCCATAACGCGCGCCCAGAACTATCTAAAAAACCATCCGGGCTGCATCAAGGTGCCGACACTGCTCATGACTTCCCAGCGCGCCTTTTACGGCTCACAGTGGGAACCGGCGGCCGATTCGGCCGATGCCGTACTTAACCCGCCCGAACTGCGCAAAATCGGCATCACACTGGCATCCGACGGAGTGACAAACGTGGTAGTCAACGGTGGATTACACGACCTCATGCTCTCACGGCCGGCCGTCACACGCCCCCTCTACCGCTTTCTTTTCAGCTGGATAAAAGAGCAGGACATTTCATTTGTTAAAAACGGTTTCAAAAATGTTAATGGCAAGCCCTAAACGAACCAACAAGTATTCTGAGCCGTTTCACATATGTCATCAGAACTGACACAGGGCGCTCCTCCCGACAGTCAGTCACCCCGCAACCAAATCCTCCACTAAGCCATCTTAATCAATATGGAATACACTCAGCCCCAGCTCCCCTACGACAACGATGCCCTTGAACCGGCAATCTCGGCACGCACTGTCGACTTCCACTACGGACGCCACGAAAAGGCTTATATCGACAATCTCAACCGCCTCATAAAAGATACAATCTATGCCGACATGCCCCTTGAAGAGATTATCCGTCAGGCCGACGGTCCGCTCTTCAACAACGCATCACAGGCCTGGAACCATATCTTCTACTTCTTCACCTTCTCGCCCGACGGCGGAGGCGAACCCGCAGGCGACCTGCGACGTGCCATTGATCGCGACTTCGGTTCGTTTGACGACTTTAAGCGCAAGATGGTCGAGGCCGGCACAGCCCTCTTCGGTTCGGGCTGGGTGTGGCTGTCGAAGGACGATAACGGCAAGCTCTTTATCACTCAGGGCCGCAATGCCGAGAATCCGCTGCGTGACGGGCTTATCCCATTGCTCACTTTCGACGTTTGGGAGCACGCCTACTATCTCGACTTCCAGAACCGACGCGCTGACGCGCTCAACGCCTTATGGAGCATTATAGACTGGGACGTCGTTGAGAGCAGATATTGAACATATATTATAAAACTTCTACGCATAAGCAAGTCAACTGAATAAGCATAATGTGATGAATGGAGAGAGAGGCAGCCGTGAGGCCCCCTCTCTTTTTTCGTAAAAAGAACGTTGCTTACGAACAATCCGCGGGCCTCTGTTGTTGTAACGCCATAAGGGTAAAATCGACCTTACCCTCTGATAAAGCTTACTTCCGATACTAAATCAACCGGCAAAATCCAACCACAATATACACTGCGATGAAAACAGTCAGCCAGACCTTACTTGAACGTCGTTCAGTTCGTCGCTACGAGCGTGAGACTATCGACGACTCCACCATGGAGTTCATCTATCAGGCGATCCGAAACACGCCTACGAGTTATAACGGACAGCAGTTCTCTGTTATTGACATTACCGACCAGGAGCTGAAAGAGCAGCTCTATCAGCTCATAGGCCAGAAACAGATAAAAACCTGCAACCACTTCATGCTCTTCCTGGCCGACTTTCATAAGATTGCGATTGCGTCGCACGCGAAAGGTATCGACATGCCGGCATTTACCGATACTGCCGACGGAGTGATAGTGGGCGTAGTCGACGCCACGCTGGCGATGCTCAACGCGCTCACCGCAGCCGAAGCGTCAGGTCTTGGCACATGCTGCATAGGCTATGCTCGCACGGCGGCTCCCGAATCGGTAGCAAAGCTACTCAACCTGCCACCACTAACATTTGTGGTATGCGGACTGGCGATAGGCGTGCCCCGCGAGCTCCCCGACCTCAAACCCAAGCAACCTGAAAGGCTCGTAATTCACCGCGACCGCTATTCATCCGACGACGAGCTGCTCCCCCAGCTTGCCGCCTACGACGACACCATCACTGAATACAACGCCACCCGCTCAGGCACCCGCACTGACAACGACTGGGTAAGTCATATCGTCGACTATTACCGCGAAGCCATGAGTTACAGAATACTCAATGCACTGCGTCGACAGGGTTTCGACATACGCTCGTAATACTCCCGACCCGTCACTCCATAGCCGCTCCCTGCTTCTGTTCAGGGGGCGGTTTTTTTATATTTTCGGCCAAGCATGGCCCAATCCCGCAGAAAATGATTAACTTTGTATGGTTTTTCGGCCCCTATGTCCGTTAGGCCTTATCTATTATATCATTAGCTTAACGCAATCATGAGAGAACCCAAGCGTGCCACTCTCGTCCTCCGCGACGGGACACGGTTTGAAGGCAAGTCGTTCGGCTATCCCGCATCGACTTCCGGCGAGGTGGTGTTCAACACTGCCATGACCGGCTATCCCGAGAGTCTTACAGACCCCTCATACGAGGGACAAATTTTAGTTACCACCTACCCTATTCTCGGCAACTATGGCGTGCCCCCGCGCCGTCGTCTGGATGGAGTAAGCGAATATCTTGAGAGCGACCGTATCCATCCGAAAGCAATTATAGCTCAGGACTATTCCTACAACCACTCGCATTGGCAGGCCACCCGCTCACTTGGCGAGTGGCTTGAAGAAGAGAAAATCCCCGGCATCTACGGCATCGACACCCGCGCTTTGACAAAGCATCTGCGCGAACAGGGTTCGATGCTCGGCAAAATCATTATCGAAGGCTCAGCCACCGAGGATGAGGTGCCCTGGTATGACCCCAATCAGGAAAATCTCGTAGCCAAGGTATCGACCAGAGAGGTGTCGGTTCACGGAGAGGGCGACAAGACTGTGGTGCTCGTCGACTGCGGCGTGAAGCACAACATTATCCGTTGCCTCACTAAGCGCGGCGTAAAGGTGGTGCTCGTTCCGTGGGACTACGATTTCAACACCATTCCCTACGATGGCCTGTTTATTTCCAACGGCCCCGGCAATCCTGATATGGCCCGGACAACCGTTGAGAATATCCGCAAAGCCATGGAGACCGGGAAACCTATTTGTGGCATCTGCATGGGCAACCAGTTGCTCTCGCTCGCAGCCGGAGCCAAGACCTACAAGCTCAAATACGGTCACCGCAGCCACAATCAGCCGGTGCGTCGAGTAGGCACCAACGAGTGCTATGTTACCTCGCAGAACCACGGTTTTGCTGTCGACACCGACACACTTCCCGCCGACTGGGAACCGCTCTTCGTCAATATGAACGATGGCACCAACGAGGGCATACGTCACAAATCGATGCCCTGGTTCTCGGCCCAGTTCCATCCCGAAGCAAGCTCTGGTCCCAAAGACACCGAATTTCTGTTCGACGATTTTATCAAGCTCCTCTGACAACATCCCTGCCCTATGAAATCTCCCAACATCGACCCTTCCATAAAGAAAGTTCTTCTCCTGGGCAGCGGCGCCCTTAAAATCGGCGAGGCCGGCGAGTTTGACTACTCAGGCTCCCAGGCGTTAAAGGCCATGAAAGAAGAGGGCATCACCACCGTCCTCATCAACCCCAATATTGCCACGGTACAGACCTCCGATGGCTTTGCCGACAAGATTTATTTTCTCCCTGTCACCAAAGCGTTTGTCGAAAAGGTGATAGAGCGCGAGCGCCCCGACGGCATACTTCTCGCTTTCGGTGGTCAGACGGCGCTCAACTGCGGCGTGGAGTTGTATCGTTCGGGCATACTTGACAAATATAATGTCAAGGTGCTGGGCACCCCCGTACAGGCTATCATGGATACTGAGGACCGTGAACTTTTCGTCCGCAAACTCGATGAAATCGACATCAAGACAATCAAGAGTCAGGCGGTCGACACAGTTGAGGAGGCTTGCAGCGCGGCTTCGCGCCTCGGATACCCCGTCATCGTGCGTGCGGCATATGCTCTCGGCGGCCTCGGCTCCGGCTTCTGCGACAACGAGGAGGAGCTTATAGCCCTCACCGAAAAAGCGCTTTCGTTCTCGCCTCAGGTCCTCGTAGAAAAGAGTCTCAAAGGCTGGAAAGAGGTCGAGTACGAGGTTGTTCGCGACCGTTTCGACAACTGCATCACGGTCTGCAACATGGAAAACTTCGACCCGCTCGGCATACACACCGGCGAAAGTATCGTAGTGGCCCCCTCGCAGACTCTCACCAACGAAGACTATCACTATCTGCGCAAGCTCGCCATAAAGATTATACGTCATATAGGTATCGTGGGCGAGTGTAACGTGCAGTACGCGTTCGACCCCGCCTCGATGGAATACCGCGTAATCGAGGTCAACGCGCGCCTCTCACGCTCGTCGGCGCTTGCATCAAAAGCCACAGGCTATCCTCTCGCTTTCGTAGCCGCCAAGCTCGGTCTCGGTTACGGCCTCTTCGAGCTATCCAACTCAGTAACCAAAGACACCTCCGCGTTCTTCGAACCCGCGCTCGACTATATAGTGTGCAAAATCCCGCGCTGGGATCTCGGCAAGTTCCACGGCGTGCGCCGCGAAATCGGCTCCTCGATGAAGTCGGTAGGCGAAGTAATGGCAATCGGCCGCACTTTCGAAGAGGTCATCCAGAAAGGTCTTCGCATGATTGGCCAAGGGATGCACGGCTTCGTCGACAACCGCCCTGTACCGGTACCTGACGGCATCGACAAAGCCCTCGCCGAACCCACAGACAAGCGCATCTTCGTGATTGCTCAGGCTTTTGAAGCCGGCTACTCGGTTGACCGCATCCACGACCTCACCAAAATCGACAAGTGGTTCCTCTACCGCTTGCAAAACATTTTCGATACTCACAAGGAGCTCAAAGAGGCCAAAAGCCTTGACGAGCTGTCGCCTGCCCTTCTCCGTCTTGCGAAAGAGCAGGGTTTCAGCGACTTCCAGATAGGCCGCGCCGTACTCGGCGAAAAGTTCGCCGCAAGTGTTGACGCCTCTATGGGAGCCGTGCGTGCCAAACGCATTGAGCTTGGAATCACCCCCGTAGTCAAGCAGATTGACACTCTTGCTGCAGAATATCCGGCACAGACCAACTATCTCTACCTCACCTACAATGGAACGACCAACGACGTAGACTATCTCCACGACCACCGCTCAATTGTGGTGCTCGGCTCGGGCGCCTACCGCATTGGTTCATCGGTAGAGTTTGACTGGTGCTCGGTCAATGCGCTCCTTACCGTTAAGAAAGAGGGTTGGCGCTCGGTAATGATTAACTACAATCCCGAGACCGTGTCGACCGACTACGACATGTGCGACCGCCTCTACTTCGACGAGCTCACCTACGAGCGAGTAATGGACATCCTCGACCTGGAACAGCCTCACGGCACGATACTCTCGGTAGGCGGCCAGATTCCCAACAACCTTGCCACTCGCCTTGATGCAGCCGGCGTCAACATCCTCGGCACAGGCGCCCGCTCCATCGACAATGCCGAAGACCGCAACCAGTTCTCAGCTATGCTCGACCGTCTCGGCATCGACCAGCCGCGCTGGCGTGAACTGACTTCGCTCGCCGACATTAACAACTTTATCGACGAGGTAGGATTCCCGGTACTCGTGCGCCCGAGCTATGTACTCTCAGGCGCGGCGATGAACGTATGCTCCAACCCCGAAGAACTTGAACGTTTCCTCCGTCTTGCTGCCAATGTCTCGAAACAGCACCCCGTGGTAGTGAGCGAGTTCATCCAGAACGCCAAGGAGATTGAAATGGATGCTGTGGCACAGAACGGCGAAATCAAGGTCTATGCCATATCCGAGCATATCGAATATGCCGGCGTTCATTCCGGTGACGCGACTATCCAGTTCCCCCCGCAGAAACTGTATGTCGAGACTATGCGCCGCATCAAAAAAGTGTCGTCGCAGATTGCCCGCGCCCTCAACATCTCCGGCCCCTTCAACATCCAGTATCTTGCAAAGGACAACGACATCAAGGTAATCGAATGTAACCTCCGCGCCTCGCGCTCGTTCCCATTCGTGAGCAAGGTACTCAAAATCAACTTCATTGACCTTGCCACAAAGGTGATGCTCGGTATCCCCGTAGAGAAGCCGGCCAAGAATGCCTTCGACCTTGATTACGTTGGCATCAAGGCTTCCCAGTTCAGCTTCTCACGCCTCCAAGGCGCCGACCCCGTTCTCGGTGTCGACATGAGCTCGACCGGCGAGGTAGGCTGCATAGGCCAGGACACATCCGAAGCCCTGCTGAAAGCTATGCTCGCAGTGGGTATGCGTATTCCTGCCAAGGACAAAGGCGTACTGCTCTCCACCGGCACGCCCAAGCAGAAAGCCGACCTTCTTGACTCAGCCCACATGCTCCACAATGCAGGATACCGCATATACGCTACCGGCGGCACCCACCGCTTCCTCAACGACAACGGCATACCTGCCATACGAGTTTACTGGCCCTCGCAGCCCGACGAACAGCCTCAGGCTCTCGAACTGCTGCACAACCACGAAATTGACCTTGTGGTAAACGTGCCCAAGAACTTGACCCCAGTTGAGCTCTCCAACGGCCGTAAGATACGCCGCGCCGCCATCGACCTCAACATCCCGCTGCTTACCAACGCCCGCCTTGCCGGCGCATTCATACGCGCTTTCACTACCCTCAAAGAAAGCGACATCGAAATTCGTCCGTGGGACGAATATTGATAACGGCAACGGACCGACAATTATAATAAGCGCCCCGGCTGTATCGTTCAGCCGGGGCGCTTATTGCTGTTATGAATCTGGATTATCGGCAATCATTTCTGCGCATAGTGGAGTACGGCAGGGCTCTCAACGTCAACGCCAAATTCGCTTGCGCGTTCAAGTATGGTACGCGCCAGACGCGGTTTCAGCTCTTCGGGGCAGTATCTGAAATATGCCTCCGCCGCCCTCACATGGGCCGCGTCGGGCATTGGATACTCACGGCGTTCCGGCAGACCGAAAACACTGTCGGGCAGCTCCTTTTTCTCCTCATAGCTAAGGCGGTCGTTCGGATTGCTCATATCGCCGAGTCAACTTAGAGATTAAACTTGAAGCCTACCTGAAGCAGACCCTGGGCGCCGAATCCGAGCTCGCCGAAAAGCAACGCTCCGCGGCTTATGCTCACCTCTGCGCCTACGGGAGCTATCTGGAAAGCGAAATACGACTTGTTGTAGGCGTCATCGTGATGTGGCATCATGTGTGAGACCACAGCACCAAGGCCGCCGTGGAAGTAGAGGTTGACTATCGAGTTGCGGTAATAGTCATATTTGAGATTGAACATGATAGCGTGATAAGCGATGTTGCTGTGATGCTCTCCGCCTTTGGTCGAACAGCTTGAAAAGGTGTAGCTGGGACCTATTCGCAGCGAACGCGCTACGCGGAAATCAATACCGGCGTTAAGGGCACCCCAGGCGGTGTTGACACCGTCCCAGTCATCGTGGCAGTCGGTGGCGTCCATCTGGGTATATCCGCCGTAGGAAGCATAGAGCTGAGTGCGCTGTGCATAGGAGCCGAGCGCAAAAGCTGCGATGGCAGCGATAGCGAGAAGAAGTCGTTTCATTGTGTGTAGGTGTGGAATTGATGAGTTAATAGGGTTAGTGTGATGTTTTATGTTCCCTTATAACACGCCTACGAATCCGTCTGTTCACAAATTTTCACTAAAAGTGGTCACTTATCATTGTCAAAGTTGTCACAATCGCGTTAATCGTTTTGTAGTATTGACGGATTAGACTACTTTTGTCAACGTGAAACGCAAAATACAGCTAATACTTGTCGGCATAGTGGTTGCCGTAGCGGCAATTTACTCTTCGCTCTTCGCTCTCAACACGCAGGGAAGCATAGCTCCCGTGCGCCCCGACACCGTAATAGCCTCGCTCCCTGTTCTGTCGTCGCAGCCGTTTTTGGTTGAGATAGATAAAGGCGTCACGTTTAAATTTGACACAGGCTCCGACTATTCGTGTATCACTCAGGCCGACCTCGACACCCTGCGGGCTCGCGGTGCCAAAATAACCGAGCGTATTATTCCCACAGTAGGCAGAAACGTGTTCGGGCTTTACACCCTCGCCTGGAAGCGCTATGTCATTGATCTGCCCCTGCACTTCTATGTCACCAGCGACGACCCCGACAGTGTGGGAGTCTACCACCATGAACCGTCGCGCGACAATGTGCTACGCAATGCCGAGTTCATACTTGTCGACGGATCAGAATCTTCTATCGGCATTGATCTCATGCGACATTTCGCAGTCGAATACCTGTACGAGAAGCAGCTAATGAGATTTCACTCCGGTCGCCCCGAAGGTTATCAGGACTTTGCCGTGCTCCGCACTTCACACAACCCGGCCAAGACACCGTGGCCGGGCCGCCGGTACTATATGGAGCTGCAAGTCGACCATATCACGGACCAGTATTTCCTTGACACAGGTCTGCGCAAGGCGGCCCTCAAACTACCCAATTCGAGAGGCGAAAAGACGCGTCGACGCACTTACCACGACTCACTTGTGTCATCGTTTGGCGTTTTCCCGGCCCGCACCGACGACGTGTGGGTACAATGCGGCAACCGCGCCGGCTCGCAGCTTGCATTTTACTGTGAGAACAATGAGGAGCCATATTCAGTTAATCCTCTAAACTTCTTCACGCAGGATATTCTGCTCGACTTTACTACATCAAGCATAGCCTTGCGTCCGTTTGTCACGCTTCCCAAGCGTCATTTTGAAGGACGCGCCGAGGCACGCGACTCTATATGAGCAACAGTTTTGATCGCCTTTTCTCAGGCCCGCTTCGTTTTCTCCCGTCACTCCTGGTGTTTGCCACGCTGGCTTGGCTGACACTCTCGCCCGACCCGCTTCCCGACAACAAGATGCAACTGTGGGAGGGCGCCGACAAAATGGCACACGCGCTGATGTTCGGAGGCCTTGCCGTGATACTGCTCTCCGATTCGTTCCGTCGTCGCCGTCTAAATATCTTCTGGATTTTAGTAATTATAGTGCTTTGCACTGCGGCAGGGGCCGCCATAGAGCTGATCCAACGCGCTATGGGGCTGGGCCGTTCAGCCGACCGAGCCGACTTCATCGCCGATGCGATAGGTGTTTTCGCGGCCTCCGCGGCATGGTTTTTCGGTCGAGCGTCACACCGCTGACACAGATGATTATCCGCCCAATCGAATATATAGCGGTGTCAACGTTGGCATAATTCGTGAAAGTTTTGTAATTTTGCGACTGCATAGCTCTCCCGGCATCAGCTCAAAGATTATGCTTAACCTCTTCAATAGGCCTCCATATAAGATAGGCGTCGCACTCTCCGGAGGCGGCGCGCGCGGCTTCGCCCATGCCGGCGCCCTCATGGCGCTCGAACAGTCGGGCTTCAAGCCCGATATTATCGCAGGCGTATCGGCCGGCTCGGTCGTGGCAGCGATGTATGCCTCGGGGATGCATCCCCGAGCTATTTTGGAAAGTTTCAGCGGCATTAATTTCTCCAAGCTTACCGAGCTGAGGATGCCCCGCGGCGGCCTGTTCAGCCTCGACCCGTTCAGAGCGTTTCTGCGCAAAACGATAAGCGTGAAGCGCCTTGAAGATATGCCTATACCGATTGTCGTCGGCGTAACGAATTTCGATACCGGTAAGCCCGAAGCTTTCCGCGAAGGGCCGGTCGACGCTATTGTCGCAGCATCATGCTCTATCCCCGTGGTGTTCCGTCCGACGGTAATCGACGGCAACCACTATGTAGACGGCGGCGTGCTGCACAATCTCCCGGCGTGGGCTATCCGCAAAGAATGCCGCACGCTTATAGGTATCAATTGCTCTCCGTTGCGCAAACGTAAATCAAGCTACACAGGACTTATGGAAACAGCAATGAGGTCATACAATCTCGTGGCAAAAAGCAATGCTTTACCCGACCTTGCTCTATGCGATATGCAGATAGTATTTGACGACATAGCCGATTACAACGTGTTTGACCTCTCGGAAATCGAACACCTGTTCTCGGTAGGTTACCAGACAGCCTTGAACGCATTGCGCAAATACAACAGTTCCAAATAATCTCTCCCGGTCCATTAATTACTACAAGCCAATCAATCTTCACCAACAGAATTGTCCGCAACACCAATGTCAACACCTCGAAAGCCCGTCATCTATCAACTGCTGCCCCGCCTGTTTACCAACTACAACGACGCCTGCGTGCCTGGCGGCACTATCGGGCAAAACGGCTGCGGCAAGCTCAATGATATTACTCCCGCGGTGCTCCGTGGCATAAAGGAACTCTCGGTTAGCCATGTGTGGTACACAGGCGTGATAGAACATGCTCATTGTCCCGATTATACCGACTTCGGCATAACCCGCGACAATCCCCATGTCGTGAAAGGTCAGGCAGGCTCGCCCTACGCTATCAGCGATTACTACGACATTGACCCCGACCTCGCCGTAAATCCGGCTAAACGCATAGAAGAGTTTGAGGCGCTTGTGGCCCGCACACACGACGCCGGTCTGAGCGTGATTATCGATTTTGTGCCCAACCATGTGGCACGTCGATACGCTTCTGACGCGGCACCAGCCGACGCGCCGGCCGACCTCGGCGAGGGCGACAATATAGATATGTTCTTCTCGCCCGACAACAACTTCTATTATATCACCCGCCAGCTCTTTGCACCTTACGACGTAGACCTCGGCGAGGGCAAGAAAGCTTATGTCGAGTTCCCGGCAAAAGCATCGGGCAATGACTGCTACAACGCTTTCCCATCACGCAACGACTGGTACGACACCGTAAAACTCAATTATGGCGTCGACCCCGCAAACGGCTCGCACCACTTCGACCCGATTCCCTCCACATGGCACAAGATGCTCCATATACTCCGCTACTGGGCGTCGAAAGGCATCGACGGATTCCGCTGCGACATGGTCCATATGGTGCCCCTGGAGTTCTGGAGCTGGGCCATAAGCAATATCAAGGCCGAATATCCACACATCATATTCATAGCAGAACTGTACGACATCAATCTGTATCGCCCGTTCATTTCCATAGGCGGCTTCGACTATCTCTACGACAAGTCGGGCATCTACGACACTCTCCGTGCCATACAGACCGGTTCCGTATCGGCGGCAGCCCTCACCTCATGCTGGCAGCAGACCGAGGGCATCGCCGACCACATGCTCAACTTCCTCGAAAACCATGACGAGCAACGCTTCGCCTCGCCGCAGTATGCGGGCGACCCGGCCAAAATCATTCCTTCGCTCGTGGTTCTCTCGATGATTAACACCGGCCCGGTGATGATCTACATGGGCCAGGAACTCGGCGAACCCGGCACCGACGAAGAGGGCTATTCGGGCCGCGACGGCCGCACTTCCATATTCGATTACTGGAGTGTGGCGACACTGCGCCGCTGGCTTACCGGCGACGGCCCGGGTTGCCCGTCGGAAGCGCTGCTCACACCGCGCGAGCTCTGGCTACGCGGTCGCTACAAAAACATTCTGGCGATAGCGTCGTCGCAAAAGGCTGTCACCACAGGCCGCTTCTTCGACCTGATGTATGTCAACTACGACAACCCCGCTTTCAACCCACACCGTCACTACGCTTTCCTCCGCTCTACTCCCAGCGAAACTCTGCTCATAGCGGTCAACTTCGGCTCCGATTCGTCGGACCTCCGCATCAACATACCCTCTCACGCTTTCGACATGCTCCAGATTCCCGACTCGCCCAGGCCACGTCAGGCCACCGAGCTTTTGTCGGGCAAAAAGGGGCAGATAGTGTTTTCATCCGAAGCGCCGTTTCACACTTTCCTGCCGCCATATGAGGCCGTAGTGTGGCGTTTCACCCGCAACTGACTCAACACAACAAGCTTCAATCCCGCGATATGAAATCCATTATCCATCCCATCAAAATCTTCTCAGGCACCAAGTCACATTACATGGCCGAAGAGATATGCCGCGAATTAGGCATCGAACTCGGTGAAATGAACATAACCCATTTTGCCGACGGCGAATTTGAAGTATCCTTCGAAGAACCCATCCGCGGCTGCGAAGTATACCTCGTACAGTCTACCTTCCCCAACTGCGATAACCTCATGGAGCTTCTCCTTATGATTGATGCCGCCAAGCGTGCATCGGCTCACTCGGTTATCGCCGTGATGCCCTACTTCGGCTGGGCCCGTCAGGACCGCAAGGACAAGCCGCGTGTATCTATCGGAGCAAAACTCGTGGCCAATCTTCTCACAGCCGCCGGCGTTGACCGCGTCATCACCATGGACCTCCATGCCGACCAGATTCAGGGCTTCTTCGACGTTCCCGTCGACCACCTCTATGCTTCTTCGGTGTTCATCCCCTACATCAAGTCGCTCCATCTCCCCGACATCTGCATCGCCACTCCCGACGTAGGCGGCGCCAAGCGTGCCAACTCTTACGCTAAGTATCTCGACTGCCCGCTCGTGCTCTGCCACAAGCAGCGCGCACGCGCCAATGTGGTGGCCGACATGACCGTTATCGGCGACGTTAAGGACAAGAACGTAATCCTTATCGACGACATGGTAGACACCGCCGGCACTATCTCCAAAGCCGCCGATCTGCTCATGAGCAAAGGCGCCAAGTCGGTGCGCGCACTCGCCTCACACGCTATCATGAGCGACCCCGCTACCGACCGTGTGAACAACTCCGAGATGGTGGAAATGATTTTCACCAACTCCATACCTTATACCAAGGAATGCCCCAAGGTGACAGTCATCTCTGTTGCCCGTATGTTTGCCGACACCATCTCGCGTGTACACAACAACCAGTCGATTTCTTCACAGTATGTGTTTAAATAATCGCTACTGATTTACGCCGATATAAAAAGCGCTGCAACCTCGATAGGTCGCAGCGCTTTTTATATCGGCGTTGATTTATTTGCTTGGGTTGTCAGCCGAAAATGTCGGTGTCGTCCGAAAGGCCTTCGAGGTCCTCATCGTTGTAGAGGTCGTCGGTGGGCAGGTCGTCGGAATAGTCAATGTCCTCGGCGGCTTTGGCTGCCTTGGCGTCAATCTCACTCTCGAAATTGTCAAGGTCGATGAACTGCGCGGGGGCATTGCCGCGCGACACGCTGACTACCGGGTCAAGGAGATGCTGCATGGGGTCAATCTTTTTCAGCTCCATAAAGAAGCAGCGGTCGGTCATGTAGTCGAATACAAAGATCAGACGCTGGCCCTGCTCTTCGATAAGGTCGATGATAGGGGTTTCCTCCATGAGGCAGACATCGTTGTCGGAGTCGACATCCATATCCTCAAGAGTGATTTCGGTTTCTTTCTCCCAGTTATCATCACAAAGAAAGAAAGAGTTCATCTGTCCTTTGTCGTAGCCCACTGAATCGCAGATGGCATTACGAAGTTCAAGGAATGTAGCGTCGGAGTCGATGCTGATTTCACGACGGAAATTATCGACTTCGTCGGATACGATACGGAAGGTGTAAATCATATACCAGGTTTACGGGATATTGGGAGAAATAATAATTATGCTTTTTCTGTGCTCCCACACGGGGGTTGACACCCCTTAGCGGTTTCACGGTGCGAAGATAATAAGTAAACATTTTTCCAACCAAATTTTCGAGGGGCAAATTTCAAGAAATGTCGTTTTTAGCCTTGCGGCATATCAGTAATGGCGTTTTTTGACTAACTTTGGAGGTGTGAAACGCGCCATCGCATATCTTTCCGGAGCTGCCGCAATGCTCGTCTTACTCTTCCTGGCCCGTCTGACCGACGTTATCCCGGGAGGAAGAATATTGTCGTGGCAACCGTACCAGGGACTGACACAAGGCTATATGCTCGAGCTGTCGGCCGACAGCCTCGTGACATCGGAGTCAACCGGAGCACCGCTACGCGTCATAACATCCGACACACTTATCAGCTCGATTCCCGCTATCGAATTATGCGACGTCGAGGCTCCGTGCCTTTCTACCGGCTCTACACTGTTTGATGCGGCATGGCAGCTTGCGCGGACGCGTCTCACCCTTTCCGCCCCTACAATCTACACAATCACAATGTCGCCCGAAGCTGTCGACAAAGACCAGGCACTGCAATATCTCGACAGCCTCATGTCGGCCTCCGACATGCCGTCATGGCCGCTGCTCGACCGCAAGCGTCCGGAGATGATTATCGCGGCGGCGGCTCTGGCGTCGACATCCCGGATATCACCCAAAAGACTACGTAATCTCGCTATCGCTTCCAAGCGGATTCTTGCCACCGACTCGGCGCGGCTGTATAATCCGGAGACTGGTCTGTGGAGAGGCGGAGGCGACGGAGAGCTGTCGGGGGCACTACCGCCGTGGATAAGCGATACCGAGCGCTACGCCGTGGAATCCCTTGCAGCCAATGCTCTTGTGTGTAACGCCTACGCTTCCTTGTCGTCATTGCTCGAAGCCGCGGGTCTTGACGGAGCGCCGGCAGCAAGCAGTAACGCTCACGCAATAGCCACGGCCATCAACAATCGTCTGTGGATGCCCACCGAGGGGTTTTATAGCCAATATCTCTACGGGCGACGCAAACTCGTGAGGGGGCCGTCAGGTTCGGGTGCCGGCAATGCATTCGCTGCCGCTTCCCCCCTCATTACTAACAACGAGATGACGCGCCGCGTAGTCAACAATCTTCCTCGCACTCCCTACGGCATTGTCAAGTCGTTTCCGCTCACCGACAGCACTACCGACTATATCTCGACTGTTACCGATCAAGGCTGGTGGGCGCTGGCCTGCGGTCGTGCGGCCGACAATACTGCATTGTGGAATGCCATGTCGGTACTCATACGAGCAGTGAGCCTTGCCGCTGTCGTTCCAGGAAGAGAATCGGATGCCAACGTGTGGGGCGCTTTTGTCGGAGCGGTGAGCCGTGTACTCTTCGGACTGACACCGACCGGCTCAGGACTTGAAATCCGACCTGCCGTACCGGAAGAGCTTGGCGGCAACATCACGCTGACCAACTTCCCTTACCGCGACGCCACTATCAACCTGCGTATCAATGGAGCCGGAGCACGCGTGGCATCATGTCGCCTTGACGGCAACGAACTTGCCTCGCGCATAATCCCCGACACCCTCACCGGCAACCATACGGTTGACATCGACATGGTGGGCGCTACGTTTGAAGAGAAAATCGCTCCGGCAATAGTGAATCCGGAGCTGCTCACTCCTGCTCCAGAGATTGATTGGAGCAATGGCACCGTCACGGTCGCGCCCCAGGATGGCATCGAATCATACGCACTGCTGGTAAATGACGAGCGATACGAGGACATCCGTCCCGGCTCTCCGGTAATACTTCCGCAGCGTGCGGGATTCAACGAATATTTCGTCATACCGCTGACATCTGATGGCCACGCCGCAGGATATAGCAGTATTCCCCGCTCCGTGGCATCTCGCGGAAGCGTCGTAACACTTCAAGCCGAGTGGTTTGCGGCGAGAGCGCTCGCGCGCGATATTTATAGACGTATGTATCGCCGCTGGACACGGCTTCATGCTCGCGGACGCATGACGGCAGAGCAGCGACCAAACCGTAGCCTCACGCAACTTGTTGAGATTACAAGCAGCGAGTCGATTACTTTCACCGTGGAAGCTCCCGCAGAGGGACACTGTGTGATAGAACTCGGCTATGCCGACGGGCGCGACGCCGGCGCAGCGGGGATTCCGCTGCGTTCGATAGCCGTGAACGGACATCGGATAACAAACCTCGCAATGCCGCGCAAAGGTATGCCGTCCGACTCGACCGTCACTCTGTCGACACTCCCCGTGACAGCCAGGCTGCTTAAAGGAGTCAACCGAATCGACATCTTTTCAGCAGAATCGGACCGACGCCCCGACAACCGCCCCGACACTATAATGCTCGACTATATAAGAATCACCACACTGCAATGAGCACAAAAACGATAGGCATATTATCCGACACACATTCATGCCACGACAACCGCTATGCACTACACTTCGCCGACTGCGACGAGATATGGCATGCCGGCGACATCGGCGATATGTCGATATTGATTGACCTTATGGAGAAGTGTCCCAATGCTGTAATCCGTGCTGTGTCGGGCAATATCGACCACGGCGAAGTTAGGCGGCGTCTGCCCGAAGTGCTCCAATTCGAGATAGACGGTCTGCGCGTATGGATGACGCATATAGGAGGCTATCCTGGCAAATACGCGCCAGGGGTGGAACGAATTCTGCGCGAACAGAATATCGGGCTCATGGTCGACGGCCACAGTCATATTCTCAAAGTGATGCCCGACCCGCGCCTAGGGCTGCTTCATATTAATCCCGGCGCCGCAGGATGGCACGGATGGCAGCGCGAACGTACCCTCATAAAACTCAAAATCAAAGACGGAACTCCGTCGGAACTCGAAGTGATAACTCTCGTAAAACAGATACCAGCACAATGAAGACACCACTACGAATCATCATTCCTGCCGCAACGGCACTTCTCCTGCTCTCCGGCTGCAAGACCACCGAAGCCAACTATAAAGCAGCGTATGAGACCGCGGCGGCGCATCAACGCGAACGTACCGGCAATATCGACACTCCTGAACTGACACCTCGCGGCGCACTCACCCCCACCCCTACTGCCGTAGACGGTGTAACCCTTCCGCTCGCCACCACGTGGATTACGTCGGTAAAAGAGCAGGATGTAGCGCCCTATTCATCAGTAAAGAAATACAATGTCACTGTGGCCCGTTTCCGTCAGATATTCAACGCTCGCCAGATGCTCTCGCGCCTTAAAGCCGACGGCTATCCTGATGCTCTTGTAATAAAGACAGCCGACGCCTATTTCGTCGCTACGGAATCGACATCGAAAGCCGACTCGGCTTACATCGGACTGGAGAAAGTGAAAGCGGACTCGACCCTAAGTCTGCGGTCGCCTTATCCTTTCATTCTACGTCCGGGTCACTTGGCCCGCTGACCACGATTGTCAATCATTGACAAAGAGTGCCCTAATGGCTTCCTCGACTTTGCCCACCTCCACTATTTCTATGTTAAGCTTCCGGGTGTCGACACCTTTCAGATTTCCACGCGGAATGATAATACGCCTCATGTTGAGCTTCTCGGCCTCCATGAGGCGCTGCTCTATCCTAGCCACGGGACGTATCTCGCCCGACAGGCCTACCTCGCCGGTCATACACACGTCGTAGCCGATAGCTGTGTCGATGTTGCTCGACAATATGGCTGCAATCACTGCGAGGTCGAGGGCTGGATCGTTCACTTTCAGACCTCCCGCGATATTGAGGAACACATCTTTGGCCGCGAGCTTGAAGCCGGCCCGCTTTTCAAGAACAGCGAGCAGCATTGACAGACGGCGCGAATCAAAGCCGGTAACCGAACGCTGGGGTGTGCCATAGGCCGCTGTCGAGACGAGTGCCTGCACTTCTATGAGAAAAGGACGTATGCCGTCGACGGTAATTCCCACTGCCACTCCCGATAGCGCTTCGTCGCCGTGGCAGAGTAGCATTTCCGACGGATTGGTGACCTCGCGCAGACCTTTGCTACACATTTCGTATATGCCGAGTTCGGATGTCGAGCCAAAACGATTCTTGATTGATCGAAGCACACGGTATAGATAATTGCGATCACCCTCGAATTGGAGCACGGCATCGACAATGTGTTCAAGTACTTTCGGGCCGGCGATGCTGCCCTCTTTCGTGATATGACCGATAAGAAGCACCGGCACGCCCGAAGTCTTGGCATATCGGAGCAACTGCGCGGAACATTCGCGCACCTGGCTGACTGATCCCGCGGAACTCTCAATGGCATCGCTCGCAATGGTCTGAATCGAATCGACAATAAGCAGGTCGGGCTTGACCTCCTCAATGTGGCTGAAAATGCTTTCGAGCACGGTATCACACACAATGAAGACATTATCCGCCGTACGACCTATGCGGTCGGCGCGCATTTTCAACTGAGAGGCACTCTCCTCGCCGCTGACATAAAGTATGCGACGGCTCTTTATCGCTAATATATTCTGCAACACAAGCGTTGACTTACCTATGCCCGGTTCGCCGCCTATCAGCACAAGCGACCCGGCAACAAGTCCGCCCCCGAGCACGCGGTTTAATTCTCCCGAGGGCATCTTTATTCGCTGTTCAGTTCCGGCTTCAATCTCGCTCACCCTAAGCGGGCGTTCACTTCGCATGCCACGCACCGGGGCACCCACCGCGGTCTTTGACGGTGCGCGCTCCTCTACCATAGTGTTCCACGCGCCACACTGCGGGCATCGGCCCTGCCATTTAGGTGAGTCGGCTCCACATTCGGTACAATACCATATTGTTTTCACAGCGTTCTTTGCCATAGTTTCGGTATATATTAAACGGATTGGCAGCGGAGCCAGACTTCGTGTCGCGGCTTCGCTGCCAATCTTAACGATTATGTTCGGGACTCTATGTTGCGAGAGTCATTAACAGTCTTGATGTTGACTTATTTGAGGATGTCCTTGACAGCGTCATTGGGCACCATCTGTTCCTGGAAGGTGTAAGCGCCGGTCTTGGGGCTCTTAACCACTTTGATGACCTTGCTGTAGGTGCGGCCTTCACCTTTCTGGAGCGATGCTACGGTTTTCTTTGCCATATCTTAAAGCTGGTTGATGTGGGTTATTGAGATGGTTGAGGCGTGTAGATTACTTAATCTCTTTGTGTACGGTAACCTTCTTGAGAATGGGATTGTACTTCTTCAGCTCAAGACGCTCAGTGGTGTTCTTGCGGTTTTTGGTAGTGATATATCGCGAGGTGCCGGGCATGCCGCTGGCTTTGTGTTCAGTGCATTCGAGAATCACCTGTACGCGATTGCCTTTAGCTTTCTTTGCCATCTTTCAGTCAGAATTGAATGTATTTGATTTCAGTTAAATAACCCTTTGCAGCAGCATCCTGGATAGCGGCGTTGAGGCCTTTCTTGTTGATGGTGCGGAGGCCGGCGGCAGAGATGGTGAGGGTAATCCAGGCCTGCTCTTCAACCCAGAAGAACTTCTTATTGAAGAGGTTGACATTAAATTTACGCTTGGTGCGGCGCTTGGAGTGCGAAACATTGTTGCCGACCATAGCTTTTTTGCCTGTGATTTGACAAATCTTTGACATGGCTGTGGGGAGTGTTACTTAGCTTTGTTTGTTATCGTGGTGGTAGGTAGTGGCCGAGGCCGTGGTTAAGTTGTCACGCACGCTCTCATATCGGCAGTAAGTGCATCATTCTCACCACCTTTTAGCGGGCCTATTCTTAAACCGACTGCAAAGTAAGCTATTTTTCTCCAATCTGCCAAACGTTTAGGCCTATTTGTTGCTCGAAAAGTTAAAAAAAGCCTTTGCCGGTCTATCTAATCGCTCGGCAAAGGCTATGTGGTATGATATTCGGAGGTTACTTGGCCGGCGCCGGACCCTGTCGTGTGAGGATGACGTCGATATCTTTTCCCCCTTCCTTGGCAACATCAATCTCGAATTTCAGACGTTGGGGACCGGCCTTTACGTCTTCAAGCCTGCTTATCGGGAAGAAGCGAGACTTGGCGGCGGCTGATATTTCGGCTCGTGCGGCAGCATATAGCGAGGGTGGGATTGAATCGAGTGTGGCAGGATTGCCATCGGCACTGACAGCCACGGCCGACGGGTCGATCGACACTGTAAGCGTACGCGGGTCCATGCTCACTATCACATTGTCGTCATCTTTCTTTTCGAGATCCCATGTGCCGTTGATCGTCACCGAAGCAGCGACAGTCACGGCATAAGGAGCCGATGCGGGAGCTATGGTATCGGCGCCTGCGGCCGAGAGCGGACATTCGACTGATGCGAGTGAAGTAATAATCAGGGTGCCTCCGTTGGCATTGGCGTCATCACGGGAGAAGTCCCAGGTGTCGGTCATAGTGACGATGCCCGCCGACTGCGTCGTGACAGGCGTCGCGTTACCTTGCCATGTTCCTTCGATGTTTCTGGCAAGATTGTTCTTGTCGCACGAAATCATGCCTGCGGCAAGCAACGTAGCCGCGGAGAGTATAATCAGTCGGGTTTTCATATTTTTCGTTAAATATCGTTGACGTTACCCTTTCATAACACATCTTGTTATAATAAAGTTTTTGCCCGTTACAAAAATATTGGCTACTTTTGCCGTTGCGATGCCTCACGGCCTCGTCAGTAAAGGAAATTTCAACAATAATAACCCCATAGCTCCCATGGCTACCAAACCTTTTAAGTATCAGGAAATGTTTCCGCTGGGTCCCGACACCACGGAATATTACCACCTCACGTCGGACTATGTAAAGGTAGTGGAATTTGAAGGTCGCGACATGCTTGTCATCGACCCGGAAGCCCTCACCGTGCTCGCCCGTCAGGCCACTCACGACAACTCGTTTATGCTGCGCCGCGAGCACAACGAGATGGTGGCAAAGATTCTCCATGACCCAGAAGCGTCAGACAACGATAAGTTCGTAGCCCTCACTATGCTGCGCAACGCCGAGGTATCAGCCAAGGGCCAGCTCCCCTTCTGCCAGGATACCGGCACCGCTATCTGCATAGGCAAGAAAGGCCAGCAGGTATATACCGGCGGTGGCGACGAAGAGCGCATCTCGAAAGGCGTCTACCTCACCTACACCACCGACAACCTCCGCTATTCACAGAACGCTCCCCTCAATATGTACGAAGAGGTCAACACCGGCTGCAATCTGCCCGCACAGATTGACCTCTATGCTACCGACGGCGACGAGTACAAGTTCCTCTTCGTCGCAAAAGGCGGCGGCTCAGCCAATAAGACCTATCTCTTCCAGGAGACCAAGGCCCTCATCAACCGCGAAAAGCTCATCCCTTTCCTCGTAGAGAAGATGAAGAGCCTCGGCACCGCGGCCTGCCCTCCCTATCATATCGCCATTGTGATTGGCGGCACTTCGGCCGAGATGAATCTCGCAACAGTTAAGAAAGCATCGGTAAAATATTATGACGCCCTCCCCGACAAGGGCAACGAGCTCGGCCACGCTTTCCGTGACAAGGAGCTTGAAGCCGAGCTCCTCGAAAAAGCCCACGAAATTGGTCTCGGCGCACAGTTCGGCGGCAAATATTTTGCCCACGACATCCGCGTCATCCGTCTGCCGCGCCATGGCGCTTCATGCCCCGTCGGCATCGGCGTAAGTTGCTCGGCCGACCGTAACATCAAGGCCAAAATCAACCGCGAGGGTCTCTGGATTGAGAAGCTCGACAGCAACCCCGGCAGCCTTATCCCCGAAGAGATGCGCAACGAGTCGGAGACCAACACTGTAAGCATCGACCTCAACCGCCCCATGAGCGAAATCCTTGCCGAGCTCACTAAATATCCCGTTTCGACCCGCTTGAGCCTCAACGGTACCATCATTGTGGGCCGTGATATCGCTCACGCTAAAATTAAAGAGCGTCTCGACAAAGGCGAACCGATGCCCCAGTACCTCAAAGACCACCCAATCTACTACGCCGGCCCCGCCAAGACTCCCGAAGGCATGGCTTCCGGCTCGTTCGGCCCAACAACAGCAGGCCGCATGGACTCGTATGTAGACCAGTTCCAGGCCACCGGCGGCTCCATGGTGATGATAGCCAAGGGCAATCGTTCGCAACAGGTGACCGATGCATGCCACAAGCATGGCGGTTTCTACCTCGGCTCGATAGGCGGTCCCGCCGCCGTGCTCGCCCAGAACAGCATCAAGAAGGTAGAGCTACTTGAATATCCCGAACTGGGCATGGAAGCTATCTGGAAGATTGAAGTGGAGAACTTCCCTGCATTCATTCTCGTCGACGACAAAGGCAACGACTTCTTCACCGAGATAGCCAAACGCTGCTCGGGTTGCCCCATGGCCAAATAACAGGCCCACGGCAACTACAAGCATCAAATAATCTCATAGCGGGTATGCGGCCGGTGTGTCGCACACCCGCTATGATTTCTTATTTAGCATCACGTCGACAATCATTCGCGACCCGACTTATTCTTTTTTTCACGCCGCCTGAGCCGACAAGCGCTGAATATTTGTTACCTTTGCAAAAGATAATTGAAACATAAACGGCCAACAACATAATCTTACGATATAATAGCGATATGGAATCCGTCAACACCCGACTACTCATCATAGGCTCCGGCCCTGCCGGATATACAGCCGCAATCTATGCCTCACGCGCAAATATTCCTCTGGTTCTCTATGAAGGGAATCAACCGGGCGGTCAACTCACCACCACCACCGAGGTAGAGAATTTCCCCGGTTACCCCGAGGGTATCCAGGGTCCTCAGCTCATGACCGACCTGCGCAGGCAGGCCGAGCGCTTTGGCGCCGATATTCGTCAGGGACTGATTAAGAGCGTCGACCTAAGCTCGCGCCCCTTCAAAGCTGTTGCTGCCGACGGCACCGAAATTGTAGCCGAAGCAGTGATTATCTCTACCGGAGCCTCGGCCAAATATCTCGGTCTACCCGATGAGAACAAGTATAAAGGGATGGGAGTTAGCGCATGCGCCACATGCGACGGATTTTTCTATCGCAAGAAGCGCGTAGCAGTGGTAGGCGGCGGCGACACCGCCTGTGAAGAGGCTCTCTATCTCGCGGGCCTGGCCTCAGAGGTTTTTCTGATTGTGCGTAAGCCTCACCTCCGCGCCTCGAAAGTTATGCAGCAGCGTGTACTCAACAATCCTAAAATCAACGTGCTCTTCAATACTAATACTGTTGGACTGTATGGTGACGAGTTTGTCGAGGGAGCTAACCTGGTAGAAAACATAGGCACTGAGAACGAGCAGCGTTTTGACCTGCCTATCGACGGATTTTTCCTTGCAATAGGACACCACCCCAATACCTCGCTCTTCCCCACAGTGGAAACTGACGAACAAGGCTATATCAAGACAGCACTCCCGGGCACCGCGACCAACATACCCGGCGTTTTTGCAGCCGGCGACGTTGCTGACCCAGTTTATCGCCAAGCAATCACAGCCGCTGCCTCAGGCTGCCGCGCAGCGCTCGACGTAGAGCGCTTCCTCATGGCCAACCCCCTTTAACCGATGGCGCGTAAAACCACACACCGCAGAACTGTAAGACGCAAAAACAGCCGTCGATCACCGGTTGTCACAATCATACTTACAGTTCTGTTGCTCGGTGCCGCTGCTTACGCTGCAATTCATAATGGCAACGTCTCGTCACGCAATCACACCGACTACTCTACCGACGCGGAGTCGCTACTACAAGTAGTTACCCCCGATTCAATCCCCTCTACCCCGGTGAGTTATACCGGCTTCAATCTGTCGTTCAACCCCAAGATGCACATACCTAATTGGGTGGCGTGGGAACTGACGGCCGATGAGACCGGCGGAAAGACTCCGCGCACCAACAAGTTCGTGACTGACCCCAATGTGCCCGGCTGTGCCGAGACCTACGATTATCTCTACTCAGGCTACGACCGCGGCCACATGGCTCCGGCCGCCGACATGAAATGGGACGCCACAGCTATGGCAGAATCATTCACGCTCACCAACATCTGTCCACAGGCAAAGCAACTGAACACAGGAGCCTGGCGCACCCTGGAAGAGAAATGCCGTCAGTGGGCACAGGCCGATAGTGCGATAATAATAATCTCAGGCCCTATCCTCACGCCCGCACCGCACGAATATATCGGTGATTCACGTGTGGCCGTTCCACGCAGTTTCTTTAAGGTCATCCTTTCGCCTTACGCAAGGCCGATGAGAGGCATCGCGTTCGTGATGCCTAACGGATATGTAAAAGGAGGCATGCAGTCGGCGGCCACGAGCATTGACAAAGTGGAGGAGCTTACGGGACTCGACTTCTTCTCTGCCCTGCCCGACTCAATCGAGCAGGAAGTAGAGGCGCAGAACGATTTTCACATGTGGTCGACTTTAAAACCCGGTCGAAACAAATGATGAACAACGACAACAACCGACAGCCGACAAAGCATCTTGATAGCGACACAATCTGCGCAGTAGCAACGCCTGCCGGCATTGGCGGTATTGCTGTCGTACGTGTGTGCGGTTCGCAGGCCGTCAAAATCACATCTTCGATTTGGCGCGGACGGCCGCTTGAACAGTGCCTGACACATACCGCTCATCTTGGACGCGTAGTCGATCCAGTCACCGGCCAGACCGTAGATCAAGCGGTATGCACGATATTCAGAGGTCCGGGGTCATACACGGGCGATGACACAGTAGAGCTTTCCGTACATGGATCAAGATATGTGCAGAGCGAGTTGCTTCGACTGCTCATTGACGCGGGCTGTCGTCTTGCCGACCCGGGAGAATACACCCGCCGTGCATTTGCCGCCGGACATCTCGACCTGGCCGAAGCCGAAGCCGTGGCAGACCTAATCGCAGCATCTTCGCGCAACGCCCACCGTATAGCCCTCAATCAGATGCGAGGTCGCTTGTCGGAAGCGCTTGCCGACCTGCGTGCCAGGCTGATTGACCTCGCGTCGCTCGTCGAGCTCGAACTCGATTTCTCCGAGGAGGATGTCTCATTTGCATCACGCACAGAGCTCAGACGCATCACAGATGAAGTCATCGCCATTCTTGAAAGGCTCACGGCGTCGTTTGGCACCGCACAGGCGATACGCGACGGCATACCACTCGCTATCGTAGGAGCTCCCAACGCGGGCAAATCGACACTGCTTAACACACTCGCCGATGATGATCGTGCCATTGTGTCGCCTATCGCCGGAACCACACGTGACACTATCGAAGACACGATAGAAATTGAGGGCACTACTTTCCGTGTCATCGACACGGCGGGACTGCGCGAAAATCCGACAGACGAGATTGAAGCCATAGGCATTGACCGCTCGCTGAAAGCAATCAGCCGCGCTACGGTAGTGGTCTGGGTTGTAGACCCCACTGCCACCGACTCAATCGCACGCACCGGTGAAGCTATCATTAACGCTCTTGCCAATGGAAGCAGACTAATTATTGCGGTTAACAAAGCCGACATCTTCACCGATGCCAAGAGCACGGAATTAAGTGCGGCACTACATGCCGCACAGGAAGCAGCAAAAGGCGTTTGCGATGTTGAAAGTGCCATGATTTGCGCCACGACCCGTGAAGGCAGCGAACCACTACGTAAGCTACTCGGAAGTATCATTAGCGCCGAGTCGCTTGATACACCGATGCTCACCAACGCCCGCCACTATCAGGCCGCATCCGCTGCCCTCACCTCACTCCGCGCAGTCGCCTCGGCTCTCGGTCACCCCAACGCATTAACCTCATCCTCCATCCATCCAACAGCCAGTCCCCACCCCGCAGCCAATGGCACAACGACTGCGACTGACGCAATGATTTCGGCTGACTCGCAAACGACCAGTGACACAATGGATAAGGCCTTGCCCCCCACTGTGGATGTTATGACTCACACTGCCGGTCAATCAGAAACCGGCCCATTGTCAACCATGAAACAGTCGGCAGTCGGCGACTATTTGTCAGAATACCCTGAGGTGTCAGGTAGCGGCAATGAATCGGAGTCAGAAAGTTCGCTAAGCCTTGACCTCGTAGCCATCGACCTTCGCGCAGCCCTCCACCACCTCGGAGAAATCACCGGCGCCATCACCACCCCCGACCTCCTCGCCACCATCTTCTCCCGCTTCTGCATCGGAAAATGACCATATAGTTAGAAACGATTACAAAATAGCATAATCTGTTAGTATGGCACTCTTTACGGGGTGCCATTTTTGTTGCCGCATTTCTCGGTTTTAACCGTTTCTGCTCGATTTTACGCCCATTTTTGTATCCCGATTGTATCTCGTCAGCTATCGGGAGCAATCCCATTAGAGAGGTTGTGGACAATCTTTACGCCATTTTACACCACTTTACGGGATTTTACACTTTTGTTGGCGAAATAAAGCGAAATAAAAATGAGCAGTAATCTGAATCTAAAGAAACTGTGTGCGTTCTGTGGCCGCGAGTTCGTTGCTCACAAGACCACCACTACTTGTTGCTCTCACCGCTGTTCAAGCCTTCTGTATAAACAGCGAAAGAGGGAAGCCAAAACAAAGGCACACGATGCCATGACAGATTTTCTTATTTCAGAAAAACCCTTAGAGAAAATCAAATCAAAACCATTCCTTACAATCTCCGAAACTGCGCTATACCTCGGAGTGTCACGACCGACCGTATATTCATATCTGAGAAACGGAGAATTGAAAGCAAAGCGGATTGGCTGTAAATTCAAAATCAGTAGAGAAGATATTGATAATCTTTTCCGCATTCCCGAGGTATTTGCTATTGTAGCGAAAGAGAAGCGACCTATAACGGAGTTCTATACCACGAAAGAAGTGCTGGAGAAATTCGGCATCAGTAATTCGTGGCTATTCAAGGCGGCAAAAGAAAACAATTTCCCAAAGCTAACCCAACGAGGAAAAACGCTCTGGAGCAAGTCGCATATAGATCGGTTCTTTGCCAAGTCTACCCCGAAAGAAGAAATTACCGAATGGTACACCGCTGCGGAGATACAGGAGCGTTATGGCATGACTCTCTCGGCAATCTATAATCTTGTCTCAAAGGAGAGAATTCCGAAAATGAAAATAGGTTGTGAAGCCCGCTATTCAAAATGGCATTTCGACAAAGCCAAAGGAGTTGCCGTTGATGAGCCGGACACCTACACCATGCAAGAGGCAATGGCAAAATACAGCATGACGCGCGACCAACTTTACCATTATATCAAGACCTACGGCATAAGTAAGGTTAAGGTTGGCAGAATCATCAAAATATCCAAGCATGATCTTGATAATCTGTTTGCTCCACCCACGATATGATGCGGTGGATTTGTGGTGGCCTATCGGTGGAAATACCCCGGAATCGGGTGTCTGAGTCCACTGTTTGAACACTTCCTACCTTCGCATCAAATCTTTTAATTCACAACGCACATGAATACATGCACCAAAGTTTTCCTTCGCAAGAAGGCTATATCGGGTGGACGCATCTCGCTCTATCTCGATTTCTATCCTGCCATCCGTAATCCCCATACCAACCGGATGAGCCGCCGTGAAACCCTCGGCATCTATATCTATACCTCGCCCAAGAATGAGCGGGAGCGTCAGTTCAACTCCTCAATGCTTGAAAAGGCGGAAGCTATCCGCTGCCGTCGCTTCGAGCAGTTGCTTAACGAGCAGTTCGATTTTCTCGATAAGGAGAAGCTGCGCATGGACTTTCTTGCCTACTTCAAGCAGAAATGCCGTCAGAAGTATCAGAAATGGGACTGCGTTCTCCGACACTTTGAAATCTACTGCAAGGGCAAGTGTCGTTTCTGCGATTTGACAGTTGACTTCTGCAAGGGCTTCCGTACTTATCTTCTATCTGCCCAACGTCAGCGCAACAACGGCAAAGGACCAATCTCCCACAATTCGGCGGCAGGATATTGGTCGACATTCCGTGCCTTGCTGAAAATGGCTTATCAGGAGAAATATCTCCGCGAGAATGTCAATGACTTTCTTGAAAAAATCGAGTGGAAGGAGGTCAAGAAAGAGTTTCTTACACTCGCGGAAGTCAAGCTGCTTGTCGCTACGCCTTGTAAGATTCCCGTTCTGAAACAGGCGGTTCTGTTTAGCTGCATGACCGGACTACGCATAAGCGACATTCTGCAACTCTCATGGGAACATATCCAGATGGGACAGGACGGAGGCTATCTCATAAGAATGTGTACTGAGAAAACCGAGGAAGAAACCAACCTCCCTATCAGCGATGAAACTCTCGCACTCTGCGGTGAACGTTCGGAAGGACTGATTTTCAAAGGCCTTAAACGCCACATGGTGAATCATCCGCTGAAAGAGTGGATTAAATCCGCAGGCATAACCAGACGGATAACATTCCATTCGATGCGCCACAGCTTCGCTACGTTGCTTGCCGCCAACGGCGTGGACATTCTTACCATCAGCAAGATGTTGACCCACAAAAGCGTGAAAAACACGCAAATCTACGCCAAAGTTGTCGATGAACGAGCGAGAGAGGCATCTATGGTCATTTCGCTGAAATAAATGCGATTGGCCCGGTTCTCAGAAAAATGAGTTATATTTGCAAATGAAAAATGTAACGAAAATGGATACAACCGAACAGCAATATGAATCAGCTCTCCGTCGCATAGAGGAACTATTACCTCTTATTTCGGATAACACTCCATCAACAGATGCTAATGCCGTCGAACTTATCGAGGTTTCAGAGATTGTCAGGGAGTATGAACAAAAACATTTTCCTATAAGGTAGTCTTGATAAATATTTAGAAGTATGCAGTGTCACTCCATTAACTTGGGGTGGCACTTTTTATGTCGCTGAACATCATTAGGGTTGTGTTCGTTATAAAAA
>CAMWXJ010000017.1 GCA_947178215.1 uncultured Porphyromonadaceae bacterium
TTACTCTCCGAAAACTCACTTCTGTTAACAATCGTTTTTAAACAAGCTCTAAATGTGAGAATATTCGTTACTCCTCTCCGAAATAGCGGAGGTGCAGGTCGGAATAAGCCGGTGTGGCCTTGAAGCGCACGAGCAGAGTGTCGATGCGCGCGGCAAGCTCGCCGTCGTCGCGGCGCAGTATCCATGGCTGGAACTGCGTGAACGATATGCCGGTCGAGATGTCGATGTCGGGATAGTCGGCCGCCATTGCGCGGGCTATCCGCTCGTTGACCACAGCGCGTTCTATCTCGCCCGTTGCGGTGAGAATCACAAGCTGCTCGGAGCCGTAGAGCGAGTCGGTCATCACATGGATTGAATCGCCAATCTCTGCGGCGAGATTGGCCAGACGCAGGGCCGCAGGACTCTCCGCAGGCACCCACACGCGCTTGCCTGCCAGTTCAAGCGCGGTGCTTATCATCGCGCCGGAGTCGCGGCGTTGAACCAGCACCTGACGGTCGAGAAAAGCAGGCTCCGTAAAGCGGTATTTATCTGTCATCTCAGCCGTCGACGGGGCGTCGGCGACCACTATGTCATACAAGCCGTCGCTGAGTCCTTCGAGGGCGCCTGAGATAGCCGAAACCGGGTGAAACTTGAACTTTATACCCCCCTCGCGCCCTATGGTGCGGAGCAAGTCGTAGTCAAAGCCCCCTATTGTGTCGCCGAGCTGATAGAATGTGAGCGGCGAATACTCTATCGCCACGTCTATCGTGTCGCCCCCCGACGGGAGGTCTCTCATGCCGTCGCCGCGCGGATGCGAGCATACTTTTAGCATCCACATCGCGCCCACGGCGATAAGGAGCAGGGCCAGGAGTGTGGCCCCCATACGTTTACTTTTCGGTTTTAAGTGTTGACGGCGCTCGTGAGGGCGTCCGGATTGTTGTGTGTCGGCCATAGTCGTTGCTGCGCTCAGTCGTGGTGGCGGAGCGACTTGTTCAGTTTGTAAAATCGACCGAAACGCCAAGCAGGAAGCGGCGCGGGTTCATCGGATAATGCGGCAGCGCGAAGTAATTGTTGCCGCCTATCATACCCTGGTTGATATGAGAGAATAACACATAAAAACGCGCTTTGCTCAATTTCATGTTGACATAAGCGTTCATGAACGGGTAATTGCCCACCTTGACCTTATCCTGAGTATAAAACACGGATGTTGCCGGCTGATAGTCGTAGGCATAGTACTTGGAGTACCAGTCGCAGTCGACGCCGAGCTGCACATGCAGCGTGGCCACCTTGAAGAGAATGAACAGATTGGAATAGACGGCGAGGTCGGGAAGCGGAAGCACCGACTTATCCGACGATTTTTGCCATGTGACGCTGTTCTGCCAGTTGAGTATGCCGAGCTTGAAGTCCTGGCGCAGGGCGGCGCTCACCACCTGGATGTTTTTCGAGTGCTGCGCCGGCATGGCGAGCGAGTCGAAATATATCAGGTTCTTGATGTTCTCGACGTTGAAGCTGAGGCGGGTGCGTGTCATAGGGAGCGCCACAGTGCCTCCCAGCCTCACGCGGTTGATTTTGCCGAAATCGTTGTGCCAGATGAAGTGGTTGCTCACGAAGTTGTTCATCAGATAGGGTGCAGCCTCGTTGGATATATGCGCCAGAGCGTCGACTTCAAGCGTATCGCTCATAAACGGTATGCGGGTAGAGAGGTTACCTTTGAGGTCCACCTCCCCTATCGCTCGTCCTATGATGCCGAAACGCGCCGTGGCATCGTAGCGCAGTATCGAGCCCTGGGTCTTGGAGAGCTGACCTCCCACCCACACGAAGTTCTCGCTCGCATCAGGTGCAATCCGCGTTTCCAGCGGATAGGGAGTGAGGTTGGTGTTTATATCGGCGGGATTGCGCGGGTGTGTCACAGTGTCAACGGCCTGCGTGTACTTGCGAAGCTCGTGGGTGATGAAAGCCGAAAGGCCAAACTTGGCATACTTGTGGAAGCCTTCGATTAGCGACAGACCGAACGTATTGGTAACGGAATGGTAACTCGTCACGTCGTTGGTGCCATCGGTGAGCAGATAGTGGTTTTTCCAGAAGCGATCGCCCTCCGAGGCATTCTGATTCAGAAACAGGTGTCGTCCGCGACGATAGTCGACTGTCCATGTCACGGCACTCACCGGCACAAACTCGTGCTTCGGTATCGTGTCCTCCATCATCTTGCCGTCGGGCCCCTTGATTGAGTCGGGGGGCAGTTCGCGCCAGAAACCGATCTTGTAGCGGCTGTTGAGCATAGCCTCGGCGCCGGTAAGACGCGTGTGGGCGGCTGTCAGGTTAACGGGAATCGAGCGCGGCTCAATGCTTGACTGGCCGCCTTGAAGCGGCGCCGGGTCGATAATGTAGCCGTCGTCGGTAATGCCGCCGTTCTCCTTATTGAGAGAGTTCCAGCCATTGAAAAAGCCCTGAATCTCAATACGGTCGCCCATGTACGAGCCGGCCAGGCCGTAGTTGATGTTCTTAACCGACTGGTTGGCATACATACCCTTGGAATAGAGATAATCGAAGTGGGCACCGAATTGGAGCCGCTTATTGACGTTGCCCGAGAACACGCCCGTAAGGCGGTCCTGCGAGTTCTCCTTACCGCCGCCGGTATTGTAGCTCAGCAGCGTAAACGGTATGCGCGAGTTGTAGAACTTGTGGTTGCCGAGCGTGGGAAGCCAGTGGGCGAGCGGGTCGTGGAAAAAGAAATCGCTCTGCACCTGACGCTCCATATAAATCATGTTGATGCCCTGGCCGCCGAGATTACCGGTCGAGGCCCAGGCAGGACTTATGTCGACGGGCACGGCGTTGAGGTAGTAGTTGAGGAGCAGAGTGTCGACCTGAGCCGGGCGGCGAAAGCCCAGCGGCGACGTCATGTCCCAGGCGGTGATTATCTGCTCGGGCAGCTTCTGCTGCGAACCCGAGGAGCCGCCCGAACGCGACGAGCCTCCTCCCGGACGGCTCATCTGGGCCGTGGCGGTCACGGCGATGAGCAGAGCGGCAATAAGCGTGGCAAGCCGTGCCCGGAGAGATATAGTGGCGAAGCGTGGTATATTCATAAACAATAGCGGTGAAAGGGAGCGAGAGAGTGACTGACAGCCCCGCGGCAGGGCTAATCGACCGCAAAGTTATCAATAATTTCGCAAAAAAGCGGGCGCAGATTGCCCATAATCAAAAAAATGAGTACCTTTGCAGCCGCATAAGGCTCCCCGGCCACCCTCCGGACAAGTATATGCGTTAACCCAACTAACAAATCAACAACCTAAATGGCAACAAAAATCAGACTGCAGCGTCATGGTCGCAAGAACTATGCGTTCTATCCCATTGTTATCGCCGACAGCAGGGCACCACGAGATGGTAAGTATATCGAGCGAATTGGTTCCTACAACCCCAACACCAATCCCGCTTCAATAACCCTTAACTTCGAGCGCGCACTCTACTGGCTCAACTGCGGCGCACAGCCCACCGACACAGTACGCACCATCCTCTCCAACGAAGGTGTTCTCCTCATGAAGCACCTCCAGGGCGGTGTTAAGAAAGGCGCATTCGACGAAGCCGAAGCACAGCGTCGCTTCGACGCCTGGAAGCAGAAGAAGCAGGCCGCAGTCGACTCTTTCCGCGCCGATATGGCCGACAAGAAGGAGCTCGCAGCCAAGGCCCGTCTCGAAGCCGAGCAGGCTGTCAACAAGACCATCGCCGAGGCCGTAGCCAAGAAGAAAGCTGAGGCCGCAGCCAAAGCCGCTGAAGAAGCTGCCGCAGCTGCTCCTGCCGAGGAAGCTCCCGCTGAGGAAGCTCCCGCAGCCGAGTAAATCATGGCCCACAAGCCAACCCACAACGCACCCCGACAGAGCGACAGCTCTGCCGGGGTGCTTGCTTTTAGCGGCCTCGACTCGGACAACTCGGACAACTCGGACGACTCGGACGAGTCCAAGGGCGCCGTCAGGCGACCGGTCCGAAGAAGCCGAAGAAGCCACACTAAGAAATAAATCGGGGAGCCCGGCCGGGCTCCCCGATTATGTAGGTTATTGACCTGTGGGATTATTTCAGGGCCTTTGAGCCGCCCTCGTTGGGCCAGTTGATGTTCTGATACATATTGGAGTTCTCGACCGTGCGGTCAGTCGAACCGGATGTCAGATCAACATAGCCAAGAGGATAGAGATAAAATGCTTCCATCCACTTGTAGCCGTCACGGAGTTCGTTGGTATTCGACATTGATGCCGAATAAGGACGCACATATTTGCCGAGAGTAGGACTCGATACGGTGCTGTTGGTGCTACCGTCGCTTATGATGCCGTCATAGTGCTCATCCTGGTACATCTCGTCCCAGAAGTTTACACCCTCAGGAATCCACTTGGTAGTAATCATGCGGTCAAATGAACGCCAACGGATGAGGTCAGCCATACGCAGACCCTCGTTGAAGGTCTCGCATACACGCTCACGACGTACGTTGAAGAGGAGAGCCGAAACCATCTCCTGGCCTGAGTATACGCTGAGCTGAAGCTCCTTGCTCATGTCGGTTGCGGCAACAGTGGCATTGAAGTCGGGATCGACACCCGCGCGGGTGCGGAGCTGACGCCAATAGTCAGAGGCAGTACCGTCGACATTGCCGGTCTTCTCCACGCATGCCTCCATATAGTTGAGCATAGCCTCGGCAGTGCGGAAGATGGGGCAGGCATTGACACCGAGAATCTGGTCGTGCCAGGTCTGTGCATAGTCATAAGTATAATACTTGCGTGACTGGTAACCGGTGATGGCACGTGTCTCGGGGAGGTGGTCGTTGATATCAGGCACACCGAAAGCCATACCGTAATCATCGTTAAAACGGGGATCGGTATACGCGGTAGTGCTTTCGCTCCAGAGGAAGAGCTGTGCGCGATAGTCGCGGTTGACCTTTGTGGCGTCAATGCTCTTGTCACCCTGATAAAGATTGCTTGCATACCAAGGCTTGCCGTCGGTCATGAGGAAGCCCTCTACGAATGGGCGTGTCATGCCATCGTTACAGCCAAGAACGGTACGGTAAGGGGCATTGTGCTTAACATTGAGCTCGGCGCTGTATTCTTTCCAGAGAAGTACTTCGTCAACATTGGCGAGAGAAGCCTGGCTATACATCTCGAAATAGGGGTTGAAGCCTGATATCGACCCGAGAGCAGGCTCAAGCACCCTGTTGTTGGCAGTGAGAGGAGTGCTTCCCACTGCTATCTTGGCGGCCGACATGGCTTCGGTGAGGAAGAAGTCGATTTCACCTGCGATGTCGAAGCTCTTTCCCGAGTTGTAGCTCTTGGAAGCGCCGGGCCAGTTGGAATCGCCGGGCACACGACCGCTACCGCGATGATACTTCTCGAAGGTGGCCTCGAAGAGAGCCACACGCGACTTAAGGAGGGCGGCAGCTTCACGGCTTATGCGCTGGCCCTTGAATGTGGAGCGCGAATAGCACATGCTGATAGCCTTGTCGAGATCCGACAGGATGAAGCGGGCCACTTCGTTACGGGGAGCACGTTTGCTATTCTCGACTATCACTTCATCGATATCAGGAAGCACTTCCGTGATAATGGGAGCGTCGCCGTAGAGCGCCAGGATACGGTAGTAGGCCAACGCGCGGAAGAAGTAGCCTTCACCGATATAATTCCTGATAGCATCGTCGGAACCGGTTATTTCACCGGCCGCATAGTTTTCTTCGGCACGGGTAAGAAAGTTGTTCCATACTCTAACCAGGGCATAGTAGCTCTGAAGCGACTTGCCATCCGACACCTGCCAGTGGTCGGGAGTGAACAGCGTGGTGCTACCGCCGCCTATGCAAGCGATATCGGTATTGATGTCGGAACGGTTGAGGCCGTCGTTATAGGCAGCCTGATGATACATCGCGCCGCTGAATGGATTGGCAAGATGAGCGTTATAATATGCGTTGACGTAATTGGCCAACTGATCGGCCGAGCGGTAGTACATGTCAGGAGTGATCTGGGTGATAGGCTCCAGATCAAGCTGATCATTGCATGATGTCCATGCAGTAGCCGCAAAACCGGTGAGGATGGCAAGTCCGATTTTGGTAATATATGGTTTCATTTCGTGGATGTCTGTTGTTATCTGTATTTTAGTATTAGAAGCTTACGCTCAGACCAAACGACCATGTGCGCTGGAGAGGATAGAGCTTGCCTGCGCCCCAAGCGCCACCGAGAGTCTCGGGATCAAACACCTTGGATATGCCTGTGCATGTGAAGAGGTTGTCGACCGAAACATATACGCGGCAGTTGGTCATGCCTGCATGATTGATGATACGTGCGGGGAGCGAGTAACCCAGCTGCATGTTCTTGCAACGGAGATAGGCTGCGTTCTGCTTGTAACGGGTCTGGGTGTAACGGTTCTTGCCCGAATCGAAGTAAGGACGGGGATAGTAGGCGTCGGTGTTTTCGGGAGTCCAGTAATCAAGGTGCTCCTTGAATACGGTGCTCTGCCACTTGCCGCCTGTTGCGCCCCAGAAATAAGGCTCGCCGCTTCCGAAGAAGTAGTCGCGCTTCATCACGCCCTGGAAGAATGTCGAGAAGTCAAAGCCGCGCCACTGCACGCCGAGGTTAAGACCGAAGCGATAGCGGGGAGTCGTGTTGCCGATAACGGTAAGGTCGCCGTGATCGCCGAGAGTGTTGCCACCGTTGTCTACCACACCGTCACCGTTGAGGTCCTTGTACATGATGTCACCGGCGCCCCAGTTGCTGCCCCAGTTGGGCCTGTTGCTCTCGAGCCACTTGTCCATCTCTTCCTGCGAGTTGGCTATGCCCACTGAGGTGTAGCCCCATACTTCGCCGTCATAACGTCCGTTGTACCAGTTGTTGAGGCTCTGGTTCTCGAACTCTCCGCTAAAGGGATAGTTGGTCACCTTGGCGCGGCTGTCAGACACGTTGAAGCGTGCGTTGTAGCTCCACTCGCCTATGTTGTCGTTCCAGCCGATCTCGAATTCCCAACCACGCGAACGCATATCGGTGTTATTGGTCTTGGGAGCGTCGGCACCGAGTACAGAACCGAGGATAGGAGCCGGGCCGATCATATCGGTAGTTTTGCGGTCAAACCAGTCAAACGATGCAGTGAGGCGGTTGTTAAAGGCTGCCACATCAAAGCCGATATCGACTGTCGTAACAGTTTCCCAGGTCATCATGGTGTTGATGATTGAGGGGAGAGTGGCGCTGTTGCCCTGCTGTCCGTTGATGAGCCAGCCGCTGTTGTTGACACCTACAGGCTGCTGCTGGTAGAAGGGATACCAGTCCCAGAAGGAGTTGTAGTTGGAGCTTGTGTTACCGAGCTTACCCCATGAACCGCGGAGCTTGAGGGTGCTGATGTCCTTGGACAATGACTCGAAGAATGATTCGCGTGCTATGTTCCAGCCGGCCGAGAACGAGGGGAACCATGCCCAGCGGCGATCGGCGAGGAAGCGCGACGAACCGTCGTAACGGATATTGGCCTCAAAGAGGTAACGACCGGCATAGTCGTAGTTCAGACGGCCGAAGTAACCGGCTGTAGCGCGGTGGTTATAGCTGTCGCTGGTACGGAAGTCGGTCTGGGTCTGGTTGAGGAACGGCTTGTCGGGATTGATCATTTTATAACCAGTGCCTGAGAGACCATCGAGATTATACTTCTCGAAGTTCATACCTACGAGCACCTTTGCATTGTGCTCGCCAAACGAACGGCTGTAGTCGGTGAATATATTGGCAGCATAGTAGTTGGTGCGGCTGCGCGACTGATAGGCCCATGATGTGGTACCCATACCCGAGTCACGGATAAACGGCTCGTCGTTGCAGTCGTAGTAGCTGACGGGGTTCATGCTCTCGGTCGTCTTGCTGTTGCTTACGCGGATAGCGCCGTCGGCAACGATGTTCCAACCTTCGATGGGAGTAAAGGTAAACTTGAGCTGCTGGGTGAAGTTGTCGCTCGTCTCGTCATGGATACCCATATCTTCAAGCTCCGCGATTTCCATTTCGTTCATCCAACGGCCGTTGGGGTCAATAACCGGACAAGTCGGCCAGCGGCGGGCAATGTTATGATAGAACAGACCCGAGAGATAATATGGACGCTCATAGTCCACGCGTGTCCACTTGGTGTTGTATTCAACGCGAACCCATGGAGCAAGCTGGCTATTGATTTTCGCATTTGTGGTATAGCGGTTGTACTCATCATGGCCGTGACGTATCAGACCATTCTGGAGCAGGTAGCTGCCGCTGATAAGCCATGTGGTCTTTTCATTACCGCCCGAAAGGCTGATATTGTGCTGGGTCGATGGTACATTCTTCTTGTAGTGTTCAGCAAACCAGTCGGTATTGGCAAATGCCGAACCGTAGTTGTTCCAGCGTCCGTTGCTGTTGGCGGTAGTACCATAATATTCGGGCTGTGACGGATCGGTAAACTCACCTGCGAGATACTTCTTGATGTTGACCATCGTCTCATCGCTGTACACGTAGCCACCATTGTCATTATACTGAGCCGCATTGAAATATGTGGCCCATTCAAGAGAGTTGGCCATATTAGGTACCTGAATGGCGCTGCTGAAGCGCACATCGCCCGAATATGTCACATTTACTTTGCCCTGCTTGCCCTGCTTGGTGGTGATAAGAATAACACCGAAGGCCGCGCGCGCACCATAGATTGACGAGGCCGCCGCATCTTTCAGCACTGATACGTTCTCGATATCATTCGGGTTCACCTGGTTGATGTTGCCCTCGATGCCGTCGATAAGCACAAGAGGATTCGCAACAGAGCCATCACCGATGGTACCTGCGCCACGGATGTTCATGCTCATGCCTGAGTTGAGCTCACCGCCGCTGTTGGTCACCGACAGGTTGAGGCCCGGAACAGCGCCCTGAAGAGCCTGCTGGACATTAGCAACCGGACGTGACTTGAATACTTTGTCATCGACCATTGACACGGCGCCGGTCACGTTTACTTTTTTCTGAACACCATAACCCACAACGACAACTTCATCGAGCGAGTTCATGTTTGACTTCATGACCACATTGAGATGAGTGCCGTTCCAGACAACCTTCATCGGATCACAACCTACATAAGTGATTACCAGCGTGGCACCTTTTTTTACGTTCGAGAGAGAGAAGTTACCGTCAATGTTGGTCGAAGCACCGTTTGTTGTGCCTTGTACCATCACGGATGCACCGATCATCGGCTCACCATCCTCATCGACTACTGTACCTGTGCAGGCGGCCGCCTGCTCATCAGGTGCGGAAGTGGTGAATTTACCCCCCCCCTATTGCGTCACTTGCCTGAATAGCAGGCTGATACGCCATAGCGGTGGCAACTACCATTGCCGTCGTAAATAGTTTTTTCATTCGGTAAAATGATAATAGTTGATAGGTAAGATTTATGGATATTGTCGTTAAAAAATTGCAAGCAGCCTAAGTGCATGTAGAGAACGTAGTTAGAGACACATCGGCACCCTATTGCCACTTAATGATTCAAAAGTTTATGCAAATAAACATAAAAAAAACGGATTTCGCAATAACAATCGTTAAAATAATTCACATTCCCCCCGTATTTAACATCTGCAGATACTACGTTACTCGCTATGCATCACATCAATCACTCAGTCATACACATTATTTATATAGACGTCAAAATAACTTCAACATTATAATATAATGAATATAATGCGAGTGCGGTCAGCCATTCTGTAGCTGACCGCACTCAATAAAGAAAATGTATCAATCCGATGACGGTTTTGGCGACAAACGCCTTCAGTCGATGTATCAGATTTCAGGCTGGTGGCCGTCGACGGTAGCAGCGTCAAGGGCTGCGATAGTGGCCATATTGACAATATCGCGCACCTTGGCGGAGACGTGGACGAAGTGGGCCGGCTTGTTGAGACCCATCTGAATCGGGCCTATCGACTCGCCCACGCCCATGGCGAGGAGCCAGCGGTAGGCCGACGAGCCGGCTGTGAGGTTGGGGAAGATGAGGGTGTTGACATCCTTGCCTTTGAGGCGGCTGAAAGGATAGTTGTCGTCGCGTAGCTTGCGGTCGAGTGCGAAGAGCAGGTTCATCTCGCCGTCAACGGCGAGGTCGGGATATAGCTCGCGCATCTTGCGGGCCACCGACGCCACCATGTCGGGCTCGGCTTCGCCGGCGGCGCTGCCGAAGTTGGAGTAGCTCACAAGAGCCATTACCGGAGTTGTGGCGAAATACTCCACGCCGTTGCGGGCCAGACGGGCGATGTCAAAGAGAGTCTCTTCATCAATCTTGCGGTTGACCTGGGTGTCAGCGATGAAGAGCGGGCCCTGCTTGGTCTGTATGATATGGAGCGAGGCAAAATGCTTGTAGCCGGGGCGTATGCCTATCACTTCTTGGGCTATGCAGCCCGACTGATATGAGGTGGAGTAGGTGCCGCCGAGGAAAGCGTCGGCGTCGCCGGCATCGACCATAGCCATGCCGAAATAGTTGCGGTCAAACATCTTGTCCTGAGCTTCGAGGAGCTGCATGCCGTCGCGGCCGCGGCGTGCGGCGAGGCGCTCGGCATAGCGGTGACGGCGGTCGGCCTCGCGGTCATGGCGCAGGTTGACAATCTCTATCCCCTCGATGTCGAGATTGAGGCGCTTGGCGCGCTTGGCAATCATCTCCTCGTTGCCGAGCAGCACGGGGATGAAGAGGCCCTGATGCGCTCCGAGCACGGCGGCTTGAAGCATATTGTCGGTATTGGCATCGCCAAACACCACACGCTTGGGGTGCTTCTTGGCCTCGTCGGAGATGCGACGCATGATGCGGTTGTCGTAGCCCATGAGCTTACGCAGACGGTCGTAGTAGGCATCCCAGTCGGCAATCGGGCGACGGGCCACTCCGCTCTCCATGGCGCCGCGGGCCACGGCGGGAGCAACGGTGGTGAGCAACCGCGGGTCAAGCGGCTTGGGGAGAATATATCGGGGGCCGAATTCCAGAGTCTCACCCTCGGAGTAGGCGGCGGTGACTACCGGGGGCACCGGCTCCTTGGCGAGGTCGGCGATAGCGTGTACGGCGGCCAGCTTCATCTCCTCGTTGATAGCGGTAGCGCCACAGTCGAGGGCACCGCGGAATATATAGGGGAAGCCGAGGACGTTGTTTATCTGGTTGGGATAATCGCTGCGTCCGGTGGCGAAAATCATGTCGGGGCGTGTAGCTATGGCAAGGTCGTAGGCTATCTCCGGATCAGGGTTGGCAAGAGCGAACACGATAGGCTTCGGAGCCATTGAGCGGAGCATCTCGGGAGTAACGACATCCTTGACTGAGAGGCCGAGGAACACGTCGGCATCTTTCATCGCTTCGGCGAGGGTGGTTATGTCGCGGGTGGTCATAAACTCGCGCTTCTGCTCGTTAAGGTTGCTGCGCGAAGCGTTGATTACGCCCTTGGAGTCGCACATCACGATATTCTCTTTCTTTACGCCGAGCTTGACGTAGAGGCGTGTGCAACTAACGGCGGCAGCGCCCGCGCCGTTGACCACGAGGCGTATGTCGCCTATTTTCTTTCCCTGAATTTTGAGTGCGTTGACGAGGCCGGCGGCCGAGATGATTGCGGTGCCATGCTGGTCGTCGTGCATCACGGGTATGTCACACTCCTCTTTGAGTCGGCGCTCTATCTCAAAACATTCGGGAGCTTTGATGTCTTCGAGATTAATGCCACCGAACGTCGGCGCGATGGCCTTGACTGTCTGTATGAATTTGTCGGGGTCTTTCTCGGCCACTTCGATGTCGAAGCAATCGATACCTGCAAATATCTTGAACAGCAATGCTTTGCCCTCCATGACGGGCTTGCCCGCCTCGGGGCCTATGTCGCCAAGGCCGAGCACAGCGGTGCCGTTGGATATTACAGCTACAAGATTGCCTTTGTTGGTGTATTCATAGACATCGGCCGGATTAGCCTCTATCTCCTTGCAGGGATAAGCCACGCCGGGCGAATAGGCCAGTGCGAGGTCATGCTGTGTGGAGTAAGGCTTGGTCGGTACAACTTCGATTTTACCCGGCTTGCCCTCGCGGTGATATTCCAGGGCGGCTTCGCGGGATACGGGTGTTGACATACTTGATGATTAGAATTTATTGGAAACAATTCACAAAATTAACAATTTTCATCGATATTGTTTTGAAAAAAAATCGCTAATTGTAACAATTTTTTACTTCCGGAAAGCAATTTATGACTATCAGGGCACAAAACAGAGCATCTCCCGGCCCGGAGTCAGCTATGACTCCTGACCGGGAGATGAACTTTTGACGATATATCTGTCGGTGACTTACTTGTCGCCGCGGATAGCCGCGATGCCGGGAAGCACCTTGCCCTCGATGGCTTCGAGGAGAGCGCCGCCACCGGTGGAGACATAGCTCACCTGGTCGGCGAGGCCAAACTTGTTGACGCAAGCCACGGAGTCGCCGCCACCTACGAGCGAGAACGCGCCGTTGTCGGTAGCCTCGACGATAGCGTCGGCGATTGCACGCGAGCCGGCGGTGAAGTTGTCGAACTCAAACACGCCTGCGGGGCCGTTCCAGAGAATAGTCTTGGAAGGACGGATAGCATCGGCGAAAGCCTTGCGGGTCTCGGGACCTGCGTCGAGGCCTTCCCAGCCGTCGGGGATATTCATAACGTCACACACCTGAGTGTTGGCGTCGTTGGAGAAGCTGTCGGCTGCAATGCAGTCGGTGCCGAGCACGAGATTGACACCCTTTTCCTGAGCCTTCTTGATGATGTCGAGAGCGAGGTCGAGCTTGTCGTCTTCGCAGAGCGAGAGGCCGATTTTGCCGCCGCGGGCCTTGGCGAAGGTGTAGGTCATGCCGCCGCAGAGGATGAGGTTGTCAACCTTGTCCATGAGGTTTTCGATGATGCCGATTTTGGTCGACACCTTCGAGCCGCCCATAATAGCGGTGAACGGACGCTTGATGTCTTTGAGCACGTTGTCGACAGCCTTAACCTCTTTCTCCATGAGGTAGCCGAGCATCTTGTCTTCGGCAGCGAAGTAGTCGGCGATGACGGCGGTAGAGGCGTGACGGCGGTGAGCGGTGCCGAAAGCGTCGTTTACATAGACGTCGGCGTATGATGCGAGGGTCTTGGAGAACTCTTTCTGACGCTCTTTCATCTCTTTCTTGGCAGCGTCGTAAGCGGGGTCGGTCTTGTCGATACCTACGGGCTTGCCCTCTTCTTCGGGGTGGAAGCGGAGGTTTTCGAGCAGGAGCACTTCGCCGGGTTTGAGGTCGGCGGCGGCCTGGGCTGCGTCTACGCAGTCGGGAGCGAACTTAACGTCGCGACCGAGAGCCTTGGCTACGGCGTCCTTGATTTGTGCGAGAGAGAATTTGGGGTTGACTTTGCCCTTGGGCTTGCCCATGTGGCTCATGATGATAAGCGCGCCACCGTCGTTAAGAATCTTTTCGAGGGTGGGGAGGGCGCCGCGAATACGGGTGTCGTCGGTGATGTTGCCGTTCTCGTCCAGGGGCACGTTGAAGTCAACGCGGACGATGGCTTTCTTACCATTGAAGTTGTAGTTATCGATGTTCATTGGAGTAAGAATTATGGTAAATTGTTTTTTTGTACACATGTATCTGCATGCCCGGATCAGCGGCGTGGCAAGAGAGCGTCCATCTGCGCCGCAAGCTTCTGCGCCTCGCGGCCGGCGGCTTCGGCGAAGTCGGCTTCCTTTGAGGCGTAGATGATGCCGCGCGACGAGTTGACGAGCAGTCCGCAGTCGTCGGTCATGCCGTAGCGGCACACCTCTTCGAGGCTGCCACCCTGGGCGCCCACGCCGGGCACGAGCAGGAAGCTGTCGGGAGCCACACGGCGTATGTCGGTAAACATCGAGCCCTGCGTCGCACCCACCACATACATCATCTCTTCGGGGCCGGCCCACTTGGCTGAGGTGAGGATTACGTTCTCGAAGAGGCGGCGTCCGTCGCGGTCCTCGATGAGCTGGAAGTCGTGGGAGCCTTTGTTGGAGGTCAGCGCCAGGAGCACCACCCACTTGCCCTCGTAGCCGAGAAACGGGGTTACGGAATCCTCGCCCATGTAGGGTGCCACGGTTATGGCGTCGACGCCGAGATGCTCGAAAAAGGAGCGGGCGTAGAGCTGCGAGGTGTTGCCTATGTCGCCGCGCTTGGCGTCGGCTATGATGAACTGGTCGGGATAGTTCTCGCGGAGGTAGGCCACGGTGTTTTCAAGGGCGGTCCAGCCTTTGGCTCCGAGGCTCTCGTAGAAGGCCATGTTAGGCTTATAGGCCACGCAATAAGGGGCGGTGGCATCGATAATGGCCTTGTTGAAGGGAGTTATAGGGTCGTCGGGGTACGCTTCGATTATCGACGCTGGTATTTTCTTTATGTCGGTGTCGAGGCCAACGCAAAGGAAGCTGCGTTTGGCAAAGATATTGTCGACAAGTTGCTTGCGGTTCATATTCTGATATTCTTTGGTTGCAGGTTATGGTGGGCGGTCATGGTGTCATAATGCCGCCTCTTGGAGCTTGGCGGCATTCTCGGCCACCGTGAGGCGGTCGATTAGCTCGCTTATGTCGCCGTCGAGAAATGCGGGGAGGTTATAGGCCGTATAGTTGATACGGTGGTCGGTGATGCGGCCCTGAGGGAAGTTGTAGGTGCGTATCTTGGCCGAGCGGTCGCCCGTCGACACGAGTGAGCGTCGGCGCGACGCTATGTCGTCGGTGTACTTGCGGCGCTCGCGGTCGTAGATAAACGAGCGCAGACGCGCCAGAGCGCGCTCCTTGTTCTTTGGCTGATCGCGCGTCTCCGTACACTCTATGAGTATCTCTTCGGTCTCGCCGGTATTGGGGTTGCGCCAGTTGTAGCGCAAACGCACTCCACTCTCCACCTTGTTGACGTTCTGGCCGCCGGCACCGCCGGAGCGGAACGTGTCCCAGCGTATCTCGCCCTCGTTGATAGTGACGTCAAACGGCTCCGCCTCCGGGAGCACGGCCACCGTGGCGGCGGAGGTATGCACTCGTCCTTGTGTCTCTGTCGCGGGCACGCGTTGCACGCGGTGCACCCCGCTCTCATATTTCAGCGTGCCGTAGATGTTGTCGCCGCCGCTGATACGCATTATAATCTCCTTGTAGCCTCCGGCAGCGCCTTCGGAAACGGAAGAGATAGCCACGGTCCAGCCGCGCGACTCACAGAAGCGCATATACATCTTGGCAAGGTCGCCGGCAAACAGCGCCGCCTCGTCGCCTCCCGTGCCGCCGCGTATTTCAAGTATGGCGTTGCGGGCATCCTCGGGGTCGGCGGGAACAAGCAGCAGCTTTATCTCCTCCTCCATTGCCGGAATGGAGGCTTCGACCTCGGCGAGCTCCTCGCGGGCGAGAGCTTTGAGCTCGGGGTCGGTCTGGCCGTCGGCAATTAAGGCACGGGCCTCTTCGGCGGCGCCGAGAGTGTCGCGGTAGCGCCGTGTGGCGGCCACGAGCTTTTCCAGCTCGGAATACTCTTTGGTGAGACGCACATAGCGGGCCATATCGGCCATGACGGCGGGGTCGGCCACAAGTGTGGCCACCTCGTCGAAACGGGCGTCTATGCCGTCAAGACGGCTGAGAAGGCTATTGTCCGACATGTTGTCGCTGATTAATGTCCGAAGATGTTTTTACGACTGCGAAGTTACGCATTTTTCAGGCATCTGTCAACACCTTGACGGCATTTATTTTTCACATTGTCGCGGACAGGCGATAGTAAGGAAGGCGGTAACGCCGCGGCCCGGCTGCGACTTCAATATGAGGTCACCCCCATGAAGACGTGCTATCTGCCGGCTGAGGTTCAGACCTATACCCGCCCCGCCTGGCTTTGTGGTGAGGAAAGGCTGAAACAAATCGCGCTCTACCACAGCGTCAAGTCCGGGTCCGTTATCAGCTACCGTGACAAGCGCACCGCCTGATTTTGCGCTCAGCGTCACCTCAATGGAGGCAATGTCACGGCCGGCCGTGGCCTCTATCGCATTACGGAGCAGATTTGTCACAGCACGCGCCAGGAGGTCCCGGTCGGCAGCGAAACTAAAACCCGATGCCACTATATATCTGATCGCTCCGCGCTCCAATCCATGTTGCGCGGCAAAGGGAGCGGTGGCCTGAGCTATCGACCGTAGAAATGAGGCCGCATCGACCGTCGTCGGCTTAATATCGCCGAGATGGGTCAGGTCGTAATAGGAATCGAGAAACCGCTTGATACCTCTACTCTGGTCGTGAATCACTTCCATGGCATCGGCCACAGCCTCGACTCTGTATCGCTCGGGGTGCTCTTTGATATCGGCGCTTAGAGCTATTACAGGGGTTATGGAGTTGCGCATCTCATGGGTCATGACGCGGAGAATACGGTCATAATAGAGTTTGCTCCGCTCCAAGGCCAGACAGTTGGAACCATAAGTATTCATCATGCGATTGAGCGCCGACGCCATGCGGTTGAAAGCAGGATCGTCGGAACTCTGTATGGTCGTTGTCGTGTCGCCGGCCTCTATGGCATCAACATAGCGACAAATAATCCGAGTGAGTGTCAATGGCACCGACGCCACATAACCGGCAGCCGCCATTGCAATGATACCCACAAGAATTACTGCCGCAATATTGCCGGAATTCCAAAGCATAGCCATAACCCATACGGCCACTCCGAATGTGGCAAGCGCAAGCACAATCCGTAGTCGTATGTGTGTCATAGCTTACGAAGCTGATTATATAGTGTCTGACGATTGATGCCGAGACGTTCGGCAGCGAGCGAGAGGTTGCCGCCACATTTATCGACTATGGTACGGATGTGTGCCGTCTTGACCTCATCGAGGGTCATCAGACTCTGTTCTTCGTCGCGGCTCAATACTCCGGCGGCATCAACAAGAGCCCTCTTGCCTGCAACCTTCTCACGATTGCGCTCTATCGCCCGCCTCAGCCTTACTCTGAGATCATCGTTGTCCCAGGGCTTGGTCACGAAATCTTCTGCGCCACATTTCATAGCCTCCACCGCAAGAGGCACATCGCCGAAAGCCGTGATGAGCACCACTGCGGGCGGTGTCGCCGACTCTTTTATATGCGCAAGCCAGAACATGCCGTCGGAGCCGTCGAGGCGCCGGTTGTCGAAGTTCATATCGAGAAGCACTGCATCCACATCACCCTCTGCGAGAATGGCGGGAAGGAGAGTCGGGTCGCCTACGGTGACTATACGGTCATAGTCCGATGCAAGTACCATGCGAAGAGTGGTCCTCACAGCCTTGTTGTCGTCAATAATTAGCAGTTTCATAGCCCAAAGATAGTCATTATAAATCTAACAATTCTCACGAATATCATAAGTCCTGCGCTGTGTGTCTAAAAAATAGACAATCTTGGGCCTCTTTTATAAGCTTGCATCAAAAAGAGATGGCTTACCCACTCCTGAGCCATAACTTTGCGTCATAAATCAACCGACATCCATATCATCACTCCGTATGCATTCCAAGCATCATATCATAATCGCAATGGCGCTCCTTATCGGTAGTGCTCTGACAGCGGCCGGGCAGCAGCTTACGCTCCGCGACTGCCTGATATATGCTCGCGACCACGCACATTCAAATGTCGTGAGCCGGCTCGATGCCGAAGGTGCGAGGCTGGATGCACGCACAGCCGCAGCTGGCATTATGCCGAGAATCAGCCTGTCGGGCAACGGCAACATGAGCTTCGGCCGTAACATCGACCCCGAGACAAACACATACGACAACAAGCGCACTCTGTCGACCGCCCTTGGCCTTAATATGTCGCTGCCGCTCTTCGACGGACTTGTCAGCATCAACAATCTGAAAGCATCCAGAGCCAACGCCCGCCGTCAGGCCGTATCGGCACAGATAGAGCGCGACAGGGTATCACTACTTGTAATCAAGGCATTCTATAATGTGTCATATCATAAGGCGCTTGTAGCGCAGATGGAACAGCAGCTCCAACGCGACCGCGGCAATCTCGCCGCAACAGTACGAGGCCTTGAACTCGGAATCAAGAGTGTGGCCGACACGGCCGAAGTCTACGCAATAGTGGCAGCCGACGAATATGAGCTTACCAACCAGCGAAGCCTTCTCGCCAAAGCCTATCTCACCTTGCGCAGCGAAGCCGGCATGGAACTGACCGACGAACCTCTTGATCTGATAGAGGAACCGACATACACTGCAACCGACACTGTCCTCCCCGAAGCCGATCTTTCCTTTATCCATCCGCGCATTGCCGAAGCTACTGAAAAAGTCAGCGAGAGCCGTTACAGCCTCAGAGCTGCACGTGGCTCCTACTCCCCCACACTCTCGCTGAGTGCCGGTATATCAACATCATATTACCGCATGATGGGCAGCAAAGTCGAAGCCCCCGACTTCTCCCGACAGTGGCACGACAACATGGGTCAGTATGTAGGTCTCTCGCTCTCGATTCCGCTCTTCGACGGCTTCGCCACAATCAACCGTGCGCGCCGCGCCTCGGTCAACCTGCGCCGCAGCCGGGCCGAACTCGAACAGGCACGCTACGACACAGCCCGCGAAGAGACCGAAGCCGCCCTCGACCTCGCCTCGGCAAACGAGGAATATTCATCGGCCAAAGCACGCTACACTGCCGAGCAGGCTGCTTATGCCGCAGTAGAGCGCAAGTTTCAGCTCGGAGCCGCATCGGCAATCGACCTGTATGCCGCCTCAGCAAAACTCGCCACGGCACGCGCAACCCTCGAAGGCAAGCGCATCCAGTCGATAATCAACCGCATCACGCTCGACTATTACCGAGGCATACCATTCATTCACTGACATCCCACACCCTACCGCAATGGATATAGAAATCAAGAAAAAGTATCCCAATCTCAAGCGATATATCCTTATCGCAGCCGGTATTACGACCGCCGTCGCTATTGGTATAGCAGCCTATAAAGGTGTTGCGACATCGACCTACCACGACTCAAGCAATGCCGTAATGACAGGTGAGGTGACACGTGGAGAATTCAATGACTATGTGCGCATTACCGGACGCGTCGAGACCGGCATGATTGTGCAGGTATCAGCCCTTGAAAGCGGCATAGTGGAGCGGAAGTGGGTTGAGGAAGGTGCGCTGGTACAACCGGGCGACATCATCCTCACGCTGCAAAACCCCAACCTCCGGCAACAAATTCTTGACTCGGAAAGTCAGCTCGCAGAGAAGCAAAACATGCTTCGCGACACCGAGCTCGCCATGGAAAAAGACCGTCTGCAAGTACGCCAGGATCTGCTCTCCACCCGCACCGACCTCACACGCAAGCGCCGCCTGATGGAGCAGCAGAAGGCGCTGTATGACGAAGGGCTTACCTCGCGGGAAGAGTACCTGCAAGCCGCCGAGGACTATGAGCTTGCATCGCAGAGTTTCGACCTTCTACGCGACCGCCTGAGTAAAGATTCAGTCTACCGCTCCGTACAGCTCGACATGATGCGCGAGAGCCTGAGAAACATGCAGGAAAACTTCATGCTCGTGCGCTCACGTGCCGACAATCTCACTATCCGCGCATCACACGCGGGACAACTCGGAAGTCTCAACGCTGAGATAGGTCAGAACATCAGCTCCGGCTCTCAGGTGGGACAGATCAACATTCTCGACAGCTACAAAATTACAGTAAGCATTGACGAGCATTATATCGACCGCATAAGCGCCGGCATCAGCGGCACAATCAAGCGCAGCGGTAAAAGCTGGCCTGTTTCAGTAAGCAAGGTCTATCCCGAAGTAGCTGAATCGAAATTCCGTGCCGACCTCACCATCGACGGCCCCCTTCCCGAAAATCTTCGCGTAGGCCAGTCGTTCAGCGTAGATCTGCGCCTCGGAGACTCCGAACTGGCCGTAATGGTGCCACGAGGCACATTCTTCACCTCGACCGGAGGCCGCTGGGCCTATGTGCTCGATGCCGACGGAAAATCAGCAACCCGACGCAACATTAAGATAGGACGTCAAAATCCTGAATACTACGAAGTGCTCGAAGGCCTTGAACCTGGCGAACGCGTTATTATCAGCTCATACTCGGCCTACGGCGACGCCGACCGGGTGACCATAGCGCAGTAAAGACAATATAACAACCCCACCATAAACACAAACAATACACAATGAAACAGACAATCACCTTTCTTTTAATGTGCCTTGTGGCCATAACCATGAGCGCAGTGGAGAATCTTGCCGTAAAATACAAGGTTTCCAACCGTGACACTGACAGCGGAAAATCGTATTCACGCGACATGACCTTAGTTGCGAGTCCGAATAAGTCGCTCTACTTCAACACCATGAGCCTTTATGTCGACTCATGTGAATCGACCCCCGAGGGCCGCGCCTCATTGCGTGAAATACAGATGAAAGCGTGGCGGGTGGTCCAACCCGACGGCACCGTGACCTACGATGGCCGCAAACTCGGCCTCGCTCCCGAGAAAAATGAATTTCTCTATGTGGCCAAAGACAATGCCGACAGCAACATGACCGTATATGATTACAAAGCGGGAGGTCTGCACAAATACACTGAACCTTACGGAGAAATGGAGTGGGAAATCGTAGCTGACTCAACAAAGTCGATACTCGGATATGACTGCATCCACGCAGTTACAGACTATCACGGCCGTCAATGGAGAGCATGGTTTGCACCGGATATTCCGGTTCAGGACGGCCCATGGAAACTTCACGGACTGCCCGGCGTGATACTTGCCGCCGACGGTGGTGATGGCTTTATTATCGAAGCAACCGAAGTTGGCATGACATCACAGCCCGTTCCGGAGGTTTACTCCATCAATAATTACGAGAGCGGAGAGCGGTGTAAAATTCTTGCTGATCACGAACATTACATCAACAATCTTGAAAGCATCATGGCCGCTCAGGGAATAAAAATAAATGGTGACGGAACTCCGGCAAATCTGCCCAAGTATGACAGACAAAGGCAAGCCTGGGAGACCGATTACTGAAATGAAACACGGATGAACGGTTTTAGGTGTAGCCAGCACCTCCACCACAACAAATGAATCATCAACAGGAACTACTGTACCCATAGCTTTACAAACAAACATCACGACATGAGACTTCAGGTAAAAAACTTATCAAAGGTGTTTCGCACCGACACACTTCAGACCAACGCTCTCAGTAATGTCACATTCGACATCGCCGACGGCGACTTCGTGGCCATCATGGGGCCGTCGGGCTGCGGCAAGTCGACACTGCTCAATATCCTCGGCCTCCTCGACAATCCCACTTCGGGCAGCTATCTCATAGACGGCACCGAAGTTGCCAATCTGCGTGAGAGCGGCCGCACCGACTTCCGCAAAGGCCGCATCGGTTTCGTGTTCCAGTCGTTTAACCTCATCGACACCATGAGCATCTACGACAACATCATGCTTCCGCTCAACAACCTGCCTCTGTCGCGCACCGAAAAGCGCACCCGCGTAGATGAAGCCATGAAGCGCATGGGCATCAGTCACCGCAGCGGACACCGTCCGCAACAGCTCTCGGGCGGCCAGCAGCAACGTGCAGCGATAGCCCGGGCAATAGTATCAAAGCCCGGCCTCATACTTGCCGACGAGCCCACCGGCAACCTCGACTCGACCAACGGTGCCGAGGTCATGGCCCTGCTCGACGAGCTACACCGCGACGGCGCCACGATAGTCATGGTGACACACTCGCAGAAAGACGCCGCTCATGCCGACCGCATAATCAACCTCTTTGACGGACAGCTCGTCGAAAACCTCAACGACAAACTCTGATACCCCACACAGCCATGTTGAGATTTCTGACGTCCGACCTGCGCCGAAACATCACCAAGACGGTGTGCCTGACCCTCGGCCTATCCATCGGTTTCATGCTTGTAGCCAAAATATTCGTCGAAAAAACCTTCGACATGTTTTACCCGGCTGCCGACCGCACCTATTTCATCGCCGAATCCGTCGAAAAGGATGGCGAATACAAGGAATACAATCAGGTTCCGGGTGGCATCGCCCCCTCTTTGCTCGAATACTGCCCGCAGATAGAGGCAGCCACACGACACACCTTTCTTTCAGGCTCCAATAGGATTACACTTGAAGACCGGCGCACATTCGAAATACAGGGAATCATCCTTGCCGACTCTGCATTCCTCGACGTTCTGCCACGCCACATCATCGCCGGCAATCCGAAGGAAGCCCTTGAAGTAGAGAGGCAATGCATGATTCCGCGCTCACTTGCCGAAAAGATAGGAGGCGACGTGGTAGGACTGACATTCACAGTTGCCGACTTCTCACCTGACTACAAGATACTCATTGCAGGCGTATTCGATGATTATCCAATCAATTCGTCAGTCCAGAACCAGATAATGCTTTCGCTCTCCTCCATTGGCAGCTTCATGGGCGACGGACGCATGAACATGATTGGCAATGACCGCTATTTGGGATTCGTGCGACTCGCCGAAGGCGCCGACACCACCGGTCTGGCCGCCAATATAAAACGTATGCTCTATGATAAGATCAACAAGGATGAAGTCGATGCCTATAACTTCAACGTACATCTGCGTCCTCTCCATGACTTCCATAGCAAAGTGGGGCCGTCGTCCACTCTACTCAATGTTCTGGCAATCTTGGCAGTAGTGATACTTATATCCGCATCGCTCAACTATCTTCTGATAGTGATAGGGCAGATGGGCAGTCGCTTCCGCGAGATGGCCATACGCAAATGTTACGGCACTTCGGCCACAGCCATATTCATGCGCGTGATGGGCGAAAGCCTCTTCTTCCTCATGGTCTCGGTATTCCTCGCTGTACTTATAGTGCTTGTGATGAACCCGGCATGCGAGCGCATCCTCGGTTACTCGGCGGCCGAGATGCTGACTGCTCCCGGCGTGTGGGCTATCGAACTCGGCGTGTGTGCCATACTATTCATCATCACCGGCGTGATACCGGCATGGATGTACTGTCGCACTCCTGTGGCGCATGTGTTTCACCGTAGTACGGGAGGCAGCCGCATATGGAAACTGGCTCTGCTCGCTGTACAGTTCTTTGCCACGGGGCTGCTTGTGTGTCTGCTCGTGCTTGTAATGCGCGAGTACCACCACCTGAGTCATGTCGACCGAGGATATGACGTTGACAACATCGGCGTGGTCAACATACGCCGATGTCCCGATCGTCAAGGAATTGTCAACCGTCTACGCTCGCTTGCCTGTGTGGAAGGTGTCGCCACAACTCAGGAGGAATTCAGCGAATATCCCTCGGGAAACAATGTGTGGAATCCTGACGACAAAAGTGAGTTTCCTAACAACATCAACGTAGGTTGTCTCTATCTCGCCAACCCCGAAGTGATGGAGGTGCTCGGACTTCGCCTTATCGAGGGACGCAACGTGGAAGCGCTCAATGACTCAACCGCCGGCGAGGTGATAGTCGACGCCGGATTCCGCGACGTTTTCGCCAAGCTCGGCTACCCCGACGACGGCATAGTAGGCAAGACATTCCATATCACCGAATTTTCTGACAAGAACGGCCCCATGCTGTTTACCATCGCCGGCGTAGTGGCACCCATAAAGCGCGGCTACGCCGAGATGAATCACACCGACACCCGCGCCGCCGTCTATTTCCCCGCCTCAGGCTATTTCAACAACGTATACATACGCTTCACTGAACTCAATCCCTCTACTCTCGCACAGGCGCAGGCCTTGATTGATGAGATGATGCCGGAAGCCGAGACACTTGTCGTACCGTTCCGCACCATCATCGACGCTAAAAATGAAGGAATCCGCAACTTCGGCGACTCAGTGATGATAGCCGGTATCGCAGTGCTGCTGATAGCCCTGATAGGCCTGATAGGTTTCTCGTCAGACGAAGTGCAACGCCGCGCACGCGAGATTGCCATCCGCAAGGTCAACGGCACCAATACATCGGGCATACTACGTATTTTTTGCATTGAGATTACAAAAGTGGCCCTCCCGTCGCTTCTCCTCGGAGGCGCGGCAGCAATGATAATAGGGCGCAGATGGCTGACGCAGTTCACCGACCAGGTACCGCTCTCTCCCCTTGCCACTGCGCTAAGCCTTATTGTGATTTTCGCTGTGCTTATAGCTGTGGTAGCGCTCAACTCGCTCAAAGTCGCACGCTCCAATCCGGTCGACTATCTCAGGGCTGAATGACATCAAGGTTCAGTTTTTTGTGTTAATTTTGCCGCGGGCTTCAACCGGCCCGCGGCTTTTACGTTTTATAATCGTATGATTATTAATATATGACTAAGACTATTTATCTTGCCGGAGGATGTTTCTGGGGCACGGAACACTTTATGGGCCTCATTCCCGGCGTCACCGCCACCGAAGTGGGATATGCCAACAGCAATACCCCCGACCCGTCGTATCAGGTCGTATGCACCGGCACCACCGACGCGGCCGAGACCGTACGGGTAGACTATGACCCCGAGCGCGTGACCCTGCGCCGGATTCTCGACCTGTATTTTCTCACTATCGACCCCACGTCGGTCAACCGCCAGGGGGGCGACAGCGGCACACAGTACCGCACCGGCATCTACTACACCGACCCCGACGACGCGCCGACAGTCGACGCCGCGCTCGTCGACCTCGCCGCACGTTGCAGCGGCCCGATAGCTGTCGAGAGCGGCCGCCTCGTCAACTTCTATCCCGCCGAAAAATATCATCAGGGTTACCTCGACGCCAATCCCGGCGGCTACTGCCATATCAACCCGGCGCTCTTCGATATTGCCCGACGCGGCTGACCCTCAGCAGATAAGAATGTATTCAGATACGTTCAACCGCACACACCGCCGACAGGTATAAACATTTTTTTACGGAAATATTTCCGTAATCAGGAGTTTTGTGCTACTTTTGCCGCGAGCCGACAGGGCTCACGGTAATCCGAAAACACCTATCACCTAAATTAACATCCCACATGGCTACACGCAAGCTTAAAATTCGCGACCTGACGCTACGCGACGGCCAGCAGTCGCTGTTTGCAACCCGCCTCGACCAGTCGACCATTGACCGCCTCCTCCCCTACTACGGCGATGCAGGCTTTTATATCATGGAAGTATGGGGCGGCGCAGTACCCGATTCAGTAATGCGCTACCTTGACGAGTCGCCCTGGAACCGCCTCCGCTCCATCTCGAAAGAGATGAAAGGCAAGAGCCTCTTGTCGGCGCTATCGCGCGGCCGCAATCTCTTCGGCTATGTTCCTTATCCCGACGAAGTGCTCCGCGGCTTCTACGAGGAGGCTATCAAAAACGGCCTTAACGTGATGCGTATCTTCGATGCTCTCAATGACATCGACAACGTGGCCTACTCAATCAAAGCCATAAGCGACCTCGGAGGCATCGCCGACGGTGCCGTGTGCTACACCATCGATCCCAAGGAGGAGCCCAAGGCTCCGCAGGGTTTCTTCGCCAAGCTCTTCGGTAAGAAACCGGCCGCTCCCGAAAAGATATTTACCGACAGCTACTTCGTGGAGAAAGCTGTAAAGATGGAGGCTCTCGGAGCCAAAATCATCACCCTCAAAGATATGGCCGGCCTGGTAACGCCAAGCCGCGCAGCATCAATCATCTCGGCTCTCAAAAGCGCCGTGAAGTGTGAGGTCGACTTCCACACCCACTGCACCCCCGGCTATGGCCTGGCTTCCTCGCTCATGGCCATCCTCAACGGCGTCGACATCCTCGACACCAACATCTGGTGGTTCGGCGAAGGCTCAGCTGCCCCCGCGATAGAGCTCATATATATATTCTGTCAGCGCCTCGGCATCGAGGTCGACGTCAACATGGAGGCCGTTGGCCGTATCCGTGTAGAGCTTCTGGAAGCCCGCAAGAGCCTCAAAGCGTTTGACCTCGCCAAAGAGCTGCCAATAGCTTTCGATCCCCTCACCGACACTCTCCCTGCCGACATATCGGCCCGCTTCGATGCCGCTATCAACGCCGCCAAGGCCGGCGACGAGCAGAAGCTCCTCGACGAGTGCCACGCTATCGAGGACTACTTCCATTTCCCGAAACCCAACGAGCTCGTCAAGAACGCCGAGGTGCCGGGCGGCATGTACTCCAACATGGTAGCCCAGCTCAAGACTCTCCATGCCGAAGACCTGCTTGAAGACGCCATGGCCCTGATCCCGAAAGTGCGCCGCGACGCCGGCCTCGTGCCACTTGTGACTCCCACGAGCCAGATTGTAGGTCAGCAGGCTGTGCTCCTCGCCATGGACCGCCGCAAGGGCAACCCCGACTATACACAGACATCCAACCAGTTCAACTCGCTTGTGCGCGGCGAGTACGGAAAAACTCCCGTGGCCGTCGACCCCGCTTTCCGCGAGAAAATAACCGGCGACGCCGTGGAGCATCCATACGACACCTCCAAGTACGTAAAGCCCGAGAATCCGGCCGTGGCCGAGCTCGGAGGCATGCCCCTCGCCAAGAACAACGAAGAGTATCTGCTCCTCGAACTCCTTCCGGCCGTAGCCGCCAAGTTCCTCCGCAACCGCCGCAACGAGGAGTTTGCGGCCGCACACGCAGAGGAAGAAGCCCGCAAGGCTGCCGAGGAAGCCGCCAAGCCTAAACCCGATCCTATCACAGGTCCCACTCTCAACGCTCCCATGGGCGGCACCGTCATCGAAATCGATGTAAAGCCCGGCGACGTGGTGAAAATCAACGACAAAGTTCTCGTCTATGAGGCCATGAAAATGGAAAACGACATCCTCTCCGACATGGCCGGCACCGTGAAGCGCGTGCTTGTGGCTCCCGGTCAGGTAGTCGCCACCAATCAGCCCATGATTGAGTTTGAGTAACCGCCACAACGACATCTTAACCTTACACTACATACACAGCCCCGGCCGATACCCTCGGCCGGGGCTTATTGAAGTTTACCACCTCTTTTCACAAAACCAATCACAACGCAATGACAATAGACAGACATCAACTGCGTGGCCACGCCGCCATGCTCTGCGCCAATATGCTGTGGGGCCTCATGTCGCCGGCGGCCAAGCTCGTCATGGGCGGCGCGATAGTGACACCGCTTCTCATGACCGACTGCCGCATAGCCGGCGCAGCGCTACTGTTCTGGCTGCTGTCGGCTTTCCTCCCGACTGAACATGTGCCGGGAGGCGACCTGCTGCGCCTCGCAGGCGCGGGTATGCTCGGCATTGTGTTCAACCAAGGATGCTTCATCTTCGGCGTGGGCTTCACGTCGCCCGGCGAGGCAAGCATCATCACCACCACCATGCCTATGTGGGTCATGGTGCTCGCCGCCCTTATCCTCAAAGAGCCGGTGACGCTGAAAAAGGCGGGAGGCATCATCGTGGGCGCGGCGGGCGCTCTGATACTCGTGTTTGGCTCGGGAAGCCGCCACACCGTAACCGGCTCCAATCCCCTGCTCGGCGACATACTGGTGTTCTGCGCCCAGTTCAGCTACGCCCTCTATCTCACCCTCTACCGCAACTTCATACGCCGCTACTCGCTTGTGACGCTGATGAAGTGGATGTTTCTGTTTGCAGCCTGCGCCGTGCTCCCCTTCTCAATCCCCACTATCCTTTCCACCGCGTGGCACGAGCTGTCGCGTTTCGAGATATGGGGTATTGTCTACGTCGTGGCCGGCGGCACATTCCTGTCGTACATCTGCGTCATGGCCGGACAGAAAGTACTCCGCCCCACGCTCGTAGGCATGTACAACTATGTGCAGCCCGTGGTTGCGTCGGCGGTAGGCATCTGCCTCGGCCTCGACAGCTTCACCCCCTCGAAGATAGTGGCCGTAGTGCTGATTTTTGCCGGCGTATGGCTCGTCACGGTAAGCAAAGCACTGCCGCAGGATAGCGCCAAACGATAACATTTTGCAACCTTTTTCGAGATTTTTGTCAACAATCGTTGGTTACTTCAATAAAAGTACATACATTTGCAGCCGGTAACACGATTTTCCAACCAAGCTACAATTTCGTCCGACAATGAAAGCAGTTGAAGTAATCGACGACCTCCGTCGCCGCTTTCCCCACGAGCCTGAGTATATCCAGGCTGTTGAAGAGGTAATCACATCAATCGAGGAGCCCTACAACGCCAACCCCGAGTTCGAGCGTTACAACCTCATAGAGCGCCTCTGCATCCCCGACAGAATCTTCTCATTCCGCGTGTCATGGGTCGATGACCAGGGCCGTGTACGCAACAATATGGGCTACCGCGTCCAGCACAGCAACGCCATAGGCCCTTATAAAGGCGGCGTCCGCTTCCACTCGTCCGTCAACCTGTCAATCCTAAAATTCCTCGCTTTCGAGCAGACATTCAAGAACTCGCTCACCACTCTCGCAATGGGCGGCGCCAAAGGCGGCTCCGACTTCTCGCCCCGCGGCAAGAGCGATATGGAGGTGATGCGTTTCTGCCAGGCCTTCATCACAGAACTGTGGCGCCAGATAGGCCCCGACACCGACGTGCCCGCAGGCGATATTGGCGTAGGCGGTCGTGAAGTAGGCTACATGTACGGCATGTACAAGAAGCTCGCCCGCGAGTTTACCGGCACCTTCACCGGCAAGGGCCGCGAGTTTGGCGGCTCGCTCATACGTCCCGAGGCAACCGGCTTCGGCAACGTCTACTTCCTGCTCAACATGCTCGCCACACGCGGCATCGACATCAAGGGCAAGCGCGTGGCTATCTCGGGCTCCGGCAACGTAGCCACATACACCGCAGTGAAGCTCCTCGAACTCGGCGCGAAAGTGGTGTCGATGAGCGACTCCGACGGCTCAATCGTAATCCCCGACGGTCTCACTCACGAGCAGCTCGAATATATCCTCGAACTCAAAAACATCTACCGCGGCCGCATACGCGAGTTTGTCGACAACTATCCCGACGCCGCCACCTACTATCCTGGCGAACGCCCCTGGTATCATGTGAAATGCGACATCGCCATGCCGTCGGCCACACAGAACGAGATTGACGGCGACGACGCACGCGCCCTGCTTGCACAAGGCGTCATAGCCGTGAGCGAAGGTGCCAACATGCCCTCCACCCCCGAAGCGGTCAAGGAATTCCTCGCCGCCCGCATCCTCTATGCCCCCGGCAAGGCTGCCAACGCCGGCGGCGTGTCGGTGAGCGGCCTCGAAATGGCCCAGAACTCACAGAAGATGTCATGGACCGCCGAAGAAGTCGACCAGCGCCTCAAACAGATTATGGCCGACATCCACACCCAGTGTGAGCTATACGGTAAAGAGAGCGACGGCTTCATCAACTACGTTAAGGGTGCCAACACCGCCGGCTTCATGAAAGTGGCCCGCGCAATGATGGCCCAGGGCATACTCTGACATCCCTACCCTTGGCCGTTGCCAACGCCAGGCAACCAATCCTTACTCCAATACAACTCTTGCCGTCCGCAGTCCCGTTATCAGGGATTGCGGACGGCAAGCCGTTTGTTGAGGCCCTGAGGTCAGCGGGACCAGAGTGCGTGGAAGTGGTTGACGGGGCCGTGCCCCTTGCCTATGCGATAGTCGGCCCCTGCGGAGATAGCAGCCGCCACATATTCCTTGGCGTTGGCGACAGCGGTGTCGAGTTCCGCGCCTCTTGCGAGCCACGCGGCTATGGCCGACGACATGGTGCAACCGGTACCATGGGTGTTGACTGTGCGCACCCTCGGCGAAGTCAGTCGTAGCAAGCGTCCCGTCTCGGCATTATAGAAGATGTCGGTGAGCGTGTCGTCGTCGAGATGACCCGCTTTAAGCATCACGGAGACCTTTGCGTCTCCATACTTTGCCGACAGGTCACGGGCAGCGTCTTCAAGCTCATCCTGGCAGTCGACGGCAGCGCCAAGCAGCATTGATGCCTCGGGCAGATTGGGCGTGATGACGCGTGCATACGGTATCAGTTCGTCGCGGAGCGTGCCTATTGCATCAGATTCAAGCAGCGGGTCGCCAGAAGTGGCGACCATTACAGGATCAAGCACTATGTCGCGCACATCGGGAAATTCACGTAGTGTATTGAGTACGGTGCGTATGAGCGACGAACCGTGAAGCATACCTATCTTTACAGCATCGGTGCCTATGTCGCCCAACACACTGCGTATCTGCCCGGCGACGAAGCTGTCGGGTACCGGATGGATGCCGTAAACGCCTTGGGTGTTTTCGTCAACCAGGGCAACGACGGCTGTGGTACCATACACGCCGAGGGCCGAAAATGTCTTCAAGTCGGCTTGCAGCCCGGCGCCTCCCGAAGGGTCCGAGCCTGCGATAGAGAGAGCTCTTCTGTATTCTTTCATAGTCAGCGTATGATTTCAGGCCAGTCAAGGTCCTCGTAAGCTCCTTGCCAGAACAGCCACTCCATGCGCGTACACTCTACGAATATACGGGTCATGGCCGCACGCACATCCGGCGAGGCGTTCTCGGCAAGCGTGTCACAAATGGCAATCGCTTTATCGTTTGACCGGTCAAAAGCGGCATCGGAGTAGCACTCAATCCACTCATGATAGGGATTGCCGGGCTGCATGGTGGCAGCGATATGCCTGCCTACTTTGAGATACACCCAGAAGCATGGCAGAATGGCAGCGGCCTCGACCTCAACCGGCCCCGTGGCCTGCGCTTTCAGCAGAGAGGTGTAGAAGAGACATGCTGGCGACATCACAGTGGGCTGCCCGGAAATATAGGTCGCGTGCAGATTCTTCTCCACTGCCACGCCGTCCTGTGCGAAGCCGAGAAAGGCTTCAGTCATGTCTGCGTCGTCGAGACGCGAGGCTATGTGGCCGAGCACCTTGCAGTAGCGATTGATATAGAGGCTGTCCTGGCCGATGTAGCGGTTGAATATCTCGCGGTCGAGGGTACCTGCAGCGAGTTCCCTGACAAACGGCAATTCGAGAATGGCGCGATAGATGTGGTCGGCCTGCTCCCAGGCTTCTTCCGACCATTTTCTTTGACTCATAATATTATGTGGGGAAAAAGGGTATTGTTGTCGTTGTTGATTCAAAATTCAAAAGTCATGGTTTCAAGCGTGAGCAGGTCGATAGTCCATAGCCGCCCTTCGAGCAATTCGCCGAAGCCGGCGAGCAGTTTGACGGCCTGACACGCCTCCACCGCCCCGACCACGCCGGGCACCGCGCCGAGCACACCACGCTGCGTGCGGGGAAGCGAGCACAGCGCGTCGCGCTCGGCATACAGTTCGGCATAACGACGCCCCTGCCGGTGCTGAAACACGCTCACCTGGCCGGCAAACTCCCCTATCGACCCATAGACCCACGGACGGTGCAACGCCGCACATGTGTCGTCGATAAGGAAGCGGGCGGGATAGTTGTCGGTGCAGTCGACCACAAGGTCACACGATCCTACGAGCCTCCCGGCATTGTCAGTGGTAAGGCCATCGCGGCATATCTCGAAGGCCACGTCGCTGTTGAGAGCAGCTACACGCCGCGCTGCACACTCGGCCTTGGGCTTGCCTACATCGGCCTCGGAGTAGAGCACCTGACGCTGTAAGTTCGACAGACTTACCGTATCGTGGTCGGCAAGCACCAGAGTGCCAATACCCGCGCCGGCAAGATAGGTGGTGACTACGGCGCCGAGGCCGCCGAGGCCCACCACGAGCACGCGAGCGTCGCGCAGTCGCCGCTGACCAGCTTCGCCTATCTCGGCAAGCATGGTCTGCCTGAGGTATCTTTCAGCGCTCATACACGGCGAGCGTCGGCGAGGTCAAACACACGGTCCCAGTCTTTCCACACAGGCTCGCGGCCAAGTGCTTTGAGGTCGGCGGCCACTTTGTCGGGGCTTGCATCATCGCTTATGGCAAACTGTTCCAGCGAGTCGACATGAGTGGCGTAGCCGCCCGGCTCGGTGCGCGAGCCGGCGCTCATGGTCGTCACGCCGAGTGTCGCCATGTTGTTGCGGAACGCATGGTTCTCGCGCGTCGAATACGAGATGTCGACGTCGGGGTCATAAATCCTAAACGCGAAAGTGACCTGCGCAAGCTCGCGGTCGCTCATCACCACATTTGGTTGGAAGCCCGACTCCGATGGGCGCATACGCGGAAAGTTAACAGAATATTTAGTGCGCCAGTAGGTTTTGCGCAGATAAGCGAGATGACGCGCCATCATAGTCACGTCAGTACGCCAGTCTTCAAGCCCTATCAGCACACCCATGCCAATCTTGTGGACACCCGCCTGACCCATGCGGTCGAAGCCGTCGAGGCGCCACTCGAAGTTGCTCTTCATCCCCGCCGGATGATACACCTTGTAGCGCTCGCGGTGGTAGGTTTCCTGGAAGCACACCACGCCGTTGAGGCCTGAGCGGGTTAGGCGCGCATAGTCCTCGGCCGGCAGGGGCATAACCTCGATAGTGAGATTACTGAAATAGGGGCGGCACACCTGCAACGCCCTCTCGATATAGTCGGTACCGGCCAGACGCGGGTTCTCGCCCGTGACAAGCAGCAGGTTCTCAAACGGGCCGAGAGCCTTTATCGCCCTGCACTCCCGCTCTATCTCCTCCGGGGTGAGGATGACGCGCTTGAATTTGTTGTGGTGGTTGAAGCCGCAATACACGCATGAGTTAGTGCATGAGTTGGTGATATACAGCGGTATGAATATCGAGATTGTCTTGCCGAAACGGCGTTCTGTCACTTCACGGCTGCGGCGCGCCATACGCTCGATAAACGGCGCGGCTGCGGGCGACACAAGAGCCATGAAATCGTGGTCGTCGAGACGCTCCTTTGCGAGAGCGCGCTCAACGTCGGCAGCGGTCATGGACATAATGCGGGCAGTAGTGTCGTCCCAGTCATATTTTTTCAGTTCGTCGGAAAACATGGCTTAGTCGAGAAACGAGGTGAGCGGACTTGATGCCTCGGCGGCTTCCCTCACCGCCCCCAGGCCGGCTTCGTATGCCTCGCGGCCCGCCACAGTGGCGGCGGAAAAGGCGCGGGCCATGCGCACAGGATCGCCCGCTACGGCTATAGCGGTGTTGACGAGCACTGCGTCGGCACCCATCTCCATGGCCTCGGCAGCATGCGAGGGTGCCCCCAGACCGGCATCGACCACGACCGGCACACGGCTTTGTTCGATGATAATGCGGATTAGGTCGCGCGTCACAAGTCCTTTATTGGAGCCTATGGGGGCAGCGAGGGGCATTACCGTGGCCGCGCCGGCATCTTCGAGACGCTTGCACAGCACGGGATCGGCCTGAATATACGGGAGCACAACGAAGCCCATGGCGGCAAGACGCTCCGTAGCTTTGAGAGTCTCTACCGGATCGGGCAACAGATAGCGTGGGTCGGGGTGGATTTCAAGCTTTATGAAGTCGGTGCCGAACGCCTCACGAGACAGTTGGGCGGCGAGCACAGCCTCATCAGCGTCGCGCACGCCCGACGTGTTGGGTAGCAGCTGTATGCCGTCGGCCATGATATGGCTCAGCATCTCGTCCTCGCGGTTGTCCATGTCGATGCGTTTCATGGCAACGGTCACCATCTGGCTGCCGGATGTCTTGATAGCGGCTGCCATAACATCGTTGCAGCGGAATTTGCCGGTTCCGACAAAGAGGCGCGAAGTAAATCTCCTGCCGCCTATTATCAGTTCTTCCATATTAATGCTTTTTTGATTGGTTTAAGTATCTGTCGGGTTGCTTCGGCCGGGTCGGCGGCATTGTTTATTGCGCCACTCATGGCGATGCCTCCTGCGCCGGTGTGCATTATATCCTCTATGTCGGCTAAGGTTATGCCGCCTATGGCTACAATCGGTAATGTTATGCCTGCCTCACGGCAATACGCCACGGCGGCGCGATAGCCGTCGAGGCCAAGCACCGGACTGAGATTTTTCTTTGTGGTGGTGAAACGGAAAGGGCCGAAACCGATATAGTCGGCTCCGGCGCGGGCGGCTGCCAAAATGTCGGCGTGCGTATTGGCGGTCGCGCCGATTATATAGCCCGGTCCGATAATACGCCGCGCCTCGTCGACGGGCATATCGTTGCGTCCGAGATGCACGCCGTCGGCCCCGGTGCACTTTACAAGTTGCACATGGTCGTCAAGGATAAGCACGGCATCCGCGGCGTCGCACAACCTGCGTATCTCGATGGCAGCCTCAGCGACAACCTCCTCAGGAGCGTCTTTCCAACGCAACTGAATCCAGCGGCACCCCCCGTCGAGCGCGGCAACGGCCTGACGTGTCGCGTCGCTGACCGACACCGGGTCGGTGATGAGCTGCAATCCGAACTTCAAGGGATCGATATGGCAGCGCCACGCGTCGGCGAGCATGGCGGCGCCATCAAAACCCATGGCGCGTAGCGTCGCTTCATTATCGTAGGTCACGCCCCCGAGCGCGACGGTCACAGGCCGGTCGCCGCCCGCAAGATACCCGGCAAGCTCACGCCTGTCAATCGACGGCAGATAGCCCGGCTTTGATATACTCGGGAATATGGGGCTGAGGGTCACATAATCACAGCCGGCCGACGAGAGGCATTCTTCAAGCGAATGGGCCGAGCGTGTCACAATAAGGCCGGCGGCCGGACGGAAGCCGGCGGCCATGCGGCTGTTGAGCTGCACACCTCCCACGCCCCATTGCGCGGCCATGTCGTGACAGTCGTGCAGAATGAGCCGCTTGCGGAGCACCGGGTCGACCGAAAGCACAAGCCGCTCCATTTCCGAGGCCGAACACCTTGGCTTGCGGATATGGACGTATGAGAAGCCGCCGTCGGAAAGCCGCGACGCTATGTCGCGCACCTCCCCCTCATAGAAGTAAGGTACTGTGACGGCTATACGGAGAAATGTCTTAGACTTATCCACCGCACACAGCTCCTATGACGGTGATTTTCATGCCATCGACGATAGTGACTGTATCGCGGTCGGCACGGCGCACAACCACGTTGTCAACGGCGACGGCCTGACCCGGACCGTCGAGTTTTTCGTGTGAAAGGAGCTGGGCGAGAGTCGTGATACCGGGCGCTACCTCTATGCTCTTCTTGTTGATTTCTACTTTCATAATTATATAATACAAGTTATGAAAGAATCACCCGAAGAGGGCGGTAGCCCGCAATCGAAGTCGTAAATTATCAAGTCCTTGCGTCGGTATTATCCGCATCAAGTTCCAAGGGTAAAGTCTCAGCCCGAAAGGGCACCCCTCTTGCGTGATTTACTTTCGCTGCAAAAGTAAGAAAAAACTTTTACATATCGACAATAATTCGCCTAACGGCAGTGAGGAGGGTCAATACATTGGGGTGAAAGGCTCGGAGGGAACGAGGCGAGAGGTGACGTCGCCCAGATAGTCGCCGGTCTTGGAGGTGTCGAGTTTCAGCACGGGCGCGCCCTCGCTTAGGTCGCACTTCGTAAGGTCGACATAGAACACGCCCGGATTCGTCACGATGTCGAAGTAATAACGGCGCAGGGATAGGTCGGCAAAAGAGCGCCACTGAGTCGAGCTCACGTTGGGGTCGCCGTCAACCTCGTAGAGATACGGCACCGACAGATTCATGAGAATGCTACGGGTAATTGCGAAAGCAAGATCATGGTCGGCCACCTTTTCTACGTTGTGGTCAAAGAAGTAGCCGCGCACGAAGCGGTCGGGGCTGGCTACACGGCCGGGCAGGAAGTTGGCACCCCCTATTTTCATCCAGTAGTCGTTGATAGCGTTCATGGCGGGGAAAGTGGGGTCGTTGGTGAGCACGGGGATGTCCTGTCCCTCATAGATATTGAGCTCGCCGTTGTCAAACTCCACTATTGCAGAACGACCTTCGGCGTCGGTGATGCCCCAGTGGAGCGTGGAGACGGTACCGCCGTCGAAAGTAGAGCCCGAAATGTTGAAGTTGCGCTCGCGGAGCACACTGACAACTTCGGGTGTGGTGGCGTTGAGGTCAAGCAGCCACGCCACAAACACTGAGAGCGACATAGGGGGCAGACCCTCGGTCTCGGCGTTGCCGTAGACGGTGCCTTTACAGAACAGGCCGTTGATTACGAGGCCCTTTTCGTTCATGCCCTCGGTGACGCCACCGTCATACCCTACGGCATAAATCGAGCCATAACGCGACTTCCACGAGAATGAGCCGGGGAGCGAGTTGCTCTGCTTTGTGATGCCGCGGGGGTAGACAAACAGGTTGGTGGGAATGGGGGTCTTCCAGTCGAGCGAACGGCCTACGATGCGCAGCGTGGAGTCGGACCCGACGTAAAGTACGCGCGAGCAAGCATCGGCACGGAAAGGAATCGAAAGAATTGCTAACAGGGCTGCAAGGCAACCCGTGAGGAGTGTGTGTCGCATAAAGGTGGAGTGTATATAGATTATGGCGTTATGCCTGTATAACACTACCTGCGCCCTTAATGTTTCACAGCAAAAGAGATTAGCCGTTCAGTCCTCGCGCTTGATTGACGCGCCGAGAGCGTTAAGACGCCCGTCGATGTTCTGATAGCCGCGGTCAATCTGGTTGATATTGCCTATACGGCTCGTACCCTTGGCCGACATCGCGGCGAGAAGCATGGCTATGCCGGCGCGTATGTCGGGACTGAGCATATTGTTGGCGCGGAGCGGGAAACGGTTGTCGAGGCCTATGACCACGGCGCGGTGAGGGTCGCACAGCATAATCTGAGCACCCATGTCAATGAGGTTGTCGACAAAGAAAAGGCGGCTTTCAAACATCTTCTGGTGAATGAGCACGGAGCCGCGGCACTGTGTTGCTGTCACGAGCATCACGCTGAGCAGGTCGGGGGTAAGGCCGGGCCAAGGCGCATCGGCTATGTGAAGAATCGAGCCGTCGAGATTGCTCTCGATTTCATAACGCTCTTGCTCCGGGATATAGATGTCGTCGCCGCGGCGTTCGAGACGTATGCCGAGACGCTTGAAAGCGTCGGGAATCACGCCAAGTTCGTCGTAAGCAGTGTCCTTGATTGTAATTGAGCTGCGCGTAATGGCCGCCATGCCTATGAAGCTGCCCACCTCAATCATGTCGGGGAGGATGCGGTGCGAGCAGCCGTCGAGCAGTTCGCCGCCACGTCCGTGGATGCGGAGCAGGTTGGAGCCCTGGCCCTCTATTACAACGCCCATTGCGCTGAGCATACGGCACAGTTGCTGAATGTAAGGCTCACACGCGGCATTATAAATAGTGGTGACACCGCGCGCCATTGTGGCGGCCATGATGATGTTGGCGGTGCCGGTCACCGATGCTTCGTCGAGAAGCATGTATGTGCCTTGCAGACCCGAATCGGGAGCTGTCAGCACATAGGCGTGACGCCCATGGTCGAGGTGCATGTTCGCACCGAGATTGAGGAAGCCCGTTATGTGGGTGTCGACCTTGCGACGCCCTATCTTGTCGCCGCCAGGCTTGGCGAAGAGTGCCGAGCCGAACCGCGCAAGCATGGGGCCTACGAGCAGTACGCTGCCACGAAGCTTGTTGCAGCGCGCCACAAACTCGGCCGAGCAGGCATACTCGAGGTTTATGTCGGCAGCCTTGAATGTATATACTCCCTCGTCGGGATGTGTCACATGAACGCCCATACCGCGCATAAGCTCGATGAGATTGTGCACATCGAGAATTTCTGGCACATTTGAGATGGTGACTTGCTCGCGGGTGAGAAGGACAGCCGAGATTACTTCAAGAGCTTCGTTTTTGGCTCCCTGGGGACGTATTTCGCCATGGAGTTTACGTCCGCCTTCAATGATAAATGTGCTCATGGGCAGTAGGTGTCGGGGGTTGGTTGATAATCTGGATTACGACAGCAGCGGGGCTTTTTCGACTTCGGGCACAAGATGCACGCCGAATGTCGATTCTACCGTCGCTACGACTCTGTTCTCAAGGGCTATGACGTCGGCGGCCGTACAGTCGCCGCTGAGATTGGCTATTACGAGCGGTTGCGTGGGCCACAGGCCGGCGCCACCCTCCGTCGCTCCTTTGAGGCCTGAACGGTCGATGAGCCATGCAGCCGGAATCTTAACGCGGCCGTCGGGCTGAATGAAGTGAGGCACTTTCACATCGGGGCCGAACATGGCAACGGCTTTGGCTTTCACAGCCTCGAACACAGCGGGCTGCACCTGAGGATTGGTGAAGTAGCTGCCCGCACTGCCGGCGACCGACGGGTCGGGCAACTTGGAGTTGCGTGTCTCCGTCACCACCTCGCGGACCGCCATAGGCGTGATGTCGCGGCCGGCGGCAAAAGCGGCGGAAAGATTGCCGTAGTCAAGCCTCGGAGCGGGTTTCGATGAAAGGATGAAACTTACAGCAGCGATGATATAACGCCCCCTGGCCTCCGGAGTCTTGAAAAAAGAGTGGCGGTAAGCAAAACAGCACTCTTCGGCTGAAAAGGTAACGAAACGGTGCGCTACTGTATCAAACGCCTCAACTGTCTCAATCAGGTCGGCCGCCTCACAGCCGTAGGCGCCTACGTTCTGTACCGCCGAAGCGCCTACTTCGCCGGGTATAAGCGAAAGATTTTCCATTCCCCACAGCCCGGCAGTGCATGTACGCTCTACCAGACGGTCCATTGTGATGCCCGAGCCGGCGGTTACCCTTACTCGGCCTCCGTCGAGCACTTCGGCATCTATTGTCAGGATGTTGCTGTGGACCACGGTGCCGGGAAAGACCGGCGTGGTGAAGAGGATGTTGCTGCCCCCTCCGAGCAGGAGGCGGGGCATATCGCCGTCGAGCATAGCGGCCACAGCGGGAATATCGTCGCGCGACGAGTATTCGACCCACTGCGCGGCTATGCACGGCAGGCCAAAGGTATTGCGTGATCGGAGGTCGAAATCTGTGGCTTGGATTATCATTGGTTGATTGCGCCGATGAGGTCGTTTATATCATCAACACCGTGACGCGCACAATAGTTATCAATCCACTCCACAATCTTCACTGTCACGGCGGGGTCAACAAAGTTGGCCGTGCCTATCTCGACAGCCGAAGCGCCGGCAAGGATGAACTCTATGGCGTCACGGCCGTCCATGATGCCGCCGAGACCTATTACGGGTATTTTGACGGCCTTCGCAGTCTGCCACACCATGCGCACCGCTACCGGACGCACTGCCGGACCCGACAGGCCGCCGGTAATCATCGACAGACAGGGGCGACGGCGCTCCACATCGATAGCCATGCCCATGAGCGTGTTGATGAGGCTGACGGCGTCGGCGCCCTCGGCCTCGACAGCGCGGGCTATCTCGGCAATGTCGGTAACGTTTGGCGACAGCTTGACAATCAAGGTGCCGGGAAAAGCGTCGCGTACGGCGCGGGTCACTGTGGCCGCTCCGTCGCAGGTAGTACCGAAAGCCATGCCGCCCTCCTTGACGTTGGGGCAGGATATGTTGACCTCGATTGCGCGTATATCGGTACGCGCGGCTATGCGACGTGCAGCTTCGGCGTAATCGTCGACACACGCGCCCGAGACGTTGACTATCAGCTCACTGCCGTAGTGCTTGATGCGTGGGTAGATGTGGTCGATGAAATAGTCGACCCCCTTGTTCTGGAGTCCGACGCAATTGAGCATGCCCGCGGGAGTCTCGGCCATGCGGGGATAAGGGTTACCCTCGCGCGGATTGAGGGTCGTGCCCTTGATGATGTAGCCGCCGAGACGGGAGAGATCGATGAAGTCGGCAAACTCCTCGCCGTATCCGAAAGTGCCCGAGGCTGTGAGCACCGGATTCTTGATTGTAAGGCCTCCGCCTATGTTGACGCTTAATCGAGCCATGTGAGTTCCTTGATATTGAATACAGGGCCTTCGGTGCATACGCACACGTTGCCACGGACTGTTTTTTCCACGCAGCAGAGGCAGGCGCCCAAGCCGCAGGCCATCATGTTTTCGAGCGACACCTCGCAGTCGGCGCCGAGAGAGTCGGAAAGACGCGCCACCGCTTTCATCATAGGAGCGGGACCGCAGCAGTAGACGCGTTGAATCGTGGCGCCAAGTTGCCACGTCGAATGGCAGGTCACCACGCCGTGCTCGCCGGCCGAACCGTCGTCGGTGGTTACATGCACTTCACCTATTTCACGAAGCATATCGAGTTCAAGAAGGTCGGCGTCCGAACGCGCGCCTATGACGAACTCGGGCGTGAGCCCTGCGGCTTTCATAGCGCGCCCGAGAAAGCAGAGGGGTGCTATGCCCACACCGCCTCCGGCAAGCAGGAGACGCCCGGTCTGTTGTCCGGGGATGGTGAATCCTCGTCCGAGCGGAGCCACGATGTTGAGGCGAGCTCCGGAACGCAGGTCGCACAGGCGTGAGGTGCCTTCGCCGGCACGGCGCACAAGGAGCGCCATCTCGTTACCGTCCACGTAATTGATGGATATGGGGCGGCGCAGAAACGTGTGCGGTGCATCGGGAATCGCCACCTGCACGAACTGTCCCGGCTTCATGGCGGGAAGCTCCGGGTCGGTGCCGGGAGCGCAACGAAGCGTAAGCAGTGTATAGAGCGGATGGAAGGCCTGAGCTGTCACGACCTCCATCTCCATAATGCGCTTAGTGGGATTAGTCATGACGGTCAGTCGGTGGATGCGTTTTTGAGGCCGTAGCCGTAGCCCTTGATGATGCCGCGTTTGGAGTTGCGCACAAACAGGATGATGTCGTCGCGCTCTTTCGAGGGGGGCAGAGTGGCTTCGATACGCTCTATGGCTTCGGTGTTATTGAGGGCGGAGAGATAGAGTATACGGTAGATGTCCTGAATCTCGCGTATGGTCTCGTTGGAAAAGCCGCGGCGACGCAGGCCTATCGAGTTGACACCGGCATAGGATATCGGCTCGCGCGCGCCCATGACGTAAGGTGGCACGTCCTTGTTGACGAGGGCGCCGCCTTGGAGCATGACGTGTGCGCCGATATGGCTGAACTGGTGTATCAGCGAGCCGCCGCCTATCACGGCCCAGTCGTCGATAATCACCTCGCCGGCTATCTGGCTGGCGTTGGATATTATTACGTGGTCGCCTATCACGCAGTCGTGGGCGATGTGGCTGTAAGCCATGATGAGGGTGTTGCTGCCCACCACGGTCTTGCCTTTGGAGGCTGTGCCGCGGTTGACGGTCACACACTCGCGCAGGGTGGTGTTGTCGCCGATGATTGCAAGAGTCTCCTCGCCGCGGAATTTGAGGTCCTGCGGCACGTTGCCGATTACCGCACCGGGGTGGATGACGCAGTTGCGGCCTATGCGTGAGCCATTCATTATGGTCACATTGCTGCCGATGCGGGTGCCCTCGCCTATCTCTACGTCGGCGTCGATAGTGACAAAGGGATCAATCACCACGCTCGGCGCTATCTTGGCCGCGGGGTGGATATATGCCAGAGGCTGCTTCATTATTTCTTGTTTTTGATTATCTGGGCCATGAACTCACACTCCGACACAATCTTCTCACCCACGAAAGCGATGCCTTTCATCACTGCGCAACCGCGGCGCATCTCGGTCATGAACGACACGTGGAAAATGAGGGTATCGCCGGGAACCACTTTCTGACGGAACTTCACGTTGTCAATCTTCATGAAGTAGGTGGAGTAACCTTTGGGGTCGTCGAGGGTCGATAGCACGAGCAGACCGCCGGTCTGTGCCATGGCCTCGATTTGAAGTACGCCGGGAAGCACGGGCTCCTGCGGGAAGTGACCCGTGAAGAAGGGCTCGTTGGCGGTAATGTTTTTCACGCCCACGATATAGTTTGTGCCTATCTCGATAATCTTGTCGACGAGAAGCATGGGGTAGCGGTGGGGCAGCAGGTCGCGGATGCTGAGATTGTCGAGCAGCGGAGCCTTGTTGGGGTCGTAGACGGGAGCCTGGATATCCTGACGCTTGATTTCCTTGCGTATCTTCTTTGCGAAAGCGGTGTTGATGGTGTGGCCGGGGCGGGTGGCGAGCACCTTGCCTTTGAGGTTGCGGCCTATGAGGGCGAGGTCGCCAAGCACGTCCATGAGCTTGTGGCGGGCGGGCTCGTTGTCGGCAACGAGCGGTTTTTCCTGAATGAAGCCAAACTCGCTCACCTTCTTGTGGGGGGCGCCCATGAGGTCGGCGATATGGTCGAGCTCAGCCTGGTCCATCGGAGTGTCGTAGATTACTACGGCATTGTCGAGGTCGCCTCCCTTGATGAGGTTGCCCTTCACAAGTGGCTCAATCTCGCGCACGAACACAAATGTGCGGCTCGACGCAATCTCGGCGGGAAAATCCTCGGTGCGTTCGAGCGACGCATACTGGAACGACAGTACCGGGCTCTTGTAGTCAATCATAACGTCGACGGAGAGGTCGGAGTCGGGGAGCACCACAATCGACGCGCCGGTGTTCTCGTCGCGTATCTCGGTTTTCTGCTTCACGATATAATACTCCTTCTCAGCTTTCTGCTCCGTAAGTCCCGCCGCGGCGATTTTCTCGCAATATTCGGCGGCAGAGCCGTCAAGTATAGGTATTTCGGGGCCGTCGACCTTGATAAGACAGTTGTCGATGCCGGCCGCGTAGAGAGCCGCGAGGGCATGTTCGAGAGTCGATATGGTCACTTCGCCGCGACCTATGACGGTGCCGCGTGTGGTGGCCACTACATTTTCGGCAACGGCGTCGATGATCGGTTGGTCGGGGAGGTCGGTGCGCTGTACCTTGTAGCCATGATTGTCGGGGGCCGGGCAGAACTCGGCTGTGAGCCTTGCGCCGGTATGCAGACCCTTGCCGCTTACACTGAAAGAGTTGCTGAGAGTGAGTTGCTTCATATCTTGTGAGAAATTGATTTTTTACTTATTAACTTGTTGGGCGCCGGCTACTTTAAGGGCGGCAATCTCCTTTTCGAGCTTGCTCACTGCACGGAGCAGGCCGGGGAGATGTTTGAGCGACATCACCTGGCGCCCATAGGCGCGGAGTTCCTCTGCCGGTGAGCCTATGAGGCGCTGACCGGGAGCCACGTCGCTGTGAACACCTGTCTGTGCGGCCAACTGTGAGCCATCGCCCACGTGGAGGTGTCCGGCGATACCGGCCTGACCTCCCACCATGCACTGCTCGCCAATCTTGGTAGAGCCGGCCACGCCGCCTTGTGCGGCCATGACTGTATTGGCACCTATCTCCACATTGTGACCTATCTGGATGAGGTTGTCGAGCTTAACGCCATTGTGGATGCGTGTGCTGCCCATTGTGGCGCGGTCGATAGTGGTGTTGGCGCCTATCTCCACGTCATCGCCTATCTCCACGACGCCTATCTGCGGAATCTTGGCATAGCCGCCGGTGCCGTCGGGCGCGAAGCCGAAGCCGTCGGCACCTACCACGGCGCCTGAGTGGAGTATACAGCGCTTGCCGACGCGGCAGCCCGGATATACGCGGACGCCGGCATAGAGGGTGGTATCATCGCCTATCGAGACGTTGGCTCCGACAAACGACTGGGGATAAATCTCGGCATTGGCGCCGATGCGTGCGCCGGCGCCGATATATGCGAAAGCGCCGATATACACGCCCTCGCCTATCTCGGCAGTCGGGTCGACATACGACGGCTGCTCTATGCCGTGACGACGCTGCGCCTGCATGCTCTGGGCCAGTGCCAGAAGATGCGCTACTGTGGCATACGGGTCATCGACACGTATGAGGGTTGCCGATACGGGGGCCTCAGCCTCGAAGTCTTTGCGGACGAGCACCGCGCTTGCGTGTGTCTTATAGATATAGGGGGTATATTTGGGATTGGCAAGAAAGGAGAGCGAACCTTCGCCCCCTTCTTCAATCTTGGCGAATTCGCTTATTTTGACCTCGCCGTCACCTTCTACGATGCCGGAGACCATTTCAGCGATTTGATTAGCCGTAAATTCCATTTGCAGTGGGTATAGTTGGATAATATCCTTAAAAATAATGACTGTCAATATTGGGTTGCAAAGATGCAAAAAAATCCCGACATAGCCAAACATAGCTACGTCAAACGACTTAGCAAACTATTTAGCGGGCAGGCTGCAACGACCGCGGCCCGTCGGGCTGTATGACGGCGACACACTTGTGACATACTTCGGCACCGGGAATTGACTCCCGGCAACGCCGCCGCATTACGCATTATTGGCAGCTGCCTAACGCGCGCCAGACCCCGACAGGTCGCGGATCAACGCGCATAAAAAGAAAAACGGGCTTAGCCCACAGGAGCTAAACCCATTTCACTGTCGGGGTGAGAAGACTCGAACTTCCGACCTCCACGTCCCGAACGTGGCGCGCTGCCAACTGTGCTACACCCCGAGTTGGCGCTTCTTTTTGCAAAAGCGATGCAAAGGTAGTTATAATTTTTCAATAATTCAACAACCTTTGCCGACAAAAATCACACATCATCAAAAATACACCCAAAATCGCTCAATCACCACTCAATAGCCATCGCCATCTGCCTCAATCATTATCCCCTGCAACCTCAGCTGCATCCCCTTCCCCGGCATAGCAACCTCAGCGGCCCCTGCCTCCTCCCCGCCTTGATAGCCGTCCAGCCCTCCGAGCTGTCCGAGCTGTCAGAGCTGTCAGAGCTGTCAGAGAGCAGCTCCTTAAAGCAATCGACCGTGCGGCAGCATTGCTGTCGCACGGTCGCGCAAGTGTATCTTTATAAGGTTATCAAGCGTTCTTAACCTTGTCTACGATAGCCTTGAAAGCGGCGGGATCGTTGAGAGCGAGGTCGGCGAGCACCTTACGGTTGAGCTCAAGACCGCTCTTGTGGATAAGACCCATGAGCTTGCTGTAAGAGAGGTCCTCGAGACGGGCAGCGGCGTTGATACGCTGAATCCAGAGGGCACGGAAGTTGGCCTTCTTGTCGCGACGGTCACGGAAAGCGTAGGTAAGACCCTTTTCCCAGGTGTTCTTGGCTACGGTCCAGACGTTGCGGCGGCAACCGAAGTAACCGCGGGTAAGCTTGAGGATTTTCTTTCTACGAGCACGTGAGGCTACGTGATTTACTGATCTTGGCATTTTGTTGTTGTGTTGTGGATGTCAGCGTCGCACATTCGAGGTGCGTTCTTGAAAGCTGTACACCCGGTTGAGAAATTTTGTGGGAGGGATAGGAATGCAGCGCCGTCAGACGGCTGCGGCCCTGATTGAGTAAAGCGTCGGCTTACTTGCGGGCGAGAAGAGCGAGAACGTTAGCCTTGTCGCAACCGGCCACGAGCGAGAAGTGAGTGAGGTTACGCTTCTGCTTTTTGGTCTTCTTGGTGAGGATGTGGCTCTTGAAAGCGTGCTTTCTCTTGATTTGTCCTGATCCGGTAAGGGCGAACCTCTTTTTGGCACCGGAATTAGTCTTAATCTTGGGCATTTGTTAGAGTTGGGTTGATATTATGTAAGTTATTGCTGTTTTTTCTTGGGGCTTATCATGATAATCATGCGCTTGCCTTCGAGCACGGGCATCTGCTCTACCTTGCCAAACTCTTCGAGGTCGTTGGCAAAACGCAGCAGCAGCACTTCACCCTGCTCTTTGAAGAGGATTGCGCGACCTTTGAAGAACACGTAAGCCTTCACTTTGGCGCCTTCCTGAAGGAAGCCCTGGGCGTGTTTGAGCTTGAAGTTGTAGTCGTGGTCATCGGTCTGAGGCCCGAAGCGTATCTCCTTCACCACCACTTTGGTAGCTTTGGCTTTCTGCTCCTTCTGGCGCTTCTTCTGCTGATAGAGGAACTTCTGGTAGTCGAGAATCTTGCACACAGGCGGGTTGGCAGTGGGCGAGATTTCAATCAGGTCGAGCTCAAGCTCTTCGGCCTTGGCGAGAGCCTCCTGAATGGTATAGATGCCGGGCTCCACGTTATCACCGACAAGACGGACCTCGCGGGCGCGGATACGCTCGTTGGTGTTATATGGGTCTTTTGCGGCACCGCGGTCATTGCGGCGCTGCTGTGAGGGGCGAGGGCGAGGGCCCTGGGGCACAAAGGTTTTTTTCTCCATTCAGAGGGGTTCAGTTATTAATCATTTCGTTGACTTCACGAGTCAAATTCTCGGCAAAGGTAGTAATTTTCATCGTACCTTTATCGCCTTCACCCTGTTTTCTTACCGAAACTTCATCATTTTGGGCTTCTTTTTCACCCACGATGAGCAGATAGGGTATTCGTTTGAGCTCGTTGTCGCGTATTTTCTTGCCGATTTTCTCGTTGCGGTCGTCGACAATGGCGCGCACTTCGGCGTCGTTAAGGCGACGTGCCACGTCGTGAGCGTAGTCGTTGTACTTCTCCGATATGGGGAGCACGACACACTGGTCCGGCGCAAGCCAGAGGGGGAAGCGGCCGGCGGTGTGTTCAAGAAGCACTGCCACGAAGCGTTCGAGCGAGCCGAAGGGGGCACGGTGAATCATAACGGGGCGGTGCTTGAGATTGTCGGCACCGGTATATTCGAGCTGGAAACGCTCGGGGAGGTTGTAGTCGACCTGGATAGTACCGAGCTGCCAGCGGCGGCCTATGGCGTCCTTGACCATGAAGTCGAGTTTCGGGCCGTAGAACGCTGCCTCGCCAAGCTCGCGGCGGGCTTTGAGACCCTTTTCCTCACAGGCGTCTATGATGGCGTTTTCGGCGAGGTGCCAGTTTTCGTCGCTGCCTATATACTTGTCCTTGTTGTTGGGGTCGCGCAGCGAAATCTGGGCCTCGTAGTTGTCAAATTTGAGTGCCTTGAAGATATAGAGGATGATGTCCATTACTTTGAGGAACTCATCCTTTATCTGCTCAGGGGCACAGTAGATGTGAGCGTCGTCCTGCGTAAAGCCGCGTACTCGCGTCAGGCCGTGGAGCTCGCCGCTCTGCTCGTAGCGGTACACTGTACCAAACTCGGCGAGGCGCAGGGGCAGGTCGCGGTAGCTGCGCGGGGCTGCGCGGAATATCTCGCAGTGGTGGGGGCAGTTCATCGGTTTGAGCAGATACTCCTCGCCCTCCTCGGGGGTATGTATGGGCTGGAACGAGTCCTTGCCGTACTTGGCGTAATGACCCGAAGTGACATAGAGCTGCTTGTTGCCGATATGCGGGGTGATTACCTGCTGGTAGCCATAGCGCTTCTGTATCTTGCGAAGGAACTGCTCCAGACGGTCGCGGAGAGCTGCGCCCTTGGGAAGCCAGAGGGGCAGGCCGGCGCCAACATTCTGCGAGAAGGCAAAGAGCTCCATCTCCTTGCCGAGCTTGCGGTGGTCGCGCTTCTTGGCCTCTTCGAGCATGGCGAGATACTCGTCAAGCATCTTCTGCTTGGGGAAGGTGATGCCGTAGACGCGCACGAGTTGCTGGCGCTTTTCGTCGCCACGCCAGTATGCGCCTGCAAGCGATAGAATCTTCACAGCCTTGATGGGGGCGGTGTTGGCGATATGCGGACCGCGGCACAGGTCGGTGAAGGCACCCTGGGTGTAGGTGGTGATATGTCCGTCTTCGAGTTCGCTGATGAGCTCGCACTTGTAGGTCTCGCCGCGCTCGCCGAAGAGTTTGAGGGCGTCGGCCTTGCTGATGTCAGCGCGGCAAATTTCGCTCTTGCGGCGCGCCAGCTCTATCATCTTTTTCTCGATGGCGGGGAAGTCGGCCGACGTGATGGTGTTACCGGCCGTGTCGATGTCATAGTAGAAGCCGTTCTCAATAGCGGGGCCTATGCCAAACTTCACTCCGGGCCACAGTTCTTGAAGGGCCTCGGCAAGAAGATGGGCCGACGAGTGCCAGAAAGCGTGCTTGCCTTCGGCATCTTCCCACTTATACAGCTTTATGGCGGCGTCCTCGTTGATGGGACGGCTTATGTCCCACTCCTGCTCGTTGACAGATGCGGCGAGAATATCCTGCGCCAGACGGGGGCTGATGCTCTCGGCTATCTGGATAGGGGTGGTTCCGGCCTCGTATTGCTTTACGGAGCCGTCGGGGAATGTGATGTTGATCATTACGGGTGCAATAAATATGTTGATATGCCGCGTGCCTACGGATGCGCGCGGAAAATTGCGGGTGCAAATTTAACGAATTATTCCTGAACAGCAAAGCCATTTGCCCCAATAAAAAATACTCGACAGCCCGACGCAGGTCTCAGACTTGTGCGCCGGGCTGTCTTAAAACATGTATTTGACTTACCGCATCATTCGGCTGAGCCGAATAGTGCCTCATAACCGGGATTCTGTGTCAGTTGCGGATTCATGGTGATTTCATAAGTTGGCACCATCCACAGATAGTAGGTGTCGAGCCAGCCCTTGCCGGCCGAAAGCGGGCTCGGGTAGGTAAACATCCAGCCCTTGCCGGGTGTCTTGCCTTCCGACATGGCATAACCTTCTGATTTGATCTTGTCGTAATCGACATATTCGCCACTGTAGCTACCGGTACCATAAGGGAAGCTGGAGCCGTCGACCCAGGCTCCGCACGGCTGACGGTTGACGTAATACGGGGCCTTGTGCCAGCGACGGATATCGTAAAAGGCGAATCCCTGGCCCATCAGTTCTACCATACGCTCGCGTCGTATCTCCCACAGTACGGGATCAACCTCATAGTTGGTCTTGGCGTCATAGCCACGGGTCCAGGGCGATGTGCCCTTGTCGCGGTCGGGGTCAAAGTCGGGGCCTATCTCAGCGACTACCATGCGGCCTACACCGGCACGGTCACGCAGCTTGTTGATTGTCTCGTCGGCCACACTCTGGCTGAACTGACCAAGTTCCCAAGCTGACTCTGCATAATTGAGCAGAACCTCTTCGATGGTGAAAATAGGCTTGTCGGAGGTCTGGAACGATCCGTTGGAACCCACTTCCCACATTGTGAAATGCTTCCAGAAGTAGTAGCCCGTCAGGCAACGCATATAGTTGTCGGTCTGCGAAGTATTGAGGTTAGGCGAGGAATGTACCATCGAGCCGCCCCAGTTGTGACCCGGCAGACGTTTCGATCCGAGGCTCTCGTCGCCGGTACCATTGTCGCAATACACATTGGCGCCGAAATAGTCGATATAACGGCGGAACTTGGCGGCATACTCCTCATCGATGGTAAACGCACCACCGTTGAGCTTCTCGCCGGGCTGCCAGAAAGTCCACTTCTTGAAAGTAGTTTCGTTGTCAGGAGCTGCGAAATTGTCTATGCGAGCCTGTGCGGGCGGACAGAAGTTGATGAGCAGTCGAGGGTCACGGTCGGCAAAATAATCATACAGGTCTTTACCGCGGCCGCCCTCAAAACTTGACGACGCATTGCCGATGGGCTTGCCGTTGGCCATGAGGAACATGTCAACGGTGTGCTGGGGGGCGTCAGCGCGATGTGCCTCGACATGGATGTAGTCGGAGAAACGATGCATAAGCAGAGTGCCGTATTCCTTGAACATGATTATGCCCGGAACACCGGTAAGGTTTTCGGTGGTCATTACTTCGTCATATCCGGCACCGGGATATTTGTTGGTGCCTTTGCCATAATACAGCGCCGGATACTTGTCCATAAGCTCACGCGACACACTCATGCACTTGCGCAAATAGTCGGCCGAAGGCTCGTCGAGACCGTGATATTTGGCCCATGTTCCTTCGCGGAGGAGGAAACGGCTGAGAGCGGCGCGGCAAGCGTCGGCGGTAACAGGATTGTCGCCATCCTTGGAGCAGTCGCCTATGTTGGCGATAGCATATTCCAGACGGCTGATAATGCTGTCGGCAACCTCCTTGCGTGGAGTGCGGGGGCCATAAGCTGCCTCGTCGGTGTCAGACAACACGGTGTTTATCCAGGGCACATCACCATACTTGTTGACGAGCTCCATATACCACCAGGCGTGGAAGAAGTAGCCTACGGATCTCCAGTGACGGCGCTCGGCATCGGTGAGCTCATTGTCTTCGTCAAGATGGCTCAGCATGATATTGACCGTGCGGACAGGGCCGAAGCTCCAGTTGTCGGAATTGGTGGTCGGGGTGATGTTCTGCCAGGCGTAAGGGTTGAGCGAGTTGTCGTTTCGACAAGTCATGATTCCCGAATAGAAATCACTGGCCCACTGTGCGTTGCCGTAATAGGTGTTATTGTGGTTGGTCCAGATGATAGTGTTGGTGAACAGCCCGTAGCAGTTATACATATAGCCCTTGAAGTTATTGTAGGTCTGAAATGCATTCTGCTCTGTAAGGGTTGTGGTGGGATACTTCTCAAGGAAGTCATCGTTACACCCGGTCAAGGCTGCCAGCGACGCCATCGCCACCACCGGTATGAAGTGTTTGAAGATTTTCATGTCGATGTGAATGAGGGGGATTGGATTAGAAAGTGATGGAGGCGCCTACCGACCAAGTGCGGTAGAAGGGATATGTCCAGCTCAGATTCTCAGGGTCATAACCTTTGGGGAGCGAAGTCCAGGTATGAAGGTTCTCGACGCTACCATATATTCGCAACTGCTTCACTGTGAGCTTTTCAAGCCATTGGGCGGGAAGAGTGTAACCGATAGTTACATTCTTTATGCGCAGATATGAAGCGTCTTGCAGATATTTGTCTGATGTACGTGCGTTGGAGCCGATATTCTGCTCCTGACCGTAGATGCGGAAGAGCTCGGCATCGGGATTTGCTGCAACCATGAAGTCGGGGCTATCGGGATCGTAGCTCTTGGCAGTCCAGTAATCGGTCTGATTGTAATACACGGGCCAGAAAACGCCGTCGGCTCCTGCTGCGGCAAACGGGAAGAGAGCGGCTCCGCCAATCCAGTAATCACGCTTGCCCACACCTTGCAGTCGGACATCGATATCTATGCCTTTCCAGTTGACACCGAAGTTGGCGCCATATTGATAGCGGGGAGTAGAGTTGCCTATGACTTTGAGGTCGCCGGGATTGTCGCGGGTATTCTCGCCATTGTTGATGATGCCGTCGCCGTTAAGGTCCTTGAATTTCATGTCGCCGGGCTTTACGGTATAGCCGAGAATGGAAGGCACGCCTTCCTTAAGTTGCCATGTGCCGCCCTTGGCTTTTTCTATGTCGAAATCGTCAATCGTATAATAGCCGTCGGCCACATAGCCGTAGATGTCGTTGAGAGGACGCCCCTCAAACCACTGGTTGAGCGAGCCGGTGGCGTTGTTGTATTTCGTCACCTTTGATCTGCTGTCATACACGTTGACACCCACACGATAGCTCCAGTCACCGATACGATCCTGCCACTGCAGATTAATCTCTATGCCGTCGGTGCGCATGTCGGCGATATTCTGCAAAGGAGCCGATGCACCAACCGTCGACGGGAGTTCGGAACCGTCGGCGAGCATATCGCTCGTTGAGCGGCGATACCACTCAAACATACCCTGAAGTCGGTTATTGAACATACGCCAGTCGAGGCCCACATTAAATGTCTTTACTTTTTCCCATGTAAAATTGGCACGTATAAGTCCTGGGACACCTATGAGGGTGACCTTTTCGCCATTGTCAAGCCATATGTTAGACTCGCCTACCGCCATCTGTGCCACATACTGGTACGGATCGATTGCCTGATTGCCTATCGAGCCATAGGCCACACGCGGCTTGAGTTCGTCGAGCCAGCCGCGAGCTCCCTCCATGAATGACTCGCCGGTGATGCGCCATGCGGCCGACACCGAGGGGAAGAAACCGAAGCGGTTGTTCTTGGGGAATTTCGACGATCCGTCATAGCGGCCGCTCAGCGACAGGAGATAGCGCTCGTCGAAGTTGTAGTTGATACGTCCGAAGCCGCCACGGATAGTATACTCGGTGTATGCTTCGGAGATGTTCTTGATGCCGGTGCCTCCACCAAACGACGGAACTGAAGGAACTGCCTGCCCCTGGATATTGGCGTTGAGGGTCGACTGTGAATAACGTTCCTGATTATAGCCGGCCATGGCGGTGATGTTGTGCTTCTCGGCTATCTTCACAGAATAGTTGGTGTAGATATTGAGGGCATTGTATTTGCGCACCCACTGGTTTGCATAATAGGTGTCTTTGGTCGGATCGGTCGGCGATGTCTTCTGTGCAAGCTGCACATCGGCATAGCTCAGGATACCCTGATAATACTTGGTGTTATAGTCGGTCTGGTTGTAGGTATACTCGCCCGTCACGGTCCAATCTTTCATCAGTTTAAGGATGGAGCGTATCTGGATGCGCGGTATCGAATAGTTGTTATCGCCGGTAGGCGCGAGCATGTAGGAGTTATATGGCGAATCGATAGGAAGGTCGACACTGCTGTTGGAGAGATACTCGGCTGGCATATCGCCTTTGACAGGATACCAGTTGATGAGACGGGTAGCATACGGGTCACGTATCGTATTGGCAAGGAAAGTATTGCTGCGCTGGGTGTAGAACATAGATAGTTCCTGGGTCCACCATGACGTCACGTCGCCCGATACAAACGAGCTTATCGATTTGCGCCGGAACAAATCCTTGTCGGTGATAAGCGGGCCGTTTTCACGCGAGTAGTTGGCCGCCATGCGGAAACGTATGCGGTCGGTTCCGCCCTGCATTGCTACGTTATGGTTGCTGAGTGCGCCGGTGCCGAGAATACTGCCCTGCACATCGCTTTCTTTGAGATAATAGATACGACCGTCGGTGTGGCGGTAGATACCGTTGTCGGTCACACCTTCGAGGGTACCGGCACGATATTGGCCCAGCAATTCCTTCCAGGTCGACACACTGCCGTCGCCGGCCCAGTACTGGCTCGAATACCCGGCTTCTTCGTAAGCCGCAATATAATTTTCAAGCGACGTCTGCTCGGGACGGTTGATGGAGCGCTCCCAGCCCTGATTGAAGCTGTAAGTAAGCGAGAATTTAGCATCCTTATTGGGGCGCTTGGTGGTGATGAGTATTACGCCGCCGGCGGCTCGGGCACCATATATGGCCGAGGAAGCCGCGTCTTTAAGTACTGTGACACTCTCGATGTCGTCGGGTGAAAGCTGGCTGAAATCACCTTCCACATTGTCGATAAGCACTAGCGGACCGCCACCGTTGAGCGAGAGCGTACCGCGAATCTGGAGATTTTTGGCCTGACCGGGCGATGAACCACCGGATACGTAGAGGCCGGGGATAGCTCCCTGAAGAGCGGCTGCTGCATTGACCACAGGACGATCGCCGAGAACCTCCTCCATTTTTACCTGAGACACGGCGCCGGTAAGGTCGGCTTTCTTCTGTACGCCGAAGCCTATCACCACAACCTCGTCAAGGTCATTGACATTTGATGTGAGAGTCACCGACAGCGGCTCGCCTTCCCATACTACCTCGACCGGCTTACACCCTATGTAAGAAATGCGCAGGGTAGCGCCCTTTTTGACATTGGGAATGCTGAATTTACCGTCGATGTTGGTACCTGCACCGGTAGCGGTTCCGGCGACTATTACAGACGCCCCGATCAGTGGTTCGCCTGATTCGTCGAACACTGTGCCAGTGCACGTTCCCTGATCAGCGGGAGGCGACTGAATCTCAGTCGTAGATGCAGTAGCGGTGACATGGTAGGCGGGTGCTGTAAGCACACAAGCCAATAATGCTCTTGTTACTACTTTGTTCATGGAATAAGTTAGGTTAAATTAAATTTTGATTTTCCAAAATTAATAAAAATAAACGATTTTTACAAGAGCTGAATCTTGGAGTTATACCACCCCCCCCCCATTTAACACTCTGTATGACAGCTGATTATTCCGAAGTGATTTTTTTCATCAAATGGCTTTTTTATGACTTTGGCTGCACTCTCAAAGCCCTCTAATTTGGCGCTGCGCGGGATTATGGTTAATTTTGCGGGGTCGGCTCGGACTCGCAATGCTCGACACATTCATCATTCTTAACGATTTCAATTTATCATGAGACACAGTTTAGGCGCTATGGCCGTCGCTGCCTGCATCACTGCCTCAGCGCAGGCGCCTGCCAACCGTCCCAATATAATATATGTGTTTCCCGACCAGATGCGCAACCACGCCATGGGCTTCTGGAACGAGGAAGGCTTCCGCGACTCCGTCAACTTCAAGGGCGACCCCGTAATCACGCCTCGTCTCAATGCTTTCGCGCGCCAGGCGCGTGTCCTCACGTCGTGTCAGAGCAACTTTCCCCTCTCGTCGCCTCACCGTGGCATGTTGCTCACCGGCATGTTCAGCGAAAACTCCGGCGTGAGCGCCAACTGCGTCGCCAACCGCCCGGTCAGCGACCTGCGCGACGACGCTGTGTGCATCTCCGACGTGCTTAGCAGCGCCGGATACAACTGCGCCTACATCGGCAAGCTCCATGCCCACCACCCGACGCCCAACGACCCCGACCGCCCCGGGCTATACGTCGAAGACCGCGTGCCGGCCTGGGACGCCTACACGCCCCCCGAACGCCGCCACAGCTTCGACTACTGGTATAGCTACGGCACTTTCGACGTGCACAAGCATCCGCACTACTGGGACACCGACGGACGCCGCCACGACATCGACGACTGGTCGCCACGCCATGAGACCAACAAGGCGATAGCCTATCTGCGCAACGACGGCAACGTGCGCGACACCTCGCGCCCATTTTTCATGATGGTAAGCTATAACCCGCCGCATTCTCCCTACCGCTCGACCGACGACTGCCTCGAAGAGGACTACGCCCTGTATGCCGACAAGCCGCTCGGCGAACTGCTCGTGCGCGAAAATGCCGACACTACGATGAGCAAGGCGGTGTCGGCCCGCTACTACTTCGCGTCGGTTACGGGCGTCGACAGGCAGTTCGGCCGCATACTCGACACACTCGACAGCCTCGGGCTCGCCGACAACACGATAGTTGTGTTCTCATCCGACCACGGCGAGACAATGTGCAGCCAGGGCGTGGAGGACCCCAAGAACTCCCCCTACTCCGAGAGCATGAACGTGCCTATGCTCGTGCGCTATCCCGGGCATATCGCTCCCGATGTCGACCGTGGCCTCATCATGTCGAGCCCCGACATAATGCCCACACTGCTCGGCATGGCCGGACTGGCCGACAGGATTCCGGCCGAAGTGGAGGGGCGCGACTACTCTGGCCGCTTCCTCGGCACCGGCGACAGCGCACCCCTGCGCGACGGCGCCCTCTATATGCGCAACGGCGACGGTGACCGCGACTCGCTCGGCAACGTCATAAGCTACTTCCCCGTGGCACGCGGCATCAAGACCGACCGTTACACCATCGCACTGACTATCGACAAAAAGACGGGCAAACTCAAAAGCAGCCTCTTCTTCGATGATATTGCCGACCCATATCAGCTACGCAACATACCGCTCGACGAACAGCCCGAGGTCGTAGCCGACTTGTGCGCCCGCATGGTCGACCTGCTGCGCGAGGCCGACGACCCGTGGTACAAGAACCACATTCTCGCCGACATGATACCCTATCCGTCATCCGCCACCGCCGATTGAAACACCTGGTTATACTGTGCGACGGCATGGCCGACTATCCCATAGAGGCGCTCGGTGGCCTTACGCCCCTGCAATACGCCTCCACGCCGTCATTTGACCGCCTCGCACGTATGGGGCGCTCGGGACTGCTTACGACAGTGCCTGACGGACTGCCCCCGTCAAGCGACGTTGCCAACCTCGCCATTCTCGGCTACAATCCGGCCGAAGTCTATGAGGGGCGGGGCGTGCTCGAAGCCGCCGGCTCCGGCTATCGGCCCGGGCCCGACGATATGGTGATGCGGTGCAATCTCGTATCGGTGTCGCCCGACGGCATCCTCACAGGCCACAACGGCGGCGGAGTGACGGCCGAAGAGGGGCGACAGTTGATTGCGCTGCTCGACAACCGTCTCGGCTCCGACCGGATGAGGCTTATTGCCGGCGACAGATACCGACATCTGCTCGTCATCAAAGGGGGCAGCAAACATATCGTGTGCAACGCCCCTCACGACCATATCGGCAGCGAGTGGATGCGACTGCTTGTAAGCCCCGCGGTCAACGCCCCCGACGAGCCCGGACGCATGAGCGCAGCCGCCACGGCCGATCTGCTCAATGCGCTCATCAAGGATTCGCACCACCTGTTGTCGTGCACCGGCGTCAACAAGAGGTGCTGCGCCGACGCACTATGGCCATGGAGTCCCGGCTATCCGGCGCGGATAGCCCCGCTTGCCTCATTGTGGCCGGGCAAAATAGAGGCGGGCGCGGTCATCACGGCTACCGACGTGATACGAGGCATCGGACACTATGCCGGCCTCGACATTATCGACGTACCCGGAGCGACAGGCACCGTAGACACTTGCTACGAGGCCAAAGCGAGGGCGGCGATAGATGCACTCCGCACCCACGACTTCGTGTTCCTGCACATCGAAGGGGCCGACGAAGCGAGCCACGAGGGCGACCTCGGCCTCAAATTGCAGGCCATAGAGCGCACCGACAGCCGCCTTACACGCATAATCGTCGATGAGCTAAACGGTGAAAACAGCGACGTAGGCATCGCGCTGCTTCCCGACCACTTCACGTCAGTGGAGCGGCGCGTGCACGGTAGCGACCCGGTGCCGGTCACCATCTACATCCCCGGAGTCGAGCCCGACAGTGTCGACGCGTTCGACGAGACATCGTGCGCCGAAGGCGCGCTCGGCCGGCAGCCGGCGCGCGAATTCATGGAGCTATTCATGCAATAAGTCCACGGCAGGCGGCATTTATTTGGCAGGTTGAGATGAAACAATTAATTTTGTGAATTAAACCAACAGCTATTCAACTACACTATCACTATATGAGCCAGATTTCAAAGCGCGTCGAGGCACTTGCTCCCTCGGCAACACTTGCAATGTCGCAGAAAAGCAGCGAGCTCCGCGCCCGGGGCGTCGACGTTATCAACCTTTCGGTAGGCGAACCCGATTTCGACACCCCCGACCACATCAAGGAGGCCGCCAAGCGCGCCATCGACGAAAACTTCACCCGCTACACCCCCGTGCCGGGCTATCCCTCACTCCGCAAGGCTATTGTCGACAATCTCGCAGCCACCAACGGAGTGGTCTACGACCCCGGCCAGATAGTGGTGGGCAACGGCGCCAAGCAGGCGCTGTGTAACGTGATTCTCGCCACAGTCAATCCCGGCGACGAGGTCATCATCCCCACCCCGGCATGGGTGAGCTATGTGGAAATGGTCAAACTCGCCGAGGGCGAGAGCGTGCTTGTGCCCGCCGGCATCGAGCAGGACTTCAAGATAACGCCCGCTCAGCTCCGCGCCGCCATCACACCGCGCACCCGCATGGTGCTCATCTGCTCCCCGTCTAATCCCACCGGCAGCGTCTACACCCGCGACGAGCTCGCCGCGCTTGTCGAGGTCATCGCCGAATACCCCGACATCATAGTCCTCGCCGACGAAATATACCAACATATCAACTACACCGGCTCCTACACCTCGCTCGGCACTTTCGACGCTATCGCCGACCGCTGCGTAGTGATAAACGGCGTGTCGAAAGCCTACGCTATGACCGGCTGGCGCATCGGATTCTGCGCCGCCCCCGCGCCTATCGCCAAGGCCGTAAGCAAGCTTCAAAGCCAGTACTCGTCAAATGCCTCCTCCATAGCTCAGAAAGCTGCCGAAGCGGCCTACACCGGCCCTCAGGAGTGTGTCGAGGAGATGCGCGTAGCATTTGAGCGCCGCCGCGACCTCGTCGTAGAGCTCGCCTCGCAAATCCCCGGCCTCAAAGTCAACAAGCCCCAGGGCGCGTTCTATCTATTCCCCGAGGTGTCGTCGTTCTTCGGCAAAAGCTTTAACGGCCGCACTATCAACAACGCCGACGACCTGTGCATGTATCTGCTCGAAGAGGGCCATGTGGCCTGCGTGTCGGGCGACGCATTCTGTCTGCCCGGCTATATCCGTCTGAGCTACGCGACAAGCGACGACAACATACGCGAAGCCATACGCCGCATCGCCGCCGCTCTCGCCAACCTGAAATAGTCATCCACGCCATGAAAAAACTCATCAGAGCCGCCGCTGCGATAATCATCGCGGCGACGACATTTGCAACAGCGGTACCCGCCGCCGCGCAGGTAATGCCGCAGCTCCCTCTCGACTCGGCGATAGTGACAGGCGTGCTGCCCAACGGCCTCACCTACTACATACGCCACAACGAACGACCCAAAGGACAGGCCGACTTCTATATCGCCCAACGCGTTGGCTCGATACTCGAAGAGGAAAACCAGCGCGGTCTGGCCCACTTCCTTGAACATATGTGCTTCAACGGCACCACCCACTTCCCCGGCAAGTCGCTCATCACATGGCTTGAAAACATCGGCGTGAAGTTTGGCGAAAACCTCAACGCCCAGACCGGCTACGACGACACGATCTACAAAATCACCAACGTGCCCGTAGCTCGCGAGAGCGTCCAGGACTCATGTCTGCTCATCCTCCACGACTGGGCCAACGATCTGTTGCTCCTCCCCGAAGAGATTGACGCCGAGCGCGCCGTAATCCACGAAGAGTGGCGTAAAAACAACGTTGGTCAGATGCGCATACTCGAAAAGCTGCTCCCGGTCATATATCCCGGATGCCGCTACGGCGAGCGACTGCCTATCGGCACCATGGAGGTTGTCGACAACTTCCCCTACACCGCGCTCCGCGACTACTATGAGCGCTGGTACCGCCCCGACCAGCAGGGCATCATCGTGGTGGGCGACATCGACCCTGCACGCATCGAGGCCAAGATAAAGGAGATGTTCGGCGACATAGAGATGCCCGACGACGCTCCCGTGCGCTTCTACGAGCCGGTGCCCGACCACGACGGCACAATCTTCGCCATAGGCCACGACTCAGAGATGCAATATCCCCTCGCCATGATGACGTGGAAAGAACCGCGCATGCCTGGCGAACTCCGCAACTCGCCCATGCACTACCTCAACGGCTACGTGGAGAGCATGATAGCCATGATGCTCAACGAACGCCTCAACGACATTGCGTCGCGCCCCGGCTCGGTATTCGCGGTCAGCAACGTGTCGTTTGGACAGTATTTCATGGCCAAGACCGCCGACGGCTTCACTCTCACCGTACTCGCCCGCGACCCCGCCGACCTCGCCTCGCCACTCGCCGCCGCATACCGCGAGGTGCTCCGCGCTGCTCGCGGCGGCTTTACTCCAAGCGAATACGACCGCGCCCGCTCGAGCTTCCTCTCAGGCATAGAGCAACAGTACAACAAGCGCAAGTCGCGCTACAACAGCGAGTTTGTCAGCCCCATAATCGAGCATTTCACCGACTCCGCTGCCGCCCCCTCGATTGAGACCCGCTATCAGCTGTGCAAGCAGATTGCCACCAACATCGACCTCAACACTATCAACCAGGCCATGGCACAGACAGTGGCCTCCGACGACAACCGATTCGTAATAGTGCTGATGCCCGACCTCCCCGCCGACTCCGGCGCCGATTATCCCACCGAGCAGCAACTCGCAGGCGCCCTCGCGGCTGTCGATGCCGAGGACATCGAGCCTATGGCCGATGCCGGCGCACCCGACAAGCTCATCGAGCAGATGCCGGCTCCCGGCGCCATAGTGAGCGAACAGAACGACCCGCGCTTCGACTCCACCGTGTGGACGCTGAGCAACGGTGCGCGCGTGATGCTGAAACAGACCGACCTCACCGCGGGACAGATACTGTTTCGTGCGGTTGCCAAGGGGGGCACGGCATGGCTGCCCGACTCGCTCGCCCCGTCGATAATCTTCTTCAACGACGCTATCACGCAGGCTGGCCTCGGCAAGCTCACTAACAGCGAGCTGTCCAAGTATCTCGCCGGAAAGCACGTGTCGCTATCATTCAACGCCGAGACCGACAAGCGCGTGCTCAGCGGCACCTCCACCCCGGGCGACCTCCGCTACCTCATGGAGATGATTTACATGATTATGACCGACGTCACTCTCACCGCCGATGAGTTCGAGGCTATGCTCGGCCAGTACGACGCCCTGCTTCACAATCAGGAAGCTGACCCCGAATATCAGTTTGGCAAGACTGTGCTCTCCGACCTCTATTCGTCGCCAAAGCAGCGTGCGCTCACCGGCGAACTTCTCGGCCAGGTGTCGCGCGACGAGATTACCTCGATAGCCGCGGGCCTCACCGCCAACGCCGCCGACTTCACGTTTATCTTTGTCGGCGACCTCGACATCAACACCATGCGCGGCCTCGTGGCTGTCTATTATACAAATCATACGCTGCCACC
>CAMWXJ010000018.1 GCA_947178215.1 uncultured Porphyromonadaceae bacterium
GCCGGAGATAGAGCCGGGACCGTAAATGTTCTGGAATTTCGGGGCATGGGTCATGCGGTCGATACCGAAAGTCTGGCTCACGGTGACACCGAATCCTTTGGAGCCTTTGCCACTCTTGGTAGTGATGACAATGGCGCCGTTGAGTCCGCGCGAACCGTAGAGGGCGGTCGCAGCTGCGCCTTTAAGCACCGACACGCTCTCGAAGTCGGCGGGGTTGAGGTTTTTCAGCTCGTTGCCGTAATCATTGTTGGAGCTGCTGTAATCGGCCGAGTTCTCGTGCACCGCGTTGTCGAGGATGATGCCGTCGACAACATAGATAGGCTGGTTGTTGGCACCGAGTGTCGAGGCACCGCGGATAAGAATCTTCGACGTGCCGAACATGCCGCCGTCTGACTGATTGATTTCGACACCGGCCACCTTGCCTTGCAGTGCGTTAGTGGGATTAATGATGTTGCCGTTGAGGTCGTCGCCCTTGACTTCGGTCACGGCATAGCCGAGAGCCTTCTTGTCGCGCTTCATGCCGAGAGCGGTCACCACGACTTCGCTCAGCAACTGTGAGTCATCGCTGAGAGTGACGGCCAGCGGCTGGCCCTCCCATTTTACTTCGACAGGCTTGCAGCCGATACTCGCAATTTTGATTATAGCCCCGAGTGCGACTCCGCGGAGAGAGAAATTGCCGTCGAGGTCGGTGGCTGCGCCGTTGCCGGTACCTGCGACAATAACCGATGCGCCTATGACAGGCTCTCCTGTTGCATCAGTTACAGTTCCGACACAGTTGGTTGCATCCTGTGCCTCGCCCTGTGTCTGGGCATATACTGTCAGAGAACCGCCACATGCGGAGGTCAGACAGCACGCCAGAACCATTTTGGCTAACTGGTGTGACATAGATAGGTGATAAAGGTATGGTTTAGAAAAATTAATGAGGATAAAAAAACCAAGAAGATGTGTGTTTTTTCACGGAGCAAAATTAGCGATTAACAACGACCTCAAATCGTAAAATGGGTTAAACGCACCTTCCGTTACCAATTATTAACAGCGTCGACCGAACTTAGTGCCGCTTGTCTCTGTTGTGGCGTCCTCACGCCTTCACGAAAAAAGCGGAGGCGCGTCAGAATATCTGACACGCCTCCGTGTATGGATGTCGGTTAGGCGACCGTGGCTTTATGCCTTGCCGTTGGAGCCGAGCACGTTGACAATCTTGTGCTTGTAAAGACGCTCCATCTCGTCGCGGGCCGGACCGAGATACTTGCGGGGGTCAAATTCACCGGGCTTTTCGGCAAACACCTGGCGCACAGCAGCTGTCATGGCAAGACGACTGTCGGAGTCGATGTTGATTTTGCATACGGCGCTCTTGGCAGCCTTGCGGAGCTCTTCTTCGGGGATACCGATAGCGTCGGGAAGCTTGCCGCCGAACTTGTTGATGGTGTCGACATATTCCTGGGGAACCGACGACGAGCCGTGGAGCACGATGGGGAAACCGGGGAGCTTCTCCATAACGGCGTCGAGCACGTCGAATGCCAGGGGGGGAGGTACGAGGCGACCCTCGGCGTTGCGGGTGCACTGCTCGGGAGTGAACTTGTAAGCGCCGTGGCTGGTGCCGATAGAGATAGCGAGCGAGTCGCAGCCGGTGCGGGTAGCGAAGTCGATAACCTCTTCGGGGTCGGTATAGGTGTGGTGGTCGGACGAAACTTCATCCTCTACACCGGCGAGAACGCCGAGCTCACCCTCTACCGTTACGTCGAACTGATGGGCGTAGTCTACAACTTTCTTGGTGAGGGCGACATTCTCCTCGTAGGGGAGGTGCGAACCGTCAATCATCACCGAAGAGAAGCCGTTGTCGATGCAGCTCTTGCAAAGCTCGAAGCTGTCACCGTGGTCGAGGTGAAGCACAATCTGGGGATTCTCCCAGCCCAGCTCCTTGGCGTAGGCAACAGCGCCCTGAGCCATGTAGCGAAGCAGAGTGGCGTTGGCATAATTACGTGCGCCCTTCGATACCTGGAGAATCACGGGGCTCTTCTCTTCCGAAGCAGCCTTGATGATGGCCTGGAGCTGCTCCATGTTGTTGAAGTTGAAGGCGGGGATGGCATAGCCACCCTTGATGGCCTTTGCAAACATCTCACGGGTGTTTACGAGGCCGAGTTCCTTATAGCTTACCATATTTATATAAAGTGTTATTTGGTCAGGTAACAGTATACTTGATTTTGCCTGTGACAGCGGACGGATGCTCCGACCGCATATTTGCGGCAAAGATAGCTATTTTTTCAGACATGCCCAAGCTTGTGTTTCACTTTTTTGCCGTACCTTTGCCCCACAATGGAACAGATAAGATATAACGTGAGCCGGCCTCAGAGGCTACTCCTTTTTGTATGCGTCACACTGGTATGTTTTCTTGTCGGCGCAGTCATGGTCTACTTTATCGGCTCGACCACTACCCCGCGTGTAAGAATCGGCACTGTTGTGCAAGACGTGATATGCTTTGCCGTACCGGCAATAGCCACGGCAGTGCTGGTGACACGACGTCCGGCCGACCTGCTTCTCATCCGTCGCCCGCAGATGGCAGTCATGGCGTTCATGCTCGCCACGGTAATTTTCGCCGTCCCGGCCATGAACGCTTTGGTGGAGTGGAACGCGTCGTTGCCCATGCCCGAAGCCTGGCGTGCCGGCACAGAGATGCAGCAGGAAGCGGTGAGGCTGCTTTTCGGCGGCTCAGGCCCCGGCTCGCTCGTGGCCGCATTGCTGATTGTGGGGCTTATGGCTCCCCTCACGGAAGAGTTACTGTTTCGGGGCTGCCTTCAACGGATTCTCGGCGGCATGATAAACCGTCATGCAGCCGTGTGGATTGCAGCGACTGTGTTCTCGCTCGCCCATTTTGATATGAGCGGCTTCGTTCCGCGCCTGCTGCTCGGTGCCTGCTTCGGCTACGGTCTGCTGTGGAGCGGCTCGCTGTGGACCGCCGTAGCCTGCCACGCGCTCAACAACTGCATGGCCGTGACAGCAATGTGGCTTGAAGAGGGTGGCAACGCCGCCGGCGAGCAGATACAGTCGTTCGGCGCCGGGAGCGTGTCGCTCATCGTGGCGTCGTCAATAATATGCGCCGCACTGTTGCGTCGTGCTTGGACTTCAAGAGACAAAGCTGTCGCCTGACCCGCCACTGACGCTACTCCTCAGTCAAATTTCTTGCGGTTGAAGATGAAGTTGCGGCCAAGATACTTCTCACGCACCACCGGGTTGACCGCCAGCTCCTCGGATGTTCCCTGGAAGAGTATGCGGCCGTCGAAGAGCAGATAGGCACGGTCGGTAATCGACAGCGTCTCGGGTGCGTTGTGGTCGGTAATAAGTATGCCTATATTTTTTTCTTTCAGCTTGTAGACGATATACTGAATATCCTCCACAGCAATAGGATCAACACCGGCAAACGGCTCGTCGAGCATGATAAACTTGGGATCGATAGCCAGACAGCGGGCTATCTCGGTGCGTCGGCGCTCGCCGCCCGACAGCTGATCGCCGAGGTTCTTACGCACTTTTTCGAGGCGGAATTCCGAGATAAGGCTTTCGAGCTTTTCGCGCTGATACTCGCGGCTTGTGGGGGTCATTTCGAGAATGGCGCGGATATTGTTCTCGACCGACAGTTTGCGGAACACCGACGGCTCCTGCGCGAGATAACCTATGCCGTAGCGGGCGCGCTTGTACACAGGATACTTCGTAATATCGGTGTCGTTGAGAAATATGCGGCCCTCATTGGGGGTAATAAGGCCTGTGGTCATGTAGAACGTCGTGGTCTTGCCGGCACCGTTAGGGCCGAGCAGACCCACAATCTCGCCCTGCTTCACGTCTATCGACACATGATTTGCCACAGTGCGCTTGCCATATTTCTTGACCAGATTTTCGGTGCGGAGCACCATACGGCTGTCGGTCGGAGTCTTGATTTCTTCTGTTTCTTCCATTGTAAGAGGAGGGACTGGGTTAACGTTGCAGGCGTGCGCGTTTCAGACGTGCGTCGATATAATCGGTGAGCAGGTTGATAGCCACTGCGTTTGAGCCGCCCTGCGGCACTATGAGGTCGGCGTGTCGCTTCGACGGCTCGATATACATCTCATGCATCGGTTTGAGCACGTCCTGGTAGCGGTCAATCACGGCCTGCGGCGTGCGTCCGCGTTCCACGCAGTCGCGTGCAATGACACGGATAAGGCGATCGTCGGCATCGGCGTCGACAAACACCTTTACGTCCATCATCTTGCGGAGGGTGGGGTCGTTGAGCACAAGAATGCCTTCGACAATCACCACGTCGCGCGGCTCTATGCGCTCCGTCTCTTTCTGGCGCGTGCAGGTGAGGTAGCTGTACACCGGCATATCCACACCGCGACCGTCGCGGAGCTCGCGGAGATGCTCTACAAGCAGGCTCCACTCTATCGCGGCGGGTTCGTCGAAGTTGACCTTGCTCCGTTGTTCGGGCGGCATACCGCTTAGGTCTTTATAATAGGAGTCCTGGGGTATGACGGTGACCTCGCCCGGCGGGAGGAGCGAGATGATTTTATTGACCACGGTGGTCTTGCCCGAGCCGGTTCCTCCGGCGATACCTATAATGAGCATCAGCTTGGCGATTAATTTGAGTTAATGGTTTTACAGAGCTATATCAGCGCGAAGTTAGCAATTTTTTTGCGGCCCTCGGCTCGATTTGGCTAAAAATGCATAATTAGTGGTCGTTTGGCCGAGCGACTTGCGGGCGGGATGACCGCCGTTTGTCAAAAAATGAGTACCTTTGCAAATCCCTCCTCAACCTTGTCAAACCAACCGGCCACCGGCCTGCTCTCTTTATTACATCACGACACCCGTATGATTCTCGCATCGGCCATAAGCTCGTTCGGGCGCTACTGGCTCTTCATGAAGCGCGTTTTTAGCGTGCCCGACAAGTGGCGCGTGTTCTACTCCCGCACGATATTTGAGATAAACAAGCTCGGCATCGACTCCATCCCACTCGTAATAGTAATCTCGATATTCATCGGAGCAGTGTGTACCATCCAGATGGTACTCAACACCAGCAACCCGCTGCTCCCGGCCTACTCGGTGGGACTCGCCACGCGCGACATAGTGCTACTGGAATTTTCCAACTCTATCCTGTGTCTTATCCTCGCCGGCAAAGTGGGCTCCAACATCGCCTCCGAGATAGGCACCATGAGGGTCACGGAGCAGATTGACGCACTTGACATCATGGGTGTCAACTCAGCCAACTACCTCGTGCTCCCCAAAGTGGTGGGATTCGTGCTGTTCATGCCGATTCTCGACGTGCTGTGTATCGGCACCGCCCTGCTCGGCGGCTACGGTGTAGCCATCTTCACCGACATGATTACCGTGAGCCGCTATGTCTACGGCATACAGGCGTTTTTCCAGGAATGGTACGTATGGTACGGCATCATCAAATCGGTAGTGTTCGCCTACATCATCGCTTCGGTGGCGGCATATTGCGGCTTCTTTGTCAAAGGAGGCGCTCTTGAAGTGGGCAAAGCCTCGACCAACGCCGTCGTTTCATCTTCGATACTCATCCTGCTCATGGATGTCATCCTTACCAAACTGTTGCTGCAATGATAGAAGTCAAGAACATATCAAAGACATTCGACGACGGGCGCACAGTGCTCCACGACGTCAGCGCCACCTTCTACACCGGCAAGACCAATCTCATAATAGGCCAGAGCGGTTCGGGCAAAACGGTTATGATGAAGTCGATAGTAGGCCTCGTGCGTCCGGAGAGCGGCGAGATTCTATACGACGGCCGCGACTTTCTCGCCATGGATCCTGAGCAAATCAAGAATCTGCGCAAGGAGATAGGCATGCTCTTCCAGGGCTCGGCCCTGTTTGACAGCGAGACGGTGCTCGGCAACGTGATGTTTCCCCTGATGATGTTCACGTCGATGAGCCCCGCCGAGCAGCGCGAGCGCGCTCAGTTCTGCCTGGCCCGCGTCAACCTCCACGGCGCCGATCACAAATATCCGGCTGAAATATCAGGCGGCATGCAGAAGCGCGTCGCCATAGCCCGAGCTATCGCGCTCAATCCCAAGTATCTGTTCTGCGACGAGCCCAACTCAGGCCTCGACCCGCGCACCTCGCTGGTAATCGACGAACTACTCAGCGATATCACCCACGAATACGGAATCACCACCATAATCAACACCCACGACATGAACTCTGTTATGGGTATAGGCGAAAACATTGTTTTCATCAAGGAGGGCCGCCCCGGGTGGGTAGGCAACAGCCGCGAACTTTTCCACAGCGACAACAAAGACCTCAACGACTTTGTTTTCGCTACACAGCTCTTCCGCGACGCCCGCTCCTACATACGCGAGCATAACCGGAACTGACCACCATTCCGACACACACTCACACCTCATACCAATATGAAACGCATAATATCATTTACATTACTGATGATAGCCTGCGTGACCACCATGTGGGCCGCAGACACCAACGGCATATCATGGTCGACCACCGACCACGACTTCGGCACGATTCACGCTTCGGCCGGAAAAGTAAAGGCCGAATATTCGTTTACCAACAACACCTCCGAGCCGGTAGCGATAGTGTCGATGACCAACGGAGGATGCGGATGCACCGTACCCTCGTTCCCGCGCAAGCCTGTGGCCAAGGGGGAGACGGCCACCGTGTCGATTACGTTCGACCCCGCGCGCTTCAAGGGGGAGTTCAAGCGTCAGGTCACCGTAACACTGCTTGTCAACGGCAAGCGCATCAAAAGCAAACTGAAATTCGAAGGACACATAATCCCTGACTGATGAAAGCTTTCCGCCGCATCGCATCACTTATCGCCATAGCCGCCCTCGCCACGACGGCCGCCGTGGCAGCGCGTCCCTCCGAACGCGCCAAAGTAGACTTCACCTGGAACGCTCTCGACCATAACTTCGGAGCATTCAACGAGGATATGGGTCCCGTGACATGCCGGTTCAAGGGCGTCAACACCGGCACCGACACCACTGCGGTGATTATCCTAAGTGCGTCGTGTGGCTGCACACAGCCCGTGGCCGACAAACGCGTTATCCCCCCGGGCGACTCGCTAGCCATATCCGTGACCTACGACCCGGCCGGACGCCCGGGAGTGTTTGACAAGCGCGTCAAGCTTGTGGCACGCGGCGGCTACACACAGACATTCCATATCCGCGGCAGCGTAATCGGCAGCCTCAAACACATGAAGCGCCAATATCCCTACGAGGTCGGCGACGCCTACCGTGTCAGCAGCGACGCCGTACTGTTTGGCAACACTCGCGAGGACCGTACCGTGAGCACTATGATACGCGGCATCAACAACACCGAAAGCATCCTTGTGCCGGTGGTGAAATCGGCCCCTGAGTTCGTCACCGCCATAGTCGAGCCCGACACAGTTCAGCCCGGCGACCGCTTCGTGGTGTCGCTCACCGCCGACGGCCCCAAAGTAGGGCAGCTCGGCGTCACCATGGACAAGCTCACCCTCACAGCCGCCGGCAAGCCCGAGGCCGAACTCACTCTCCCCGTGTCGATTCTGCTGTTCAGGGAATTTCCGCCACTCACAGCCGCACAGATTGACTCGGCCGCCTGCCTTACTATCCCTAACGACAAAATAGACCTCGGCACCGACATCGACCCGAAGTCAAAGAAAACCATAAAGCGCAAAGTCAAGATTGCCAATGCCGGCCACGAGCCGCTTGAAATACTCCGCGCCTACTCCATAACCCCCGGATTTACCGTCAAGGCGCCCAAGAAGAGTATTCCGGCACAGAAAGATGCCGAGATTGAGATTATCTTCACTCCGGCCGAATACACCGGCGAGCCCGACATCAAGGCCTACATATCGCTCATAAGCAATTCGCCGCTCAACACCGATATGTCGGTCACTGTCACCGGTGCCATGAAAAAATAAAACTCTTACCTTACACCCTCCGTCACCTCTCATCCCCACCACCATGGAACATCCCGAAAACGACAGCTGCTATACCGGCCTTACCGTCAATTCAGGCGTGGCCCAGCCGCCAAGTGTCAACCCGTATCTTGCAGGGCGTCGCCGCCGCAAGCCCCTCCCCTCGGCCGGCGAACTCGTCGAGGGCATACTCCGCGGCGACGTCACCATGCTCGCCCGCGCCGTCACTCTCGTGGAGAGTGTGTCGTCTGACCACCAGGCCATCGCCCAGGAAGTGATAGAGAAGTGTCTGCCCCACTCTGGCGAGTCGCGCCGCATAGGCATCACGGGCGTGCCCGGCGCCGGCAAGAGCACCAGTATCGACGTTTTCGGCCTCCATGTGCTGAAACAGGGTGGCAAGCTCGCCGTGCTTGCCATCGACCCGTCGAGCGAACGAACCAAAGGCAGCATTCTCGGCGACAAGACCCGCATGGAGAAGCTCTCCGTTCACCCCGGAGCATTCATCCGCCCCAGCCCTTCGGCCGGCTCGCTTGGAGGCGTGGCCCGCAAGACCCGCGAGACTATCGTACTTTGCGAAGCCGCCGGCTACAACAATATTTTCGTGGAGACGGTGGGCGTGGGACAGAGCGAGACTGCGGTTCACTCCATGGTCGACTTCTTCCTGCTCATACAGCTTGCCGGTACCGGCGACGAGTTACAAGGCATCAAGCGAGGCATAATGGAAATGGCCGACGGTATCGTAATCAACAAGGCCGATGGCGACAACATAGACCGCGCGCGTCTGGCGCAAGCGCAGTTCCGCTCTGCGCTCCGACTCTTTCCCACCCCGCCGAGCGGCTGGACACCCGAAGTACTCACCTACTCCGGCTACTACGAGCTCGGTATCCCCGAAGTGTGGGACATGATTGACCGCTACTTCGCATTTGTAAAGGAAAACGGCTACTTCGACCGCCGCCGCGACGACCAGGCCCGCTACTGGATGTACGAGACAATAGACGATCGTCTGCGCTCACGCTTCTACAACGACCCATGTGTCATGCAAATGCTGAAAGACAAGGAGCAGAAAGTGCTCGACCGGCGCATCAGCTCATTTATAGCGGCCCGCGACGTACTCGATTACTATTACAGCAAGGGAAACGACGCTCTCTGACCTCATTGGCGACGCCCACACACCCACACCTAAGAAAAAGGTGTCACAGCACATGAAAATCGCCGATTTTTTGTGTAATTTTGCAGCCTGAATGACTACAAACAGCTACGACGAAATAAAGCAAAGCATTGCCCCCGAGCTCGCGCGACTGCACGAGGACATCGACCGCACCCTCAAATCATCGACCAACCCGTTGATGAACGCAGTGCTCGATTCATACCTCCGCTCCAAAGGCAAGCTCATACGCCCCATACTCGTTATCCTCACCGCCAGACTCTTTAACGAGGTAACCGACAAGGTCATCCACGCCGCATCGGCCGTAGAGATGCTTCACAACGCATCGCTCATCCACGACGACGTGGTCGACGAATCAAAATTGCGTCGCGGAAATCCCACTATCAATGCGACCTGGGACAATCATATCGCCGTGCTTGTGGGCGACTTTTTCGTCACCGGAGCATTAAGACAGGCCATTGCCACAGGCGACCTCCGCATCGTCGAATCGCTCTCATGCCTCGGACGGCTGCTGTCGCTCGGCGAGCTCGACCAAATTTACAACGCCCGCTACCACACGTTTACCGAAGAGGCTTATTTCAACGTCATCAACCAGAAGACGGCCTCACTGTTCGTGTCGTGTGTCGAAATGGGTGCCTACGCTACCGGAATCGACACCGACGACACACGCCTCGCAGCCATGCGCCGCTATGCCGAGCTACTCGGACTCTGCTTCCAGATACGCGACGACATATTCGACTATTTCCATTCGGGCTGCGACACAATAGGCAAACCCACCGGCAACGACCTGCGCGAAGGCAAAATCACCCTTCCCCTGCTCTACGCCCTCACCCGCAGCGACAGCCCAGACCCTGCCCGCCAGGCCGAAATGCTCGCCCTCGCCTCAGCCTCCGACAAGGGGGAAGTCGACGACTGCACTGTAGAGCGCCTGTATGAATTTGCACGCGCCGAAGGCGGCATTGAGTACGCCTACGCCACGATGGACCGCCTCCACGACGAGGCAATTGCAGTTCTTGATGAGGCGTTCGGTGACTCGGTAGCCACCGATCCTTTCCGCTCAATCTTCCGATTCATCATAGAGCGACATAAATAACCAATACCTAACTACCATGTACAGAACAATCTTCGCTCTGGCAGCATCAGCAATGATTGCCGCCACGCCCGCCTCAGCCCGGACGGCAAAGTACATATTCTACTTCATAGGCGACGGAATGGGCCCCAATCACGTAGCCCTCGCCGAGTATTATCACGGCACCATGGCCGACAGCCTCGGCACACAGCCGCTCGGCTTTTCGCAATGGCCCGTAGCCACACTCGCGTCAACCTACTCGGAGTCGAGCCGAGTCACCGACTCCGCAGCGTCGGGCACTGCCCTCGCAACTGGCACCAAGACTGTCAACGGCAGCATAGGCATGGCCGCCGACCTCACTACTCCCCTCAAAAGTATAGCTTACAGGGCGCAGGAAACCGGAAAGCGTATCGGTATAGCATCAAGCGTGGGAATCACCCACGCTACACCGGCAGCATTCTATGGCCACACCGCGAGCCGCAACTCATACGGTGAACTTGCCAAGCAGCTCGCAGCCACCGGTTTCGACTACTTCGGCGGCCCTGATTTCTATTACAGCAATCCCTCCGACACCGCCGGCATATACAAGTATGCTACCGAACGCGGCTACACCATAACACGAAGCATCGACGACTTCGAACGTCTGGCGCCATCGGCCAAGCAGATGATTCTGCTCCAGCCGTTAGAGACCACTGCGATATTAGGTGCAACACTACCCTACGCTATCGACCGCAAACCGGGCGACATGACACTCCGCGACATCACCGAAGCGGGCATCGATTTCCTCACACGCGACGGAAAGGCCGACGAAAACGGATTTTTCTTCATGGTGGAAGGGGGCAACATCGACTGGGAGGCACACGGCAACGATGCCGCCTCAATCATCCACGAAGTGAGCGATTTCGACGACGCCATTTCAGCAGCCTACAACTTCTACCTCACTCACCCCGACGAGACTCTTATCGTGGTGACGGCCGACCACGAGACCGGCTCGCTCAACCTCAGCACAGGCGGTTACAAACTCAACCTCGGCGTGCTCGCCAACCAACGCGTTAGCGAAAGCGAGATGAGCCGCGTGCTCAACAATCTCCGTCGCGCCAACAACGGCATCATCACCTGGGAAATGGCCCAAAAGGCTCTTGCCGACAACTTCGGCTTCTTTACCGACGCGGTGAAGCTCAGCGAAGCACAGACGGAGCGTCTGAAAACAGCCTTCACGAAATCATTCGGCGACAACCCGGAAGTGGTGGTGAGTGAATACCGCACAGATTACCCACTATCGGCCGAAGCAAAAAAGATTATCAACGAAATAGCACTCGTGGGCTGGGGCAGCGGCGACCACTCCGCCACCTACGTCCCCGTGTTTGCTATCGGTGCCGGCTCTGAAAACTTCACCTCACGCACCGATAACGCAGAGATAGCCCGCAAAATTGCAGCAGCCGGAGGATTCCCAATTAACGACTAACACTAATATACAGTTTTGAAATTACAGCACCTTTTGACCGGCACACTCACAGCAGCCGCTTTACTGGCGACCGCCTCATCGTGCGACACCAACCCCGACGCCTACGACATCAGATATGTGGTAGGTATCAACCCGGGCGATGACGTCAACATCAGTTACCAGGACCTTTATGTCATAACCCAGACCGTAGAAGGCGTAATCGACTCCACAGCCGTAGAGCGCCAGCTCAGAACGGTATGGGGCGGCTTCCCGGCCCGCATCACGGCTACGGTCAACGGCGGTCAGGCTCCACGCTTCATCGAGATACGCGTGAGCCTCAACGAAGGCCCCTATGAAGTCAAGGCATCGACCACTACCGGCACGTATCTCGAATACACCACCCCGATAGAATGATTTCAGGCGGCACAAGGGCTGCACAGTAATGAATCGGGACCAATAACCGCGTGGTTATTGGTCCCGATTCCGTTATAGACCTGTCTCTTTTTCAATGAGATGATGCAGAGAGCCGGTATTGTGCGCCCGACAAAACGTCGCTTTGCGTCACGTCAGAGCATAAATCAGTTTGTCATGGTCATGGAGCGAGCAGCACATTGTATTTGTGCAGAAGCGCTACCGGACGGTAAGCTTCCTTGGCCCGCGCAAGCCCCGGATCACCCGATGAATCTTCGCGGTTGACATAGCGGAGACCCGGGTATAGACCACGCATCATGCCGCAGAAACGCGAACTTATCGTCTCGCCCGACCCATTGACCTCATGGTCCATTTTCTCGATATGCACATACAGCGTATCGCCGAGCACCTCACCCACCGTAAAGGCCACAACCCCGATGTCAGGCACACGGAGAAGCGCGCCGTAAAACGGATAGTCATCGAGATGACGGAGCGTGTCGGCTGTCTGTATGAGATCGTAGTCGGCCGTAACCGATTTCTCAGGCGACAGTACGGAATGGCGTTCGAGAAAATCGAGCGCATCAGGTATGTTGTCGGGCGTGAGCGGCTCGAACACCGCGTCAGGGTGGTCGGCGGCAAAACGGTGCACATGATTGCGTTTTTTCACCATCTTCTTACCCTCGAACGTCGTCATCGGCCCTATCTCGTAAAGATAGTCGGCCCAGTCGGGCAATTCAGTCACCGACTCTATATCGGCCACGGCACGAATCTCATTGATACGGTCGGCCGGAACAGCCGAGAGAAGAGGGGCCACCCCCGCCTCCCTGCACCATGCTTTAAGCAGCGGCAGCGAATCGGAGAGCGGCATAGCACCGACCGGCAGCGAAAATGCAGGCACACTGAGATTGTCTTCGGCCACCCCCTTGATAAAGAGAGTGTCGCCCGTTATGGCTCGGCTGTACATAAAATATCCCTCCCAGAGATATATGCCTCCGATAGTGAAATCGCAGGTGCGCGAATATCCGGCCGAGAGCATCCTGGATATCTCCGGAATCTCATCGCGCGTAAAGGGATTGAAGCGCAGCGTGGGCAGCGTGGCGGGCTTATGGCGTAGTGTGGTGATGTGGTCCATAGGAATAGTTGGAAGCCGGCGATGTTAGAGAGCCGGTGTCGATTATCCCTGTATCAACACACGGCGGGTGGAACCTGTTCGGCAATATGGCCGGATCAGTACCAGTTCACGCCGTTGGATAGCGACGAGCGCTTGTCGTATTTGAGGTCGGAAAGTAGCGACGAGCTCACGGCGATGTGGAAGTTATAGCTCTTATACGGTCCTACGGGTATGAAGCTCGCGGTCATGACAAAGCAGTGGAGATTGCGCGAAATGTTGCAGTTCATGTAGGCGATTTTCTTGGCGTCGAAGTCGTAGGAGCACGAAAAGGTGAAGTCCCAGTTGGGTGTTGGCTTGATGCTGCCCGAGAACGACAGGTTTTGCGTTATGCGCCCGTTATACTCCATCTTCTCCTTGTTGAAGTCGCCATAGGCGTAGTTGATGGAGTAGTTGACCGACAAGCTCCACGGGAAAGCCCATTTCAAGTAGCCGTCGGAGTCTACGCCGCCGTCCTGCGAATTATTATTATTGTTGTTGCCTGTGGTATCGCCCGTATCACCCGGGAGTTCGTCGTCGCCGGTGTCGGAGGCGCCTTTCTTCTTGTTGTTCTTTTTGCCGTCCTTGTTGCGCTTGAAAGTGTTGTTGTTGAACGTATAGCTGAACGAGGTGCCGGTCGACGAGAGTTTGCCGAGTCCCTTACCCTCGGTAAGACGCAGCTTATTGACACGTACCGGAGTACCCGACGGATTGAGGGCATAGGTATATACGTCCCACACGGCTTGGAGGTTGAGGTTGAAGTTTTTGGTAAGACGCAGCATCACCGACGAATTGATGTTTGAGAATCTCAGCGAGTCGGCAGCAAGGTTGTAGCTCTGCGACAGTTGGAGGTTCTCGATGAGCGACACCTTCTTATCCTCGTCGATCGAGTCGTTGTCGCTGCGCACCTTCATTTCGAGGTTGTTGGCCAGAGAATAAGTTATCGTTCCGCTGCGTCCTTGGCCAGGCACGCCGTAGAGACTTCCCGGGAACATCGAGTAGCGGGTCTTCGTCATGTTGCCGGAGGCATCCGGACGCTCATATTCGCCGTACGCTCCCCACATTGGCGCGGAGAAGTCGGGGTTGGCCGAGAAGCTGATTGTCGGGGTAATGACATGGCGTATCATCTTCACCTTGTCGCCGAATATCTTCCACGGGCGGTAGAAGCCATAGACTTTGGTGTCAAACGACATCGACGCCGTGAAGTCGAGTATGTTGTAGAAACTATAACTCGTGTCCATAATCTCGGCGGCGGCATTGGGGTCCCACATGCGCTTGACCTTGGTGGTGTACATACGGTCGGTGATGTTGACCGACGGAGTCACATTGAAATACTTCAATGCCTGGAATGTAGCCGATACCGGAATGCTGTGGCGGAAACCGTTGCTCCAGTCCTTTATAAGACTCTTTTTGAAGAACACATTCTGCTTGGCGGTGAGCGAGTTGTTGAACTGGCCCGAATAGCTCATCTTGATCTTCTCATACCACTTCTCCTTGCCCACGGCGTTCTTGCGCTTGAACGGGAAGAACTGGGAGTAGGATGCAGTGAGCGACGGAAAACCAACGGAGAGTGTAGAGTCCTGAGTACGTTGCGACACATTCATGTTGGCCGAGATGTTCCACTTGGTGCCGGCCGGACGCCATGTAGCGTTGATTGACGAGCTCTTGGTGTTTTCGGTAAACGCGCTGTTGTAGTAGCTGTTGAGATCGTTGCGGGAATAGCCCGACGTGGTGAAGTTGACCGACGCCGAGAAGTTGAAATTGGGGTTGGCTTTCGTGTCCTGCGAGTGTGTCCACAGCAGCTGCATGTTAGTCTGCACGGAATAATCGGCCGAGCCTTTGTCGCCAAGTATCGTTTTGAGATACGAAGCCGAGAAAGAGCCGTTGTAACGGTAACGCTTAACGTAGGCCGAACGCGCTTGGAGTCCCCATGAGCCCTTGGTGTAGACCTCGCCGGTGAGAGCCATGTCCATGTTGTCGTTGAAGGCGAAATAGTAGCCGCCGTTGCTCAGGTAGAAGCCGCGGTTGTAGTCATCGCCAAACGTAGGGAATATCACGCCCGACGAATACTTCTCCGAGAAGGGGAAGTAGCCAAACGGCACTGCGAGAGGCAGAGGCAGGCCGGCGAGCACCATGTAGGCCGGTCCGGTGACAATATCCTTGCCGGGACGTATCTTGGCCTTGGTGAGCTGCATGTAGAAGTGAGGGTGATCGTGGTCATCGCAGGTGGTGTATTTGCCATCCTGAGTGTAGAACACATTGTCGCCCACCTTTTTGGTCTGGCCGCCGGTGAGGTAGCCCTCGCCCTGCTGAGTTATCACGTCGGTTATGTAGCCACGGCCCGTGTCGAAGTTGTAGGTCATGGTCTTCGACTCGTAGGTCTGCCCATGGTCGTCAAACACCGGGAGGCCTATCACCTCGCCGGTGGAGTCGGCTCGGCCCACGGCATACACCATCGACTTGTTGATGTCCATGTCGATTTGTTCGGCGTCGAGCTTGATACTTCCGTAGGTCACCTGGCCCTGGCCGAATAGATAAGCTTTGTTGGTACCCTCCATTCTTATGGAGTCCTGAGACGAGAAGTCGACGGGATTGTCGAGGTCGACTTTGGCGCGTACAATGCGCGGTCCGCCGGCCAGAGTATCCCCCGGCTTCGCGCCGCCGAGGCTGTCGGTCGACACGGAGTCGACGTCAGTACTGTCGGTAGCCTGGCTCACCACGCGGCGACGTCGCTCCGAGGGGAGCAACCCGGGGCGATCGGTGGGAGCAGTCGGCGGCACTATGCTGTCGACAGGCCGCAACACGGTGGTGTCAAACGATGCTTGCGGAAAGCTGAAAGCCCGGTCGGTCATTGACGCGCGCGACACGAACAGGCTTGACAGCACCATGAGCACTGTCGACACAGCTATATATATGAAGAAATGCCTCAATGGAGGGATGTGTGACGAATTAGATTTACGACTTGACCCATTGGTTGGGCAAAAATCGTGACAAAGTTAGTCACTTTTGCCGAATATAGGCCAATGTTAACGGTTTTTATCTCCATTGGCAACATACCTGACGGTGATGCTGTCATTTGCGACGACGCAAAGGAGGGAACATCCTGCGTATGCGCAAGAGCTGCACGCCAAGCCGCCCGACAGTCGCCGAGCCGCCCACAATTACCGACACAGCGCTGATAATAAGTATAATACCCACAACATCGAGCATCGACAGCGACTCCCCGAACACAAAAATGCCTATCACGACAGCCGTAACAGGCTCCAAGGCTCCGAGAATGGCGGTGGGAGTGGAGCCGATATACTGCACGGCACCAGTCGTGCAAAGAAACGAGACGGCGGTTGGCAGAATAGCCAGTCCGGCCACACAGCCCCACAGCAGCCACTGATTGCCGTCGCCTGACGGCATTGTCAGGGGCACCGACGGCAGCATCAGCCGCGCCGCAAACACTGCCGCACCAAACACGAGCACCCAGAAGGTGACTGTAAGCGTAGGCACTTTGTCGAGCGAACTCTTGTTGATTCCCACTATGTATATGGCATAGCTAAGCGACGACACCATGACTATCATCACCCCCACCAGACTCAGCGATGCACCCTCCTCACCACGACCAAGCATCGAGATGCCGATAAGCACCACCGCAATGCAGGCTATCGTCACCTTAGATATGCGCTCTTTGTAGACGCCCGCCATTATAACCGCCACCATCACAGGGTAGACAAACAACAGTGTCGAGGCAATACCGGCATCCATGTAGGTATATGACATAAACAGTGAAAGCGACGACACAGCCATCAGAAGCCCCATGACAGCAAGCATGCCAAACTGCCGCAGGCTCACTTTGAAACTGCGGCCGCGGATTGCCATTATCAACGCCACGACGGGTATTGCAGCAAGATAACGCAGAAACAGAACCGAATCGGGATTCATCCCGTCGGCATAGAGCGGGAGGGCAAACAGAGGGTTGGTGCCGTAAGAAGCGGCAGCAATAACGCCGAGTATATAGCCTTTGACTTTATCGTTCATGACAATTTCAGTGTAATCGTCAGCCCGACCCGGGACACCGTAGGTCCAGGTCGGGCCGACTTATATCAGGCGGTAGTAAATATTCATGTACGGAATCCGTCTTTCGGACTCCCGTATTACAAAATTACGCCATTTGGGCTCTTCCGCCAAATAATTTTCCCCAAATATAGACGACGAATAAACAAAACCTGTTAACTTTGTCGGCATCAAACGAAAGGGGAATTAGCTCAGATGGCCAGAGCGCCGGCTTCGCATGTCGGAGGTCGCGAGTTCGACTCTCGTATTCTCCACCAAATAAGGCGTGTACATTTAGCCGAGCGAGATTCTCGCTGATTGTTTAGCTAAAAAAGTTACTTTGGCCGACTCTTTTTTAACACTTGCGCTCACGTATCAAGTTGGTTTTCGGAAGTATTAATTACAATTTCTCAATCTATTGCACATAATGTGGATTATTTTCACTAAATTTGAAGCGTGAGGCAACGCACTTATAGCATTTGGCTCGAATTGCCTCTACGTACAAACTAAAAGCAACATTATTTCTCACATTATGACCAAATCAAGAACATATCACATATTTCACCATAAATCGCAACACGCTCCCGTATCGACGGACAAGCGTCAGCGACGTTACCATTATTGATGGAATATTCGACGTACAGTAGTACAGCCGCTTGGGGATTATTGAGGCTCTTAAAAAATTGCCTTGAAGAACCCGAATCAATTGGACTCGTAACTCAAAATTTGACTCATAACTTAAATCTGACTTGCCATGAGACATTCTTGCTTGGCGGATGCGTCGTTTTCACTCCGCAAGTTGCGCTACACTTCCATCTTGCGCAATGATTTGTTGCAATTACTCAGCAGCTTACACGCTGTTGCACTTTATTCACTACGCAATTTATTTTGCGATATTTCGTTGTCGGCTCTGCGCAGTTTGCGCGTCAGTCTATTAGCTTTCGTTGGCATAGTAATTTCGGCTGCGGCAACGAGGGCTACTGCGGCGTCCCCTGAGGTGTATTCGTTTGTCGTGGAGGGCTCCGACAACTATTCAGGCGAGCCGTCGGGCGGATGCATATATATTTCTGACAAATCGCGCCCTATCAATTTCAATGCCGACATAGAGAACGCCTTTTCGTTTACGTTTTACAACAGCGGAACAACGAATCTGGCACGTCTCTACAAATTAAGCGGCAAATATTATCTACGGTTCTACCCTATGTGGGACATACGTATCACTCCGAAATCCGGGACTGTGGTAACCAAAGTGGTCATCTTCGGCACAAACGACCAGTCGGGAGGTTTTCAGGAATACTGCGACAACGGCGCTAAGCCAGCGGGAAAAATCACCAACTCAGCAGGAGGCTACACATGGACCGGCTCAACATCCGGGCTGTTGCGACTAAGACTCAAACATTCCGGCAACGGCTTTGAGAACCAAGGCTTTTACCATATTGCATGGATAGAGGTTACTTATGAAAAGTCAGTCGGCAAAGACCCTGACCCCGGCAACAATCCGGACAACAATCCGGACAACGACACAGACAAGGACACAGACAAGGATGGCGAAGACCCGGCACCGGATCAAGATACCGACCCGACTCCCGAACAACTTGAAAAGGTGACTACACTGACGGATTTTTTTTCAAGCGAAAATGCCGGCAAGACCATGAAGCTGACAATGCCGCTCCAACTTGTCTACCGCTATGACGACAGGGCCTACATGCTGAATCTCGACAGTAACAACCGCGAGTATCTCTATGTGAGCAACAGCAATCGTGTGCTCGACGAAATAACGCCCGGCACGACCTTCGACCATATCGTAGCCACTCCGGGTATAGACATCGGGCTGGATATTGCCAACCTCGCCGAGCCTCCTGTCGCTCGTGGCTCACGCGCACTTCCCTCACCCGATACTGTCAGAATTGGCGCACTTACTTTCCGCGACATAAACCGTTATGTGGCAATCAAGGATGCGCGCATCTCTTACGGAAGCCGATATATTAGCCAGGGAAATAACACCATGCCGTATATGGACCGATTTGAAGCCGTGGGTTACCACGAGGGACCGGGCGAGGAAGTGACAGTCACGGGCTTTGTTGCCGTCGACGGCATTTACCGCCTCGTAATCCGCCCTACCAAGGTCGAGAAAAAAGATGAGCCGTCGGGGCCTGACAATCCTGACAACCCCGAAAGTCCGGCAAAGACAGTGACGCTCGACGCTACTTCGATAGGAAACGGCCATGTGGAGATATTCACGGCAATCAATGAGTTCACCCTCACCCCTGCGGGCGCACCGCTCACTATTCCATCGGCCATAGAAAGCGGCACCAGAGTGTATGTGTGGATTCGTCCCGACTACGACTCACGCCTCGCAAGCGCCGTGATAGGCCTTAACGCATATCTGCCCGGCGACAAGGTGTTCACGGCCACGCCATACGGCGACATGATAACCATAGAAGTCAACTCCGACCTCAACATTGTCACTACATTTATGCCCACGTCAGGCATTGACGCCGTTAACACCGACAATGACGAGGCTGCGCAATGGTTTGACCTCACCGGGCGCCGACTTCCATCACGACCGACAGCTCCGGGTGTTTACATACTCCGCACAGGCGCGGCGACAGTTACCGTTTTCGTGCCGGGGCGACAATAAATTGTAGCCCGCATACATGAAGTCGCCGGCTCTGAGCAGAGCCGGCGACTTCATGTATAGTATGTGTATATGTGATATTGCAGTCGCGTGAGTGTCAGTCAGCCTTGATGACAAGGAAATTGCTTATGCTCCAGAACTTCGTGGGGTCGGTAATCTTAATTACCTTCTGGCCGTCGGAGCCGTCAACTATCTGATAAGAGCCGGCAGGCTGATTGGTCATCACCTCGGCCTTCTTGGCGTGGGTAGGAATCTCGGTGAGAGTGCGCTTGTCGCCCTTTGTGAAATAAGACGAATTGAAATCCTTGGGCAACACCTTGGTCTTGCGAAGGAAACCCGATTCTATAATCTTGTTTTCTTTAAGCTCCTTCTTTGTACCTATGACAAAGTAGCAGGTGTTCAGCTCGTTGGCTATATCCGTAGCCTCCTGTTCGGCCTGGTCGAGCGCGTCGGACGCTACTGTGACGGCAGTTGAGAGCGAATCTACCTTAGTGTTGAGCTGGGTAATTTTCACTCCGGCCTCGGCAAGCTGATTGTTGAGGGTGGTGATTTCAGTCGACTGCTCGGCAATCTGAGCTTTAAGATTAGCGATGGTAGTGAGAAGAGTCTTGTTCTTGCCCTCGGTCGAGCCGAGTTTCTTCTCAAGCTCTTCGAGGCGTTCGCGGCGTTGTTGGAGCGCCATTTGCAGGGCCGCCATATCCGAGCGGAGCTGTTCCTTGCGCGAGGGACTTTCCGACGTGAGTGATCCGGAGGTCGACACAATGCGCTCTATCTCCTTAATCTGCGTCATGCCGTTGGTGATGTCGTTGATGAGCGCAAACAGTGAGTCCTGAGTGGCAAGGGTCTCTTGCAGACGGTCGGTAAGTATGGTATTCTGAGCCTCGCTCTGTTCGAGTTTCTGCTTGTCACCGCACGATGTAAGCGGCGTCAAAGCGGCTGCCGCACATGCGGCGACGCTTATGGCTGATAATGCTATCCGTTTCATAAGGTAGTGGTGCTTGTTGGCGGAATAAATAGTTGCTTGTGAGGGATGTAGTTAAGCGTGAAAAAATCATCGGCAGGCCTCCGGCGCTTCATCGTCGTTACCGTCGTCATCGCTACGGTATTTGTTGCGGTGTGAACCGCGGGCAGGAGCAGTGTCGGAGCCGCCTACTACTATAACAATTTCACCGCGCGGATTGTTGAGCGCAAAGTGATTTGCCAGTTCTTCAAGGCTGCCTCTCACTGTCTCTTCATGCAATTTCGAGATTTCGCGCGACACAGAAGCCGCCCTGTCGGCTCCGCATACCTCGGCGAGCTGAGCCAGTGTCTTGGCAAGGCGGAGCGGACTCTCATAGATGATTGTGGTGACAGGCGACGCGGCAACGGCCACGAGGCGTGTCGCCCGACCCTTCTTAGGGGGCAAAAATCCCTCGAAAGCAAAGCGGTCGCATGGCAATCCTGAGCTTACAAGGGCCGGAACGAAAGCTGTGGCGCCGGGTAATGTCGTAACTGGAATATCCCTGCGGCGGCACTCACGCGACAGCAGGAATCCGGGGTCGGAGATACCGGGGGTGCCGGCATCGCTCACCAGAGCGATATCCTCGCCCGCTTCCAGACGCGACATCACCGAATCGAGAGCATTATGCTCGTTGAACTTGTGAAAAGCGAGCAATGGCGTAGTGATGCCGAAATGACGCATCAGCACGCCCGATGTGCGCGTATCCTCGGCATATATGGCAGCGACTTTCCCGAGCACTTCGACGGCCCTCGGAGTCATGTCGGACAGATTGCCTACCGGCGTCGGAACTATATAAAGCATCAGCGTGCAGCTTCGACTATTGCAAGGAAATCGGCGACTTCGGGATCGTCCATGTTCCAGCAAAGGTCGTTGGTTATGAAGTCGGTTATGTCGTCGGGATTTGTTATGGCGCTGAGAGCGGTCACTGTCTCGTTCATCATGGCGTCGGAACCGCCGAAGAGCGTGCGACGGAAACGGAAACGGTCGTTGAGCGTCAGGGTTATGGTCTTGGCCTGCTTGACGGGAGCCGGCGCGGGTGCTATGGGAGCGACAATGGGCTCAGGCTCCACGACCGGAGTAGGCTCAGTCTCTGCAACGGGAGCGGGGGCCGGCTCTTCCTCCTCCACTACTTCCATGATTATTTCATCTTCGGGCTGCGGCTCAATATCGGCGTCGGCTGTTTCCTCGTAGACTACCGCCTCGGCTATCTCATTATCCACAGCCGCGTTATCCTCTTCGGCGCACTCGGGCTGCGAAACCATAGCCGGTGCGACAGGCTCCTCGGGAGCGGCGGAGGCGACGGAGGCCTCGGCAGCGGCGATGAGCGAATTGACGCCGTCCATAAGACGCGCGCACTTGTCAATCAGCATCTGCGACACTTCGGCAGGGGTCATTTCTGCACGTCGTTCTGTGAGCATAAGTAGCCCTTCAATCTCAAACGTGAGGCCGAGCAAGGCCCGGATGTCGTTGTAATCGGTTGTCATGTCTGAATAAATTTTGCTCCAAAGTTACGAAAAGAAGTTGAGAAAGAATGCCTCCGCGGCCTGATTAATTTTAGAAGAGGGGCAAGTAAAGCCGTTGACGATAAGCACCACACTATAAACCGGCATCCCTTCCTCGTCGAGAAGATAGCCCGCAAGCGAGCGCACGCCGCTCATCGTGCCGGTCTTCAAGGCTAGGCGTCCTTCCAGACGTGTACCGGCAAGCAGACGCTTCACTGTGCCCTCGCGCCCCACACGCGGAAACATCGTGGCATATTCGGCGGCATTCGGCGAACGCGCCATCCATGCGAGCACATCGGCAAGAAACCACGGAGTAATGCGGTTGAGGCGGCTCAGGCCGCTGCCGTCGACTATGTTCACACTGTCGGTGTCGGCACCGCGGAGCGCCCAAAGTGCAAGTTCCCTCACGGCGGCGGTGTCGCGCGGCTGCCGCGGAGCGATAGTGCGCATCATGCCTTCGGCCATGAGGTTATCGCTGCGGTGCATGAGGCTGCGCATTATTTCGGGAAACGACGGCGACTTGACTACGGCAAGTTCCGTAACCGGGCCGTCGTCGGGCACCTTTTCTCCTCCAGTGACGATGCCCGAATCGGCAAGCGCGACAGTCAGTGCATACCTGAACGCTGCCGCAGGGTCGGGCATAGCAAGAAGCACCGACGCGCCTTTGCGGGGAAGATTGCCCCACGCCTTGACCGTGGAAAGCGGCGGTTTGGCATCATAGCCCATTTTGCCACGACGAAGCTTGCGGAAGTCGACGGTAAGGCCCGGTATATAGGGGTCGGTTTTCTTCGACGGTAACGACAGCGTGTAGCTGTTGTCGCGCCAGTTCAGCCCCCTGAACATCGCACCATAAGGCCACATATAGTCATCATCACCCCACCCCGGCGGGTACGACGGATCGGGGATAGCGCTTTGGTCCACTACAATCGCCCCGGTGATGCTGTCGACGCCGACATTGCGGAGAGCGGCAACGAGGCTGTCGCGCGAAGCGTCGCGGTTATCAAAATAAGCGGAGCCGAGAGTCGGGTCGCCCGACGCCTCTACCACAATATCGCCGTGAAGTACGTTGCCTGCTATCTCGCCGCGCGCATAAAAGCGGGTTGCGAAGCACTGGTCGGAGGGATAGAGGCTCATCACCGAAGCCACAGTGACCGACTTCATGATGCTTGCGGGGCAAAGCGGACGGTCGGCGCCATACTCGGCAACCGCCTCTCCTGTGGAAATATCCTCTATGTACAAGCCTATCACTGCTTTCTCGACCCCGGGAAAAACGAGTGGAGGGAGCGAGTCGCTCATCGTGGGGCGATTAGTGGCTGCAACCCCTTTGCTGTCGGGAAGCGCTGCACCGGAAAGCCCCAGGGCAACCGATGCTATGATTATTAACAAATATCGCATTTCTGACTAATCATCTTTGTAATTTCAGACATCAAAATTAATCATTTTTTCCGATGCAACCACACATCTCACCCACCGTACGGCAAAAAGCGGCGGGGCTGCGAACACCTATATAGGATATTACGCAGCCCCGCGGCTATTGGATTATGAGGTTAAAAAAGCTACTCAGAGGAGCTTGACCGAACGGCTTACGAACTGCGAGAGCGCTTCGCCGCGCAGCAGTCCGTTGGCAAGGAGAGCGAGGTCAATCACCTGCTTGACGAGAGGCTTACCAGAAGCCCACTCGGCCGACTTCTTGTCGATGTCGTTGCGTGCGGCTGCGATGCGCTCTTCGAGCTGGGTCGACTGACCTTTCTGCTCATCGCTGAGTTTGCCGTCGGGTGCGGAGTCGCGGAGAGTTTTGAGCTCTGCGTTGAGGCGGTCGATTTCGGCTTGAAGAGGCTCGATAGCGGGAAGGAGCTCGGCCTTGGCTTCGTCGTCGATACGCTTGACAGCGGGAGCCTCGGTGTTCACAATCATGTTGTAGCTGTCGGGCAACTCGCCGTAGAATGCCATTCCACCCTGCACTGCCGCCATCTCTTTCATGCGGCGCATATACTCGTTCTGGGTGAGGATAACAGGATTGGCGTCGGGGGTTACTGCCTCGAACGACACGATGAACTCCGTCTTGTCGATTGTCGGTGTAGAGCGGCGGAATACAGCGGTCATCATGTCGCGCTGGGCGGGAGTGAAGTCTACGGCTGCTTTCTTGTCATCGGCCTTCGGGATGAGGCGGTCTACGACATCGGAGTCGACACGCACGCAGCGAGTCTTTTCGACCTTGCTCTCGATAAGACCTACGAAGTGGCTGTCGAGCTGACCGTCCATTACCAGTACGTCATAACCGCGACCGGTGGCAGCCTTGATGTAGCTGTACTGTGCGGTGGGGTCGGTGGTGTAGAGATATACCACATTGCCGTCCTTGTCGGTCTGGGCGCCCTCTACGAGCTGACGGTACTCCTCAAAAGTGTAGTAGTGCTCGTCGGTGTCTTTGAGAAGAGCGAACTTCTTGGCAGCGTCGTAGAACTTCTCGTCGGTGAGCATACCGTACTCGATGAATATCTTGATGTCGTCCCACTTCTTCTCGAAGTCGGCGCGGTCGGCCTTGAAGAGCTCTTCGAGGCGCGAAGCCACCTTTTTGGTGATGTAGCCCGAGATTTTCTTCACGGCCGAGTCGGCTTGCAGATACGAACGGCTCACGTTAAGGGGGATGTCGGGCGAGTCAATCACACCCTGGAGCAGCATCATGAACTCGGGCACGACGCCCTCCACCGAGTCGGTGACATACACCTGGTTTGAGTAGAGCTGTATGCGGTTGCGGGTTACGTCGAAATTATTCTTTATCTTCGGGAAGTAGAGTATGCCTGTGAGAGTGAAAGGATAGTCGACATTGAGGTGAATCCAGAACAAGGGGTCGTCTTGGCCGGGATAGAGCTCGTGGTAGAAACGTATATAGTCGGCGTCGGTAAGCTCCGACGGCTTCTTTGTCCACTCCGGCTCGGTGTTGTTGACCACGTTGTCGCGGTCGGTGTCGGTCATTTTCCCGTCTTTCCACTCCTGCTCCTTGCCGAACACTACGGGTACGGGGAGGAAGCGACAATACTTTTTGAGGAGCGACTCAATCTCGCCGCGTTCGAGAAATTTGCGGCTCTCGTCGTCGATATACAGGATGATGTCGGTACCGCGCTCAGCGCGCTCGGCCGGCTCCATGGTGTATTCCGGACTGCCGTCGCAGGTCCAGCGCACGGCTTCGGCACCCTCTTTGTAGCTGAGGCTTACAATCTCCACTTTCTTGGCTACCATGAAAGCAGAATAGAAGCCGAGGCCGAAGTGACCGATGATTGTGGCGGCGGTGTCCTTATACTTGTTCAGGAACTCTTCGGCGCCTGAAAATGCTATTTGGTTAATATATTTGTCGATGTCCTCGGCCGTCATGCCGATGCCGTGGTCCGACACCGTGAGTGTGCCCTTTTCGGGGTCGAGGCTCACGCTTACACGGAGCTCGCCCAGGCTGCCCTTGAACTCGCCGAACGAGCTGAGAGCGCGTATTTTCTGTGTGGCGTCGACGGCGTTGCTGACAAGCTCGCGGAGAAAAATCTCGTGGTCGCTATACAGGAATTTCTTGATTACGGGGAAGATATTTTCGGTAGTTACCCCGATTTGTCCTTTCTGTTGACTCATATATGTAAACTGGTTTGTCGTATTATATTCGTTAAGATGCGGAGGGCGGCAGTCTGAAAGCCACCCTTCACATATAACACCTCAGCAAATAAAATGCCACACGAGACGAGCCGTTATTTTTCTGCCATTTTGTCACCCGCCAGCATATTGTGACGTATTATCAGGTCGCTGACATGACGGGCCGCGAGCAAATGCGGGTCGGAGGAACCGGTGCCGTCGCGCCTCACGGCCTCGCCCGGGTGGGCTTCCGACAGCAGACTCAAGCCCATGCCGCGCCATCTATACCCGCCCAGGCCCATGAGGTCGAGCACGGTGGTATAGGCATCCACCTGCCCCGCCTCTGCGTCGAGCACTCCGGGACGCGGCGAATTGACTACGATAAGCGGCGTATGCTCCACCGAGTCGACAATAGCGCCTGTTACGGCATCGGCAGTCATCGCGTCGCGGTACGACGCAAGCCCCTCGTGGTCGCCGGTTATCACAATGGTGATGCTGTCGGCGTCGGGGCGGCTACGCAGATATTTCACCAGCGGTTCGAGCGCACCGTCGACATAGTTCATGGCAGTGATGTAGTCGGCAAATTTGTCGGGATATTTGCCCGTAAGGTGGAGGCGACGACGCTCTTCGGGTATCTTCCACGGATTGTGGCCCGAATAGCCCACTATCTGCACGTAAGCACGCTCCCCTTCCGGCATTATTTCGCCGCGGCGCATACAGTCGACAATCTGGCTGAACAGTGCGCCGTCGGCAAGCTTGGGCGGGTTGCCTATTTTCTCGGTCATTTTCCATGACGAGGCGTCGACAAGCGTGTCAATGCCGAACGAACGCGCCACCCTCGCCTGATTCCACACCGATGCCTTGTCGCCGGTGAGCAAATAGGAGCGGGCCGGCCCACTCTCTTTCATCGCTTTCGGCAGAGTGAAATAGATGTTTTCCGGGCGGCTCATCGCGGCCACGTCACGCTCCATTGGCAGCATGCCGGCGAGCAACAGCAACTGGGCGTCAATCGACCTGCCCGCCCCCACCTGTGTCACAAGTTTGGGGATGTAGGTTGTGGTACTGTCGGCAAGCAGCGAGTCAATAAAAGGCGTCACCCGCTGCCCCTCGATTTCGAGGCCGACAGGCCATGTCTCCAACGATTCAAGGAAGATATATACCAGGCTTCGTCCGGGGGCAATGGCCACGGACGCGCTGTCGGGGCGTCCCGACAGCGCAGCGTGCTCCGCGAGCCATCGGTCGACTTCGAGGCGCTGCGAGTCGGTGAGCGGCTCGGAGGCCGTCATGAGCTCCACTACCGGAGGGGCGGCAAGGGTGTAGACCACCGGCGGACAGTTGGCGTAATAACATTCCTGCGACAACTTGCGGATATGAGCCGCCGGTCCGCCATAGGGCAACGACGAGACAAAGGCGCCTACGCCGGTGGCCGCTAACGCGGCTCCCCACAGCCGCAACGGCTGGCGAGGGGTGCATTGACGGCGGCGCAACCACATCCACCCCGCCAGAACTTCAAGCGGAAGTATGATGTCGGTCCATGCGAGTGAGTCGGTCACGCTCCCCTTGAAGTCGGCCAGATTGCCGGCCATGAGGTAGCTCGCCGCAGGTATGGCGGTGAAATAAGTGCGGTAGTACATCATATTGGCCGTCATGAAACCTATGATTATGAGCCACACCGCCGCCTGCACCCATGTGCGGCGCGGAACGAGGGCCGAGGGGAGCGACACCACGGTAGCCCCTAACAAAGCAAACAGCCACGTGGGCGCGAATCCGAGCGAGCGGAATGTGGTGAGCGAGCACCAGAGTATGTCGAATGTCAAAAAGATGAGAGCCGAGACGACCCACGCTGCGGCTAATCGTCCGGCTCCCATCTTATTGGCAAAGAACTTATTGTTCGGTTGCCTCTGCTGTATCATCAGGTTGCTGTTGTGCGGTTGCATGATGCATCGTTATCTTCTTTGCGTCGGCATCGAATCCTACCTCTATCACGCCGCCGGCTCCGGCAAGCTCGTCGGAATCGAGGAGCAGCTGGGCGAGCTCGTCCTCCAGATATTTCTGGATAGCGCGTTTGAGCGGGCGGGCACCGTACTGCGCATCGTAGCCGCGTTCAGCGATGAAGCTCTTGGCTTCCTCCGATATGCGCAGTTCATAGCCAAGCTCTGACATGCGGCGGTAGAAGCCGGCAAGCTCGATATCGATAATCTTGAATATCGACTCTTTCGACAGCTGGTCAAACATCACGATGTCGTCGATACGATTGAGGAACTCAGGCGAGAATGCGCGGTTGAGCGCTTTCTGCAACACGCCGTGGGTGTAGTTCTTGTCGACCTCAGCGGTGGAGAAGCCCACGCCGCTGCCGAAATCCTTCAACTGGCGCGTGCCTATGTTGGAGGTCATGATTATTATCGTGTTCTTGAAGTCAATCTTGCGGCCGAGCGAATCGGTGAGGCGTCCTTCATCCATTACCTGGAGCAGGATGTTGAACACATCGGGATGAGCCTTCTCAATTTCGTCGAGAAGCACTACCGAGTACGGACGGCGGCGCACCTTTTCAGTGAGCTGTCCGCCCTCTTCGTAACCAACGTAGCCCGGAGGCGCGCCTACGAGGCGGCTCACCGTAAACTTCTCCATATACTCGCTCATGTCGATGCGTATGAGCGTGTCGGCGGAGTCAAACAAATACTCGGCAAGGCGCTTGGCAAGATGGGTCTTGCCCACGCCGGTAGGACCGAGGAACATAAATGTACCGATAGGACGATTGGGGTCTTTGAGGCCCACGCGATTACGCTGGATAGCCTTGACTATCTTGTCGATAGCCTCATCCTGGCCGATAATCTGGTTTTTGAGGGCCGGACCCATGGCGCGGAGTCGCTTACCCTCGGCCTGGGCGATACGCTGCACGGGCACGCCGGTCATCATAGCCACGACTTCGGCAACATTTTCCTCGTCGACCGTCTCGCGGTGGGTGGCTTGAAGCTCCTCCCAGCGCTGTTTGGCGACATCGAGGTCGGCCCTGAGCTGCTGCACACGGTCGCGGCTCGCGGCCGCACGCTCGAAGTCCTGCTGCTGCACGGCGAGATTCTTGCGGGTCTCCTCCTCGGCTATCTCGGCCTCGATTTTCTCTATCTCCTCGGGTACCGAGATATGCACCACATGTACACGCGAACCGGCCTCGTCGAGAGCGTCGATAGCCTTGTCAGGGAAGTTGCGGTCGCTGAGATAGCGGTCGGTGAGCTTGACGCAGGCGCGGAGTGCATCGTCGGTATATCTCACATTGTGGTGCTCCTCGTATTTATCCTTGATGTTGCCGAGGATAGTGAGGGTCTCTTCGGGAGTGGTAGGCTCGACCATGACCTTCTGGAAGCGGCGTTCGAGGGCGCCGTCCTTCTCTATGTTCTTGCGGTACTCGTCGAGAGTGGTGGCGCCGATGCACTGTATCTCGCCGCGAGCGAGGGCCGGTTTGAGCATATTGGCGGCGTCCATGGAGCCTTGCGCGTTGCCGGCACCCACGATAGTGTGGAGCTCATCGATAAAGAGTATCACATCCTTGTTCTTGGCGAGCTCGCCTACGATAGCCTTGACGCGCTCCTCAAACTGGCCGCGATATTTGGTGCCGGCCACAATCGAGGCCATGTCGAGCGACACCACGCGCTTGTTGAAGAGCACGCGACTGACCTTGCGCTGCACTATGCGCAGGGCAAGACCCTCCACTATGGCGCTCTTGCCTACGCCGGGCTCGCCTATAAGCACCGGATTGTTCTTCTTACGGCGGCTTAATATCTGCGCCAGACGCTCTATCTCGGTCTCGCGCCCCACCACGGGGTCAAGCCGTCCCTGCTCGGCGGCAAGCGTCATGTCGTTGCCAAACTTGTCGAGCACCGGCGTGTCGTTGCCTTTGCGGCCGGCGGACTGCTGTCGCTGAGCGGGTTGCGGACGGTCGCCGGGGCGCGGCTGCCTGGGGCCACCGGGCAGCTCGTCGTCATCATCGTCATCGTCGTCACCGAAAGCGGCGCCCGACACCGGCTCTTCGTTGCCGGCGGTTGCCGAGAGCGACTTCGACAAGGTGTTGTAGTTGACTCCCGCGTTGATAAACGGAGTGAGGAAGTCGGCCCCGCTCTTCTCGCTGTTGTGGAAGATAGCGAGAAGCAGGTGCTCCACATCCACATCCTCGCTTTTGAGCATGCGCGCTTCAAGAACGGCCAGACGCACAAGGCGGTAGGCAGTCTCGCTCATAGCGATGGAGTCGGGCGAAGCCACGGGAGCGGCGGCCGGGGCCGAACCGTTCTCGTCGGTCTGATTGAAGAGGTACTCGTCAAGCTCCTGCTGAAGCCGATAGGCGGAAGTGCCGCTCGACAGTCGCTCGACGATATTAAACACCTTGCCCCCGGGGTCGCGCATCAGCGACATGAGCAGGTGCGGAGGACACACCACGTTAGAGTTGTGGCGCACGGCTTCGCGCTTGCTGTTGCTGAGGGCTTCTTTGAGGGCAGGCCTGTAATTGATATTCATCATGTTTGTAAAAGGTTCCTTTCTGCTGTGTGGATGAATCAGTGTGCTATGCGTCATATGGAGTGTCACGTTGACGCCCCACTATACATAACGCAATTAACTGCAATAATTGTGCCAAAAGTTCACGGCAACGTTTTTTATACTCGCATAACAAGAAAAAGCAGAGTATCGACCGGCGAAATTACTCATTTTTCATAAAAAAACACTACCTTTGTATGATTTTTGCCCCATAGGGCATTAATACACATCACACCCCCCTCTCTTACGAGAGTCCGATTTACTTGATCCTTGAAAGTAAGTGATCCGATTTACTTATGGTAGAAGAAGACCGAATACTTAAAATCAACATTGAGAACGAGATGAAATCGGCCTACATCGACTATTCGATGTCGGTCATCGTCTCGCGTGCGCTTCCCGATGTGCGCGACGGCATGAAGCCTGTCCACCGCCGCGTGCTCTACGGCATGAACGAGATGGGCAACACCTCCTCGCATCCCCACAAGAAAAGCGCCAACTGTGTGGGCGAAGTCATGGGTAAATATCATCCCCACGGCGACTCGTCAATCTACGGCACGGTAGTGCGAATGGCCCAGGACTGGTCGCTCCGCTACTGCCTCGTCGACGGCCACGGCAACTTTGGCTCGGTCGACGGCGACGGTGCCGCAGCAATGCGTTACACCGAAGTGCGACTGTCGCGCATAGGCGAGGAAATGCTCGCCGACATCGAAAAGGACACCGTCGATTTCCAGCCCAACTACGACAGTTCGCGCGTAGAGCCCACCGTGCTTCCCACACGTATCCCCAACCTCCTGGTCAACGGAGCGTCGGGTATCGCAGTAGGCATGGCCACCAACATCGCGCCCCACAACCTCACCGAGTGCATCAACGCTTCGGTGGCCCTTATCGACGACCCCGACATGTCGATCGCCGAACTCATGGAGTATGTCAAGGCGCCCGACTTCCCCACCGGAGGCACCATTTACGGCTACCAGGGTGTAAAAGACGCTTTTGAGACCGGCCGCGGGCGCATACTCATCCGCGCCAAGGCCGAGATTGAGCAGGAAGCCAACCACGAAAACATCATCGTGCATGAGATTCCCTACGGAGTCAACAAGGCCGAACTCATCAAATATATCGCCGACCTTGTAAACGAGAAGAAGCTCGACGGCATCGCCGACCTCAACGACGAGAGCAACTACAAGGGCATGCGCATCGTCATCAAGCTCAAAAGCGACGCCAACTCCAACGTGGTGCTCAACAAGCTCTACAAGATGACGCAGATGCAGGCATCGTTTGCAGTGAACAGCGTGGCGCTCGTCAACGGCCGCCCGCAGACGCTCAACCTCAAGCAGATGCTTCAAGCGTTTATCGACCACCGCCACGACGTGGTGACGCGCCGCACCCGCTTCGAGCTTCGCAAGGTAGAGGAGCGCGCCCACATACTCGAAGGTCTACTCATCGCCTCGCAGAACATCGACGAGGTATTCGCTATCATCAAGGCAAGCGCAAGCCAGGAGGCAGCCCGCGCGGCACTCACCGAGCGCTTTGGCCTTACCGACCCCCAGACCGCAGCTATCGTGGCCATGCGCCTCGGTCAGCTCACCGGTCTCGAACAGGATAAAATCCGCAATGAATACGAAGAGCTCGAAGCCGAGATTGCCCGCCTGAAACTCATCCTCGAAGACGACAGCGTGTGTCGCCAGCTCATAAAGGACGAGCTTATCGAAGTGCGCGACAAGTATGGCGACGAGCGTCGCACCGACATAGACTATACTGCCGGCGACTTCAACGCCGAGGATTTCTATGCCGACGACGACATGATAATCACCATCAGCCACCTCGGCTACATCAAGCGCACTCCCCTCTCGGAATTCCGCGCCCAGAACCGCGGCGGCCTCGGCTCGCGCGGCTCGGTGACCCGCGACGAGGACTTCATCGAGCATATCTACACCGCCTCTATGCACAGCTACATGCTGTTCTTCACCCGCAAGGGTCGCTGCTACTGGCTCAAAGTCTACGACCTACCCGAGGGCGCCAAGAACTCCAAGGGCCGCGCCATACAGAACCTCCTCAACATAGGTCCCGACGACGCCGTCAACGCATTTATACGCGTAAAAGGCCTCAACGACAAGGAGTTTGTCAACTCCCACAACCTCGTATTCTGCACCCGTAACGGCGTAATAAAGAAAACACGCCTCGAAGCCTACTCGCGTCCGCGTCAGGCCGGCGTCAACGCCATAATAATACGCGAAGACGATCAGCTCATCTCTGTTGAGCTTACCGACGGCAACTCCGACATCCTGCTCGCCAACCGCAGCGGCCGCGCCATACGTTTCCATGAAAGCAAGGTGCGTGAAATGGGACGCATGTCGACCGGCGTACGCGGCATGACACTCGACGGACCCGACGACGCCGTAGTAGGCATGATATGCATGCCGGCCGACACCGAGAACTCCGTCATGGTACTCTCGGAGCGCGGCTACGGCAAGCGCACCCCCCTCGACGTTATGGCCGAGAACCCCGAGACCGGCGAAATGGAAAAGGTAGCCGTCTACCGCATCACCAACCGCGGCGGCAAGGGCGTAAAGACCCTCAACATCACCGAAAAGACCGGCAACCTCGTGGCAATCAAGAGCGTGAATGACTCCGACGACCTCGTAATCATCAACCAGAGCGGCATAACACTCCGCGTGCGTGTGGCCGACATACGCACTCAGGGCCGAGCCACCCAGGGTGTGCGCATCATCAACCTCGACAAGCGCGGCGACACCATAGCCTCCGTGTGCTGCGTCGACACCGACCCGGAAGAGGAAGCTGACACCGACATAGTCGACACCCAGTCGGAGGAAATTGAAGGCGCCGCACCCGAATCGCTCTTCGACGAAGCCGAAATCATCGACGACGAAGAAATAGAAGTCGCTGATGACGAAGACGCCGCCGACGACAACAACGATATTCAATAATCCCTCAATAACTATTCAATACCTATCAAATGAAACGCATCAGCCTCATTTGCGCGGCACTCGCCGCCACTCTTTCGATGTCGGCTCAGAAGGCCCTCGTCGACGAGGTAAAGAACGATGTCAAGGCCAACTCAGCCAACGCTCAGGCTGCTATCCAGAAGATTCAGCCCGCCCTGACCAACCCCGAAAGCGCCCAGCAGGCTTACACATGGTACACTGCCGGCGATGCTGCCCTCAAAGCTTATGACCACCTCCGCGCCCTCGAAGGTCTTAACCCCGCCGGACTCACCCCCGAGCAGAAGAAGACCGCCGGCACCGACCTCAACCAGGCATTCGAATACTTCGTCAACGCTCTTCCCCTCGACCAGCAGCCCGATGCAAAGGGCAAGGTGAAACCCAAATACACCAAGGACATCATGAAGGCGATGAGCAACAACTACCGCGAGTTCCAGCGTGCCGGCATCTACCTCTATGAGTCGCAGGATTATCCCGGCGCTATCAAGGCATGGGACAACTACATCAACCTCCCCAATGACCCCCGCTTCGCCGACGCCAAAATCACCGCCGACCCCGACACCATCGTAGGCCAGATGATGTACTATCAGGCTCTCGCTATGTCGTTCAACAACGAGCCGGATAAGGCTGTGGCACGTCTCCGCGACGCCATCAATTCAGGCCTTAACGACATGGAAATCTATCAGAACGCTCTCGCCGTAGCTACACAGGCCGGCGACTCCGCCGCAATGATTGAGTTTGCCCAAAAGGGTTACGACAAGTACGGCGTGCAGAACATCGCGTTCATTGGCCAGCTCATCAACGACAAGCTCAACAAGGGCGACTTCAACGCTTGCGTAAACTACGTGAAGCAGGCCCTCAGCGGTAACGTCGACAGCGAGACCCAGGCTCAGCTCTATGACATCTTAGGCTGCATCGACGCCGAGCAGGGCAACAACGACGAGGCTTCCGCCAACTTCGCCAAGGCCGTAGAGCTCAACCCCAACTTCGCCAAGGGTTACTTCGACCAGGCCCGTATGGTATTCAACAAAGCCGTCAATGCATGGGATGATGCTGACGAAGCTACCCGCCAGAATGTTCTCACTCCCGACATCAAGCGTGCCTGCTCCCTCTTCGAGAAGGCTTATGAGCTCGACGACGTAGCCATGTCGAGCGTCCCCGGCATCCTCTACCGCGCCTACTATCTCATCGAAGGCGAGGAGAGTCCCAACACCCAGAAGTGGCACAACATGTAATCGGCCTCAACTACCGGTTATGTGACACATAACACAAGGGCGGCGGCTTCCTGACATTAATGTGAGGGACCGCCGCCCCTCTTTTCTGAAACTACCTTATTCCAACCACACAATCATCTATCACTCCACCATGAAACAGATAATCGCCGGATGCCTTTCGGCCCTGCTCATAGCAGCGGCAGGCTTGCAAGCCCAAGCCGCCAAGACCGTCAACTATGTCAAAGCGGTCAAAGGCGCCAAGGGCATTGAAGTAACCTATCAGAGCGGCTACAAGGGCCATGTGACACCCGCAAAGACAATCGTCACCATTTGCGGCGACGAAATGGCCATAACCACACAGATGCCTCACCGCGAGCACGCCGACAAGCCCCGCGAGGAGGCCCCCAAGCGCCCCGTCGTCAGCAGCTATGTCGACTATGCAACCGACAAGAGCTACCGTATGGCACTCCTCCCCGACGGCGACACCATCTCGGCCGTCACCACTTTCGAGATAGGCAAGGATATGACCGAAGTACGTCAGGAAAAATATCTCGGCCTCGACTGTAAGGTACTCCGCACGAGCATCAATTCCAACACCATTGAAATATGGTGTACCAACGCTATTCCTTTCCGCGGAACCCCGCAACCCAACGTCGGTGTACCCGACGGTCTTGTGCTCCGCGTAGTGCGCAACGGCGACAGCTTCCAGGAAGCGATTGACATCCGCCCGCTCAAAACGGCCGAGCAACTCTTCCCCGCGTCATGGGGAAAAGAGATGGACGCCTCCGACTTCCAGTATGCCATCAACCAGAGCGGCGTAATCACGGTGCCCGTCTTTGACCAGCAGCGCATCAACTTCGACGGAGCCAAGCTCCCGGCCACCCTCGCCGACGGCGAGATATACAACTGCGGCGGAGGCACCGTGATACTGCGCAAGGTCAAGCTACCCGCCAAGGTCGATGACCGCCAGGTGTTTGCCGAAGTAGTGCAATACTCCGACGGCGACGCCTACGACCGCACTGGCTCAGTGTTCATGATACCTACCGACAAAAAGCAGTCGTTTGTCGACGCTATCCGCGACCTCAACTCCGTCCCCGCATTTACCGCCGACGGCACAGATTACCACGGCCTCGTCTCAACCGCCGACTATCAGGTGCCTATGGAGCTGATGCGCTTCTTTACCGGCTTCGGCGTAAGAGCCTACAACAAAAACAAAGTACCCGGTCAGGAATGGGTCGACTCCGTGCTATATAAATCCGACGTGACCGCCCTCGCCGACCGCCTCAAAGATGAGGCCTGGATTGGAGCGTATATCGGCAACTGGGACTCCAAGGGCCACCGCGTGTCGCTCAAGCTCAAATACTACCCCGACAGCGAGGGCAAGCGCTACCGCACGATGCCTCTCTTCAACAGCGTCAACTACCTCGAACAGGCAGGCCAGCCCTACCCCCTCTACATGCTCAACGACTCGCTTACCGTAACATTTGACCTCCCCGAGGCCGTTGACGATGCCATGCTTCTCTACACTACCACCGGCCACGGCGGCTGGGGCAACGGCGACGAGTTCAACCAGAAGGTCAACACTATCCTGCTCGACGGCAAAAACGTGATAAGCTTTATACCCTGGCGCGATGACTGCGGCACCTATCGCAACAACAACCCATGCTCGGGCAACTTCTCCAACGGCCTCAGCTCATCCGATCTCAGCCGTTCCAACTGGTGTCCCGGCACGGTAACCAATCCCGAGTATATCTATCTCGGCAAGCTCGCGGCAGGCAAGCACACCATTACGGTTAAGATACCGCAGGGCCAACCCGAAGGAGGCAGCAACAGCTACTGGTGCATCTCCGGCACTCTGCTCTATTGATTCGTAATCTTATACCGACAATCAGCACCTCAGGGCGGCTGGACGCGTCTTTTCGACGTTCCGGTCGCCCGACTTTTTTCAATGCTCCGATTGCAAATGAATCGGGAAAATAGCTACCTTTGCTGACGAATAGACACACCAAGTGTTAAAGCCTTATCCGAGATGACTGCTCACGTCGCATAATCACAGAAAGTTTGCTACCTTTGCAGTCTTATACTCTTCACATTTGCCAGCAAATCCAATGAACGACTATTATAACAGCAACGACCGTGACTTTGCGGCCGGAGGCAACTTTGAACCCGAAGAACTCCCCGTATCACCGCGTCGTCCGCGTCGTCGTGTCATGGCCGAGACAGCCCCGGCCTCACCCGCAGTAAGTTTTCCCTCCGCCGACCAACAGCCTCCCCGCGAGGAGCGACGAGCTCCAAGGGGCGACGAGCAACAGGCACGGCCCTCGGCCCAGCCCCGGCAAAGACGCGAGTCGTCCGACTCACGGAATAATGCCTCAACGGCCGCACGCCCCAAGGCTGCCAAGCCCAAGGGCCCCTCGCTGTTCCGACGCATAGCGGCCGACGGACGCCCCCCCATATTTCTCGGTGTGGTGTGTCTCGTCACGGCCCTCTATCTCTTCGTTGCCTTCATCAGCTTCTTCGCCACGGCAGGCGCCGCCGACCAGAGCATAATACACAGCGCCGGACTGCAAGGCGCCATAGCCGACACCCAATCAGTGGTCAACGCCGGCGGCCCGTTCGGAGCCTGGACGTCAGAGACACTTATCTCTCGCGGCATGGGCGTGGGAGGCGTGATAATCCCGATATGGCTCACTCTTATGGGGCTCGGCCTCGTAGGACTGCGTCGCGTAAGCTTCTGGTCGCTCACAGCCAAGGCGCTCATCTCCACTATTTCCATATCCATTGTGGTGGGAATGGTGACCTACGGTATGTCGACCTCGTTTTACTGGGGCGGACGTCACGGACACGACATCAATATGTTTTTACGCGACACCACAGGCGTATGGGGCATGATAGGCGTAAGCCTCATCCTTGTCACCGGACTGGTAATGCTGTTCTTTCACCAGATAACCGGTATCTGCAACACCTTCTCGGGATATTTCGCACGCCGCAAGGAGCACGCCGAAGCCCGTCGGCAGGCCGCGCGTATGCGCCAAGAGGCCGAAGCGGAGCGCCGCAAGGCGGAGGAAGCGAGCCGTCAGGACACCGATGTACGGCTTGATTCCTCAATCACAGAAACCGAAAACGCCGCGGCGTGTGCCGCCGACGAAAAAGCGTTTACAGTAAACCACTCGGAGGATGCGGCACCCAAGCCGTCGCCTGCTCCAATATCGTTTAACGCCACACGCGACCCTATGGCCGACATCCCCGAAGATGAACCCGACTTTACCGACACCATCGTCGTACGTCCCGCACAAGTCAGCAGGCCACCACAGCCGGCCCCGGCGATGCACGCCGAACGCGCCCCCGAGACAATAGCGCCTAATCCCGCGGCTACTGTTGCCCCTGTGGCTGTCGTGGTTCCCGCGGCCACTGTGGTCGAGCCTGCCGCACACGAACACGAACACGAGCCCGAGGCCGTGACAATAACCGAGGCTGCACCTATCGAACAGGTCGACATAGAGGAGGCCCCGCACGAGCTGTATGACCCCACCGCCGAGCTGTCGCACTATCAGAAACCCTCGCTCGACATACTTATCGACCGGCCGGTGCCGGAATCGGCGACCGACCAGAGCGAGCAGCAGGCCCATATCGACAATATCAAGCGCGTGCTCTCCAATTTCGGCATCGAGATAGCGACAATCACCGCGACAGTAGGCCCTACTGTAACACTCTACGAGATAGTGCCCGCCGAGGGCGTGCGCATCAACAAAATCAAGAGCCTTGAAGACGACATAGCACTCTCGCTCGCTGCCATAGGCATTCGCATCATAGCGCCTATGCCGGGCAAGGGCACCATAGGTATCGAGGTCCCCAACGCCAAGCCCCAGGTGGTGTCTATACGTTCGATACTCGCCTCCCGCAAGTATCAGGAGAGCAAGGCGGAGCTGCCTATGGCTATGGGCGCAACCATATCCAACGACGTCTATATCGCCGACCTCACAAAGATGCCCCACCTGCTTGTCGCCGGCTCGACCGGCATGGGTAAGTCAGTGGGTCTTAACACTATCATTGCCTCAATTCTTTACAAGAAGCACCCGGCCGAAGTAAAGTTTGTGCTCATTGACCCCAAGATGGTTGAGTTCTCGCTCTACAACAAGATTGAGAAGCACTTCCTCGCCAAGCTGCCCGGAGAGGAGGACGCCATCATCACCAATATGGAAAAGGTGGTGCCTACGCTACTATCGCTCTGCATAGAGATGGACCGCCGCTACGAGTTGCTGAAATCGGCCAATGTGAGGGCTGTCAAAGAGTACAACGAAAAATTTGTCAACATGCGCCTCAACCCGGCCAAGGGTCACCGCTATATGCCCTATATCGTGGTGGTTATCGACGAGTTTGCCGACCTTATAATGACGGCCGGCAAAGAGGTGGAGACGCCTATCGCCCGCATAGCCCAGAAAGCGCGCGCTGTGGGCATACACGTAATCCTCGCCACACAGCGTCCCTCGGCCAACATCATTACCGGCGTGATACGCGCCAACTTCCCCGGTCGAATCGCCTTCCGCGTCACACAGATGCTTGAAAGCCGCATTATCCTCGACCGTCCGGGCGCCAACCAGCTAATAGGCCGCGGCGACATGCTCTTCTCGCGCGACGGTATAATCGACCGCGTGCAGTGCGCATTTATCGACACGCCGGAAGTGGAAGCCATATGCGACGCCATAGGCGATCAGGTAGGCTATCCTCAGGCCTACGAGCTGCCCGAATATGTTCCGCCCACGAGCGACGGAGCCGATGCCAGCGGCTCCGGAGTGTCAACCGACCGCGACCCGCTCTTCGAGGAAGCCGCACGACTTGTGATAGAGCAGAACGTAGGCTCTGCCTCACTAATCCAACGCCGCTTTCAGATAGGCTATCCGCGCGCGGGCAAGCTCATCGATCAACTCGAACGCGCCGGCGTGGTAGGCCCCGCCCAGGGTGGCAAACCGCGCAAAGTGACCATGACGATGTATGACTTCGACCAATGGCTCTCAGCTACCGGAACGACCCAATACGTTCCGCTCAACTGCGACCGTGCCGCCGATTGCTGAACCTGCTCCCCTACTCCGATTGTTTGAACTGACATGAAAGCAATAAGCACTCTAATAATCATTCTCGCCTCAATACTAATTTCGGCGACATCGTTTGCGGCCGCACCCACAGCTTCCGAGCTCGTTGACGCTGCCGCCGCCAAGATGCGCAGCGCCAAGTCGCTCACAGTAGCATACACCGCGTCGAGCAACGGCGGCAACCGCTTCAACGGCACGTTTACCATGGCCGGCAACTCGTTTAAAATCGACACGCCGCAGGCCAAGGTGTGGTACGACGGCAAAACGCAATGGACGTGGAGCGATGACGCGGGCGAGGTCGACATCACGGAGCCTACAATAGAAGAGGTGGCCCAGGTCAACCCCTATGCAATAATCAGCTCGCTGCGCTCGCGCTACAAGGCACGCTATCTCGGCAACGCGGCGCAGCGCACGGTAGTGCTTACTCCCGCCATGCCCGATCTACCAATCACACGCGCCGAAATCAAATTTGACGCCAACGGCTATCCCCACCGCATGAAGCTCAACTTCCCTTCGGGCCAGGATTTGATTATCACAGTCAGCTCGGTAAAACTCGGCACTACACTCCCGGCAGCCACATTCCGTTTCAAAAGCTCCGACATACCGGGAGCCGAAGTGGTCGACCTCCGCTGACAAAATCCTCATAAAAAGCAAACCGCCCTGCGACCGGTCGACACAAGACCGTAGTCGCAGGGCGATTGATATATGTTTTTCAACAGCCGGCTCACTCCCGGAGGCTAAGCACCGGACGGCGGCGCAACCATGAGGCGAAGAGCCCGGAGAACACTACGGCAAGCATTGCGCCCGCGCCAATAGCTATATTGATATCGAGACCAAGACCCTCGGGACGCGGAGCGAACAGCAGATATGAGGTGCAGACTATGGTCATGAATATTGCCGGGATGAGAGTGATGACATACACGCGGCCATGGCGTGCGAGATAGACGGTCACTGCCCACAAGGTGAACACTGAAAGGGTCTGGTTGGCCCACGCGAAGTAGCGCCACAACACGTCGAAGTCAATCATCATCAGAAGCACCACACACGCGAATATCGGCAGTGACACGGCAATACGTTTCAGGAACTTGCCCTGGTCGATATGTAGGAAGTCGGCGACGATGAGGCGCGTGGAGCGGAGGGCGGTGTCGCCGGAGGTAATCGGAGCGGCCACCACACCGAGGAGGGCCAGAATGCCACCGGCAGTGCCGAGCCACGACAGCGATATATCGTTGACAAGCGTGGCGGCTCCCCCGCCATGCTCGGCGAAATAACCGGACAGACGGTCATAACCGCCTGTAAACGCTATCGCGGCGGCGGCCCATATCAGAGCCACGATACCCTCGGTAACCATTGCACCGTAAAACACCGGGCGAGCAAGCTTCTCATTTGTCAGGCACCGCGCTATCATGGGGCTTTGAGTGGCGTGAAACCCGGAAATGGCGCCGCAGGCTATCGATACGAACATCATCGGGAAGATGGGGTGGATGTCGGCGTTGGCCGAACGGTTGTGCAGACCCTCGCCGAAGTCGAGCGGAATGGTGACTGATGAGTCAAACAGCATCACGGAAAGTATGCCGAGCGCCATGAAAAGCAGCGCGAAGCCAAACACCGGATAGAGATTGCCTATGAGCTTGTCGATAGGCAGCAGCGTGGCGAGCAGATAATAGGCGAAAATCAACGCTACCCATACCCAGCGGCCGGCTATCCCGCCGGTGAGCTGGTCGATAATCGTAGCCGGGGTCTGAATGAACACGGCGCCGACGAGAATGAGCAGCACACACGAAAAGAGTATCATCACCGTACGCACACGCTTTCCGAGTTGCTCACCCACAATCTCGGGGAGCGATGCTCCGCCGCAGCGGACAGACACCACGCCGGAGGTGAAGTCGTGGACCGCACCGGCAAATATAGTTCCGAGCGTAATCCATATAAACGCCGCCGGGCCGAACATTACACCCATAATGGCACCGAAAATCGGGCCGAGGCCGGCGATGTTGAGAAACTGAATCAGAAATGCCTTCCACACGGGGAGCGGTAGGTAGTCGACGCTGTCGCGCTTGGTGTGGCAGGGCATCGGGCGCTTGCTGTCGGTCGCAAGTATGCGGTCGACGACAAGGCCGTAGATGAAATAGCCGCTGATCAGAACGGCCAACGCTATAAGAAAAGATGTCACTTGGTTAAGACTTTATGATAACAATAGGTTTACTTCGGTGCGGAGATTCGCTTTCCCTGCTCAGCGGCTCTCGGCCCTCACTACGTTGTTGAGACTGTCAGCTACCGCCTTGCGGAGCTGCGGGAGCCGGCGTTCAAGGTCAAGAATCTCCGTCGACACGCTCTGCTTGCCCGAGCGATAGTCGGCACGCAGCCTGGCGAGTCTCATCTGCGACTTGGCAAGTTGGTCGCGGGCCGACAGCCACTCCTTGACAGCTCTACGCCCTTGCGACGAACGAATATCATCAAGCGACGATATGACACCCCGTCCCGGAACTGCGATGCGGAAATCGTGGCCGTTGTCGGCTTTGGCGGTATTGAGCGGCTTGGCGAGCAGCTCGGTATAGTCGGCGCCGGCGGGCTGTGTCGCCTTATACGAATCAAGACGGGCGAGCGACGGGAGGTCGGGAGTCTCGTCCGGGCGGTAGTTGACACGGAGCTCGTTGGGAATAAAGCGGTAGATTGTGAGCGAGTCGCTGTCGGGGCTGTTGCGGTCGGTAGCCCACCAGCCGGTGCCTGTGGCCTCGTCGATAGCGAGCAGATAGTCGTTGGCCGGCGAGTTGTAGGGCATACCCATGTTCTGGGGCTGCATGAAAGTGTCGCCGTCGCGTCGCGTAAAGAATATGTCGTAGCCGCCGATCGACAGCTCCGGATTGTCCATCGCATAATATAGCGTGAGGCCGTCGGCCATCATGAACGGATACATGGCGTTGACAGCGATTGAGTCGTCGTCGACTCCTATATTCAGCTCGGGATGTGTCACCACCGGCTCGTAGGAGCCGTCGGCAAGCAGCGACAGTTCGGCTATGACGGAGCGGCCTGTCGAATCGGGTGCCGCCCACATCATCATCTGCCCGCTTTCGGGTACGAATACCGATGTGCCGTCGACACATTCCAACTCATCGGGAAGAGCCGAGGCTGGGAGCAACGTCCCTGCGGCCGGGTCAAGACGGTATGCGGCGAAAAAATCCGCACGCGGAACGGCGATACTGTCAATTACCACTATCTTCTCCACACGGTCCATCATGAGGCGCCCGCGCTCTATGCGATCGGTAAGAGTCTGAAGCTCCTCGTCGCTTACAGGCGCCTTGCCCCTGCGTGGAAGCGCTTCGTCGTACCTTTCAAGCAGCTCGGCGGCTTCGGCGAAACGATACTCGTCGGCCGCATTTTCAGCTTGACGAAACAGCTCGATAGGGCTCGTTTTGGCAGTCTTGGCACGCGGCTTGGCGGCTGATGCGTCAACCGTAGCGACCGACGCGGCAAGCAGGGCTACGGTCACCGCGGCGACAAATCTGTTATGGTGCTTAATCATCATATCAATCAATATTTGGCGGCACGACGCCACACTATGACAGCTATTATAGAGTAAACAATATTGGGAATCCACATGGCGAGCATCGGCGAGGCGAGACCGCTCACGGCAAACGTCGATGTGACGGTCATGAAGAGGATATAGCTGAACGACAGCACCAGTCCGATGCCAATGTTGATGCCCATGCCACCCTTTACCTTACGCGATGAGAGCGACATGCCTATTATGGTGAGGATAAACGCCGCCGCCGTCATGGCGAAGCGCCGGTGATATTCTATCTCAAACGACTTGATGTTAGCCACTCCCCTCTCCTTCTGACGGGAAATATACTCTTCGAGGGCAGGCGTGGTCATGGTCTCATGATCGTTCTTTCCGATGAGGAAGTCGCGCGGCTCCATGGCAATCATGGTGTCGAGGCGGTTGCCGCGCTTGATTATCTCGCGATCACCTTCAAGAGAGCGTATCATATAGTCGCGCACCTGCCAGTGGTGTAGCGTGTCATACTTGATAGTGTTGGCTGTGAGGCGCGACACGAGCTTCTTGTCCTTGAATTTCTCGAGCGAGAACTTGTAGCCGGTGCGCGAAGTGTTGTCGTAGCGGCTCATGTAGGCTATCTCGCCCTTGGCTACCTGAAGCTGTATGTTCGTGCCGTAGTCCACTCGCTTGTTGCGCACATAAGTATTGGTGTAATTGATACGCTCCACATTGGCCGGCGGGATAATATAGGCTGCGAGTATGTAGGTGGCGGCAGCGATCACAGCAGCCGAAATCATATACGGCCTCATCAGTCTCTTGAAGCTGAGGCCCGACGCCATCATCGCTATTATCTCGCTGTTGCCCGCGAGCTTCGATGTGAAAAAAATCACAGCGATAAACGTGAACAGCGGGCTAAACTGGTTGGCGAAATACGGAAGGAAGTTGAGAAAGTAGTCGAATACAGTAGCTTTTAGCGGCGCTTTGAGAAACGAATCGAGCTTCTCGTTGACATCAAACATGATTGTGATTGCAAGAATCAGAATGATGGCAAATATGTACGTACCGAGAAACTTGCGTATGATATAGCGGTCGAGGATGAGAAGCCTGAGCGACTTGGGCCACTTGAACTTCGACATCCACGCCGGCTTGCCGGGCATCATGCCCCGCGCTTTCGATACGGCTGCTGAGATACTGAATTTACGCATAACGGCTGTGGTGGATTACAGACGACGGGTAAGACGCTCGACCATAGCCGGCTTCCATGAGGCGAATGTGCCGTCGATGATGTGTCGACGGGCCTCGCCCACGAGCCAGAGATAGAACGCGAGATTGTGTATCGAGGCTATCTGCATGGCGAGCAACTCCTGTGCAATGAACAGATGACGCACGTAGGCTCGCGAGTAGGCGTGGTCTACATACGACGTGCCGTTGGGGTCGAGTTCGGTAAAGTCGTCGGCCCACTTCTTGTTGCGCATGTTCATTATGCCCTCGGAGGTGAACAGCATGCCGTTGCGTCCGTTACGGGTAGGCATCACACAGTCCATCATATCCACGCCGCGATCTATCGCTTCGAGGATGTTCACGGGAGTGCCAACTCCCATGAGATAACGTGGCTTGTCGGCGGGCAGAATCTCATTGACCACCTCAATCATCTCATACATGACTTCGGTAGGCTCACCTACGGCCAGGCCGCCTATGGCGTTGCCCTCGGCACCCAGATCGGCCACATGGCGGGCGGCGTCACGGCGCAGGTCGGGAAAACGACAACCCTGCACAATCGGGAAAAAGGCCTGGCTGTGCCCATAGAGCGGCTGAGTCTCGTTGAAGTGCTTCCAGCCGCGTTCGAGCCAGCGCTTGGTGAGCGCGAGCGACTTGCGGGCATACTCGCGCTCGGAATCACCGGGAGGGCACTCGTCGAGCGCCATCATTATGTCAGAGCCTATGATGCGCTGGGTGTCGACCACATTTTCGGGGGTGAACATATGGAGCGAGCCGTCAATGTGACTGCGGAAACGGGCACCCTCTTCCGTAAGCTTGCGGTTGTCGGCGAGAGAGAACACCTGAAAGCCGCCGCTGTCGGTCAATATAGGCTTGTCCCAGCCGTTGAAACGGTGCAGGCCGCCGGCGCGGCCTATTATATCCATGCCGGGGCGAAGATACAGATGATATGTGTTGCCCAGAATTATCTGGGCCTTTATGTCGTCGGCGAGCTCGCGCTGGTGCACTGCCTTGACCGAGCCTACCGTGCCTACGGGCATGAAAATCGGTGTTTCTATCGTACCGTGATCTGTGGTGATGAGGCCGGCTCGGGCCGCTGTGCCGGGCGCCGTGTTTTGCAATTGGAAATTCATAACTGCAAAGTTACAATTTTTGGAGCATCCGCGAGCCGCCCTGCGGCCATAATTGTCGATTTTGTTCTTCGTCAACACCTAATTATACTGTTAAAAATGGTGAGCGTAAGGTTTTTTATGTAACTTTGCAGCGATAGGCGGCCTTGTGCCGTCGCTGCGTTCATAACAAGGCACTCAATTATATATTATGAAAAAGTATATCAACGGCTTCGCCGCTCTTGCCGCCGTAGCCCTCATCTCGCTCCCCGCTTGCTCGGGCAGCTCAAAGGCCTCCGGAGAGCAGGCCGATACTACCGCAGTGGAAGCGGCCGCACAGACCGAAGTTCCTCAGGCCGCAGGCGCAGTAGTGGAACTCCCCGCCGGCACCGCCAACCTCGATGCCTACAAAGGCAAGCTCACAGTGGTGGATTTCAACGCAATCTGGTGCGGCCCCTGCCGCAAGTACGGCCCCACTTTCCATGCCGTAGCCGAGAAAATGGCCGACAAGGCCACTTTCATCTCCTGCAATGTCGATTCATGCCCCGACGTGGCAAAGGAGTATGTAGGTCAGTATATCCCTCAGACTACCGCCATCACCCCCGACGGCCGCAAGTTTGACAAAGTGGGCGAGCTCACCGAAGAGCAGCTCACAGCTTTCATCGACTCAGTAGCCGCTCTCTGACCGGCTATCAGACATACATATAACTCGACGCCCGGTTGCAAGGGAATTTACCCAGCAACCGGGCGCAAAGCATTTATAAGCCTGCATCAATACAGAGCCAGTCGGCACCGAAGCTTGAAAAACCATAGACACGGGTGCTGTTTCACCACATTATTTTTGTAATTTTGTAAACAATTCAGTCAATTTTCGCAGTTGACCTGCGGTTTTCTGCGCTTAAATCTATCATTGTTCATGAAATTCACGTCTTCTTCAACTACTCTCACAGACCCGTCGACGACTGCCTCACGCTCGGGCGCCATGACCAACTTCCGGTGGGTAGTATGTTCGCTGCTTTTCGCCGCACTCATCATCAACTATCTCGACCGTCAGGTACTGTCGCTTACATGGAAAGACTTTATCGCTCCCGAGTTCGGCTGGACCGACAAGAACTACGGCATCATCACCGGCACATTCTCGATAGTCTATGCCGTGGCGATGCTCTTTGCCGGCAAACTCATTGACTTTGTAGGCACCAAGCGCGGCTTCATCTGGGCAATAGGCATATGGTCGGCCGGCGCCTGCCTCCACGCATTCTGCGGCATCATCACCGCCGGCCTCAGCACAGGCACATGGACGCTGTCGTTCAACGAGGCCTCGGCACTCATCGAATCGGTAAAATCGGCTTCAAGCGGCGCTCTTATGGTGACGACTATCAGTGTGTGGCTTTTTGTCGCCGCACGTTGCGTACTCTCAATCGGCGAGTCGGGCAACTTCCCGTGCTCAATCAAGACCGTAGCCGAATATTTCCCCAAGAAAGACCGCGGCTTCGCCACGGGAGTGTTTAACTCAGGCGCGCAGATAGGCGCGCTGGTAGCGCCGTTCTCAATCCCTATGATAGCGCGCAGCTACGGCTGGGAGGCCGCTTTCCTCATCATCGGCGCTCTCGGCTTCCTGTGGATGGGCGTGTGGATTATGATTTACCGCTCGCCGCGCAACAACCCGAGAGTCAACGAGGCCGAAATGGCCTATATCGAGCAGGACAGCCACGACCCCGCTCCCGCTGCCACCGACGCCGAACCGCGACAGAAAGTGGGCGTGCTCCAAGTGTTCGGCTTCCGTCAGACATGGGCCGTGATTTTCGGCCGTCTGCTTCCCGACTCGGTGTGGTGGTTCCTACTTTTCTGGGCACCGGCTTTCGTGAGCGACGTTCATGGCTATTCCATGGCCACCACCACCGGCATGATGGCTGTCTTTGTCATCTACCTTATCTCGATGCTCTCGCTCGCCGGCAGCTATTTGCCCACATTCTTCATTGAGCGCGACAAGCTCAACCCATATGCCGGCCGCATGAAAGCCCTGCTCATCTATGCGATCTTCCCCCTGCTCGGACTATTTGTAATGCCCCTCGGCAATATCTCGCTCTGGTATCCCGTGATTATCATCGGCATCATCGCCGCAGCTCACCAGAGCTGGAGCGCCAACGTGTATAACGTGGTGAGCGACATGTTCCCCAAATCGGTAGTTGCCACAGTGACCGGCGCCGCAGGCCTCGCCAGTGGTCTCGGCAGTTTCATGAGCAACACATGCGCCGGACTTCTCTTCGACTATACCGACATGATCAGCCTTCATTTCCTCGGGTTCGAGGGCAAGCAGGCCGGCTACATGATCATGTTTATATTTGTAGGCACTGCCTATCTGCTCAGCTGGATAGTGATGAAGCTCCTGCTCCCCCGCTACAAACTCGTTCAACTCCCTAACGAATAATATCCTATCAAGTAGACCAATATACAATGGAATTTCTCGACAAAGACTTTCTGCTTGACTCACCGACGGCACGCCGGCTCTATCATGAGCACGCCGCTAATATGCCGATAATCGACTATCACTGCCACCTTTCGCCGCGCGAGATAGCCGAGAACCGTCCCTTTACCTCGATAACACAGCTGTGGCTCGGCGGCGACCACTACAAGTGGCGCGCCATGAGAGCCAACGGCATAGACGAAAGCCTCGTGACAGGTGAAGCCGACGACAAGGCCAAATTCAAGGCATGGGCAAAGACGGTGCCCTACACTATGCGCAATCCGCTGTATATATGGACCCATCTCGAACTGCGCCGGGTGTTTGGCATTGACACCGTGCTCAACGAGGACACCGCCGACGAGATATATGACACATGCAACGCGCGCCTGGCACAGGGCGACATCACTCCCCGTCGCCTCATGGAGATATTTAATGTGGAGTGTGTGTGCACCACCGACGACCCTGTCGACTCGCTCGAATATCACCGCATGACTGCCGCCTCAGGCTGCAAGACCAAAGTGATCCCGGCATGGCGCGCCGACAAAGCCCACAACTTCACCGACATGAAGGCGTGGCGAGAATATGTAGGCCGTCTTGCCGAAGTCTCCGGCTGCACCATAACCGACTATCCCTCGTTCATTCAGAGCCTCCGCGCGCGCCACGATTTCTTTGCCGCAAACGGCTGCGTGATAGCCGACATGGGCGTAAGCCGCCTTGTGGCCGAACCGTGCGACGACGCCGAAGCCGACACGCTGTTCGGCAGGGCGCTCGCCGGCAACGACCTCGATGCTCCGGAAAAGGACAAGCTCGCCACTGCAATCATGCTCGACCTCCTGCGCATGAACGCCGAAAAGGACTGGGCGCAGCAGATACACTTCGGCCCGCTAAGAAATGTCAACACCCGCGCCGCAAAGACTCTCGGTCCCGACACCGGCTTCGACACTATCGGCGACATGAGGGGAGCCGAGGCGCTCGCCGGATTGCTCGACTGCCTCGATCGTGAGGGAAAGCTCGCCCGCACAGTGCTATACAACATCAATCCCGCCGACAACGCCTGGACAGCAGCCATGGCCGGCAACTTCCAGGACGGCTCAACTCCGGGCAAGATACAGTTTGGCTCCGCATGGTGGTTCAACGACCACATAAGCGGTATGCGCGAACAGCTCGACGTGCTCAGCTGTCAGGGATTGCTCAGTCGCTTCGTGGGTATGCTCACCGACTCGCGCTCTTTCCTCTCCTACCCTCGCCACGAACTGTTTCGCCGAGTGCTCTGCTCGGTGATAGGAGCCGACGTGGAGCGCGGCCTGATACCCGACTCGGAAATGCCCCGTGTAGAGAGCATGATCGAGGACATCTGCCACAACAACGCCAAGGCATATTTCAGGATCTGACCTCGCCTTGCAACGCGTCACGCATGCCCCGACATAATCCGTCCGGAACACGGAAATATATCCCCGCTTCCGTAACGAACCGACCACTGCGACAACATACGCTCAACTGAATCGACCAACAGCGCCCGGCTCTGCAACACGTCCGGACGCTGCTTGTTAATCAAAATAATATCATGATGAAAGGACAACACCATATAATCACACGCATATACTATTCGCCATGCGGCACGCTTATACTCGGCTCATACGACGACCGTCTGTGTCTGTGCGACTGGCAGGTCCAACCGCACCATTATCACGTCGAAAGCCGTCTGTGCCGCATGCTCGGAGCCGAGATTGTCGACAGCACATCGCCGGTCATAGAACTGTCTGTTGCTCAACTTGACGAATATTTCAGCGGCAAGCGACACGATTTCGACATTCCGCTGCTGTTTGCCGGCACTGATTTCCAGAAAGTGGTATGGAACGCTCTGCTCGACATACCCTACGGCATGACAGTATCTTACAGCGAAATGGCACGGCGGATTGGCAGGCCCGAGGCCGTGCGCGCGGTAGCAAACGCCAACGGGGCCAACGCAATATCCATTTTTGCCCCATGCCACCGCGTAATAGGTAGCGACCGCACACTCACCGGCTACGGAGGCGGACTCGACGCCAAAGAGTATCTCCTTAAGCTTGAAAACTCGCTAATATGATTTACCAAGAGGGTGTTTCATAACAATTGTTAAGAATCACCATAACATACAAGGTAATTCACTTTAAAATCATATCTTTGCCATATGGATAAAGTTTATAAATCAAAAGTGGCAAAATGGTATGTGTGTTTTTGCATTGGCATGACCATCGCATTCATTGGCTCGATATACTTATGTTATCAATCGACATGGATTCTTCTGATTGATGTCGCTTTTGTGGGTATGGCTTTAGTTCTGATGTATGATATGCTTTTGCATACAGATTATACCATCAGCGGTGATAAACTGCATATTCGGTGTGGTTTCCTATTCCGAATGGACTTGCCGATTTCCCACATTACGGAGATAACACACAAATCCACAATCCTTTCATCACCGGCATTGTCCGCTAAAAGAATAGGATTAAGATATGGGAACAGGAATTGGGTTTATGTTTCGCCAAAGAATCAAGAGGAATTTATATCTGCTTTAAGCACTGTCAATCCCGCAATTCAAGTCAGTTAAAGCCTATCCGAAAGTCGGATAGGCTTTTTATTGATAGTCGATCCGGTCAATAAGTCAGGTGATATTATCTTTGATCACCTGCCGGTGACGTCGACCGAAAAAAAGTGGAGCGGAAAGCTTGGACCGGACTTTCGGCCCGGTTAAGCTTTCCGCTCGCATTTTATCGTTGGTATTGTTTACGGTCGTATGTAATCAGAGAGTGTTAGTACCCTCGACAAGCTTGCCCATGGCCCATACGGCGCGAAGGTTGAGGTCGCTGTCGAGAATCATTATATCGGCGTCCTTACCCTTTGAGAGCGAACCCTTGCGGTCATAGACACCCATAATCTTTGAGGGAGTCTCAGAGGCCATGCGGATTGCATCTTCGAGGGGGATGTCGGCACGATGTACCAGCGTACGGATAAGGCGGTCCATAGTTGCTACCGAACCGGCAAGAGCGGAGTGGTCGGCGAGCTTGCACACGCCGTCTTCGATGATTACGCGCGGGTCGAAAGCTGCGGCGTCTTCGGCGCATGCACAGGCGAGTGCGTCGGTGATGACACAGGCGCGTTCAGGGCCCTTAATCTTGTAGACGAGTCGGAGAATGGTGGGTGGCACATGGATGCCGTCGGCCACGACTTCGACTGTCATGTCGTCGATGAGATAGATGCTCTCAACGGTACCCTCATACTTGTACTCGCGGCGCTTGTGGAAACCGGGCATGGCATTATAGAAATGGGTAGCGTGACTGTAACCTGCCTCCCAGGCGGCACGGATGTCGTCAAACTCGGCCTGGGTGTGGGCCACAGAAGCAAGGATGCCTTTGCCTGAGATATATTTGCCAAACTGCATGGCTCCGGGAAGCTCCGGAGCGGCGTCCCAGCGCTTTATACATTTCCACTCCTCCACGATGGGGATATATTCGTTGGGGTCCGGGTCCTTGATATACTCCGGCATCTGGCCGCCGGCCATCTTCTGGTTGAGGTAATGGCCTTCGAGGTGAAGTCCGAGTATGGGGCTGTCGGGGTCCTCCATCATGCGGGTGCAGGTGTCGGCAGCGCGGTTTATCATCTCTACCGACGAGCTGGAAAGAGTGGGGAAAATGCTGGTAGTGCCATGCTTCATGTGGGTGGCTATAGCTGTTTTGAAGGCTTCTTCCGTACCCTCCATGAAGTCACCGCCACCACCGCCGTGGCAATGTATCTCGACGCCGCCGGGTACTACGTACATGCCTTTGGCATCAACAAGGTCAGCGCCCACGACAGCGAGGTCGCAGTTGGTTACTTCAAGAATCTTGTTGTCGCGGATAAGGAGCGAACCATCCTTGAGCCACCCTTGTGGGGTGAGTATCTTGGCGTTTAATATCTGGGTTAACATGAATGTGATAATATTTTAAGGACAATTATTCAGATAGATTCCTGCACAAAATTACTCACATATTTTCACTCCGACACATTTTTTAACCTAAATTAGTTCATCGGTCAATAGATATTGTGTCAGAATGAAACGTGTTACTGTTTGTCGGCCACATACTTCACTTCATCCACAGCCTGGATGTCGTGGAGGTCGTTGATTACAGCATGGAGCTCATCGGCCGAATGTACGGCGAAGTTTATTGTCGCCGTCACTATATTGTCGACGTTATCGGTGCAAATTGAGTTAATTGACAGGCCGAGCCGATTGGTTATTGTGTCGACAAGATCGACGAAAAGATGAAAGCGGTCAACCGCATGCACGGTAATTGTCACGGGGTACAGTGTAGAATCGGGTTCGAAGTCTACCGCCACTATGCTGTCGCCCTGCTGTGAGGCACGGCTTATAGCCTCCTTGCAATCGCGCTTGTGGAGGGTTATCTCGCCGCCGCGTCCCTCCGGGTCCGAACTGAATCCTACCACCTCCTCGCCTGGAATGGGATTACATATCGGACAACGGTGATAGCGTGGCTTGGGCACTGAATCAAGATACTCCCTTATCTCTTTCTTTGCCTTATAGCTCACACAGGAGTCAAGCCATTCGGCCACGGGATGGATGTTTTCGTCGGTAAAAATCTCCACCACGTCGCCACGACGGAGCTTAGCCTTAATAGAGGCGAGAAAACCGTTAACACGAGCATATTTCGCGTGTTCGGCTATCTTGGGATTCACTTCGTAGGCGAAGTCGATAATGGTAGACTTCTGAGGAAGCACCACAGGGTCGCCGTTGGGGGTGAAAATCATTATGTCATCGTTGTAAAACGAGCTGACAACCTTTTCTATGAAATTAGTGCCGTCGTGACCCTGGGCCGCTATATCGCGCAACACGTCGCGGAATTTCTCTATCCAGCGGTGGACTGTGTCGGTATCCGTGGGCCGTTCGGCCACGCAACCGAGCTTTGAGTCGCGCACCATCCGCTCGGAGCTTATATGCACCTCTTGCCAGCGACCAAAATCGGCCAGCAGCTTAACATGAAAGCTTTGATAGCCGTTTTCCTTCGGCGCGTCAATATAATTGATAATACCTCCCGGCTTCTCCATGAAGCGATCTGTAAGCACCGAATAAATCTTCAACGCCATATCCTTCTCCTTCATATCTTCCGGGGTGGTGAAAATCACATCGGTGAAGTGACGATATTTAAGGTGATTGAAGTCGTCGCCATATTTATGCATTTTGCGCCAGATGCTATACGGCTCACGATACTCTACGTTGACCTCTGCCTTGATGCCTGCATCAGACAATGTGTCGCGAATCTGAGCGGCAAACCTCGCAAGGCGACGCGCCTGTGCCGCCTCATCGTCGGCAATTAGCGTGCGTAGCTCTTCAAACTCATGTGGACACCTGAAACGGAAGCTCAGATTCTCCAGCTCGGTCTTTACGCGATAAAGACCAAGGCGAGTGGCCAGAGGCGCATAAAAGTAATCGGTCTCGCCGGCTATCTTCATCTGCTTGTCGGCACGCATCGACGAGAGCGTGCGCATGTTATGCAGGCGGTCGGCAAGCTTGACCAGAATAGCACGTATGTCATATTCCACCGACATGAGCATCTGCCGATAGTTGTCGACCTGCTTCGACTCTTCGTAATGCTTCTTCTTCTGCTTCGTCACTACACGCACGAGAAATGCGACATCTTTACCAAACAGCTCGGAAATTTCTTCGAGCGTATGATCGGTATCTTCTACCACATCGTGTAGAAAACATGCAGCAACCGGATTAGCGTCAAGCATCAGTTCCTCAGCTGCGATAGTCGCCACAGCAATCGGGTGAAGAATATACGGCTCGCCGGTTTTACGCTTTTGCGATTTGTGCGCTTCGCGCGCAAATGAGAAAGCGCGGCGCATCAAGGACATCTCGTCCGGTGTGGCACGCGGAGCCATCACTTGAAACACATGATCTGCCCGCTGCTGGATAATATCGTCGTAATCGTCGTGTCGCATGGTAAAAGAATGTTGTAAAGTGCAAATTTAATGAAAATTTACAACACTACACCACTCTACGCCTCACAAAATCAGTCAGAGACCAAGGAGAGTGATTGCAAAAAAGAACAGATAATGATTAGTGAGCTGATATACACAAAATGAGAAGTGCCGGGACTGACTCTTTCGAGTCGGTCCGGCACTCTCTCGGTTTAAAGGGGCGGTTACCTACTTTCCCACTTTCGCAGTAT
>CAMWXJ010000019.1 GCA_947178215.1 uncultured Porphyromonadaceae bacterium
AAATGTTTTCTTTCGTCAAATAGCTAATTTTGCACTTGCCAGTTGAGAGTAGGTTGCGCTCCGCGCTTTGCCGGGAACAAGATTTTTTGGAGGCCGTAGTGGGTTGAGCATTGAAATAATGATTATCTTTGCATTTTGAAAAATCATTGTAAATAATATTCATGGCCATGAAACAATTGGACAAACTTGTAGCCGAGAAGCTGCTTGAAATAAGCGCCATCAAACTCCAACCCGAGCTCCCCTTCACCTGGGCCTCCGGCTGGAACTCACCCATATATACCGACAACCGCAAAACGCTCTCCTATCCCGAGCTTCGCTCGTTTCTTAAAGTAGAGCTCTGTCGTCTTATCCTCGAACGTTTCGGCGAAGCCGACGCTATCGCCGGCGTAGCCACCGGTGCCATTGCCATGGGCGCCCTCGTAGCCGACACTATCGGCAAGCCTTATGTATACGTGCGCTCCACTCCCAAGGACCACGGTCTCGAAAACCTCATCGAAGGCAATCTTAAACCGGGCCAGCGCGTAGTGGTAATCGAAGACCTCATCTCTACCGGCGGCTCGTCGCTCAAAGCCGTGCAGGCTATCCGCGCTGCCGGTTGCGAGGTGATAGGTATGGCGGCTCTGTTCACCTATCAGTTCCCCATCGCTATCGAGGCTTTCCGCAAGGCCGACGTCGACCTCTGCACTCTCAGCAATTACACCGCTCTGCTTGACGCAGCCCTCGAAACCAACTATATCCGCAAGGAAGACCTCGACACCCTCACCGAGTGGCGTAAGGACCCTGCGTCCTGGACCCCCGTAAAGCGCAACGAGTAATGGCATCGTTCTCAGGAAAGACCGTCGAGCTCCCCGCAGCTCCTGCCGCCGTCTACGAGCGTCTGAGCGATTTCAGCAAGCTTGACGAACAGCTCGATAAGGTGCCGGCCGATCTCCGCGCCAAGATGGGCGACGTGAAGTTTACCCGCGACAGCATCGTCATCAACGCGCCTGCTCCCGCCGGCGAAATCACCATGTGCATCACCGAGCGCGTGGAGCCGTCTAAGGTAGTGCTGTCGGCCGCCAGTTCGCCCGTGCCTCTTCAGCTCGTCATCAACATCGCTCCGGGCGCCGAAGCCGACAAGTCAGTAGTGACACCTGTCGCCGAAGTCGAGATTCCGGCTATGTTGAAGCCCTTTGTCGGCCCGAAGATGCAGGAAGCCGCCGACCGTTTCGGCGACCTGCTGCGCACCATCTTCACCGGCTCGCACATCTGATGACGGCAGGCAGCGCCATCAAATGCGTCATAGCGGCAGGCTTCCTCGCCCTCGCCGGATGTCATGACGTCGACACCGACCGCATACCTTACTCGCCCGTAAGAATCGAGTTTGCCACCATAGGCGACTGGCACACTTACGGCGTGGGAGGTGCGGCGACGGCACGTCGCTTCATCCTTTCGCGCGAGCCGGCCGGATTTCCCTACACCGCGCTGTCGGCCACAGGCTACGGCGGAGTGCTCCTCGTGGGCACCTACGCCTACTCCGGCGATCCGTCGCTGAACCCTCCCGCGGCTTTTGATATGGCCTGCCCGGTGGAGATGCGTCCCGACGTGCGTGTAGCCGTCGACAGCGACGCCCTGTGTGCCCGCTGCCCCAAGTGCGGCTCCACCTACGACATATTCAACGGCACGGGCATGCCCCTCGCCGGCATTGCCGCCACCCACGGTTACGGTCTGCGCGTCTACCGCTGCATCCCCGGCGGTCAAGGCTACTACCTCGCCGTCTCCAACTGACATATATTCAATTTATATCCCTCAATAACCCCCCTCCCTGCATCTGAAATGTCAAAAGTCGTAATTATCGGCTGCGGCGGCGTAGGCACCGTAGCAGCCTTCAAGTGCGCCGAAAACCCCGACGTGTTCAGCTCAATCGTCATCGCCTCGCGCACCAAGAGCAAGTGTGATGCCGTGGCTGAGAAAATCCGACAGGCCACCGGCCACAGCGATATAGTGACCGACCGCGTCGACGCCGACAATGTCGATGAAGTCGTGGCCCTGCTCTGCCGCCACAATCCCGAGCTTGTGATAAACGTAGCGCTCCCTTACCAGGACCTCACAATCATGGAGGGTTGCCTTCAAGCCGGCGTCCACTACCTCGACACAGCCAACTATGAGCCCAAGGACGTGGCCCATTTCGAGTACTCGTGGCAGTGGGCCTACCGCAAGCGCTTCGAGGACGCCGGTCTCTGCGCCATTCTCGGCTGCGGATTCGACCCGGGCGTGAGCGGCGTGTTTACAGCCTATGCCGACAAGCACTACTTCTCGGAGATGCAGACACTCGACATTGTCGACTGCAACGCCGGTGACCACGGCAAGGCTTTCGCCACTAACTTCAACCCCGAAATCAACATCCGCGAGATAACCCAGAACGGCCGTTATTACCAGGATGGCGAGTGGGTGGTGACCAAGCCCCTCGAATTTCACAAGACCCTGACCTATCCCAATATCGGAGGCCGCGAGTCGTATCTGCTCTATCACGAAGAGCTTGAAAGCCTCGTGCTCAACTTCCCCACCATACGTCGTGCCCGCTTCTGGATGACGTTCGGCCAGGAATACCTCACGCATCTGCGCGTGATTCAGGACATAGGCATGGCCCGTATCGATGAAATCGACTACAACGGCACTAAGATTGTGCCCTTGCAGTTCCTCAAAGCCGTGCTCCCCAACCCGCAGGACCTCGGTGAGAATTACCACGGCGAGACTTCGATAGGCTGCCGCATCTCAGGCCTTGACAAGGAGGGCCGCCCCATGACTTACTACATCTATAACAACTGCTCGCACGAGGAAGCCTACCGCGAGACCGGTATGCAGGCCGTGAGCTATACCACCGGCGTGCCCGCCATGATAGGCGCCATGATGCTCCTCAAAGGTCTGTGGCGCAAGCCCGGCGTGTGGAACGTAGAGCAGTTTGACCCGGATCCATTCATGGAGCAACTCGGCAAGCAGGGTCTCCCCTGGCATGAGGTGGTCAACGGCGACCTCGAACTCTGACCCTCGCTCACGTCACAGCGACGACAGCATACACTCAGCGGCTTGAACTTCCGACGCTACGGCGCTGCGGTTCAAGCCGCTGATGTTGTCTGTCTGACGTTGTTGCCCGGCGGGTGATTAGCGGAGGAGAAGCTTGTGGCGCGATGAGCCGCAGGTCACGATGTAGACCCCGCGGTCGAGGCTGATGCTCCGACCCGCTTTCAGGCGGCCCGCTTCGGCGCCCCTGACGTCGTAGACGATGATGTCGGCGCCGGCGGCGGTAACGGTGGTGCCGCTGACGGTAAATGGGAGAGTGTCGGCCATTTCGGGGCCGTTGATGCCCGACAGTTTCTTCTCGCGTATGTCGGCGAAGAGTTGCCACGCCTTGTTCTCCTTGTAAGCTTCAAGGCTTCCCTCGGGCACATACACCGTGGCGTCGTAACCTCCGAAGGTTGCGGTGGTAGAGGCTACGGAGATTGCGGGCGGCTGCGGGGCGCGCACGGTTATGACGGCGAGTGGCGCGCCATTGAACGCCTTGTCGCCTATCAAGTCGACGTCGGCTCCGAGGTCTATTTCGGTGAGGAGACCGCAGTTGGCAAACGCCGAGCGGCCTATTTCTGTGACACCGTCGGGCACCGCCAGGCGGTCGATGCGGTCATAACCGTCAAAGGCGAAATCGCTTATAGCAGTGACACCATCTGGTACCTCGACGGCGCAGTCGGTCACCGCCTCGCCGCTCAGATACAGCAGTGCGCCGTACGCGAGCGGATTCGACAGGCGAGTCTCGAAGCCTGTGGCTATCCACGCGGCAAGCGACGGGGCGTGTACCTCCGCTATCGAGGTGCAGTCAAGGAATGCGCGGCCGCCCACTCCGGCGATGCTGCCGCCGAGCGTCACTGAGGTTATGCCGGAGCAGTCCATAAAAGCCTGCTGACCTATCTCTTCGATAGAGGGGGGCAGTGTGACGGAGCTAAGGCGTCCGTAGCCGGCAAAGCTGTTGGCGCCGACGCGGGTAGCTCCTTCGGGGAGGATGAGAGCGGTGAGGGGAGTGCCGTCGATATAGAGAGTGGCGCCCTCCGAGAGCGGATTGGCCGTTCTGTCCTCGAAGTCTATCTTGGCCCAGTCGGCTGCGTCGGAGCATCTTACTGTGGTGAGGGCGGGGCATTTGCTGAACGCGTCGTGGCCTACCGTAGACACATTGCGGCCGAAGCTCACCTCCTCGAGCGAAGTCAGGTAGCTGAACATACGCGCCGGGATTGCCGTGGTGCCGTCGCCTATCATTATGCGGGTGAGGCTCTTGTTGGAAGAGAACAATGCGACCTCGGCCCTATTCGCCACTATATCGCGTCCTACATAGAGGTCGGTAAACGGCGCGTTGGCAAACGGCGCGTGTCCGGTAATCAGCGGTTCGTCGCCGTCTTCAAAAGTCACCGATTCGAGGCCGTTGCAGTTGTAGAATGCATATTGCCCTATCTCCATCACCGAGGCCGGGATGACGAGGGTGTGCAGTGCGCCACACTCCTCGAATACCGAGTTGCCCATTGATAGACGCCCGTGGCCGAAGTCGATTTCGGCGAGTGACGAGCATTTGGCGAATGCGTTCCGGCCTATTGTCTTAACCCCCTTCAAGTCTATTTTTTCGAGGGCCCCGCACGCTGTGAACGCGCCATCGCCTATGCTTTCGAGTCGGTCGCCAAACACTATCTCACGCAGTTTAGGACATCTTGCAAACGCGTTGGAGCCTATCGTCTTGACCGTGGCGGGGAGTACTACACGTTCCAGCTCTGTGCCTGCAAACGTGCCGCTGCGGATAGCGGTGATGTTGCCCGACAGCTCCAAGTCAGTGATTGATGTGCCCGAAAAGGCTCCGGCGCCTATTTTCGTGATTGTCGCGGGGAGCACAACGCTCCGCATATTGAAGCAGCCGGCGAAAGCATGGTCGCCTATCGCGGTGACTGTGGCGGGGAGCGCTACCGACTCTATTGCCGTACAGTCGTCGAAAGCGTAATTGCCGATTGCGGTCACGGTGTAGCTCACATTGTCGACCTCCACGGCCGAGGGGATTGTCACTGCGCCTTTCAGCTCCGGGTAGTTGTAGCCTTCGCTGTCGTGATAGTGAGTCACGGTAGCTGTATGCGTCAGGAGGTCAAGTTGATATTTCAATCCGTCGAGCAGGGCGCTTTCGGCTCGCGCTGCAAGCGTGACAATCACGGCCAACAGTATGAAGCAAGTTTTTTTCATGACAATAGTGATGTGTTTGGATAGGTTGTGTAATGTGTTTTGTTGATGTCGGTCGGGGGGGCGAAAAGAGTCCTGTCCTTGACATTGGCAAATATAGACAAAATATCCGGATGATTAATCGTAATAATAATAGGTTGCGCCAGAAACGTGATTTTTAAGCCTGAAATGACAGATTTCCGGCATCAATGCCGGTTCACCTGACCATCGGTATGCGCCCGGCTGTTTCAAAGATTATAGGATAGCGAAATATAGACTCCCTGCATAAATGGTTTTTCGGGATAAAATTCTTTGAACGAGATGCCGTTGTATGACAGATGACGGTATTGGCTGTAAACGTCATGATTTGACATCATGTATCCGGCACTTATACCGCATGGACCTATGTCAAGGCTGACACCTAAGCGCACGTCCAAGGCAAGCCATTGTCCTTTGTTTGTACTGATATAGTCATATTCGATTGCAGGCCAGTTTTGTGTTGACTCGATGCAGACACTTTGATAGGGGACATTCATCATTACTCCCGGTTCGGCAAACAATGACCATGCGCAAGCCCGGTATCTCCACGCAGGTGTCTTTAACAGTACGGAAGGACGGATATAGAAATTTGAAGGTTTGTTGTCGTCCTCGTCGATGTTCCAGTTCTTTGCCGACGCCCACCCCTCTTCAAAGTACACCTTCCACGAACCTGCCGAGCCTCCCAGACCGATACATCTGCTGAACATGTAATGATATGAAAACTCAACCTGCCAGGAGTCGGATGAAGTCAACGCACCGTTGAATCCCCAACGATGGTGCGTTTTATCCTCCATGTCATTCGCTAAAACAATTAACGGACATAAAATCAAAACGACAGACAGTAGCTTTCTCATCATGCAGATAGACAGATTGATTTAATAGTGGTTGACTATGGTGGAGGGTGTGTCGCGGGGAAGCGTTACAGCTCCATGCCGGCAAATATAGACAAAAATCACGAATATGTAATCGTCATAATGAGTGGATATTGCAAAATGATGCTTAAAGCTAAGTCGGCCTTAAAGCCTTGCGGTCGTGGCATGGGGATAAAATCACCGGGCGTCTCGCTCGCTGTGGAGCGGGACGCCCGGTGTTATGGTGCCGAAATCCTGAGCCGGCGGAGAGATTATGCTTTGGGTTTGCGCGGACGGCCGGGGCGGCGCGGTTTCAGGCGGAACACCTGTGCCGAGCGGGCCGGCAGATACAGGCGCAGCCATGCCACGCCGTGAGGCGTGTAGAGCGGGTCGGGGATAGTGAGGTGGTTGACAGTCTCGTCGACGTTGCCGTAGCCTCCGAAAGCGGGATTGTCGGTCGACATGATGCACTCGTACTCACCCGGAGGTGTGAGGATGCCGTAGCCTGAAAACGACTTGGAGGGGTTGAAGTTGTAGACAAACACGAGGTTGCCGCGCTTGTAGGCGAGCACCTGGTCGTCGTCTTTCTCCCACAATTTTTCGATAGGGAGTGCCTGGAAGTTGTATACCCCGCTGATAAGCTCCACCATAGCATTGTCAAATGCGTTGAGGTACTTGTATTTGAGGTCGGGGTTGTCGACCAGGTTCCACTGGCGGCGTGCGTACTTGTAGCTCCAGCCATTGCCCTCGCGGGGGAAGTCAATCCACTCCGGGTGTCCAAACTCGTTGCCCATGAAGTTGAGGTAGCCGCCGTTGATGAGCGAGGCTGTGACAAGTCGTATCATCTTGTGGAGTGCTATGCCTCGGGCCACGGTCATATTGTCGTCGCTGACCATCATGTGCCAGTACATCTCCTTGTCGATGAGGCGGAAAATCACCGTCTTGTCGCCCACGAGTGCCTGGTCGTGGCTCTCGACATACGATATTGTCTTTTCGTCGGCGCGTCGGTTGGTGAGCTCCCAGAATATCGAGGTGGGATGCCAGTCCTCGTCTTTTTTCTCTTTGAGAGTCTTTATCCAGTAGTCGGGTATGCCCATTGCCATGCGGTAGTCAAAGCCTATGCCGCCGTCCTTGACGGGGAGGGCGAGGCCGGGCATGCCGCTCATCTCCTCGGCTATTGTTATGGCCTGGGGGTTGATTTTATGTATGAGCTTGTTGGCGAGGGTGAGATATGTAATGGCGTCGGTGTCCTGGCCGCCGTTGTAGTAGTCATTGTAGCTGCCGAAGTCCTGTCCGAGACCGTGGCTGTAATATAGCATCGAGGTGACGCCGTCGAAGCGGAAGCCGTCGAAGTGGTACTCTTCGAGCCAGAACTTGCAGTTGGAGAGGAGGAAGTGTATCACCTCGTTCTTGCCGTAATCGAAGCAGAGCGAGTCCCATGCCGGGTGTTGGCGGCGGCTGTCGCCGTAGAAGTAGAGGTCGTAGGAGCCGTCGAGGCGTCCGAGTCCCTCGTTTTCGTTCTTCACCGCGTGTGAGTGCACTATGTCCATGATTACGGCTATGCCGAGCTCGTGGGCGCGGTCGATGAGGCTTTTCAGCTCCTCGGGGGTGCCGAAGCGCGACGAAGCGGCGAAGAAGTTGCTCACATGGTAGCCGAACGAGCCGTAATAGGGGTGCTCCTGGATAGCCATTATCTGTATGGCGTTGTAGCCGTCGGCGGCGATGCGGGGCAGCACCTTGTCGCGGAACTCGGTGTAGCTGCCCACCCCCTCGCGCTCCTGGGCCATGCCTATATGACATTCGTAGATGAGCAGGGGCTTGGTGTCGGGCTTGAATTTGTCGACTTGCCATACATACTCCTCGGGGGCCCAAACCTGGGCCGAGAACATGTGCGACACAGGGTCCTGAACCACGCGGGTGGCGTAGGCCGGGATGCGTTCGCCTTGTCCCCCCTGCCAGTGCACTATCATCTTGTAGAACTGGCCGTGTTGCAGGGTGTCGGCCGGAAGATGCAACTCCCACACGCCGTTGCCAAGAGGTTCGAGGCGATAACGCAGCTGTTCCTGCCAGCCCGAGAAGTCGCCTGTGAGGGTGATGCCGGTGGCGTGGGGCGCCCATTCGCGGAACACCCACGAGCCGTCGGCTTCGCGGTGCAGTCCGAAATAGTTATGGGCATTGGCAAACTCGACGAGGCTCTTGGAGCCTCCTTTGAGCAGCTCCTTTTCCTTGTCGAGATATTGCTTGTGTCGCCCCTCAATAGCGGCCGCGTAGGGTTCGAGCCACGGGTCGTGTTTTATGATGTTGAGGGTTTTCTTGACTTTTGGCATGAATAAGTATGGGGGTTAAGAGGATATTTGAGGTTATTTGATATGCAAACATAAGATTTTTCCGCGTGATATGCAAATTTCCGCCCCGAATTATATCACGCTATAACAAGATATAACCGATTGCAGCCTGGGGAAGCTTGCAGCTGCTCCAGAAAATCGTAATTAATTAAATTATTGTCGCATTATGAGCGGCCCACCTCTGATGCCATATTCGAATTAGTTTGGATATGCGCACATTAATGGTTAAATTTGTGAATCAAACAACTTACGATACATAATATGACCATATCAAGACTTGCCACGCTATTGTTGTGCCTTGCAGTGTGTGTTACCGGTTGGTGCCGTACTTCGGAGGAAGCCATTCATGTGATAGAACGTTATGCTGACGGGCAGAACGTTCCGGTAAAGGTGTCCGTATCTCTTAATAAACACGACGGCTGCGATGTGTTTGAGACCTCAGTCAGGGACGGAATCCTATATATTAATGCCAGCAGCGGCGTTGCCGCGTGCCGCGGATTCTATGAATATGTGAAATCTCTTGGGGCAGGTATCTTCTCCTGGAGCGGGACTCGTCTTGCGCTGCCCGACAAGTTGCCCGACATGGAGAAGCAGACGGTAGTGTCGCCGTTTAGGCATCATTATTATCTCAATGTGGTGACCTATGGTTATACAATGCCATATTGGAACTGGGAGCGCTGGGAACGTGAAATAGACTGGATGGCATTGCACGGCATCGATATGCCGCTCGCACTTGTGGCTAATGAAGCTATTTCAGCCCGTGTATGGAAACGTCTGGGACTTACCGACCGGGAGATTGCAGAATACTTCGTTGGCCCTGCCCACTTTCCATGGATGCGTATGGGCAACATAAGCGGTATCGACGGACCGCTGCCGGAAGAGTGGAACGAAGGTCAGGTAGAGCTTCAGCATAAGATACTTGACCGCATGAAGAGTCTCGGCATGAAACCCGTCTGTCCGGGATTTGCAGGATTCCTTCCCAAGTCGATGAAACGCGTATTTCCCGATATCGAGCTTATTGAGACCTCATGGTGCGGCGGTGCTTTCCACAACTGGATGTTGTCGCCGCAGAATCCTCTGTTTACTCGCATCGGGCATATGTTTATTGAAGAGTGGGAGAAGGAATTCGGTAAGAACGATTATTACATCGTCGACAGTTTCAATGAAATGGAAATTCCGTTTCCTCCAAAGGGTACGGATGAGCGTTACAGTCTGCTGGCCGATTATGGCGAGAAGGTGTACAGTTCCATCAAGGCGGGCAATCCTGATGCAGTATGGGTGATGCAGGGATGGATGTTCGGTTATCAACGCCATATCTGGGACTACGAGACGCTTCAGGCTTTGGTCAGCAAGGTGCCGGATGACAAGATGCTGCTGCTGGATCTGGCTGAGGATTACAACCATCTTTTTTGGAAGAATGGGCCAAACTGGGAGTTCTATAAAGGATTTTATGGCAAGGAATGGGTGTATAGCGTTATTCCGAATATGGGCGGCAAGTCGGGACTTACCGGCGACTTGGAGTTCTATGCCAATGGTAGGCTTGCTGCGCTTGGTTCCGCAGACAAAGGCAATTTGACTGGCTACGGCATGGCACCGGAAGGCATAGAAAACAACGAGGTTATCTATGAGCTCGTCAGCGATGGCGGGTGGACCTCGGATTCTATTGACGTCGGCAAATGGCTGCGTGATTATTCGATATGCCGTTATGGAAAGGTGCCTGACGAAATGACCGGATTCTGGAACGGAATGTTACAATCGGTATATGGCTCGTTTACGGATCATCCGCGTTATAACTGGCAGTTTCGTCCCGGAAGTATCCAAAAAGGGAGCATTAACGCCAATGATGATTTCTACAAAGGAATCGAAGCTCTGGCGGATGCTATTCCATATATGAAAGATACGCCTCTATTCTCTGCCGATATGACAGAGATGGCCGTACAATATTTGGGCGGCAAAATGGAGATTCTGGCACAGGCTATTGATTTGGCTTGTCAAAACGGCGAAATGGATATGGCTTCAGCTATGGAATCTGAATTCGAGGCATTGATGCTCGGAGCAGACCGTCTGCTGTGCTCACACCCAACTTTAAATCTGGAAAACTGGCTGGCACAGGCCCGCAATTGTGGAAATACACCTGAATTGAAGGATTACTACGAAAAGAATGCACGCCGCATCGTTACGGTATGGGGGCCGCCGGTCGACGACTATTCAGCCCGTATATGGTCGGGTCTGTTGCGTGACTATTATTTGCCCCGTTGGAAACAGTATTTTGACGCCAGGCACACCGGCAAGACATATGATATTGCGGGTTGGGAACTGTCGTGGGTTGAGAAAGAGCGCGGTTGGTCGAAGGTTGAGCCTTATCCTGATGTTCTGGCCGGTTGTGCAGAACTGATAGCCCGCGCAAAGCATATTGACAATGCCATGCTCGACGCCATGGACGGCGAACAGTTGGGAGGCTGGTCACCGGCTGATATCGACAGTGATTGGAAAGAGGTGGTGTGGAATATACCGTCCGATAAGTTGAAATCCCTCAAAGGGGTGCGTTTTCAACACATGCGCGGCAGCGCGGGGCTTGAGATAATGGAGGTGATTATCGAAACAGACGGCATGGAAACAGGTAGGGTTGCACACCACGGTCATACCGGAGAAGAAAATGTCAACAACGCATATTTGCTTGACATCACGCAGGATGCTGTCGGTAATAATTCTTGCCGGTTGAAGGCGACAGTCAGGCGCAGCGGTGAAGGTGACTCTTATGGTACAGTAGTGATGATAAAGTGACTTTTGAATTAACCGAATCCTACATATTTCATGCGCCGGTCCTGGATTACAGCGTCGGTTTGGCACGAATATCGAAAAGAATGAGTAACTTTGTCATTCCGCCCGTCACACCGCCGGCGGCTCAATCCTGTATCCACGCTATGTTACGCCTTGATTCCGACTATATGGCCGGCGCGCACCCCGAAGTGCTCGCCGCCCTCACCGCTACCAATCTCGAACGTACCACAGGCTACGGCACCGACCCCTATTGCGAGTCGGCGCGTCGCCTTGTCCTTGATGCCTGTTTTCCCGAGGGTGGACGCCAGCACTCCGATGCCCGTGTCTACTTCCTCGAAGGGGGTACGCAGGCCAACTCGACCGTGATTGCGGGGTTGCTCGCCCCGCACGAGGGCGTGCTTGCGGCCGACACAGGCCACATAGCCTGCCACGAGAGCGGTGCCATCGAGGCTACCGGCCACAAGGTGCTCACGCTCCCCGGCGCCGACGGCAAGATAAGCGCGCATCTCATCGACGAGGCCGTAGCGGCGTTTCGCGCCGACCCGAGCCGCGACCACACCGTAGCGCCGGGCGCCGTGTATCTGTCGCAGCCTACCGAACTCGGCACCATCTACACTCTTGCCGAGCTTGAGGCGATAAGCGCGGTGTGTCGCCGCGAGGGGATGCCCCTGTTTGTCGACGGCGCGCGCCTTGCCTATGCACTCGCGTCGCCCGCCAACGATGTCACTCTGCCCGACCTCGCGCGCCTCGCCGATGTGTTCTATATAGGCGGCACCAAGTGCGGCGCCCTCATGGGCGAGGCCGTGGTAATACCCAACCCGTCGATTTTGCGCCACTTCACCCCGCTCATCAAGCAGCGCGGCGGCCTGCTCGCCAAGGGCCGGTTGCTCGGCGTGATGTTTCAGGCCCTGTTTACCGACGGCCTTTACGAGCGCGTGGGCGCCAACGGCATAGCCCTCGCGGCACTTCTGCGTGAAGCCCTCAGAGCGCGCGGTTACGAAGAGGCGGCACCGTCGCCCACCAATCAGCTTTTCTTTACCATTCCCAATGATGAGCTTGAAGAGCTGTCGCACATAGTCACTTTCGAAGTGTGGGGCGCTCCGGGCGACCACTACACCACGGTGCGCTTCGTGACCGACTGGGCGCTCACACGCGACGATATCGAGCCTATGCTTGCGTTTCTGGCCGCGCGATAACGCCCCTTTGGCCAACTTTGCCTAACTTTGCGGGCTATGCGTTCAAGCGGCACTACCATCATGGCGACAATCCGGGTCGCAGCGTTATGCCTGACGGCCATTGTAATGGTCGCCTGCTCGGCCACACGCCATGTCGCCGACAACGAATACCTGCTCGACAAGGTGGAGATTGACATCACCGACAAGCCCGCCGGAGTGGGTACCGCCGACCTCATAAACTATCTCCGCCAGCAGCCCAACCATAAGGTGCTCGGATTTGCCAAGCTTCAGCTCGGAGTCTATAATCTATCGGGCAGCGACTCCACCAAGTGGTACAACCGCTGGGCCCGCAAGCTCGGACAGCCCCCGGTGATATTCTCGGAGCAGCTGACCGAAGCGTCGGGACGTCAGCTCCGTCAGGCCCTCATCAACCGCGGATACATGGATGCCGTGGTGGTGACCGACACTGTGCTCCACCCCGACCGCAAGCGCGCCGAGGTGAAATATATCGTCACGGCAGGCCAGCCTCACCGCGTGCGCTCCATGACCTACGACATCGCCGACACCGCCGTCGCTGCCATACTCATGGCCGACTCCGCACGCTTCACCCTGCGTCCCGGCTCGCGTCTTGACCTCGACCTGCTCGACTCAGAGCGCTCGCGCATGGCCATGACACTGCGCGACAATGGCTATTACGCGTTCACTAAGGACTATATCACTTTCCTGGCCGACACCGCCGCCGGGAGCTACGACGTCGACCTCACTCTTACCGTCAATCCGCCGCGCGCCATGGCCGGCCATGTGACCGACAACATCGACGTGACCGAGGAGGAGATTGCCACAGCCGCCCCTGACCATACCCGCTACACCATAGGCAACGTCTACTTCATCACCGACTATGCGCCAGGCAGGGCCGGCGCCGACGCAGCCGTAGAGCGCGACAGCGTAGTCACCCCGTCGGGGATAGTGGTGGTCTATGGACACGACCGCTATATCAGGCCCGAAGCGCTCGAAGAGCAGTGCTTCATCATGCCGGGCGAGGAGTACAACGCGAGTGAGGTCGACCGCACCTATGAGGCGTTGTCGCGTCTGGCATTGCTCCGTTCGGTCAACATCGACGTGCGCCCGGTAGGGCCATCGACTGTCGACGCCTATATCATGCTCACACGAAACAAGAAGCAGGGGGTGACCCTCGAAGTCGAGGGCACAAACTCGGAGGGCGACCTCGGCTTCGGCATAGGAGTGGGCTACCGCTACCGCAATCTCGGCCGCCGTTCCAATCTGCTCACCACCAAGCTCCGAATGAACTACGAGAGCCTGTCGGGCAACGTGTCGGGCCTCATCAACAACCGCTACACTGAGTTTGCCGGCGAGGTGGGTGTCACCATGCCCCGCTTCCTCTTCCCCTTTCTGAGCAGCAGCTGGCGCCGCCGCGTCAAGGCGTCGACCGAGACGGCACTGAGTTTCAGCTACCAGGAGCGCCCCGAATATACACGCATCATCGCCGGTGCGGCCTACAAGTACAAGTGGACCACCCGCAGCGGACGCCAGCGCCGCACTTTCGACCTCGTCGACATCAACTATGTGCGCCTGCCAAAGTCGACAATCGACTTCATCAACACCATCGCCCCCACCAACCCGCTGCTGCGCTACGCCTACGAAGACCACTTCATCATGCGCATGGGCTACACCTACTATCTCACCAACCGACGCATAGCCTCGGGTACATTGAAGATACCTATGGAGCAGCCGCGCGTGTTCAGCATACGCGCCTCGGCCGAGACCGCCGGCAACCTGCTCTATGTATTATGCGCCGCCACAGGGCGCCGACGGTCTGACGCTGATGCCGAAGCCGCCGAGCGCGGCATCTACAAGATTCTCGGCATACCGTTTTCGCAGTATGCCAAGGCGGAGGTCGACTATACGCTCACGCGCAATTTCCCCGGCGGCCGACACTCGCTCGCTTTCCATGTGGGAGCCGGCGTGGCCGTGCCTTACGCCAACTCGCGCATGGTGCCGTTTGAGAAGCGCTTTTATGCCGGCGGCGCCAACGGCGTGCGCGGCTGGAGCGTGCGTACCCTCGGCCCCGGCAACTACGACAGCCGCAACGACGTAGCCGACTTCATCAACCAGTGTGGCGACATACGCCTCGACCTATCCCTCGAGTACCGCGTAAAGCTCTTCTGGGTGTTTGACGGAGCGCTGTTTGTCGATGCCGGCAACATCTGGACCATACACAGCTATCCCAATCAGCCAGGCGGCATGTTTCACCTCGGCGACGTGCCCCGTCAGCTCGCCGCAGCCTACGGTGCCGGCCTGCGCCTCGACTTCGACTACTTCCTGCTGCGCTTCGACCTCGGCATGAAAGCCCACAATCCCGCCCTCGGGCAGGAAGAGTGGCCGCTCCTCCACCCCAGCTGGCGCCGCGACGCCACCTTCCATTTCGCCGTGGGCCTGCCTTTCTGAGCTGCATGGCCTCACAGCCGTGCCGGATTACGGAGAATATGTTGCTAAAATGGTATAAAAGTGCTATTTTTGCAACAAAATCACATATATTTTAGTCCTCCGTCGGCTCCCTTGCTTTTCTACTGATGCGCTACATCTTTTACCCCATTCTTTCTTTACTCATAATATGTATTGCAGCGTGCTCGCATCGCGATACATACAGTGTTGAGATAATGAATCAGGCCAACAGAATCATGGAACGCCGCCCTGACTCAGCTCTCGTTCTCCTTAAAGATATTGATGATTCACAACTGGCAGAGGCTGAACGGGCGCGTTATGCATTGCTCATGTCTATGGCCCTTGATAAGAATTACATAGACACCACCACTTTCGATGTCCTGCAACCGGCCATTGATTATTATCCCGACAACGGCACATCTGATGAAATACTCAAGACCTATTACTACCAAGGCCGTGTGTTTCAGAACCAGGGCGATCTCGATAACGCTTTATATTCATTTTATAAGGGACTTACTGCGGCCAAAGAATGTGATGACTCATTGTTCCTAGCCAGAACTCTTGTCGCTCAGGCAATTATATTTAGAGACTTTCTGGATATTTTAAATTATAGAGCTAATTATGAAAAATCGGCAGTAATCTATAAGAATCTGTCTTTAAAAGCCTTGGAGTTCGATTGTCTTTTGCAGGCATTGAATGGCTCAATTTTATTGGAAGATAAAGTGAGAGCCGACAGCATTCTGACTCTTTGTAGAGAGTTCGTGTCAATTGATGAGAGTCTGAATGCGCAACTCAAAAGGTATCTTCTTTCTTATGCGATACGCTTTGGTTCTAAATCAGATATGCAGGAATCAATATCACAGCTTATGCAGGGCTCGTTAGAGGATAATGAGGAACTCTTAAATATCGCTCTGGCATTTAATAAAATTGGAAAGAATGAGGAGGCTAAGCAGCTGTTGGCACAAGTTAAAGAATCGGGTAGAGGTTACGATACTATTAAGTGGCAGGCAATAACGGTCTATGTTTTGAGAGACCTATACGAATATGAAAATGCTTTTACAGAATATTGGGACTTGAATCAAAAGTTGGATTCCATTGATGCTGTGAAACTTACTCGTCAGGCATATTTACTTACAGAGAAATATGTAAGCGAGTTGAAAGCAGGAGAAGAATCCAGGCAAAAGTCTATTATAATCTGGGGATGTATAAGTGGAGTGTGTGTATTGATGCTCATGATTGTTCTGATATATTATCGGTATAGAATTGGGCGCTCCAAGCGTATTATTGCCGAGCATGAAAACGCACAGTTACTTTTGCGACAGCAAGCACTCATTAAGGAAAACGAATTTTTAGATCTATCACATCATACTGCGGAACTTGAAGCGGATAATCTCAGGTTGGAATTGTCGCGTCTTACAAGTGAGCAGGAAGATTTGAAGGAGATGCTTGCAACTCAGATAGAATTGACAACTCCTATTCAAGAGATAATCAAGAATAGGCTTGAGATACTTAATGGACTGCTGGCAAAAGAAATTTCCTCAAACGATTCCTATGCCACATCTTATAACAAGTGGGTTGAGTCTATCAAACGTGATAAAGCTGAGTTTATGAACTCTACTCGACTGACTTTTGCAGTTTCTCATCCTAAATTTATTCGTCATCTGCAGTCGCATGGTCTGACGGAGGATGAGATTAACTATGTGTGTCTTTATGCGTTGGGATTACGGGGTAAGGAAGTTGGAGAATATATCCAGCTAAAACGGCATTATAACATCAGTTGTGAGATTAGAAAAAAACTTGGGGTTGACGAACACTCAACCAATCTGAGTATTTATGTGCGGCGGTTGATGAAGGATTTATAAGCGGTCGTTAAACTTTTTACGTCGATGTTAATGTTTTAGCATCGACGTTTTTGTAATGCGCATGAATATAGGCGTTTATACGCATGGGTGTTAAACTTTTATTTTGTTTGGAAATTCTATCCCACATAATTTTGCACCGTCAAACCAATCAACAAATTCAAACAATTCAACCATATGAAAAAATTCATTCTTTGGGCCATGTTTGTAATGGCTGTCGGGCTCTCATCCTGTTCCGATGTTGAGATGCCCGAGACACACTATGAAAAAGCTTTCAAGTCCGGGTAATCCAATCAATGGTTTGTTTCACAATTTTACAAACATAAACATTTTGATAATCAACAAATTACCTCCCCCCATAAGAGAGTCGTATTCCGCGTTTGGAAGACTGAGTGACAATTGCTACCTTTGTGCTGTTTTAGCCCGCTTAAACGAGGTTCTTGCGGTCTGAAACCAACTGAAAAATCCAATTATAGAACCTCCCTAATCTATCACTCTTATGAGATTCATCACAATAGTCAGCGCCCTCGTAATGACGGTCGCAATATCGTTTAGCGCCGTTGCGCAAAACCGCTGGAATGTGTATGCTGGCGGCACACTGTCGCATTTATGCGAAAAGCCCTGGGCAGGCTCTTACGGCTGGGGCGGAGGCGCCCTGATAGGCGGCGGTTACGAGATCAACTTCAATTCCCACTGGAGCCTGACTCCTCAGGTCGAGGTGAGTTACGTCAACAACGGTGCCACGCTGTCGGGTTCTGATTACAGCAGCAAGTATGCCAACAGTCTTAAAACATGGAGCGTCAACATCCCTGTGATTGCAGGTTTCCGCTTCCCGTTGAGCGAGAGTGTCGGGCTGCGCTTCGGCGTCGGTCCTTACTTGCAGCAGGCTTTTTGGGGACGTATCCACGATTCCAACGACAAGGAGATTTCCCCTTCTGGCAATTTCAGCAAGAGGTTCAATGTAGGCGTCATCGGTGAGGCCGCCGTGGAGACCGGCAGCCACTTCTCCTACTTCTTCCGCACACAGTATCCCTTCCTGAAAGAAGGGTGGATACGCAAGACCATCAACCTCTCCCTGGGCGTCCGCTACACCTTCTGAGCAGCATCCTGCGATTGGCCTGTCAGGGCAGCGTGCTGACTTTTTATTCGCCCGTATGTTGTGATTCTCGATATATTCCCTATCTTTGCAATGTATAAACCAACCATTCTAATCCTAATAACATACAATCATGGGACTATTCGATAAGATTTTCAAGCAAGTACCCGAAGAAGACAAGTTCAGCAAGCAGGAAGCATTTGCCGGCATCGCGCTTGCCATGGCAGGTGCCGACGGCAGCATATCTCAGTCGGAGTGGGACGGCATAGTCAACTACATCCGTCGTCTCCGTCTCTACGACAACTTCTCGGGTCCGGCTTTCGACAAGATGTTCGACAAGCTCTTCCGTGTCCTCAAGAATCAGGGCGCCAGCGCCCTCGTGGCATCCTCTATCGATGGTCTTCCCGAGGACCTCAAGCTCACGGCATTCGCCTGTGCAGTGGATATAGCTCTCGCCGACGGTGTACTCGAGGAGGAGGAAAAGGATATCATCAACCAGCTCGCCGAATCTCTCCAGATACCTGAACAAACGGCTATCTCGATTATCGAGGTTCTCATTATCAAGAACAAGGCCTGATAGGCATAAGCATCTTCCCGGTCATCGACCGGCTTTCGTAAAATATCGGCTTTCCGCTGTCGGACAGATGGTGGAAAGCCGATTATGTTATATGACGCTGATGCCTCCTGAGCAACGCCGGGAGCCGCCGGCCGGATTGACGATTTTGGGCCGGTTATGGCGTGATATTGGCGATTTTGGGTTATCTTTGCCGAGGCTTGCTGTGCGCATCGGTCGACGCGCACTCTCCGTCTAAGTGCCTATGGATAATAAACGCCTCTTCCTTCTCGACGCGTATGCCCTGATTTACAGGGCATACTATGCTATGATACGCTCGCCGCGCGTCACCTCCGCGGGTGTCAACACCTCGGCGGTGATGGGATTTGTCAACACCCTCGACGAGCTGCTCCGCAAGGAGCGCCCCACGCATATTGCGGTGTGCTTCGACCCGCCCCACGGCAAGACATTTCGCCATGAGGAGTATCCCGAATACAAGGCGCAGCGCGAGAAGCAGCCCGAGGACATCACGCTCTCGCTGCCCTATATCGAGCGCATACTCAACGCCATGCGCATCCCCATGATAATGCGCGAGAACTATGAGGCCGACGATGTGATAGGCACCCTCGCGCAGATAGCTCAGCGCGAGGGCTACACCACCTACATGATGACCCCCGACAAAGATTACGCCCAGCTCGTGACCGACCACATATTCCAGTATAGGCCGAGCCTCCGCGGCGAAGGGTTTGAGATACGCGGGCCAAAGGAGGTGTGCGAGCGTTTCGGCGTGCCGTCGCCCGAGCGTGTGATAGACCTGCTCGCCCTCGAAGGCGACGCCTCCGACAACATCCCCGGCTGCCCCGGCGTGGGCGAAAAGACCGCCGTGAAGCTGCTCGCGGAGTACGACAACGTGGAGAACATCATAGGCCACGCCGACGAGATAAAGGGTGCCCTCGGCAAGAAAATCCGTGAGAACGTCGACAACATCCGCTTCTCCAAATATCTGGCCACTATCAAGACCGATGTGCCTACCCTCGAAGGCTTCGACATCGACAGCCTCGAAAGGCGCGACCCTGATGCCGACGAGCTGATAGCGGTGTACGGCGAGCTTGAATTCCGCACGTTTATCAAACGCCTTACGGCCGGGCAGACCGCCGTCGACACGAGCAAGCCCACAGCTAAGGCCGCACAGCCCGACGACGGCATGGGCAGCCTCTTCGACCTCCCCGAAGAGAACACTCTGCCGGTGCAGGAGGCGCTTCCCGACTACGACACCGCGTCGTCGCCCGCCGAGGCCGCGGAGGCGTGTGAGCGCGCCCGCAAGGCACCGCGCTGCGGTATAGCGTTTGTGGCTCCCGGCCCCGACGCCATGACCGCCCGCTGGACAGCCCTCGTGCTCGTGCCCGACGACGGAGGCCGCCCCGTGGCAATCAACATCCCCGCCGCAGGGGAGGGGCGAGCCGAGATGATGGTGATGATACAGCCGCTGCTGGCCGAGAAAGAGGCTCACCTCGTGGCTCACGACTTCAAGAGATGCATCGTCATAGCGCGACGCGAGGAGATAACTGTGCGCGCCGACTTCACCGACACAGCCATAGCCCACTACCTGCTGGAGCCGGAGATGAAGCACGGCATCGAGCTGCTCGCACGCAAATATCTCGACCGCGAGCTGCCCGACGCTCTCCCCGACACCCTTGAAGCCGCACTGCTGTCGGCGACTGTGGCCCTCGCCCTCGAAGAGCCGCTGCTGGCCGAGGTGGAGGCCGCCGGCCTCACTCCGCTCATGCGCGAGATAGAGCTGCCCCTCGAGAGGGTGCTCGCCGACATGGAGTTTACCGGCGTGAGAATCGACTCCGTGGAGCTTGGCCGCCTGTCGGCGGCATATACGCGCCGCTTGCAGGATATGGAGCAGAAGGTCTATGAGCTCGCCGGAACGCGCTTCAATCTCTCGTCGCCCATGCAGGTAGGCGAAGTGCTGTTTGATCGTCTTAAAATCGACGTCAAGGCCAAGCGCACCAAGCGCGGCGGCTACTCTACCACCGAGGATATTCTGCTCAAATATGCCCCCGACTGGCCTATCGTGAGCCTGATACTCGACATACGCGGCCTGCGTAAGCTGCTCGCCACGTATATCAACGCGCTCCCGGCGCTCGTCAACCCCGTGACCGGCAAAATCCACACCACTTACAACCAGACCGTGACGGCCACAGGACGCATATCCTCCACCAACCCCAACCTCCAGAACATACCGGTGCGAACCGACGACGGGCGCGAGATACGCCGAGCTTTCATCTCCGACCCCGGCGACCTGTTCATGAGCGCCGACTACTCGCAGATAGAGCTGAGGCTCATGGCCGACCTGTCGGGTGACCCCGACATGGTGGGAGCTTTCCGCGACGGCGCCGACATCCACCGCGCCACCGCTGCCAAAATCTACAAGGTGCCGCTCGACGAAGTGACTGACGAAATGCGCCGAAATGCCAAGACCGCCAATTTCGGCATCATCTACGGCATATCGGCGTTTGGACTCGCCGAGCGCCTCGGCATTCCACGCGGCGAGGCCAAGGACCTCATCGAGGGCTATTTTTCATCCTACCCCCATATCGCCGACTATATAGGCAACGCCATAAAGCAGGCACGCACCGATGGCTACGTCACCACTATCATGGGGCGCCGCCGTATCCTCGCCGACATCAATTCGCGCAATGCCACTGTGCGCGCCTTTGCCGAACGAAACGCCGTCAATGCCCCGATTCAGGGCTCGGCAGCCGACATCATCAAGCTCGCCATGGTGCGCATAGCCGCACGCATGGAGGAGCGCGGCATGCGCTCGCGAATGATTATGCAGGTCCACGACGAACTCATATTCAACGTCAAGCCCGACGAGCTCCCCGACCTCCAGGCAATCGTAATGACCGAGATGGCCGGGGCCTACCGGGGTAAGGTGAAGCTCGAAGTCGCCGCCGGCACCGCCACCAACTGGCTCGAAGCACACTGATTAATCAATCACTCCCACCAGTAACAACACCGATGCAACCCGATACCCACACTACGACACACGACAACACTGCGACACCCGCACCTCAGCCCAAGCGCGCGGGCGCTGGCAGTATTCTTGTCAAGTACGGCCTGCCGCTGCTCATATCGATAGGTCTGTGCTACCTGCTCTTCACCGGAGTCGACTTCAACGAAATGGCCCGGATAATACGTCGCGACTGCAACTTCACCTGGATAGCCGTGGCGCTCTGCCTCGCCACCCTGAGCCACGTGATACGTGGCGCCCGCTGGGGCATACAGCTCGCGGCGCTCGGCATCCGCCCCGGTCTCTTCGTGCTCACACTGTCGATATTCGGCACCTACGCCGTAAACCTCGTGCTGCCCCGCCTCGGCGAGCTGTGGCGCACGGGCTGGATTGCCAAGCGTCAGGACGCTCCGTTTGACAAGGTGTTTGGCTCAATGGTGGCTGACCGCCTCGCCGACACCGTCACCGTGCTGCTCATCACCGGCTTTACTTTCATTATAGCCCACAGCGAGCTCATGCGCTACCTGAGCCAGAACACGGCCATGTACGATCGAGTGATGTCTATGGTAGCCTCGCCCTGGCTATGGGCCGGCTGCATCGCCGTGCTCGCCATAATCGCGGTCATATTCAAGCGTTATCCCGACAATAAGCTGATTGTGAAAATCAAAGAGTTCTGCATTGGTCTGTGGAAAGGCTTCGCCGTGATAGGCAAGATGAAAGGTAAGGGCAAGTGGCTGCTGCTCACTGTGATGCTGTGGGGCTGCTACTTCTGTCAGCTTTATCTCGCCTTTTACGCGTTTCCCGTCACCTCCGAAGTTGTGGACAAGTATGGCATCATAGCGCCTCTGGTGTGTTTCGTGCTGTCGAGCATCTCCATGGGCGTGCCCTCCAACGGCGGTATAGGCCCCTGGCAGTGGGCCGTGATATTTGGTCTGAGCATGTTTCCCGTCGCAGGCCTCACCGACAGTTATTCCACGGCGTTCGCCAACCTCGTCATGGGTTGTCAGACCCTGCTGCTTATCTTCCTCGGCATATTCACTTTCATTACTATATCGGTGATGAAGCACAAATCCACCTCAGCGAGCCATGAGCATGTTTGATTACTCCGACGAGAAACCCGACTACTTTGTCGGCGACAGCCGCGACAAGGCTTCCGGCGCAGCCCCCGACGCCGGCTCGACCCTCGATTTCGGCGACGGTGACGACAGCGGCGGCTCCCACGGCTATCCCGACGAGGCCCCCCGGCGGCGTCGCGGCCGCGCGCGTCGCGTCGTGGCGTGGATAATAGCCGTGTGTGTCGTGGTGCTGGTGGCACTGTGCTATTTCCGCTATTTCAACCCCTACGCCACCGAATCGCGCATTGACGGCTATGTGGTCAACGTGGAGCGTCGCGGCCTTCTGTTCAAGACCTACGAGGCCGAGATAATATCCGAGTCGGCACTCACCGATACCACGCGCGTGTACTCGCGCACCCTGACGGTGAGCATACCGTCGGCCACGCTCGCCCACCGTCTCCAAGCCATGCAGGGGAGCGGGCGTCGCGTGTCGCTTGTCACCGAGCGTTTCTACGGCATGCTGCCGTGGCGCGGAGCGTCGACTACCGTTGTCACCGGGATTGCCGACTGATATTGTTCCATTATACCCCATGATTGGCCTATAATTCCACTCATGGCGCAAGAACGGGAGGCTGTTAAATCTTTTTTTAGTTAAGTTCGGTTAATAGATGTGAGTTTTATAAACACACTCTCACATTCTACCAACCCAATATTCTTACCTCATTCAGCTATGAAAGATTTTTCAATGCCTCTTGCCGCTTTGCGCTGCGTAGTCGTTGCAGCCATTATCGCATTATGCTCAACAGGCGCTGCCGCCCAGACTGCTCCCGCCAAGAAAATCAAGGACCACCGCACCAATCCCGAACTCTTCTTCCTGCAAGAGGGCGACCTCCCCAACAGCTATTTTCTGCTCCCCGCTCCCCCCGACGGCGGCTCGATAGCCTTCCTCTATGACCAGGCCCGCTACAACTGGGGCAAGACCATGCGCAACACCGAACGCGGCGACACCGCCTCGGCCGACGCCAATGTGGAAGGCGACGGCGTGCCCCGCGCTTTCTCTGAAGCGTTCGGCGTGGAAATCGACTCAATCAACACTCCCGAGATATACACCCTCATCGTAGGCATGCGCGAAGATGCCGGCGACCTCGGCACCCGCGAGGCCAAGAACTACTATATGCGTCAGCGTCCCTTTGCCTTCTATGATGAGATGACCTGCAACCCCGCGCAGCAGAAAGAGCTCTCGACCAACGGCTCATATCCCTCGGGTCACACCTCGATAGGCTGGGCCACCGCCCTCGTGCTCTCGGAAATCAATCCGTCGCGTCAGGACGAGATTCTCAAACGCGGTTTCGAGATGGGCCAGAGCCGTGTCATCTGCGGCTATCACTTCCAGAGCGATGTCGATGCCGGCCGCATCACCGGCGCCGTGACCGTGGCGCGTCTGCATGCCGATCCTGCTTTCCAGAAACAGCTCTCCAAGGCCAAAAAGGAGTTCACGCGCCTCAACAAGGCCGGCAAGGTGGCTCCGGGCAAGACACTTCCCACTCCCGTGACCGTAGAGTGATGCTGTGAGGCATCACCCCATCACCCCTTTGTAAGTCATCTCTACCGACATTACATACGCAGTAACACGTTATAATTCCGACAATTCCTTTAAAGCAATGAAGAGCATAGGATTAATCATGGCCATGACGGCCGTGTGCACACTGGCAGTGTCGGCTCAGGATTCGGAGCCGAAATTCACTATCAAACCATCGGCCCGCATCCTCCTTGACGGAGCCATGTACATGGGCGGCAACGGCGACGTGACAGCCGAGTCGGGCGACACCAGGTTTGTCGACGGCGTAGCTATCCCCGATTTCCGCCTCGGCGCCAAAGCCTCCTACGGCAAGTGGAGCGGCAAGGTCGACGTGGGCTTCGCCTACGGCAAGGTAGGCATGAAAGATGTGTACCTGAAATATAATTTCAATCCGTTCAACGACATAACAGCCGGTTATTTTGTGCCGCAGTTCGGCCTCAACTCCGAGACTTCGTCGGTGATGAAACCGAGCTATGAGGAGCCTACCTCCAATGAGTTCTTCAACGCCAATCCGCGACTGCTCGCCATACAGTACACCTACAACAAGGGTTCATACTTTGCCGCTGCGTCGGTGTTTGCCGAGGCCAATGCCATGAAGGATAACGCCACTGCCATGGGCAAGCAGGCGTGGGGCGCCCAGACCCGTCTGGTGTGGCGTCCGCGCCATGTCGACGGCGACGCTTTCCAGATAGGCTGCTCGTTTAACTACTCAGCGCCCAACAACGAAGACCACACCGGCTTCCTCTACACCTCTAATTTCCCCTCGCGTGTGTCGAAAGTGCTTCTCCAGCAGGCCGACATCACTCATGCCCGCGGAATGTTCAAGATGACCCCGGAGTTGCTTCTGCTGCAAGGACGCTTCGCCCTCGAAGCACAGTACTACTACCTCAACACTGCCCGCAAGGACGGATTTAACAACTACCGCGCGCAGGGCGCCTATGGCATGCTCCGCACCATGCTCATCGGTAGCCGCTACATCTATTCCATGGGCGCCTGCGGCATGGATACTCCGCTTCCGGGCACCCTTGAAGCTGTCCTCGACTACAACTACACCAACGCCTCCGATTCCAAGGCCGGCATCTTCGGCGGCGTGACCAACGACATCTCCTGCACTTTCAACTACTACATCAACAAGTACATGATAGCGCGCCTGCGTTATAGCTACACCACAGTGCGCGACCGCGTGGTCGAGGACCTGCTCCCCAAGCGCCACGTCAACATCCTTGAAGTGCGTCTCCAAGCCAGCTTCTGAGCAAGGCCAAGGCCGCGGACACTTCGGACTCTTCGGACAACTCGGACAACTCCGACCGGTCCGAGTTGTCCGAAGTGTCGGTCTTAAAACTCTGAAAAGCCCTGCGCCTTTAAAGCTCCTGCTGCACTCTCAGCCGATAGAGCGCGGCGGGGCGGCGGGTGTCGCAACTGCGGCGGGGTGTCGCCCACACCCGGGTGAGGGTGAGGCCGGGATTGGCTGCGGCGAGGGCCGCTGCATCGTCGGGCGACGTCACGAGCCAGCCATCTCCGGCAGTGAGAGGGTCGGCGGGCAGCAACCTTATGCGGTCGCCGGTGTAGAAGCCGGCGGTGTAGTAACGCAGCAGCGGATCCTGGGTGATATACTCCCACACAGGTTCGTCCGGTGCTGCATTGGCCACGATTGTCTCGGCTAGCGGCCTGTCGGTCTTGGCCTCCATTATCGGGGGCAGTATGGCTATGCCGATCACGGTGAGGATAACGGTGACAAGGGCGAGGGTGTAGGGGATGACTTTAAGGTCGCGCAGTGCGCCGCGCCGGGCCACGACCCACGCTGTCGACAGAGCCGCGCCGACACACAGACACACGTTGAAGTCAGTGTCGCGGACAACGAAGGGCGCTGCCGCGAGGGCAACGCATACCGCCGCTCCCACGCCGCGTATAAGGCCGCTGAACAGCCGTTCGAGCTTCATGGCGCGGGCGGCAAGCCACTCCCAACACACAAGTATGCCTAAGGCAAGAAAGGGGTACATGGGCAACAGATACACGCTGCGCTTGCTCGCCGGTATGGTGTAGAAAACAAGCGTCACTGTCGCGGCAACGATACACAGCATGGCCCCGTGGCCCGGTTTGTGGCTCGACAGCTGACTGCGGCGCACCCGCGCGGCGCGGAGCAACAGCAGTAGCGTGTAGGGAGCGAGGCCCGCCACGAGGGTTATGAGATTGTAGTACCACGGATTCTCATGGCTGGCGTAGCTCATGGTGCCGGTCATGCGCCCCACATTCTCCTCCATGGCGAGGCGGTAGAACTCTTCGCCCCCTTGCAGGTAGGCTTCATAATACCACCATCCGGGCAGCACAAGGCTCACCAGGGCGGCAAGTGCCACTATGCCGGCGAGGGCGAGGATGCGTCGCGGCCTGAGTCGTGCAGCGAACGCCCACACAGCGATGATGAGGCATGGAAGCACCATGCCCACCGGGCCCTTGGTGAGCACAGCGACAGTCATGAGTGCCGTGGCGCCGACGAAGCGCATGAATCCTCCACGCACAGCCAGACGCTCCAGTGTTACCGTAGCTCCCGTTATGGCCGCGGTGAGCACCATGTCGACGCGACACACTCCGGCGTTGCGCCACACCTCCACGCAGGTGAGCGTGAGCAGGGCCGCGCATAGCGAGCGTCCTGCGCTCCACCCCATGTCGCGGCGGGCAAACGACACTACCGTACCGGCGAGTGCCACCGCCGCTATCACCGACGGGAGGCGCGACGTAAACTCGGTCACATGGCCTGTGGGTAGCGAGAACAGCGCTATCATCCACGCGAGAAACGGGGGCTTGTAGGGTATGTCGGCACCGAAGCTGACAGGCAGCACCCAGTCGCCGCTCAGGAGCATCGACAGCGCGACGATAGCCTCGCGTGGCTCACCTTTGGTGTTGAATGGCACAAGTGCCGCCATAGGCAGCAGCATCATCGCCGTGAAAAGCATCGCGGCGACAGCCGGATGACGGCGACAGGCGCCGAGTATCGTTTTAATCATAGGCCGGGCTTAAAGATTGCCAAAGTTACGACAATTATCGCTAATTTTGCAAGCGTAATGGACAGCAACACCACACTACTCATCATCAACCCCAAGGCCGGCACCGTGTCGAAGCAGGGGATGGAGGCGTTAGTAGCCTCGCGTCTCGGCTTCACTCCCGACGTGGCCTACACCACCGGACGCGGCTCGGCCCGTTCGTTGGCGACGGAAGCCGCCGCTCGCGGCTATAAGGCGGTGATAGCGGCGGGAGGCGACGGCACCATCAACGAGACGGCCGCCGCGCTGCTCCACACCGGAATCGCCCTCGGCATCATACCCTGCGGATCGGGCAACGGCCTGGCGCGGCATCTCGCCATACCGATGGACACGGCCGGGGCAGTCGACATAATCGCGGAAGGGCATATCGACCACTGCGACTACGGCACCGCCGACGGCTCCCCGTTTTTCTGCACGTTCGGCGTTGGATTTGACGCAGCTGTATCGGAGAAATTCGACCGCCAGCAGCGGCGCGGGCGCCTGACCTATCTTCGCAACACTTTTGAGGAGTATCTGCGATACCACCCTGAGACCTACACCATAAGCACCGACGACCAGGTGATAAGCGACAAGGCATTTCTTGTTGCTGTGTGCAACGCTTCGCAATACGGCAACAACGCCTACATAGCTCCCAAGGCGTCGATGACCGACGGCCTGCTCGACGTCACCGTTATTCATGCCGGCTCGCCTATCACCACTGCTTTTGTGGGGGTCGACCTGCTCACCGGATTCATCGAGCGCAACATGCTCATCGACACGTTCAAGGCGCGTCACGTCACCATCGAGCGCAACGACGCCGGTCCTGCTCACCTCGACGGAGAGCCTCGACGGCTCGGCGCCTCAATCGACATCGAGTGTCACCCCGGCGCCCTCAACATCTTCACCCCAATCGACACACCGGCGTTTACGCCCATCATCACGCCCATGCGCGCCTTCATGCGCGACATACACTACGGCGTGAAACAGATATTCAAATTATAAACCCATCCTATCCACAGCATAACACCATGGCTCTTCAATGCGGCATAGTAGGCCTACCCAACGTAGGCAAGTCAACACTCTTCAACTGTCTTAGCAACGCCAAAGCCCAGTCGGCCAACTTCCCCTTCTGCACAATCGAGCCCAACGTGGGCGTAATCACCGTGCCCGACGACCGTCTCACCAAGCTCGTAGAGATGTGTCAGCCGCGCTCGATAGTGCCCGCCACGGTCGAGATAGTCGACATCGCGGGTCTCGTCAAGGGTGCCAGCAAGGGCGAGGGCCTCGGCAACAAATTTCTCGCCAACATACGCGAGACCGACGCCATAATCCATGTGCTCCGTTGCTTCGACGACGACAACATCACCCACGTCGACGGTTCGGTCGACCCGGTGCGCGACAAGGAGATTATCGACGCCGAGCTGCTGCTCAAAGACCTCGAGACCGTTGAGAGCCGCATAGCCAAGACACAGAAGCAGGCCCAGACCGGCGGCGACAAGGTGGCGAAGATGCAGTATGAGGTGCTCGCCCGCATCAAGGAGGCGCTCGACAAGGGCCTCCCCGCACGCTCGGTGGAGCACGACACTGTCGACGAGCAGAAGTTTGCCCGCGACCTCTTCCTCATCACCTCCAAGCCGGTGCTCTATGTGTGCAACGTCGACGACGCAAGCGCCGCAACCGGCAACAAGTACACAGAGGCCGTCGCCAAGGCAATCGAGGGCGAGGGAGCGCAGATGCTCATTGTGGCCGCCGCTACCGAGGCCGACATCGCCGAACTCGACACATGGGAGGAGCGCCAGGAGTTCCTGGCCGAGATAGGCTTGCAAGAGAGCGGCGTTAGCCGCCTCATCCGCGCCGCATACGCGCTGCTCGACTTACAGACATTCTTTACCGCCGGAGCCGACGAGGTGCGCGCCTGGACTTTCATGAGCGGCTCAAAGGCTCCCAAATGTGCCGGTATAATACACACCGACTTCGAGAAAGGCTTCATCCGCGCCGAGGTCATCAAGTACGAGGACTTCGTAGAGCTCGGGTCGGAATCGGCCGTGCGCCAGGCCGGCAAAATGGGTGTCGAGGGCAAGGACTATGTGGTGCGCGACGGCGATATACTGCATTTCCTGTTCAACGTATAATCCCCCGAGCGCTGTCAGCCTATGGCTAAGAAACAAAAAAGACCGGCACCCGGCGCAAAGGGGATGTCGGCTGAGCGTTATATCCGTGAAAAAGCGCGCAAGCTCCCGGTCGACAAGTGCTATATCAGCTCCGACTGGGAAGAGAGCGGCATGGCCGCCGTAATCATCGTACGCCGGCAGCCGTCGGGCAAGCTCGTGATAGGACGCTATCTTGTCGACATGCAATGTCTCGGCGTCAAGGACTGCGACTATTGCTTCAATGCCGTTGACGCCGACGTGAAACAAATCACCGAGGACTATGACGTGGCGTTTGAGGAGACGACCTACGACGTGGTGCACAATCTTATTCTCGGAGCTGTGGAGTTTGCCGAGGAGGCCGGCTTCAAGCCTCACTCCGCTTTCGGCATAGCGCAATATATACTTGATGAGGATTCCGACGACATACCGCTCATAGAGTACGACTACGGTGTGAACGGTATGCATCACATCACAGTAGATGAGTTCACCGACCCAAAAACGCTCGACACGCTCCGACGCAAACTCGACCCCGACAAGTACACCGTGACATACTCCGACGGTTCGCCCTACCTCGAAGGGGTTGACGCGGTCAGTCACCGCGAGGATATGCAGAAGTGGCATGAGGAGCATCCCGACGTTGAGTATCACTATCAGCTGCCCGACTATCCCTCCGACCTTGTACTGAAACACCCGTTTATCGCCGAGTTGCTCGACCCGAAGTATCTCGACAGCATGTCGCGGGCGTTGGCCGAAAGGATTATCGCGCTCCCGCCCGAGGAGGCGGCCGCCGACCTGTCGGCGCTGATAATGTATGCGATAGGGCGCACGCACGCCGACAGTGACTTCCCCGAAAACTCGGCCATATTCCACGCGGTGCTGCTGCTCGGCGTAATCGCTCATCCCTCAGGCCTCGACGCCATGCTTGAAATCATGAGGCAGTCGTTTGAATGGGTCGACAACAATCTCGGCGACATGATAAGCGAGGAGTTTGGCGTGTTGCTCGGCTCCGTGGCACTCAGCCGCCTCGATGACCTCGAACGCTTCATGTATGAGCCGGGTCTTGATGAGCTTAACACAGTTGTGGTGAACAAAGCCTGGTCATCGATAGTCTTAGCGCATCCCGACATGCGGGACCGCGTAACGGAGGTCTTCCGCCGTCTGCTCGCGGAAATGGCCGACAAGCTCACGCAACACACTGTCTGGGGGCCCTGTTACGCCGCACATACAATATCCATTCTCGTAGACCTACATGCCGAGGAGCTGTTGCCCGAGATAAAGAGGGTGTATGACACCGGCTGGGTCGATCCGGAGGTGTGCGGCGGTTATGACGAGGTGGTCGACGATATGGCCCATGACCGAAATTTCGCGTCCGACGATACACCCGACAATATCTATGACATCTACGATATATACGGCATAAAGGTAGAGCCGTGATTCGCTGCGGCGCATCCGCCGCTACTACGACAACATAGACTGCAACCTCAGGATACACTGATTCCGAGCCGAATCAGCCGTGTCCTGAGGTTGCCGTTTCATTGTAGCCGGTCTCAAAAAGGCCAGAAAGAAGCATCCGGCGACACACAATATGTGTTGCCGGATGCCGGAATGAGTTGTCGTAGTGTGGTGCGGGGAGGGATTACTTGTTGGCGAAGAAACGCTTGTAAAGACCCTGGAAGCCCTGGCCGTGACGGGCTTCGTCCTTGGCCATTTCGTGTACAGTGTCGTGGATAGCGTCGTGACCGAGCTCTTTGGCGCGGCGGGCGATACGCATCTTGTCCTCGTTGGCGCCGGCTTCGGCGGCCATGCGCTTTTCAAGATTTGTCTTGGTGTCCCATACACATTCGCCGAGAAGCTCAGCGAACTTGGCGGCGTGCTCAGCCTCCTCGAAAGCGTAGCGCTTGAAGGCTTCGGCGATTTCGGGGTAGCCCTCGCGGTCGGCCTGACGCGACATGGCGAGATACATGCCTACTTCGCCGCACTCGCCGTTGAAATGGGCGGTGAGGTCGTCAATCATCTGCTGGTCCTGACCTTTGGCGCAGCCGAGCTCATGCTCGGTTACAAACACGAGGTCCTGGGTTTCGTCGAGTTCCTTGAACTTAGATGCGGGGGCGCCGCAGATAGGGCACTTTTCAGGCGCTGCGTCACCTTCGTGCACGTAGCCGCACACAGTGCAGATAAATTTCTTCTTCATAGAGTGATTGGTGGAAAAAACTTCCTTACAAGGCTTGGATATTGTTACTTGAATCTCAGGCGACACGAGGCGGATATGGAGAAGAGCTCGCCTGTGTCAGCTCTGTTGCAAAGGTATGGTAAAACCTTTACTGCTGCAAATATTAGTACTAAAAAAATGTCAACGACGCCGTAGGGTTATGAATCGGTAACCGAGACTGCTCACGGGGTCGACGAGCGGCTCCGATGCCTCCTCCACGATCCATTGCCCGAAGTCGAGGCGTGGAAAAAAGGTGTCAGCGTCGGGATATTCGCGGCACACCTCGGTGAGGTAGATGCGGTGGGTGAGGTCGATTGCCTCCCCGTAGATCTGGCCTCCGCCTATTATCATTATCTCCTCGGGCTTGCCGGTGGCGGCAAGGCTCAGGGCGTCGTCGAGCGACGAAACCACTTCGGCGCCCTCGGCGAGGTAATTGTCCCGGCGGGTTATGACTATGTTGCGGCGGCCGGGTAGCGCGCCCGACGGGAGCGACTCGAATGTGCGGCGCCCCATGATTATGGGCTTGCCCATGGTGAGGTTGCGGAAGCGCTTCATGTCGGCGCTTATGCGGAAAGGTATACCGCCTTGCGCGCCTATGGCGTGGTGTGCCGCCACGGCGACTATTATCGAGACCGGAGGAAGAAATGCTGCTTGCATTGTGATTGGTGTGAGAGGGTAGGGGATAGGAGGGGAAAGACAGCCGGGTTATGACCGACAGGGAGTGCTACACGCTCACTGTCGCCTTGATGTGCGGGTGAGGGTCGTAGCCGTCGAGCCTGAAATCGTCGAATCTGAAGCCGAAGAGGTCGGTGACTTCGGGATTGATTGTCATGCGGGGCAGCGGGCGCGGCTCGCGGGTGAGTTGGAGGCGCGCCTGGTCGAGATGATTGAGGTAGAGGTGGGCATCGCCGAGTGTGTGAACGAAAGTGCCGGGGCGCAGGCCGGTGACCTGGGCGGTCATCAGCAGCAGCAGGGCGTAGGAGGCGATGTTGAACGGTACGCCGAGGAAGCAGTCGGCCGAGCGCTGATAGAGCTGGAGGCTGAGGCGTCCGTCGGCAACGTAAAACTGAAACAGGGCGTGACACGGCGGCAGCTTCATGGTGGGGATGTCGGCCACATTCCACGCCGACACTATTATGCGGCGCGAGTCGGGGTTGCGGCGTATGGTGTCGACCGCCTCGGCTATCTGGTCGATGTGGCCGCCCGAATAGTCGGGCCACGAGCGCCACTGATAGCCGTAGATGTGGCCGAGGTCGCCGTCGGGGCCGGCCCACTCGTCCCATATTGACACGCCGTTGTCGTTGAGATATTTTACGTTGGTGTCGCCGCGCAGAAACCACAGCAGCTCGTGGATGATTGAACGCAGATGAAGCTTCTTGGTGGTTAGCAGCGGAAAGCCGTCGTCGAGGTTAAAACGCATCTGGTAGCCGAACACCGAGCGTGTGCCGGTGCCGGTGCGGTCATGGCGGTCAGTGCCTTCCCTTAATATGGTGTCGAGCAGGTCGAGATATTGTTTCACGTTGCGGGGATGGTATTTGTCGGGTCAGCTCTCGACGAGTTTTGAGTCGTCGGTTTGCTGCATCATGGGTATTGAAAGTTGTTTTCGGCCGGGAGTGTATCGTATGGCGTTGTCGCGGCAGGCGTCGGTACAGTCGAAACACACCACGCATCTCGACGAGTCGACGATATGGTCGTCGATGTCGATACAGGAGCTTTTGCATGCGTCGACGCAGCGGCGGCAGTTGGTGCACAGGTCGGTGTCAATATCCATCTGGAAGATGGCGTAGCGCGACACTATGCCGAGGGTGGTGCCCACGGGGCAGAATGTGTTGCAGAACGATCGGCCCGACCGTGCGGCGAGCGCGCCGACGATGCACACCGTTGCTATCGCCACCACGGCTCCGGCCACGGAGCTCATGGCTATTGTGAGCGCGGGCACGAATGCGTCGCCCGACGCCGTCTCGGCGGCCGCGCTCAGGGGAGGCTCGCCAAAGATATGCCGCAGGCAGGCGAGGCAAAATCGCTCCCATGCCGTGTATGGGTCGACTATCGAGGGCACGGTCATAAAGCCGGCCATGAGGCAGCCGAGCACAGCCACGAGCACCGTGTAGCGCATGGGCTGCAACGGGCGCGAGTATCGGTAGGGGCGGCTGTCGCGCCGGCTCATGCGGGGCAACCGGGCGGCTATGTCCTGCACCGTGCCGAGGGGGCATACGGTGGAGCAGTACAGGCGGCCGAAAGTGAGTGTTACGGCGAGCCACGCCACGAATATCACTATCGAGAAGCCGGCCACGGCGGGTAATATCTGCACGCGGGCCAGAATCCGTGTGGCGCCGGGAATCTCTCCCGCGCTCAGCGTGAGGCCGAAAGTGAGTATGGCGAGGGCGGCCAGCGATACGGCGATACGCCCCCACCGCAGGGTGCGGTAGAGAGGGCGTCGTGATGCTTCGTGGCGACCGGTGCTCATTTGGCGTAACATAGGCGGCGCGATGTCGGCTTACCCGACGCCGCGCCGCGCAGTGAGTTATGTTTCGGTTGTCGGGGCGATTACTTGTCCTTGGCTTCCCAGCCGAGAGCTGAGGCGCCGAGTACGGCGGCGTCGGCCTCTTTGAGTTCGCTGGGGAGGATTTTTACCTTGTTCTTCCAGATAGAGAGCATGTTGCGCTCCATGGATTCGCGCACGGGCTTGAACAGGAGTTCGCCGCTCTTGGCGAGGCCGCCGAAGAGGATGAACGCTTCGGGTGCGGTGAAGGTGGTGAAGTCGGCGAGAGCCTCGCCGAGTATGTTGCCGGTGTACTCAAACACATCCTTGGCGAGCTTGTCGCCGGCCATGGCGGCGTCATATACGTCCTTTGAGGTGATTTCGTCGATGGGCTTGGAGCGGAGAAGGCTGTCTTCGCCCTCGCGTATTTCGAGGAACTCGCGGGCGGTGCGTGCCACGCCGGTGGCCGAGCAGTATGTTTCGAGACAGCCGGCACGGCCACAGCCGCAGAGACGGCCGTTGTTGCGCTTCACAATCACGTGGCCGAGCTCGCCGGCAAAGCCGTCGTGGCCATATACGAGCTGACCGTTCACCACGATGCCTGAGCCAACGCCTGTGCCGAGGGTAATCATGATGAAGTCTTTGAGGCCGCGTGCGGCTCCGTAGGTCATCTCGCCGATAGCGGCGGCGTTGGCGTCGTTGGTGATGGCCACGGGGATGCCGAACTTGTCGCGCAGAAGCTGTGCGAAAGGTACGGGAGTGGGCCAGGGGAGGTTCACGCCGTCCTCAATCATGCCGGTGTAGTAGTTGGCGTTGGGGGCGCCTACTCCTATGCCGTAGATTTTGTCGTGCGCGTCGATGGCGTCCATCAGGCGGATGATGCCTGAGTGCAGCTCATCGATGTAGTCGTTGATGTTGCTGTGCTTGCGTGTTTTGATACTGTCGGAAGTAAGTACTACGCCACGGGCGTCTACGATGCCGAACACAGTGTTCGTGCCGCCCATATCTATGCCTATAACGTATGGCTTGGAGTTTACCATTAGGTATGAGATTTAATGAATTGAATCAGCTGTTAAGGTATGGTGCGGCGGGAGGTGCCGCTCCTGCACCTGCAAAGTTAAGTAAAATATCTTGGCTGCAATGATTCTCACCCACTTTTTTGAATAATTAGCATCCACGACACCCCGTTAAGACAATTTATTAGTAATTTTGCGGTATGAACATGAACATCCGCACATTTTTCGGCCTTATGGCCTCCATGCTGCTTGCCGTCATGACGCTAAGCGGCTGCAAGCATAGCGACGAGCCCGCCCCTCAACGCCCCGCGACCCGTACAGTGCTCGTGTATATGGTCGCCAACAACAACCTGGGCTATAACGACCTCGACGACCTCGACATCAGGGAAATGGAGGCCGCAGTCAAGGCAGGCGGCGTGCCGGAAGGCTCTCATCTTGTCGTGTACCATGCTCCTTACCGCAAGCAGCCTGAGTTGATTGAGGTGACTCCCCTCGGCAACGTGACGCTGAAGAGCTACGAAGGCAGCATCACCTCGGGCGCTTCGCTCACCGTCGACCGCATGCGCGAGGTGCTCGCCGACACCGAGACGCTCGCCGGGGCCGACACCTACGGACTCGTGTTCTGGAGCCACGGAACCGGTTGGGTCGAGTCATCGACCTCGCGCGGTCAGGCGTCCTCGGCGCGGAGCCTGACGTCGGCCGACGCCGCGTCGATGATACAGCCCATGTCGTTTGGCGACGACAACGGCTACGAAATGAAAATAACCTCGATAGCCTCGGCCCTCGCCGGTCGCCGCTTCGACTTCATCTACTTCGACTGCTGCCTCATGGGCGGCGTGGAGGTGTGCTACGAGATGCGCGGCTTCACCCCCGTGATTGTGGCTTCGCCTCTCGAACTCCAGACCGAGGGTATGCCCTATGATAAGAATGTGCCGATTTTCTTCGAAGAGAAGCCCGACCTCGTGAAAGCCGCTACGAATACATATAACCATTACGTCGATGTGACCTACGGCATCAGCATGGTGGTGGTCGACACCGAAGCCCTCGACGGTCTCGCCGCCGCCACGCGCGACATCATGGCGACCGGCGTGCTCCCCGCCGACGGCTATGTGCCCGTCAAGTTTTGGAACAGCTACCGTTATGCCTTTGTCGACATGACCCACTATATCACCTCGCTCCCGGGAGTGTCGCAGTCGCTGCTCGACGCGTGGCGAGCAGCCTACGACAAAGCAGTAATCTACAAGGCGGCCACTCCCACCTGCTACGGTTACGACCTGACCCACTTCGGCGGACTGGCGTGTGCCTATCTCTCGTCTCCCTCCGACTCCGGGAAGTGGGGCTACAGCAACCACGCCTGGTGGAGGGATGTCATGAGCCGCAACCCATCGCTCAACGCCGACTAATCCACGCAAGATGATACAGTCAACCGATCCCGCGGCAATTCCGATTCCCGCCCCTGAGACCGTCAACCTCGGCTCCGGACTCGCCGAGTTCAAAGGGCTGAGTATGGCCGACCTGCTGTCGAAGCTCGCGCATGACAGCGTCGACCTCGTCATACACCTCGCCATAGCCATATTGGTGTTTTATGCTGGGCGCTTCATTATAACACGCCTCACGCGCTTGATTGCCTCCGTGATGGTGCGTCGCCGCATCGATCTGTCGCTCTCCACCTTCCTCATCTCCATGGTGAGGATAGTGCTCTACTTCATACTCATCATCACCGTAATAGGCATACTCGGCATCAACACCAGCTCGTTCCTGGCGCTCTTTGCCTCGGCCGGCGTCGCAATAGGCATGGCGCTGAGCGGCACCCTCCAGAACTTCGCCGGCGGCGTGCTGATACTGCTCCTGAAGCCTTATCGCATAGGCGACTATATCGAGGCTCAGGGCTACTCAGGCACGGTGAAAGAGATACAGATATTCCACACCATAATCAACACGCCCGACAACAAGAGCATCATCATACCCAACGGCGGATTGTCGACCGGCACAATCAACAACTGGAGCCGCGCCGCCACGCGTCGCGTGAGCTGGGACGTGTCGATAGCCTACGGCGACAGCGTCGACGCAGCCCGCGAGAAAATTCTGTCGATGCTCGCCTCCGACGACCGCGTGATTCACGGCGAGAAACACAGTATCGTCAACCCGCTCGTGGAGGCCGGTGCGCTCCCGCCACCCGACCTTTCGCCCAGCGTGGTGGTGGCCGAAATGGCCGACTCGGCCGTCAAGCTCCAGGTGCGCGCGTGGACCGATACCGGCAACTACTGGGACCTCTTCTACACGTTCAACGAACGCATTTACAAGGAACTTCCGGAAGCCGGAATCCACTTCCCGTTCCCGCAGATGGACGTACATATCAACCCGCAGTCCTGATACGTCATGGCACAGGAAACAATGCACTGGGACCGACTGATAAGCGACCTTCGCTTCGGTCTTGAAGATTACAGCGATCCCGCCCGCGGCCACCGCGCCCGCAGCGACTTTCAGCGCGACTTCGACCGGCTCGTGTTCTCGTCGCCTTTCCGCCGCCTTCAAAACAAGACTCAGGTGTTCCCGCTTCCGGGGAGCATATTCGTTCATAACCGACTGACCCATAGTATCGAGGTGTCGACCGTAGGCCGCTCGCTCGCCACCGAGGTCATGCTCCGCATCCGGCCCCGATACAAAGGGGAGGAGTGGGCCGACAAACTCTACTCGCTGTCGGAGATAGTGGCGGCGGCGTGTCTGGCCCACGACCTCGGCAATCCCCCCTTCGGCCACTCGGGCGAAAAGGCTATCTCGACGTTTTTCAGCGAGGGCGCGGGCGCACGTCTCCGCGACAGTCTCACCCCTCGCCAGTGGGCCGACTTCACCTCCTTTGACGGCAACGCCAATGCTTTCCGTCTGCTCACACACCCGTTTAAAGGGAGGCGCCCCGGCGGCTTCGCAATGACCTATTCCACCCTCGCCTCAATCGTCAAATATCCCTATGAGTCGACACTCGCGCCGGCCGATAAAAACAAGTTTGGCTTCTTTGACTCGGAGGCTGAGTCGTTTGCCCGCGTAGCCGACCGCCTCGGTATCCTGCGCCGCAAGTCGGCGCCCGGCACTCTGAGCTATGCGCGTCATCCACTTGTGTATCTCGTCGAGGCCGCCGATGACATATGCTACGAGGTAATGGACATCGAGGATGCCCACAAGCTCGGCATCATACCCACCGCCACGGTGATAGAGCGCTTCCTCGCCTTTTTTCCCGACGATCGCCGGCGCCGCATGACGGCCCGCATGGACACTGTGTCGGACCCCAACGAGAAAATATCCTATCTGCGCTCGTGTGTGATAGGCGTGCTTGTGTCGTCGTGTGCCGACACATTCGCCCGCTACGAGGACGAGATACTTGCCGGCAACTACGAAGGGACGTTGCTGAGCCGCATCCCCGAGCTGGAGCGCAAAGGCTATGAGGCGTGCAATGCCCTGTCGTGGGAGCGCATCTACCGCTCGTCGGACGTAGTCGACATCGAGCTCGCCGGCAACCGCATCATCACCGAGCTTATGGAGCGGCTCGTCGACGCCGTGTGTCACCCGCAGCTCAACTACTCGCGCCTGCTGCTGTCGCAGGTTCCGGAGCAATACGATGTGGCTGCTCCGACGCTCTACGGCAAGATTCAGTCCGTGGTCGACCATGTGAGCGGCATGACCGACGTCTACGCCCTCGACCTCTTCCGCAAGCTCAACGGCACTTCGCTCAAACTCAATAACTGACCGCCCGACGCACGCCGCGAGCGTGGCCTTGCCGCCTCCGAAAGGGCGCCCCGACAGATTGCCGTCGGCAAACAGCGCGATTACAGGGGGCCGCAGCATAGAGATTTTTTTGGTAAACACGCGAATTTTTCATAACTTCGCGGGGTGATACCTGCTATCCCGCAGGCTTCTCCGCGCGGGCATGTCGTGACTCGCCCGCAGAGTATGTGACTTAAATATTTTCAATCATACCAAAACATCAATGAGTAAGGAAAAGAAATTCTTGACTTGTGATGGCAACCAGGCTGCAGCCCACATCTCCTATATGTTTACGGAGGTTGCTGCAATCTATCCCATCACCCCGTCGTCGACGATGGCGGAATATGTAGACGAATGGGTCGCACAGGGTCGCAAGAACATCTTCGACGAGACTGTACTCGTGCAGGAGATGCAGAGCGAAGGCGGCGCCGCAGGCGCAGTCCACGGCTCGCTCCAGGCCGGTGCTCTCACCACCACCTATACCGCGTCGCAGGGTCTCCTTCTGATGATCCCCAACATGTACAAAATCGCAGGCGAGCAGCTCCCCTGCGTGTTCCATGTTTCGGCACGTACCATCGCATCGCACGCCCTGTCGATATTCGGCGACCACCTCGATGTTATGGCAACCCGCCAGACCGGTTGCGCAATGCTCTGCGAAGGCTCCGTTCAGGAGGTCATGGACCTCTCCGGCGTAGCTCACCTCGCCTCGATTAAGAGCAGCATTCCTTTCGTCAACTTCTTCGACGGCTTCCGTACCTCGCACGAGATCCAGAAGGTGGAGATGATGGAGCAGGACGACCTCAAGCCCCTTCTTGACGTCGCCGCCCTCCAGCGTTTCCGCGACCGCGCCCTCACCCCCGACGCTCCGGTAGCCAAGGGTATGGCCGAGAACTCCGACGTGTTCTTCCAGCACCGCGAGGCCTGCAACTCGACCTACGACGCAGTGCCCGAGATTGTAGAGCAGTACATGGCCGAAATCACCAAGATAACCGGCCGCGAATACCACCTCTTCAACTACTACGGCCACCCCGAAGCCGACCGTGTAATCATCTGCATGGGTTCGGGTACTCAGGCCGCCCAGGAAGCCATCGACATCCTCATGGCCAAGGGTGAGAAGGTAGGTCTCGTATCGGTTCACCTCTACCGTCCTTTCTCGGTGAAGCACCTCCTCGCCGCCGTTCCCGCATCGGTTAAGCGCATCGCTGTTCTCGACCGCACCAAGGAGCCCGGCGCCAACGGCGAGCCCCTCTACCTCGACGTGTGCGAGGCTTACTGCGGCGTAGCCAACGCTCCCGCTATCGTAGGCGGCCGCTACGGTCTCGCCTCCAAGGACGTTACTCCCGCCCTCATCATCTCGGTTTACGACAACCTCGCCCTCCCCGAACCCAAGAATCATTTCACCCTCGGCATCATCGACGATGTGACCTTCACATCGCTTCCCCCCGTTGAACCTATCGTGCTCGGCGGCTCGACCTACGAGGCTAAGTTCTACGGCCTCGGTGCCGACGGCACCGTGGGCGCCAACAAGAACTCGGTGAAGATTATCGGCGAGAACACCAACAAGTATTGCCAGGCCTACTTCGCCTACGACTCGAAGAAGAGCGGCGGTTTCACCTGCTCTCACCTCCGTTTCGGCGACGAGCCCATCCGCTCTACCTACCTCGTGACCACCCCCAACTTTGTGGCATGTCACGTTCAGGCCTACACTCACCTCTATGATGTTACCCGCGGCCTCCGCGACAACGGCACTTTCCTTCTCAACACCATCTGGGAGGGCGACGAACTCGCCAAGAACCTCCCCAACAAGGTCAAGAAGTATTTCGCCGACCACAACATCACCGTCTACTACATCAACGCCACCAAGATAGCTCAGGAGATTGGTCTCGGCAACCGCACCAACACCATCCTCCAAAGCGCGTTCTTCCGCATCACAGAAGTTATCCCCGTCGACCTCGCCATCGAGCAGATGAAGAAATTCATCGTCAAGAGCTACGGCAAGAAGGGTCAGGATATCGTCGAGAAGAACTATGCAGCCGTTGATCGCGGCGGCGAGTACAAGGTGCTTGACGTCGACGCCGCATGGAGCAACCTCCCCGAGGATCCCGCCGAAGATCGCAACGAACCCGAATTCGTATCGAAGATCTGCCGCCCCATCAATGCACAGGACGGCGATCTCCTCAAAGTAAGCGATTTCATGGGCAACGCCGACGGCACCTGGCAGCAGGGCACATCCAAGTATGAGCGTCGCGGTGTGGCAGCCTTCGTTCCCGAATGGCTCGAAGAGAACTGCATACAGTGCAACAAGTGCGCATACGTCTGCCCCCACGCCACCATCCGTCCGTTCCTCCTTGACAGCGCCGAGATGAGCGCCGCTCCCTTCGGAGAGGCCGACACCATCGCTGCTATCGGCAAGGACTTCGCAGGCCTCCGCTTCATCCAGGCTGTCGACCCCCTCGACTGTCTCGGTTGCGGCAACTGTGTCGACGTATGCCCCGGCAAGAAGGGCGAGAAGGCTCTCGTGATGAAGCCCCTCGAAACCCAGCTCGACGTACAGAAGAACTGGGACTACTGCGTAGACCACGTAGCCTCCAAGCAGGATCGCATCGACATCAAGCTCAATGTCAAGAACAGCCAGTTTGCCCGTCCTTACCTTGAATTCTCAGGCGCTTGCTCGGGCTGCGGCGAGACTCCCTATATCAAGCTCATCACCCAGCTCTTCGGCGACCATGAGATGATAGCCAACGCTACCGGTTGCTCGTCAATCTGGGCCGGCTCAGTACCCTCGACCCCCTATACTACCAACGAGAAGGGTCACGGTCCCGCATGGGGCAACTCGCTCTTTGAGGACTTCGCCGAGTTCGGTCTCGGTATGTACATCGGCGCCGAGAAGCTCACCGCCCGCGTAGCCGAGATTATGAAGAAGGCCGTGGCTTGCCCTGACTGCAACGACCGCATACGTGAGCTCGCCCAGCAGTGGCTCGACAATCAGACCAACGCCGCCGTAACTCGCGCCGTTGCCGACGAAATCGTTCCCCTCGCCGAGGCTTGCGGTTGCGACATATGCCGCGACCTCCTCACTGTCCGCCACTACATCGCCTACCGCTCGCAGTGGATTATCGCCGGCGACGGCGCCGCTTACGACATAGGCTTCGGCGGTCTTGACCATGTTCTCGCCACCGGCAAGAACGTAAATGTAATCGTTGTCGACACCGAGGTTTACTCCAACACCGGCGGTCAGGCTTCCAAGGCCACCCCGCTCGGCGCTGTCGCCAAGTTTGCCGCTGCCGGCAAGCGCGTGCGCAAGAAAGACCTCGGCCTCATCGCTTCGACCTACGGCTACGTTTATGTAGCTCAGATAGCCATGGGTGCCGACCAGGCCCAGACCCTCAAAGCTATCCGCGAAGCCGAGGCCTACGACGGTCCGTCGCTCATCATCGCCTACGCCCCCTGTATCAACCACGGTATCAAGTCGGGTATGGGTCACGCCCAGCTCGAAGAGCAGAAGGCTGTCGAGTGTGGTTACTGGAGCCTCTGGCGCTACAACCCCGCACTCGAAGAGGAGGGCAAGAACCCGTTCAGCCTCGACTCGAAGGCTCCCGACTGGGACAAGTTCGAGGACTTCCTCAAAGGCGAGGTGCGCTATGCATCGCTGTTGAAGTCGTTCCCCGCAGAAGCCGCCGAACTCTTCGCAGCAGCCAAGTCCAACGCCCAGTGGCGTTACAACAACTATCGTCGCCTCGCTCAGCAGCAGTGGGGTGTTGACCCCGAAGTAGGCAATCTCCCCAAGTAATCATCGAGGAGTAACCTTATAATACGCAATGCCGGTCGGGGCGGTGAGCTGATGCTCGCCGCCCCGACTCAGTTATTATATTTATCTGTCAGTCTATAACTGTTATTCATTCGCCTGCGTGGTGCGAGCCGTATGCCTCGTAAGAACTGTCAGAGGGCGCCGTTGCTTCCGCACGTACAAAAAAAACTAAACGAGGAGATGTTTCACAACGTCTCCTCGCTTAGATAATAAACCAATCATTATCACATTTCTTGCAATGGAAAAAGTAATTTCTGCTATGTACCTTATAAACGCATGCAGGATAAAAAGGTTCGGTGGAAGTGTGATTTAGCTCATATTAACTACTGTGGGCAGCTGAAATGCCCGCGATTTTCGCTATCTTTGCACCATAAATCACTCAATTACGCATAAACAACAAAATCTACCATAATATACTTATGGCAACAGCGAAAGAAACGAAAAAGAAGGCAGTGGCCAAAAAGGAGATTGACCCTCGTGCGGCCAAGCTCGAAGCTTTGGGCGAAGCCCTCGGCAAAATCGAGAAAAACTTCGGCAAGGGCGCAATCATGAAGCTCGGCGACGACTCTATCGTCGATGTCGACGTGATTCCCTCAGGCTCGATAAGCCTCAACCATGCTCTCGGTGTGGGCGGCTATCCCCGTGGCCGTATCATCGAGATATACGGCCCGGAGTCGTCGGGTAAGACCACTCTTGCCATTCATGCGATAGCCGAGGCTCAGCGACAGGGCGGCATTGCCGCCATAATTGACGCCGAGCACGCTTTCGATCGCTTCTATGCCGAGCAGCTTGGTGTCGATGTCAACAATCTCTTCATCGCCCAGCCCGACAACGGTGAGCAGGCGCTTGAAATAGCTGAGCAGCTCATACGCTCGTCGGCAATTGACATACTCGTGGTCGATTCAGTGGCTGCGCTTACCCCCAAAAACGAGATTGAGGGCGACATGGGCGACAGCAAGGTCGGTCTCCAAGCACGCCTCATGTCGCAGGCCATGCGCAAGCTCACAGGCATCATATCGCGCACCAACACCTGCTGCATCTTCATCAATCAGCTCCGAGAGAAAATCGGCGTGATGTTCGGCCCCTCCGAGACCACTACCGGTGGCAACGCCCTTAAATTCTACTCGTCGGTGCGCATCGACATCCGTCCGTCGTCGACTATCAAGGAGGGCGAGGACAAGATTCTGGGCCGTCACGCCAAGGTGAAGATTGTCAAGAACAAGGTTGCGCCCCCGTTCAAGCGTGCAGAGTTCGACATCATGTTCGGGCGCGGCATTTCGCGCGGCAGCGAGATTGTAGACCTTGGCGTAGAGCTCGGCATCATTGCCAAGAGCGGCTCATGGTTCAGCTACGACGGAGCCAAGCTCGCTCAGGGCCGCGACCGCGCAATACGCACCGTCGAGGATAATCCCGAACTCGCCGACGAACTCGAGGTAAAGATAGCCGAGGCTTTAAAGGAGCAGAGTGCGTCGGCCATGGGGCCGCGCAAGGCCGCTCCCGCCCCCAAGCCCGTTGAGAGCAAGGACGCAGACGAGGTGATTGACGACGAAGAACTCGACATTGACGACGACTTCACCGACGATGACGAAGCCGACCTCTTCTCGGTGAGCGAGGACTGAGCTCATAATCCTGCAAATCATAAACTGACGCTCCGTAGGGCCGCCTGTGAGGCGACGCTGTGCGGAGCGTCAGTTTTATTTTGCCCGGCGACAGCCGCAGCCTGAGGCGGCTTAAAACGGTCGTGGCGGCTGCAAAAAGCTTCACAGGCCGGATGCCCTGCTGGGCGTCCGGCCTGTGATTTCAGGTGATAGTGTGATATATGTGTTCGGCTGTGCCGTTACATAAACGCGAGTATTATGCCCTGGGCCGTGACTACGCGCAGGAACATCGTGAGCGGGTAGACGGTCGAGTAGGCTACGGCGGGGGAATCGCTGCCGGTAGCGTTGCCGGCATAGGCGAGCGCAGGGGGGTCGGTGTAGCCGCCGGCAAACATACCCATTATCGTGAGATAGTTGATTTTGTAGACGCCGCGGGCTATGCAGCCCACAATCACGAGAGGCAGGAATGTGATGATGAAGCCCCAGATTACCCACCACATGCCGGTGGAGTTGAACACGGCGTCGGCAAATCCCGAGCCGGCGCTGATGCCCACCGACGCGAGGAAGAGGCAGATGCCGAGCTCGCGCATAAACATGGAGGCGGAAGTCGAGGTGTAGGTCACGAGCTTAAACTTATAGCCGAAGCGGCTGAGCAGAATAGCCACTACGAGAGGACCGCCGGCGAGGCCGAGCTTCATGCCGAAGCCTACGTTGATGGAGCCTACGATGATACCGAAGAGGATGCCTACGAAGATTGTGATGAGGTTGGGTTGGTTGAGCCGCTTCATCGAGTTGCCGAGCTTGGAGGCGAGGCGGTCGATGTCGTTGAGGTCGCCCACTACGGTGATGCGGTCGCCCATCTGGAGGCGTAGGTCGGGCGAGGCGAGGAGGTCGACACCGGCACGGTTGACGCGGGTGGCGTTGACCTTGTAGCCGGCGTGTAGACGGAGCGAGCCGAGCATCACGCCGTTGTACTGAGGCTTGGTGATGACGATACGGCGGCTGACAACGTGGGTGGGGGTGATGTCTTCCCAGTCCATTTCGAGCTGCGGGCCTACCACGCCCTCGAAGCGCTCAACGTCGTTGGCGGCAACCACTACCATGAGCTTGTCGCCAACGCGGACTTGTGTCTGCGAGGTCGGGATTATGGTCTGGCCGTTTTCGTCGAGCAGACGTGAAATCACGAAGTCGCACTGGATGATGTTGTGGAGCTGTACGAGGCTCTTGCCCGAGATGAGGGGGTTGGTAACCTCCACGGAGATGATGTTGGGCTTGGTGAGCGAGTTTTCAGTCTCGTCCTCGATAGCTTTAATCTCGTTTTCGGTTTTGATGCGGAATATGCCCTTGATGACGAACATTGCCGCAATGATGCCGATAACGCCCAGAGGATAGGCTGCTGCGTAGCCCATCGACATGATGTTGATGGCGTCGGGGTTGCCTACTGTCTGCTGCGCGGCTGCAAGGCCGGGGGTGTTGGTCACAGCGCCGCTGAGCACGCCCACTATTGCCGAGATGTCGGTGTCGCCGTCGATGTAGTAAATGGCGAGTGCGATGATGACGTTGAGCGCGATAGCCGCCACGGCGAGGCCGTTGAGGCGCATGCCGCCTTTCTTGAACGACGAGAAGAACGCCGGGCCCACTTGCAGACCGATAGAAAAGATGAAGAGAATAAGACCGAATTCACGGATGAATTTCAGTACTTCGGCATTGACGATATAGCCGAAGTGGCCCATGAGGATGCCTACGAAGAGCACGAATGTGACACCAAGCGAGATGCCGCCAATCTTGAGATGGCCGAGCCACACGCCTGCCGCGATGACAAACGAGTACAAGACAATCGTCGATGCAAGCGACACATTGCCCGGCCCGATTAAATCAATTAGCCAGTCCATTGTAAATAAACGGTTTGAGGGTCGGTTGACCCTGATAATGAATAATGATTGGTGGGCATCTTCGCCCAACAGTCTGCAAAGTTAGTAAAAATTTGTTAATTGGAGCGCCGTCGCCATGTAAAACCTGTTCCGGCCACGGTTGCTCTCTCATTTACAATAAGGCGCCTACTCTCAACTGGCAAGTGCAAAATTAGCTATTTGACGAAAGAAAACATTTT